>NZ_JAZDDH010000002.1 GCF_037081715.1 Halalkalicoccus sp. CG83
TCGTCCTTGTCCTCACTGATGAGTCGGACGACCTCCTCGGTGAGGCCCTTCTCGCTGCGCAGGGCGCTGCGTTCCTCGTTCTTGTGGTCGAAGCGCTCCTGGTTCTTGGTGAGTTCTTCCGAGCTCATGATCTGGTTCGGGGTAGGCAGCGAGCGCGTAAGAATGTGTGCACGGCTGTGGGGGCGCGAAACCGGTTTCGGTTACTCTCGCGATCCGAACGGACGAAGGGGAAACATCAAAGCCCGTTCCACCCGTCGATTGACACATCGATGGGCCGAGACGAGCTTCTGCGCGCGGTGATCGGGGGCTCCAGCCGCGCGGCCCGTCGCGTTCTCCGTCTGGCTCGTCACCTCCCTCACGACGCGTACTACGGGCTCTCGACCCGCAACTACCGCCACCGAGGGATTCTCACGCGAAAGCGCGTCCGTGAGGGGTCCTTCCGCAGCTACGAGCTCTACGACAGACACGGCAACGACTGGCTGCTCGACGCGCTGCTCGATCGCTGCTGGGACGACGACTGCGTCGTCGACGTCGGCGCAAACACCGGCGTTTACGCGCTGTCGGTCGCCGCCGAACGTCCCGAGGCGTCCGTCGTCGCGATCGAACCGGATCCGCGGACGGTCGATCGGCTCCGCGCGAACGTCGAGGCGAGCGGGTTCGACGACCGGATCGAACTCCTCCCGATCGGGCTCGGGGCCGAACCGACGACGCTGCCCTTCTACCGCTCGAACTACCACGAACTGAGCTCATTCAACCGGTACAACGCCGAGCGCTGGGAGGCCCGCGTCGTCGGCGTCGAGGGAATTTCCGTGGAGACCCTCGATGGGCTCGTCGCGGACGGCGAGATACCGCCGCCGGACCACCTGAAGATCGACGTCGAGGGGTTCGGCCGCGAGGTACTCGAGGGCGCCCACGAGACCCTCGCGACCCACCGACCGTTCGTCTACGTCGAGCCCCACGCCACTCACGAGGACGAGCGCGATCGAACCGGGAGCGCGGCCGTGGGCATCCGCGCGATCCTCGAGGAACACGACTACGCGATCATCCCGGGCGAGGACGCGTGGGTCTGCGTTCCGGAGACGGAGGCCGACGCGTGAACGACGTCTACGCCGGAACGACGCTGCGTCGTCTCCGGCTGCGCTGGGTCGTCGTCGCGAGCATCGCCGCCGTCGCGACGGCGCTTGCCTACGATCTGTTCACCGCGCGCTTCGCGACCACGCTTGCCCGCCGCTGGCTCGTGCTCTCCGGGCTCGTCCTCGCCTACGAACTCGCGTTGTTGTGGCGCTTTCTCCCGCGCAACCACGACGGCGAACGGCTGGCTCCCTCGCTCGGACCGGCGACGCTGCTCACCGTCGTTCGCGGCGTTGGCGTCGCCTTCCTCGCCGGCTTCCTCCTGTTGCCCCAGCCGACCGAGTCGCTGGTCTGGCTGCCCGCCGCGCTCTACGGGCTGGCGGCGCTTCTGGACTACGTCGACGGCACGCTCGCGCGCCTCACGGACCGCGTCACCGAGCTCGGGACGCGTCTCGACGTCGAGATCGACGCGCTCGGAATCCTGATCGCGCCGCTGCTCGCCGTGGCCTACGGACAGCTCCCGGTCTGGTATCTGCTCGCCGGCGCGGCACGATACCTGTTCGTCGCCGGGAAACGCCATCGCCGGCGGACGGGAAAGCCGATCCACGACCTGCCGTCGGGGCCGATCTCCCGGATCCTCGCGGGCGTCCAGATGGCCTTTCTCACCGTCGTCCTCTCGCCGCTGCTGACCCCGCCGGAGGCGACGGTTCTCGCGGCTGCCGTGCTGATCCCGTTTCTCGCGAACTTCCTCCGGGACTGGTGGCACTTGACCGGACGACTCCCGAGATGAGGGCAAAGAACGATGGGGGCCGGCGTCGAAGGGCGGACGTGTCGATCACGAGCCCTCCCGTCGCTGAACGTCACTGATGCCCGCACGCGCCGTCTCCTTTCGCGGTCCCGAGGAGGTCGCCGTCGTCCAGGAACCCGTTCCCCGGCCGGACGCCGACGAGGCGCTCGTCGAGGTCGAGTGTTCGGGGATCAGCCCGGGGACCGAACTGCTGCTCTACCGGGGCGAGGCGCCGACCGACCTCCCTGCCGACGAGACCATCCCCGCGCTCGACGGCGACCTCGAGTACCCGCTTCGGTACGGCTACGCCGTCGTCGGCCGGGTCCGGGAGGTCGGCGAGGAGGTTGATCCGGACTGGCTCGATCGACGGGTGTTCGCCTTCCACCCCCACACGAGTCACGTCTGCCTTCCGCCCGGGGAACTCCGGACGATACCCGAGGATTGTTCCGCGGCAGCCGCGACACTGCTGCCGAACGTCGAGGCCGCCGTCAACTTCGCGATGGACGCCGGGCCGATCGTCGGCGAGCGTGCGGTCGTCTTCGGCCAGGGCGTGCTCGGTCTGCTCACGACCGCCCTGCTCGCCGAGTACCCGCTCGACGCGCTCTGTACGGTCGATCGCTACCCGATCCGGCGCGAGCGCTCCCGGACGCTGGGCGCCGACGCGACGTTCGCCCCCGACGAGGACGACGCCCTCCACGAGGCGCTCGACGGCGCGGATCTCGCGATCGAGCTCTCGGGCGATCCGGCGGCGCTCGACGCGGCGCTTGAGGCCACCGGCTACGACGGCCGGGTGATCATCGGATCGTGGTACGGGAGGAAACGGGCCGACCTCGATCTGGGCGGGCGATTTCACCGGAGTCGGATCTCGATGCGGAGCAGCCAGGTGAGCACGATCGATCCCGAACTGCGCGGGCGCTGGGACAAGGACCGACGACTCGACGTCGCCTGGGACCGTCTGGTCGACCTCGACGCCGACGCGTTGCTCACCCATCGCGTTCCGGTAGAGGAGTGCTCCGAGGCATATCGACTGCTCGCCGAACGACCGAACGAGGCGATCGGCGCCGTCCTCACCTACTGAGATGAGCGAGAACGACTTCCAGCGCTACCTGCACGCGAAACGCACCGTCGACGATCGTGCGATCGATCGGCGGGTGCTCGATCGACTGACGGAGGAACTCCCCGCCGCCCGCCGGGTCGGTGAACCGCTCCGCGTCCTCGAGGTCGGCGCGGGCGTCTGTACGATGCCCACTCGTTTGCTCGAGCGTGACGTCTTCCCCGACCGGACCCGATACGTCGCCGTCGACGAACGCCCGGAGAACGTCGCCGCGGCCCGTGATCACCTCCGCGAACGGGGGTTCGAGGCCGACGACGGGGACGAAAACGAGGGAACCGGACGGCTTCGATACGCTGATGGCGAGCGGACGGTCGACGTCGAGCCGGTCCACGGCGACGCGTTCAAAGTCGAGGACGAAGGCGAGTACGACCTGCTGATCGCGGGGGCGTTTCTCGACCTCGTCGACCTCTCGCGGGCGCTGCCACGGCTGTTCGATCGCCTCCACTCGGGGGGGCTGTTCTACTTCCCGATCACGTTCGACGGCGCGACGATCTTCGCCCCCGAACTCGCGCTCGACGACCGGATCGCGGAGCTCTACCACCGCGACATGAACGAACGCACCCGGGACGGACGGTCGGCGGGCCACAGCCGGACGGGGCGGCGACTGTTCACGCGGATACCGGAGGCCGGCGGCGAGATCCTCGCCGCGGGGAGTTCGGACTGGATCGTCCACCCGCCGTATCCCGCCGACGAGGCGTTCTTCCTCCGTCACATCCTCCGAACGATCGAGGGGGCGCTCTCGGGTCATCGGGAGCTCGACGCCGAGGTACTCGACGAATGGATCGAGACGCGCCGCGGACAGGTCGAACGCGAGGAGCTGACCTACGTCGCCCACCAGCTCGACGTCCTTGGGCGGCTCTAGGGTTCGACCACGAGGTGCTCGCCGTCGCGCTTGAACTCAGTCCCGAACGGTTCCGACAGGTCGCGCATGCGTTCACGGCTCCACGCCGCGGCCCGCTTCGAGGCCGGGTGGACCGCGCAGTCGCTGATCTCCGTCGGAACGAGCCGGAGCTCCTCGATCTCCCCGTCCGCAATCCGGAGTTCGAACAGGAAACCCCGGTCGTTCCGCAGATCGGAATCGACCGCGTAGTCGTCGACGAAGTCGCCGCAGTCGTAGCAGATCGGCGCACCGTCGTACAGCTCGATCCCCTGGAAGACGTGCGCCGAATGGCCGTGGAGCAGGTCGACGCCGCGATCGACCAGCCAGCGGGCGAACTCCTCGAACGTCTCGGGCGGCTCGGTCACCATGTTCGGCCTCCAGTGGAGCGACGCCACCAGCAGATCGGGGTCGCGTTCGCGCGCCCGATCGAGCGCTCGGTCGATGGCCGTCCGGGCCTTCCCGTCCTCGACGTCGATCTCGATCCGGGCGGTTCCCGGCGAGTCGGGGCCGGCGGCGTACTCGGGCGTGTTATCGGTGAGCGCGATCACGGCGATCCGGAGGTCTTCGACCTCGACGATCGCCGGTTCGAACGCCTCCCGACGGTCGCGTCCCGCTCCCGCGTGCGCGATATCCGCTTCATCGAGATGGCGAAGGGTGTCGAGCAGCGCGGGCTCCTCGAAGTCCAGCACGTGGTTGTTCGCGAGGCTCGCGAAGTCGACGCCCACGTCAGAAAGCGCGGGGATCGCCCAGTCGGGGTCCGCCCGGAAGTGGAAGGGGTGGTTCGTCCGTCGCCAGGGGCGCCCGCGGGTCGAGAGACAGCACTCGAGGTTGACGAACAGTCCGTCGAGCGCCCGCAACCGCCCGCGAAGATCGCCCCAGACCGCCTCGACGGATCGACGGCGCTGGCGCTCGTCGACCTTTCGACCGAGCATCACGTCGCCGGTGAATCCGAGTCGCATATCGGCGTTACGTGCCACTACGATACGAACTGCACGGCTGTTTGACGGGATCGGTCGGTAGGACGGACTTCAGTGATTTAGTGACAGTTAGTGACAGCCTCCGCCCGCCATCATCCCGTCGTGATCGTGTTCCTCGTGCATGGTGTCCCGGTCGTTCGCGTGTCCGTGACCGTCCATATGTTCGTGATCGTCTCCCCGTTCGTGTTCGTCGTGCTCGTGCTCGCTTTCTGTCGGCTCGTCGTAGCCGTGCTGTCCATCCTCTTCGTGGAATTCGGCGGCTGTCGCGTCGGCGGCAGTCGCCGCTGACAGTCCGACGCCGAGCAGCGAGAGCGCGAGCAACGTGACGGCTATCGTCGTGAGTGTGCGCATGTTCGGTTACCTCCACTCGTGTGTAGGCGCGTCTCCTACTCCTATCCGTGGGTGTGAACTGGCGGCGGAGATTGCCCGAGAACGTTCATCGAGCGCTGTGAGCGTTTTTCACGACCGAGATCGTTCATCCGTCGGATTCGCGGCCTTCCAGGCGGTGGCCGGGGTAGATCCGATAGGTTCGACCCTGTCGTTCCCGCCGGAGCAGGCCGCGTTTCTCGAGATCGGTCACCGTCTGGCTCACCTTCGCCTTCGAGAAGTCGGATCGATCGCGCACCTCGATCTGAGTCAGGCCCGGCGAGTCGAGCACCGGACCCAGGACCCGTTGTTCGTCCTCCGGTAACAGCTCGAGGGGATCGTTCTCGCGCTCGCCCTCGTTCGGCGGTTCGATCGGCTCCGAGGTCGCTCCGGCATCGGTGCTTTCCTCCTCGGAGTTCGAAGGTTCGGTCAGTCCGTCGCGTCCCACCGCGTAGAACCCGGCGACGACGGCGGCGGTGAGTATCCCGCCGAAGACGTACCAGAGGGCGCCGGTGCCGTGCATGGAGGCGTGCATCCCGCTCGCCGTTCGAGCGCTCCACCAGCCGGCGACGCCGAGGCCGAGCAGCGCCGCGACGACCGCGACTACCAGCCGATCGGCGGTCCGTCGATCCATCGACGGAGGTAGCGTTCGGGGTCACCTACGCCTTGCGATCAGGTCGCGCGATCGATCGCTCGATCGATGTCGGCGATGATATCGGCGGGATCCTCGATGCCGACCGAGATCCGACCGAGGTCGTCGTTGACGCCGCTCGCGAGCTTCTCCTCGTCGGTGAGCCGCTGGTGGGCCGTCGAGGCGGGGTGGCTGATAAGCGCCTTCGCGTCGCCGGCGTTCGCGAGCAGGCTCGCGAGCTCGACCGCCTCGCAGACGCGCCGGCCTCGTAGCCAGCGCGGGACGACGTCCCGCGGGCGGACGGGTCCGACCCGTCAACGCCCTCGAGGCCGAACGTGATCGTGCCGCCGGAGCCGCGCTGGAGGCGAGGTCGGATGAACTACCGTGCGCGGATCGAGGACGAGGGTGCGGCCGGCTCCGACGGGCGGGTCACTCCTCCCGCCAGGGCTCGGGAGCGACCCCGAGCGCGACCACCAACGGTCTGTAGACCGCGCCGACCCCCAGCGCGATCACGACGCCGGCCCAGAACGGGATTCCGGCGAGGGCATCGACGACAGCGACGACGACGAACACGAGCACCATCACGGCGACGTAGTGGGGAACGAGCCGGCGCAGTTCCGTGGAGTCCATGGTGACGTTCGGATCGCGACCACCGTAGAACCTCGCTCGTAACGCTATCCGTCCGCGAGCGTCCAGACGTCGATCTCCTCGCCCGTCTCGGCGTCGCGTTCGGCGACGGTCTCGAGGACGTCCTTCAGGGGCTCGGCGGCCTCCTCGACGCCGGTCTCGCGATCGACTCCGTCGAGCCCGCCGATCGCGACCTGCGCCCCGGTGCCCAGCGCGAGCACGTCGTCACCGACCGATCCACCCTCGGCGTCGATCGCCCGTAGCGCCGCGATCCCCTCCTCGCGCGCGGCGACGATCGCCTCGGCGCCCGTCTCGCTCGCGACGTCACCCGCGAGCCGTTCCAGTGCGTCAATGCTCGGCCCGTGGTCCTGACGGTCGCGTAGCTGACGCAGTTCGTCCTCGAGACGGCGGCCGAACTCCTGGATCGCGCTCGCGGAGCCGGTCGCGCCGGCGCCGGCGGCGTCGAACGCGAACAGCTTTCCGAGGTCGTCGCTCCGCACGGTACTCCCGTCGGTCGCACGCCGGTCGGCCGCGAGCGCGACGCCGTCCGCGAGCCTGATCCCGACTACGGTTCCCATACCCCCCGAGACGGTAGCGGGCCACATGAACGTTGGTCCGACGAACCCGCCTCCTCCGTGGAGCGGCCTCGCCTCACGGCCGCTGGCCACGCGAACGGAAGAGGGGAGGTATCCCGAACGATCCCGATCGGACTCGAACTCGTTCTCGTTGCGGTCCGGCGACGCGAAAGGACGAACGCCGTACACGGCGTGACGACTGTGAACCCTTATGGTCGCCCGAGCGCGAGAGGGGGCATGCACCGACATGGCGGCCACGCGGAGGTGGGAGGATGAGCGAGGCTCGCGCCTACACCGTCAGGCTCGAACTCGTCGACGAGCCCGGCGAGCTGCTGCGAGCGCTGCGTCCCATCGCCGAGAACGGCGGCAACCTGCTGTCGATCTACCACGAGCGTGGGAACCTCACTCCACGGGGACGCATCCCGGTCGCGGTCGACCTCGAGTGCCCGCCCGAGCGCTTCGAGGGAATCGTCTCGAGCCTGCGCGAGGCCGGCGTCAACGTCATCCAGGCCGGCGCGGAGCACTACAGCGAGGAGGTGAGCGTGATCCTGGTCGGTCCGCTGATCGAGACCGACCTCTCTGACACGCTGCGGTGGTTCGAGGAGTGTGGGAACCTCTCGGTGATCGATCTCTCGCTCTCGGCGCCGGAGGACGACCGACCCAGCGCTCGCCTCCGGCTGGCGGCGGCGGCCGACGGCGTCGAGAACGCGCTGGGACGCGTTCGCGAGCTCGCCTCCGAGAAGGGGCTGCTCGTGATCGAACCACAGCTCGACCGCCCGGAGGGCGCCGCATGAGGCTCGCCGTCGTCGGCGCCGGCGCCGTCGGACGCGCGACCGTCGAGCTCGCCGGCGAGTACGGTCACAGCGTCACCGCGGTCGCGGACTCGACGGGCGCAGCGATCGACCCCGACGGCGTGGATCCCGAGACGGCGTTCGCGACGAAGGGCGAGACGGGAAGCGTCGGCTCCGACGACCCCGACGCGGCGCTCGCCGCGGAGTACGACGTCCTCGTCGAGGCGACGCCGACTACGCTCGGCGACGCCGAGCCGGGCTTCTCGCACGTCCGGGCCGCCCTCGAGCGCGACCGGCACGTCGTCCTCGCGAACAAGGGTCCGGTCGCCGAGCGCTACGGCGACCTACGCGAACTCGAACGCGAGAGCGCGGGCGAGATCCGGTTCGAGGCGACGGTGGGCGGGGCGATCCCCGCCATCTCGACGATCGAGGACTTCGGCCCCAGCCGGATCACGGCCGCACGCGGCGTGCTCAACGGCACCGCGAACTTCATCCTCACGCGCATGGCCGCCGAGGGGCTCGGCTACGAGCACGTGCTGAGCGAGGCCCAGGACCTCGGCGTCGCCGAGGCGGACCCCTCCTTCGACGTCGAGGGGACCGACGCCGCGCTCAAGTGCGTCATCATGGCGAACGTCCTGAGCGACGATCGGGAGTTCACCCTCGCGGACGCCGACGTCGAGGGGATCGAGGAGATCCCCGGTACCGCCCTCGAACTCGCCGCCGAGGACGGTCGGACCGTCCGGCTGATCGGCGAGGCGACCCGCTCGGGCGTTCGCGTCGGGCCGCGGCTGATCCCCGAGAACGGCACGCTCGCGGTCACCGGGACGCGAAACATCGTACAGATCGAGACGACCCATGCGGGCCGACTGAACGTCAGCGGACGCGGCGCGGGCGGCCCCGAGACCGCGACGGCGATCCTCTCGGACGTCGGCCGACTGGGCTGAGCCACCCCGGCCGTCGATCCGTCGGTTCTCTCGGGAGTCGCTTCCGTGTCGTTCGACGCTCGGACGACGGGTTCTCGACTCGCCGTCGTGGTCGCAAGCACGAGGGCTATGTGCGTCTCGGCACAAGCCACGACGAATGGATACCCGTCCCGAACGTCTGAAGTCAGTCGCACAGTCGGTCGCCGACGAGGTCAGCGAACAGAACGTGCCGTTCATGGCCGGCAGCATCGCCTATCAGGCGTTCGTCTCGCTCATCCCCCTGCTGGCGCTGGTCTTCCTCGCCGTCGCGGTCGTCGGCGACCAGTCGATGGCGAACCAGGTCACCGACTACACCCAGTCGTTCCTCCCACCGAGCGCACAGGACCTGCTCAGCGGCTACATCCAGGGCGAGGCGGACAGCAGCACCGCCGGCGCGGGCGTCATCGGGGCCGTCACGCTGATCTGGGGGACGCTCAAGATCTTCCGCGGCCTCGACACCGCCTTCTCGGAGATCTACAACTCCACGGCGGAGAACTCGCTCGTCGACCAGATTACCGACGGGCTCGTCGTCATCGCCACGATCGCCGGCGCGGTCATCGCCGCGGCGGTCGCCACGACCGCCTTCGCGGCCCTTCAGGAGATCCCGTTCATCGGCCTCCTCAACCCGGTGCTGCTGATCATCGGGCTGTCGATCGTCTTCTTCCCGATGTACTACCTCTTCCCCGACGTCGAGGACGTCACGCCCCGACAGGTCGTCCCCGGCGTGCTCGTCGCCGCGGTCGGCTGGGCGCTCCTGCAGGCGCTGTTCCAGATCTACCTCGCGTACGCCGGGACGGGGAGCGCGAGCGGCCAGGACGTCATCGGCGCGATCCTGCTGTTGCTGACGTGGCTCTACCTCAGCGGACTCGTCCTCCTGCTCGGGGCGGTCGTCAACGCGGTCCTCGCCGGCCGGGGTACCGCGGACGAGCAGCCGGACACCGACCGCGCCGTGGAGGAGCTCCACGACGAGGCCCGCGCCCTCGAACACGAACGGGAACGCCTCGAGCGGACGCGTACCGAACGGGCGACCGAGCGGAGCACGTCCGAACGACGGCGCGACGAGCCCGCCGAGTCCGACGAGCGCGATGGGGCCGACGACGTCGAGGCGTTGCGCCGGGCGAACCGGGCGCTGCGACGTCGGGTCCGGTGGTACGAGAAGCCGGTCTGGAAGCGGGCCGTCTGGCGGCTGCTCGGCTCCGGCCCATGACGGGCCCGATGCGGCGGCCGATCCGTGCGAGCTAGTGTCAGGAATCGCCGGACGTGACGGAGGTAGCGTATCGAAATGGTTTTATGAACAACTGGCGAAAACCTCTGTATAAGCGCCTCTGCGCGTGAGACACCCATGAGCGAAGACAAACCGCACCAGAACTTGGCCATCATCGGCCACGTCGACCACGGCAAGAGCACGCTCGTCGGCCGACTGCTGTACGAAACCGGCAGCGTCCCCGAGCACGTCATCGAACAGCACAAGCAGGAAGCCGAAGAGAAGGGCAAGGGCGGCTTCGAGTTCGCCTACGTGATGGACAACCTCGCCGAGGAACGAGAGCGAGGCGTAACCATCGACATCGCCCACCAGGAGTTCGACACCGACGAGTACTACTTCACCATCGTCGACTGTCCGGGCCACCGTGACTTCGTGAAGAACATGATCACGGGCGCCTCGCAGGCCGACAACGCGGTGCTCGTCGTCGCCGCCGACGACGGCGTCGCGCCCCAGACCCAGGAGCACGTCTTCCTGGCCCGAACCCTCGGCATCAACGAGCTGATCGTCGGGGTCAACAAGATGGACCTCGTCGACTACAGCCAGAACGACTACGACGAGGTCGTAAGCGAGGTCAAGGACCTGCTCAACCAGGTCCGCTTCGACACCGAGAACGCGAACTTCATCCCGATCTCGGCGTTCGAGGGCGACAACATCGCCGAGCGCTCCGAGAACACCGACTGGTACGACGGCAAGATCCTGCTCGAGGCGCTCAACGGCCTCGCGCCGACCGAGCCGCCGACGGACGCGCCGCTGCGCCTGCCGATCCAGGACGTCTACACCATCTCGGGCATCGGTACCGTCCCCGTCGGACGCGTCGAGACCGGCATCCTCGAGACGGGGATGAACGTCTCGTTCCAGCCCAGCGACGTCGGCGGCGAGGTCAAGACCGTCGAGATGCACCACGAGGAGGTCCCCCGCGCCGAGCCCGGTGACAACGTCGGGTTCAACGTCCGCGGCATCGGCAAGGACGACATCCGCCGTGGCGACGTCTGTGGCCCGGCCGACGACCCGCCGAGCGTCGCCGAGACGTTCAAGGCCCAGATCGTCGTGATGCAGCACCCCTCGGTGATCACCGCGGGCTACACGCCGGTCTTCCACGCCCACACCGCCCAGGTCGCGTGTACGATCGAGTCGATCGACCAGAAGATCGACCCCGCGTCGGGCGAGGTGAAGGAGGAGAACCCCGACTTCATCCAGTCGGGCGACGCCGCCGTCGTCACCGTCCGCCCGCAGAAGCCGCTCAGCATCGAGCCGTCACAGGAGATCCCCGAACTCGGGAGCTTCGCGGTCCGCGACATGGGTCAGACCATCGCGGCCGGTCGAGTGCTCGAGGTCAACGAGAAATAACCGATGCAGCAGGCACGCGTCAGACTCGCCGGTACGAACCCCAACGACCTCGACAACATCTGCGACGACGTTCGCGAGATCGCGGACAAGACCGGCGTCTCGGTGTCGGGTCCGATCCCGCTCCCGACGAAGACGCTCGAAGTCCCGGCGCGTAAGTCGCCGGACGGAGAAGGGACGGCCACCTGGGAGCACTGGGAGATGCGTGTCCACAAGCGCCTCATCGACCTCGACGCGGACGAGCGCGCGCTCAGACAGCTCATGCGCATTCAGGTTCCCAACGACGTCAGCATCGAGATCGTCCTCGAGGACTGACTCCGACGCCCGGAAGCGACTCCGGGTCCGATCTCGATCCGCACGCCACGCGGATCCGCCGCTCGCGCGCAGATTTTTGTAGTCCGCTTCGATAGTACTGGCATGGCGAGACGAATCTGGAGCCCCGTCCTGGAGACGCTCGCGCTGTTTCTGTTCGTCTTCGCGGTCCAGGGGCTGGCGTACGTCGTCGGTGCGGCGAGTCTCGTGGTGGGGCTGTTCGTGCTCAGACCCCCGATCGAGGTCCAGCCGTGGACGATCGTCACCAGCGTCTACGCCCACGGCTCGCTCGGCCACCTCGTCTCGAACAGCGTCGGCCTGGTCGTCTTCGGCTGGCCGATCGCCCGCGCGACGACGCGGATCCGGTTTCACGCGTTCTTCGTCGTCACCGGCGCGCTCGCCGGGATCGGCCAGGTCGTCGTCACCGGAAGCGGCGAGGCGGCCGGCGTCCTCGGAGCCAGCGGCGCCGTCTTCGCGCTGATGGGCTACCTGATCGCCGGCAACCGCCTCTCGGACGGTATCGCCGGCCTGATCCGGGTCCCCACCTGGCTGACCGCGGTCGTGTTCCTCGTTCTCGCCGCGGCGATCACGGTCGCGACCGCGGCGCCCGGAGTCGCGCTGATCGCACACTTCACCGGCTTTCTCTTGGGATTGGTCGCCGGCCGTGTCGGCGTTCTGAACCCAGGATCGTCGCGGAAGGCGGCCGAGCAGACCGTCTGAGTCGGCCGCCGTTCGGGCGTAGAGCGCCTCGAGAGCACCGACGTCCCGAAACACAAGCTACAAATAGCGCTCGTGGTTACGAGACGACGAGGGCTCGTAGATCAGTGGTAGATCGCTTCCTTCGCAAGGAAGAGGCCCTGGGTTCAAATCCCAGCGAGTCCATGTTTCTGCGCGCCGAGCACTCTCGCGAGGCGCGCGAATTCGATGTGAGCAGGGAGTGGAGCGAACGCAGTAAGCGAGGGGGGCTCCCAGCGAGCCCACTACCGTTCTACATCCTCTCGAAGGTCACCAATAATCCAACACTGCGGCGGTAGAACGCGGATGCGAGCGTCTAGCCGTGAGTCCTCGCCTACTGACAAATTCGAGTTCACTCCTCCCAGTGGATGTCCTCCGCTCCACCCGATTCCCGAAGAGTAAACGGTCCCACCGCAAGCGTCCGCTTCGCCACAGTAGCGATGCGGAGGATATACGCCAACAGCACGATGAACGGGGCAGTTCCGATCGTCACCGAAGCACACACCACCAGCAGGGCGGTATCCATGCCGAGTACCGTCCCGGAGATGAATCTCGGATCGAAGAACAGGATCATCGCGAAGGCAGTGATGAGCGCCGGGACCGCCGTATAGAGGATCGCGTGCGAGAGGTTGATTAGCTCCCACTGGAAGTAAAACGTCTTAAAGTGTTCGCGAGCCGGGCCCAGAAACTGCAATATCTCCAGAAGATCGTCGAACTCGTTCAACACCTCCTCAGAAAGAGAGGACCGGTGTTCGTTCTGTATGCGACGACCGGTGTGTATCTTCCGCGAATAGTCGTAGTCCAATGCCGCATTGAGCACCTGAAACGTCCCGAACTCCGCCCCGTTCAGTTGATCGCTGACCTCCGATGCATTATCGGTGATATCGTCGATATACTCCTCGATCTTCTCATGGACGTCCCCTGCGATATCGTCGCTAATACCGTTTCGAACCGTGTCAGCCTGCTTCTGGCTCGCTTCGACGAGCGCCCGGAAGAACGTGGCTGGTTCGGTGGGACTCACGGTCAGTCCCGCGACATCCTCGACGTCCTGGCGAAAGTCCATCGCACCCTGCATCTGGTTGCGCTGCTTCCCAAGCGGACCGAGTTCCTGGGCAATCACGAGCTGATTGATCCCCAGGATCAGTGTGACGGCAGTGATGACACCGGTGACGAGCGACGAGAACACGAAGTTCACCGATGACTCGGTTTGAAGGATGGTGATCGGAGCCGGACTGGCGGCGATGAACGCGACGAGCATGGCGAAGAGACCGATCGTCAGGATGCCGACGATGCTCCAGCGGTTCGCATCGAGAAGGATCCATCTCTTGAGGCGACCGTCGCCCGCTCGCTCCTGCATCGTATCGCCCGGGCCCGGATCGTTGTCGGACTGATCCAGAACAGACACTCTACCCTCCGGTCCGGCGGCGGGACGCATAGGGAATTCGATTCGCCGGGCGGGAAACGTTTCGTCGCTCGATCGCGTTTCAGCCTCGTTTCGAGCTCCTCAGGTTCACTTCCCGTTTCGTCGGTTATCTGATCTCGTCTACACTTCCTTCCGTCATCACGTGGGCCCGATCATCGGCTCGCGCTGTTTCCCACGCTCGATGCCCTCGAAGGAGAGGGCTCATCGACGGCGAACGCTTCACCCTCGCTGTCTAAGGCGATCCTCTCGGGTATGACGACCGCGATCGTTCCCACCAAATCGACGATTGACTCGCCGTCTGTCGCCGGATGAATGTTCGCTGTCCGAGAGCGCCGTGTCCAACACAGGTTAGCCGCCTCCGAACGGATGATGGTGTAGACGGTGGCGTGCCAACTCTTCAGACGAGCACCTGGTTCATCATCGACCTATTGAACTCAGCGTGCTGAATAGAGCGCGCGTATCTTGTAGTATTGACGGTACTACGAACCATGGACTGAGAAACGTTAACTCGCCACAAATCATAGTAGTGGTGTGATTCAAAGCCGACGCGTCGGTGTCTGAAACTCACAGAGCAAAGCGCAGCATCGAAGCAAGAGGAAACAATCCATGACTGAACATTACGGGACCATCGTAATCGGCGGCGGCCAAGCCGGCTTGGCCGCCGGATACTACCTGAAAAAGTACGACCAAGACTTCGTCATTCTCGATGCGAGCGACCGCGTCGGCGACGCATGGCGGGCCCGTTGGGACTCCCTCCGGGTGTTCACGCCCGCCCGCTACTCGAGCCTACCGGGGATGGACTTTCCGGGCTCACCGTACGCCTTCCCTACGAAGAGCGAAGTGGCCGATTACCTGGAGGCCTACGCCCAGCGGTTCGACCTGCCCGTCGAACTCGGCGTCCGCGTGGACGGGCTGGAACGGAGCGGCGATGGCTTCCTCGTCACGGCAGGCGACCGGCGGATCGAGGCGGATACCGTCGTGGTGGCGATGGCGAGCTACCAGGTCCCGAAGGTCCCGGATTTCGCGGCGGAGCTCTCCGACGACGTCGTCCAGCTGCACACGAGCGACTACCGCAACCCCGATCAGCTCCAGGACGGGGACGTGCTCGTCGTCGGAGCGGGCAACTCCGGTGCCGAGATCGCCCTCGACGTCGCCGCTTCACGCCGGCTGCAAGCGAGACGCTCCGCGTCTCGCCCTGTCGCCTCCGAGCACGAAACGTGGCTGTCGGGCCGGGACGTCGGCCACGTACCGTTCCACGTCGACTCGTGGGTCGGCCGTCACCTCGGGGTCCCGTTCGTAATGCGCGTGCTCTTCCACCGGATCTTCACGACGGGGACGCCGATCGGGCGCCGTATCCGCCCGAAGATGCTCTCACAGGGCGGCCCGCTGGTGCGCACGAAGCCGGGCGATCTGGCCGCGGCCGGCGTCGAGCGGGTGCCTCGCATGACCGGCGTTCGCGACGGTCGCCCCGTCGTCGGGGACGACGACGTTCTCGACGTCGAGAACGTCGTCTGGTGCACTGGCTTCCGCCCTGACTTTTCGTGGATAGAGCTCCCGATCTTCGACGGGAAGGAACAGCCCAAAGAGCCCGTCCACGTGCGCGGCGTCGTCCCGGACGAGCCGGGACTGTACTTCGTCGGCCTGTTCTTCCTGTACGCGATGACGTCGGGGCTGTTCACCGGCGTCGGTAGGGATGCAGAGTACGTCGTCGACCACCTGACGTCGACGGCGCGGCAGCAGCCTCGTCCGAGCTCTACCGGATCGGTGGACGGACTCCTACAGCAGTCGTAGTTGAGTTCAGTGTTGCCCCCGGGTCTGAGAACGGCCAGTCTCGCGAACGTCGCCATCTCACACGGTCTACTTCGTCCTCACCTGGATCCGGATTACCCGTGGTGACCTCACCCGCTGTATCTCGCACAGGGTTTCTGGCAGCTACTCGGTAGTTCGCTACATCTCTGCAAGGTAACAAATGGGTAGTCAGCGGATCCTAGACGTCACTACTACCTATCCCCTGTCCAGATCGCGTACTGACTACAACGGTTGTATACAACAGACGGTCATCGCTCGTTTCAGTCCCTGGGAGACGAAACAGCCGTTAGGTATGTGTGCGTACCGAGTACCTTCCTCCTCGAAACACGTCGTCACAAAGCAACAGTCAGAAGTTTTGATAGTATGATACTTATATGTGGTATGGTGTCATAGAACACACTCCCGCTAGCTCTGTAGCGACGGGCATGCGGGAGTGAAACCATGAGCCAGGAACCCACTTCGAACGGCATCTTCCGCCGAACGCTGTTGAAAGCCGGGGCGGCCATAGCGGGCACGCTCGGGATGACAACGTCCGTAACCGCCAGTAGCCCTACGGAGGAGACACGGGATGACGAACAGGAACCAAGCGAACCCGATCCATGTCAGAAAGCATACCTCATCGTCGTCAGCGAGATAACGGACATGGACCGATTTATGAACGAATACCTTCCTGTTGCTGCTGAGACGGCTGATGCCTACGGCGGGGAGACACTCGTTTTCTCGTTTGACCCGAACGTGGTTGAAGGCGAATGGGACCATACTCTGACGGTCGTCGTGGAATTCCCATCCCTCCAAACAGCACGAGAGTGGTACGCCGATGAAACCTACCAGGAAGTCAAGCAGATTCGCCATGAGACCACCGCCTACACGAATCTGATATTTGCCCCTCAATTCGTCCCTGAAGATCTTTCATAAGGGATTTTATCACATTCCTTCTACTACTGAATTGGATGAACCCTCCGTAGTTCATCCACTATTTCCGGGAGTCTTGGGTAGTACCCGAAGGCCCCTTCCGCTGAACCCATCGGTAACTGATAAACACCTCGGCGGTACGAAACTTCCCGTCTCGGCCGTAGGAACCCCGACGAGTCCGGCCGAGCGGATCGAACCCCGTCGTTTTCTCACGTCTCGTTCGCCGAAACGGTCAACAGAGCTATCAGTAGTATAGTTGTCATTTCGTCATGGATCGTAGACGGTTCATCGAACTGTCCGCGGCAGGGACGGGTATCGCGCTCGCTGGATGTACGGCTAACGACGGGGCCGAGAACGCGAAGGCCGCCGAGGACGGGACCGACGTCGAGGAGGACCCGGAGGAGACCGAACCTGAGGAGGAGCGACCGGAGCCGGAGGGCGGCGACGGGCGTCCGTACACGCACTACTCGCTCGACGTTCGGGACGAGCGATCGGCGGGCTACCCGGTCTGGGTCGACCGGAACGGGCGCGTCTACGGGCGCGACGGTCCGCGCGTGCTGGTGAGCGACGACTGGTGGGAGACGACCGAGACCCTCTACTCCTTCGAGGAGGAGGGGACGAAGGATGAGTACGTGCAGACGGTCATCGTCCCGGACAGCGGGCGCGTGATCGCCGGAATCGGGGGACGCGGCGAGACCGGCGGAAAGGTCGAGCTCGTCGACGAGGATCTCGGCGGGTCGGAGACGCTCTACCGGTTCGACTACGGCCGCGTCTCGAGCGAGTTCGGCCACGTCGCGTACGAGGACGTCGTCGTCATCGGCACGTACCATCTGTCGGACTTCGAGGCGAACAGACACGC
Source organism: Halalkalicoccus sp. CG83 (assembly GCF_037081715.1). Taxonomy (NCBI): domain Archaea; kingdom Methanobacteriati; phylum Methanobacteriota; class Halobacteria; order Halobacteriales; family Halalkalicoccaceae; genus Halalkalicoccus; species Halalkalicoccus ordinarius. The sequence continues at coordinate 17,440 of NZ_JAZDDH010000002.1, forward strand.
CAACGAGGTGATCCTCTCGACCGACGGCGGGAAGTCGTTCGAGCTGATCCTCGAACCCGAACTCCACACCGAGGACGCCGCCAACCACCACGTCCACGACGTGGAGTACGACCCGTACGCCGGGCGCATCTGGGTCGCGGTTGGCGACCACGGCAACTCACAGATCTACTGGAGCGACGACCTCGGCGACTCGTGGACGGAACTCGACGAACGTGGTCGCGTGACGATGGTGACGCAGATCGCAGCGTTCGAGAACTGTGTCGCGTTCGGCACCGACGGCGTCCCCGAGGGGATCATCCGCTGGAAGCGCGACGGCCCGAACGACGAACCGGACGGCGTCGCGGACCTCGTCCGCCCGCACGTCGAGATCGAGACCGACCCCGACGACGACGTGATGGAGCTGTACGCGCGGCGGCGCTGGCACGTTCGCGAGGACGACGGACGCGAGCTGTGTCTGATGCCCTTCGGCTACTCGACCATGCACGAGACCGCGAGCGACTCGGTCGTGCTCGCCAGCGTCGACGGCGACGAGTGGTACGAACTCTACCGAACCGAGACCCGGGACGTCCTGCTCTCGAACGTCATGGGTCCGCTCTCGATGGACGGCGACCGACGGACGCTCGTCTCCGATAGCTTCCAGGCGGAAGGACACCAGATCGACGCGACGGTACCGTTGTTCTGGAACTAGCTGCCGTTCGATCGTCGGCGAAACGATTCGAAAGGACCCGAACGAGGACGATGCCGGAGGAGGGTCGCTCGATCGACGACGGGGGTCGCTTCCGTCGTGTCTCCATCCGGTTCCTCGATTCGGTGTGAACGAAACGACCCCACGGAGTCCGCGGGCAGCGGCGACGATCCGCCGGCCGATCGTCTCCCGGTGAATCCTTACTCCTCGACTACCTCTAGTGGGTAGGGAACGAAGTCGCCATGATGCCACCGTTCATCCGCCGCTGTCCCGAGTGCGGCCACGTGAGTCTGAGTCGTCGGTTCGAGAGCGTCGATGACGACCCGAACCGCGTCGAGTGTCCCTCGTGTGACCATCGGTTCGAGCCGACCGAGAGCCCCTGGTTGAACTGAACGTCGAGACGTTCCGACCGTCGCCGGCTGGCTCGGTCGTGACTCGCCGACGGAGTCGAGTCGGGATCAGTCGTTGGCGTGGGCTCGCTCGAACGGACGGGGCGGAAGACGGAGTTCGCCGAGGTCGGGCAGGTCCTTGACGTTGTAGACCACCTTCATCTCGTCGGTGGCCGGCGTGCCGTTGCACGAGAGCCGGATCCCCCGATCGAGCATCTCCGGCGGGAGGATGTGATTGACCGGCATCGCCATCTCGCCCTCCACGATCGCGACGGCACAGTTCGCACACGCCCCGCCCCGGCAGGCGTAGGGCCAGGCGAACCCGCGGTTCTCGGCGGCCTGCAGGAGCGACTCGCCGGGCTGGACCAGAAAGCGGCCGTGATCCGCCGCGTCGAGTCCCTCGTTGGCGGCCTTCTCGAAGAGATCCCCGTCGTCGAGCGTCCAGCCGTAGTCGTCGAGGACCTCGTAGTTGAGGTACTCGACCCGGGACTCCGGCCCCCGGTGGAGGTCGTCCTCCTCGGGATCGACGTCGATCCCCCCGCCGTTATCGCCCGCCTTCACCTCCTCGTACGCCTCCCTGACGAGCTGGAACTCCCGTGCGGAACCGCCCTGGTCCGGATGGCTCTCCATCACCCGGCGCCTGTACGTACGGTCGATCGCCTCCTCGTCTGCATCCGGATCGATCCCTAGAACGGCGAACGGGGACTCCACGAACGGTCCTAGCCGGCCCAGGCTGATAAATCCCTCTCGACGGCGACTTCCCGGCGTACGATCCATTCCCGCGAAACGATCGTCCGCGAGTCCCGTCACCTCCTGGGGACGAGTATTACTTCGTCCTGTAGTTAATCAGGGAAAGAACTAATACGCACCCCTCGCAATACCATACCATGATCGCCCAGAAGGCCGGACGCCGAACCCCACGTCGGTCCGACGAGAAGCTCGCGATCCTGGAGTTCGTCCTCCAGCGAGACAGCGCCCGTCTCAGCACCCTCATCGAGACGCTCTCGCTCGACGACGTCGAGACCCGCGACGTGCTGCTCGAACTGCGTGACGACGATCTCGTCTCCGCCTGCCCGCTGGACGAGGACGACCTCGTCGTGACGTCGCTCCCGCGGCTCCGGGGCCAGGACCGGACGAAGATCCACCGCCTGCTCTACAACTGAACGATTGCCGACCGCTCGCTCGTTTTACGATCGATCCGTCCGACGGATCGTGACGACTACCGAGAACGCACTCCTCGCTCGGTCGCACCCTACTCCTTCACGCACCGTTCGAAGTCTCTCTACTCCCTTCGTCGCTCAAGTTGACGCCCGCGGTGAGCCCCGAGACGTCGCCCCCGACGATCAGTACGTCGATCGTTCGGTTCGACGATCGGGACTCCGGGGTGTTCTCGTGGACCGTGGACCGCCGACTCATGGCGAGGGATACGTCGCGACCGAAGCAATCGTGATCGTCCGGCCCCCTCGTCGACACTCACGATCGACACGTCCGGCGTCTGGTGCCTCTCGGGCAGCCGAGACTGCTGCCGCCGGCGCGAACCCACGAGGAACCGCATGACGTTAGTTCCCGGCTCGCCACGGGGCAACGCACGAATCCGATCATGAACGACCTCCTCCGATCCGTGGTGACGGACTGGCTACGACGGGCGTACAACGCGACGATCAGGAACCACCTCCCGCGGAAGATCGGCTACTACAACGGCGTCGCGGTCCGGGCCCCGCGGCTGTTCGACTTCACCGATCACATCCCGGACTACAAGGCCGAACAGATGGACTGCATCGCCGCCGCGGTCGAGGCCGGGGACACGGTCGTCAACGTCGGCGGCGGTTACGGCGTCTCGACGGTCGTCGCGGCCCGTCGCGTCGGCCCGTCCGGCCGGGTGGCGACCTTCGAGCCCGCGGAGGAGGTGCTCGGTCCGCTCCGCGAGACGGCCGAGATCAACGACGTCGCCGATCGCGTCGAACTGCGGCACGCCGCGGTCGGGTCCCCCTCGCACCCCAAGGGGTCGATCGAGGGGGCCGAGACCCTCCCGCCGTCGGCGCTTCCCGAGTGTGACGTCCTGATCCTGGACTGTGACGGTGCCGAGGCGGAGATCGTGCCCCGCCTCGAGATCCGACCGCGTGACCTCGTGATCGAGTCCCACCCCCGCTACGGCGTCGATACCGGAGCACTGCTGTCGGTTCTCTCGTCCATGGAATACGAGTTTCCGGATCGCTACTTCGACGGAACCGGGGGGACTCACCACTTTCTCGCCACGAGAACCCCGGAGAAGTACTCCGAGGAGTGCACCGCCGGCCGCGACCGCCCGTCCGGCTGAACGGCGCTCGGCGGAGACACCCCGGGCCGGACGAGCCGACCAGCCCGGGCCGGGATGCCGCTTCGGGGTATCGTCTCAGGCCTCGGCCAGGACGGACTTGAGCGCGGTCGAGAGCTCCTCGAAGCGGTCGATCGAGAGCGAGTCGGTCGTCACCCAGACGCCGTGCTCGCCCTCGATGACCCGGGTGAGAAAGCCGTGTTCGAACATGCGGATCGTCGCCTCGTACTCCCCTAACTGGGTGTTCCGGTAGGCCGACTGGGAGCGAAAGCCCATCCGTTCGTGATCGGCGAACCCGACGAGGTCGGCCGTGCGGTCGAGATCCGACCGGAGGTAGAGCTGTTCGACGTGTTCCTCGTCGAAGTAGGTGATGCTCCGGAGTTCATCGCCGACGGCGGTCCGACAGACGCTCAACAGTTCCTCTTCGAGCTCCGGGTCGATGACGTTCTCGCCCATACCATCCAACCGACGGTAGGGCGGAATAAGCTGACGGTGGATGACTCGCCCGTCTCCGGCGAGTCGTTCCTCCCTTGATCTCCCTCGAGGATCTCCGGTACGGATCGGACGACGGTCGATCCACGCTGGAGCCCGCACTCGCGACCTCCCTCGATCCCTCGGAACTCGAACGCGTCTCCGATCACGATACGCGGTGTCGGCGACGGTAACTTACATCACCATCTACCGTGAACTATCCTCCATGGGAGTGGATACACTTCTACTGGCCGTCGGAGAGGAGGACGCCACGCGAATCGATCCGATCGCTGATACGGTGATCGACGTCGCAGTTCCGACCGGGGCGACCGTCGTGATCGCACACGTCCTCACCGAGGAGACGTACCGGCGCGCGCTCGACGAGGCGGGCGAGGAGACGACGACCGTTCTGGAGGAGCGCTTTAGGGACCGACTCCCCGACCGGCCCGGGTTCGAGGGCGACGTCCCGGCGTGGCTCGAACGGCGCTCCTGGACGGGCGAAGAGGTCAGACCGGAGGCGGTCGAGGCCGTTCTCGATCGAAAGGACCTGATCCGGGAGCTGGCGGTGGCGTTCGACGAGGCGGACGTCGAGTACGAGATCCGTGGCTCCGTCGGCGATCCCGCGGAACGGATCGTCGCCATGGCCGACGAACTCGACGCGGACTTCGTCGTCGTGGGCGGTCGGGACCGGTCGGCGACCAGCAGGAAACTGTTCGGGAGCGTCTCCCAGACGATCCTCAGGTCGGTGCGCTGTCCCGTGATCTCGATCCGGCAGGACGTCAGCGAGTAGCCGTCGATCCGCGCACTGTGCGTTCGATCACGCGTCGACGAACCACCTCTTCTTCCCCGAGGACACGTCGCCCGATCGACGACTCGCCTCCTTCCGCTCGTCCGACGAGCTCCTCCGGTCCTCCCGCCGATACTGTACGTGTGAGACGTTCTCGACGTATCATCGAACCTGGGGACCTTTCGCGCTTTCGTGCATATTAACTCGAGTATGAGTAAAGCAACTCGCTACAAGCTGTTCGTACGGGACGCGAAGAAAGTCAGCAGCGACGAACGCCGGTACTGAATCGTTCGGCACCCTCCTCACCGTTTCTCTCCTCTCTCATCGCTTCCGCACGCTACTCCATCTCCGCCTCCGTCGTCTCGGTCTCCGTCCCCTCTACGATCTCGAGGCCGCGGTTGTTGACTGCGTTGGGATCGAGCCCCACCTCCTCGAGGAACTGTTTGTACTCGCGTTCGCACTGTTCGCCGGCCTTCTGGCGGTCCGACGCCCGATCGCAGAGCGCCACCAGGTCCTCCGGAACGTCGTTGGTGTAGACGATCCAGTGGTTGATCAGATCGGAGAGTCGGCGGATGGGGCTCGTGAAGTGTCCGTAGATCTCGAAGTTGAGCGCGTGGTGGCCGCCGAAGGGGTCGTTCATGTAGCGCGCACGCGGCATCACCTTCATCACCGCCCACTGGATCTTGCCCAACTGTCGTTCCGGGGCGCTCTCGAGGGTGGCGTTGACCGCCTTTCGGGGGTCGTCCCACGCCTCACCGGGGATCGAGACGCCGTCGAGCTCCTGGATCTCCTGGAGCGCCTTGTCCCACTCGTCGGGACTCGGTTGGGGGTGGACGCGGTACATCGCCTCGACGCCCCGACCCCACATGAGCTCGTGGGTAACCGCCTTGTTCGCCTTCAGCATGCACTCCTCGATGATGGTGTGGGCGCGGTCCCGACGCGGGTTGAGCACGAGCGAGCCGTCCTCCTTTCGCTGCTCGTGCATCTGATCGGCCAGGTCGTGGACCAGCACGCACTCCTCGTGCAGCGGCGCGTCGGGATCCTCGAGGCGCTTCTCGGCCTGCGCGTAGGTCAGTCGCTCGTTCGACTCGATCACCGACTTGTAGATCTCGATCGTCTCGTAGGAGAGGGTCTCCTTGTCGAGGTGCATCTCCACCGTATGCGCGAGTCGGTCCTCCTCGGGAACCAACGAGCAGACCGTCTCCGCGAGGGTGGGCGGCAGCATGTGTACCGTGTACGCCGGGAGATAGACGGTGTTGGCCCGCTCGACCGCCGAGGACCACATCGACGTCTCCGGGGTGACGTAGTGGGTCACGTCCGCGATGTGGACCCAGAGGACGAACTCCTCGTCGCGCTCCTCGATCGAGATGGCGTCGTCGAAGTCCTGGGCGTCGATCGGGTCGGTCGTCCACGTCGTCAGATCGCGGAGGTCGCGGCGTTCGTCGACCTCGCTCTCGATCTCGCTCTGGACCTCCTCGGTGCGGGCTTCCGCCTCCTCGATCACCTCGGGGGGGAACTCGTCGGGTATCTCGAACTTCTCGAACAGTTCCTCGCGCTTGTTCTCGAGGTGGCGCGCGAGCTCCTCGCTGATCTCGACCGGGCCCTGGCCCTCGACGGTACCGGCCTCGGACTGGGCGTCGGTCATACGCATGCCTCCGGTGGCGTCATGCCCCCGGCTACGATCGAGAGCCAGTTAGACGTATCGGCGTGGCACCCTACCGCTCGCGCTCGCGTTCCTCGGCATCGACGGGGCCGTAGCGCTCCTCGACCAGCGCACAGTACCACGAGAGGAACTCCTCCTGTGGGTGTTCGCCCGCGTCGATCTCCACGAGCAGCCCCTCGAGTTCCTCGCGGGGCTGATGACAGAGCTCGCGATAGCAGCCCTTACAGAGGTGTTCGAACGTCTTCCCCTCCCGGTCCCACCGGTCGCCGTACTTGTCGTACTCGCGCGCGTCCGACCGTTCGACGTCGGCGTCACAGGCGATACAACTCACGGGCCGCTGGCCCTGTTTGCGGGGGCCCCACATGCGTCGCTAGAGGAATGGCCCCCACTTAGCCCTTTTCGCACGGCCGACGCGAAGCGACCTCCGGATCACGAGCGGCCTTCCACCGCGGTTTAGTGGCCGCCGCCCCTCCCGTCGACGAACGGCCCCGACCGACGACTTCGAGACCGTTCGCCAGAGGGCGATCGAGGCGATCGAACGCGATGACGTCGTCTCCGTCTACGCCGGCCTGATCCACGAGGACCGCCAGGACGCCTACTACTTCGCGAACGACGTCGACGACGAGCTTCAGCGCATGGCCGTCCGGCAGCTGGGCATGCTCACCCGAGTGCTCACCGAGCAGTCCGACCTCACCGCCGAGGAGGTCACTGAGATCGCGCGCGAGCGGGCCGACGAGATGAACCTCCAGTCCTGACCGTCGTCGGGAACGGACGTTTTATGCGCGACGGCCGTCAGGAGGTGGGTATGCAGGTCAGATCCCGCCACCACCTCCGCAACGACGAGGTGCGCGAACTCGAAGCCGCCCTGGGGTCGGCGCTGGGCGTCGAGCTCGACGCCGACAGTTACGAGCTCGTCGAGCTCGCGGACTCCCCGTTCGACCTCGTGCTCGTCGACGGCGAGCCCGCGGTCTTCTACTACGAGGACGAGCCCTTCCTCACCGTTCGCGGGGCGAACGACCACCCGCCGGAGACGGGCGTCGTCACCGTCGACGCCGGCGCGGTGTCGTTCGTCTCGAACGGTGCCGACGTGATGCGCCCCGGCATCGTCGACGCCGACGACGACATCGAGCCCGGCGACCTCGTCGCGATCGCCGAGGAGTCCCACGGCAAGGTGCTGGCGGTCGGTCGCGCGGAGACCGGCGGCGACGACATGGTCGGCGAGTCCGGAAAGGTCGTCGACTCGATCCACCACGTCGGCGACGATCTCTACGCGTTCACCGTGTAGTCCGGCCGACGACCCCCTTCCGCCTTCCCCTGCAGAACGCGTTCCGTCTTCTCGGTCACCCGCCGTCCTCGTCGGCCGTCCCATGGGTCTCGGCGTGGCCTCGCCTGGCCAGCTCGTACGTTCCGCGGAGCTCGGCGATCGGCTCCTCGCTCGCGTCGACGCGGAGGTCGTCGTACGCCGCCACCGGCGTCGGTTCCGTCGCCGAGACGACCCGAAGCGCCGAGCTCTGAACGGAGCGCTCCGTCCGCCGGTCCCCGCCCACGTCCTGGCCCGCCGCCAGCGCGTCGATCAGTCTCTCGGCGAGCGGTCGATTCCCGTCCCGGTTCGCCTCGTACGTCTCGGCGGTCGCCTCGAGCACGGACTCGTCGGCCAGCAGGTTTCCGGCGACGGTGTAGCCCTCGCCCTCGCGGTGGCCGAACCACCCCCGACACTCGTCGCCGGAGAAGGCGAACGTTCCTTCGTGGTCGACGCCGTGGAGCTGGCGGCTCTCGACGTCGTCGTCGGCGTTCAACAGCGCACGGAGGGCGTCCTCGATCGCCAGCCCCTTGTCGACGTAGCCGAGCCCCCGACGACCTAGATCGACGTTGACCAGACTCTGTGTGGCGATCGCGCCGTTTCCGCTCACGAACGGGCAGAGCCGACCCACGCCCGGAAGGCGCGTCGTCACCGCGACGCCGAACCGACGGCCGTCGGCTCCGTCGTTAGTGGGTTCACGAACACAGATGCTGAACGTCATCGTCGGCGGTTCGCTGGGCGCCGACAAAAAGGCGTCTCGACGCGTCTGACGCAAGAACTATACGCGCAGGGGAGCACCCTCGTCCATGGGGTTTATGGACAAACTGCTGGGCGAGCAGACCTCCCAAAGTCGCCGCCGAAACGTCGACGACTACGTCGAGGTCGGCCTCGGCGACGTCGAGGCGGGCCCGGGCGAGGGGGGTACGCAGATACACATCGCCGAGATCGACGGCCAGCGCGACCTGATCGCGATCAAGGACGCCATCTACGACGGGGACATCGTCATCGCGGACATCGTCAGGCTGCGAACGAGCGACAGCACGGTCGAGCACGTCATCGACGAGCTCAGACAGGTCGCCCAGGAGGTCGACGGCGACATCGTTCAGAAGGGTGACGATCAGATCATCGTCGCCCCGACGGGACTCTCGATCAACCGGAAGAAGCTCGGTCGCTGAGCGAGCTATCCGCGACCGCCCTCGCTGCGGTCGATGCCCATGACGCTCTCGGGCTGATCGACGCCGAAGCTCTCGCCGGCCTCCGGTGCCCGTACCGTGACCTCCTCGATCTCCGGCCACTGGAGCAGTTCGGCCTCGATGTTGCCGGTCGTGATCTCGCTGACCTCACAGCCTCGACAGCCGCCGCCGAGTTCGATGATGGTCTCGCCGCCGGGCTCGGCCTTGCGGACGGCGCTCGTCCCGCCGTGCATCTCGATGATCGGCATCTGTTTCGCGATCCAGGTCTCGACCCGGGACTGGAGCGTCTCCGCGTCGTCGGGGTCGCCGGCGTCGGTGCTCATTGCTCGAACGTAGTCCGTGTGGACTCGAAAGGGTTTGGGTTGTTCTCGCGGGCGTTGGGCCGAACGATCGCCTCACTCACAGCCGCGAACGGTCGCCGGTCCCGCCGGTGAGCGCGCTCGCGACCGCGCCGTGGAGGACGACGTCGTCGCCGAGCGTCGTGAGCCGGATCTCGGGGAGGTTGACGAACACCATCTCCTCGAGCTTCTCCCGGACGGGATCGAGCGTCAGTTCGGGGTTGTTCGTCGCGACCGCCCCGCCGACGTAGACCACGAGCGGGGCGTAGGCGTGGACGAGGTTCGCGACGCCCATCGCGTTCCAGTGGCTGACCTGGTCGATCACGTAGCGGGCGAACTCGTCTCGCTCGGCCTGCTCGAACACGTCGGCGGCGGAGAAGTCGGGGTCCTCGATCGGGAGGCCGGTGTCCATCCCCTGTGCGTCCCGGTAGAGCAGTCGGGCGTACTCGGGGATGTTGTTCCCCGAGCAGTAGGCCTCCCAGTGGCCGTCGTGGCCACAGCCGCAGGTCCGCAGCCCCTCGGGATCCAGCGTCATGTGGCCGACCTCGCCGGCGTTGCCGTCCCAGCCGGTGAGGACGTTGCCGTCGACCGCGACGCCGGCACCGATCCCCGAGGAGATGGTCAGGTACACCATGTCGTCGGGGTTGCGCTCGGCGTGAAAGCGTTCGCCGATCACCCCGGCGATGGTGTCGTTGTGGAGGTAGACCCGCTCGGAGCCGATCAGCTTCTCGACGGGCCCCGTCAGCGGGACCGTCTCGACGGTGTCGGGGAGGTTCGCGGGGTTCTCGATCGTCCCCGCCGCCAGGTCGAACGGTCCGAAGCTCCCGATCCCCGCCGCCCGAACCTCCCGTGGATCGACCTCTGCCATCGAACAGGCCTCGCGGAGCGTCCGCAACACCGCCTCGGTGACGTCGATGCCCGTCGGTCCGGCCGGGGTCGATCGTTTCGCCGTCGCCAGGATCGTCCCCTCCTCGTCGGCGACGGCCGCTCGGGTGTTCGTCGCGCCGAGGTCCACGCCGGCGTAGTATGCCATCCTGATTGCCGAAACGAGTCGCGCGTCACTTAACTGCATAGATTCTGCCGACAGCGTTCACATGATACCCCCGCACAGGCCGGGTCGCCCATTATCCGACCGGTCGCCCTACTCGCGACCGTATCATGAGCTCCGATTCTCGCACCCGACCGACCGAGGACGACGAGGGAAAGAACGTACTCGACGCAAACGGCGACCGCGTCGGCCTCGTAGCCGCAGTCGAGGGGGGGACGCTCCACGTCGAGACCGATCCGAGCATCACCGACGACCTCAAGGCCGCGCTGGGCTGGGGCGACGCCGAGGACACCCGGGCCGTCGACGAGTCCGAGATCGAGCGGATCACCGGCGACACCGTCCACCTCGCGTCGAGCGGGGGCGGAGCGGACACCGGGACCGCCGACACCGAGGGCGTCGAGCCGGGCACCGGCTCCGAGTCCGGCATCGGGGCCGGCTCCGAGACCGGAGCCCGCGAGGACGTAGCTGCGGACGAACGGGCGGCGGGGTCCGGGGAGGTCGGCGACGCGGGCGACGGGACCACCCCCCGATCCACGGACACCGCCGGAAGTGAGGAGGACGACACGGAGGTCTCCGAGATGCCGATGGACGACACGGGCGACGTCACCACCGGCCGGACGACCGAGTCCGGCGGAAGTGACGAGATGAGCGAGACGGGGGTCGACGAGGCTGCCGAGGATGGGGCGACCGAGGAGATGGGCGTCCCCGGCGAGGGGGTCGGAACGCCCGAGGACGAGGACGTTCAGGACCCCGCCCCAGACGAGCCGCGCGACGCCGAGGACGCCCGCGAGGTGGCCGACGACCTCGACGAGGACACCGAGGGCCCGACCGAGAACCCCGAGGAGCAGCCCTCGGTCGGCGAGGCCGCTACCCGCGGGGCCGAGGAGGACGACGCGAAGCTCGGCTCCGACGACGAACGCGACGACCGCCAGTAGCGCGGAGCCGAGGCGAACGCGGAGTATCCGTCAGTCCTGGACGAAGGTGACGGGACACGGCGAGGAGAGCATCACTTCCTGGGCGGTGCTTCCGAAGACCGCCTTGCCCGCCGGGCTCCGCCTGCGCCCGCCGACGAGCACGCGGTCGGCGCCGACGTCCTCCGCGAGGCCGACGATCGACTCGCCGCGGTCGCCGACGGAGCCGCGGATCTCGTAGTCGATCCCGGCGGCGTCGAGCGACTGGGCGATGGTCCGGGTCTCGACGTGGCGTTCGGCGACGGCGCTGGGGTCGGGACGATCGCCGGCGCTGAAGTCGAGGCGGTCTACCACCTCGTCGTACTCCCGCTGGGTGAACACGTGTCCTAGTACCACGTGTGCGCCCGTCGGCCCCGCGACGTCGATCGTCGCCTCGCCGAGTCGTTTCGCCCTGTCCTCGTCGTCCTGCCCGATCGCGACTAGTATCGTTTCGATCGCCATGCCCCACGTACATGTCCATTCGTTATAAACGCTTACCGGACCTCGACCGTCGTGAGCGCGATTCCCGCACAGCTATGGGACGACCGCCCCGACTCACGACGTGATCGAACCCGACCTCGAGGGGCGGACCGTTCTAGTGACCGGCAGCGCGAAGGGTCTCGGCCGAGCGTTCACGCTCGCCTGTGCCGACCGGGGTGCGGACGTCGCCGTCCACTTCAAGACGAGCGAATCAGCGGCCCGTGAGGTCGCCGAGTCGGCCCGCGAGCGCGGTGCCGAGACGACGACCGTCCGCGGCGACGTCACCGATCCCGACGAGGTCGACGCGCTGTTCGGGATCGTCGAGGCCGACCTGGGTCCGGTCGAGATCCTCGTGAACAACGTCGGCGCGTTCGCGCCGCGACACTGGGCCGAGATCGACGTCGAGACGTGGCGACGCGTGATGGAGACGAACGTCACCGGCACCTACCTCTGTTCGAGGCGCGCGCTGACGGGGATGCGCGATCGGGGCTACGGGCGGATCGTCAACGTCGGCTACGCCTCGAGCGAGAAGGGGATGGTCAACCCGAAGAACGCCCCCTACTTCATGGCGAAGTCGAGCGTGCTGATGTTCACCCGGATGCTGGCGGCCGACACCGCGGAGGACGGGATCACCGTCAATGCGGTCTCGCCGTACGTGATCGAGAACTCCGCGGAGTTCCCCGAGGAGCTCCCCCGAGGGCGACCCGCGGCCTACGAGGACGTGATCCAGGCGCTCTTTACCTTCCTCGAGGAGGGAAGCGGCTACATCAGCGGCACGAACCTCGAGGTCGACGGCGGCTGGCTTCCCGAGGACGTCTGAACGCTCGGAGACCGTTTCCGCGCGGTCGCATCGACGGGCGCGATGGGCGGTGACTCCACGCTCCGACACTTTCGGCGGACGCGAAACGCCGCGCTGATCACGGGCGGCGACCGTTCCGACGTCCGGACCGTCGCGCTCGAGGCCTCGGGTGTGACGCGTCCCGTCCTCACCGGGGGGATCCGGCCGTCGAGCGCGGTCGTCGGCAAGGCCGAGGAGCGGGGGGTCCCGATCATGGTCGTCCGGTCCGACACGCTCTCGACGATCGACCGCGCCGAGGACGTCGTCAGACGCGGTCGAACGCGGGATGCCGAGACCGTCGAGCGGATGTGCGGGCTGCTCTCGAAGCACGCGGACGTCGAGAGCGTGCTCGACGGGTACCGACCGTAGCGCTTCGACCGAACGGCCCTCGACCGGCGTGTGCAAGCGTACGGCAGTTAATCGATACACCGTAATCCACGACCGTGAGCGTTCCATTCCAAGCGCACGACGACGACGGACCGTTCCGCCTCATCACGCACGAGGAGGGCGAGCGGCTCGACTGCTGGACGGTCGTCCCCGAGACGCTTGCGTCCGACGAGCGATACACCGCCTGGATCAGCGCCGACTCCTCGACGTTCGCCGACCTCGAGGAGTGGCGCTGATCGTCCACGGCTTACGAACCCGAACGCGGTCGCAGTCGAAACGGTCCGTCCCGTCGTTTCCACGCGCCGGAATCGCCGTCGTCCTCTTCTCTGCCCCTCACGCGCCCGCTGATCGCCGTCGTTCACCCGAGCGGCCGCGGCCGCGTTCGACTCGGAGCCGGAGCGAAACGCCCTCCGGCTCGTCGGTCGGGGCCGGGGTCTCCGCGTGCGGACGGCCGGTCACCTGTGAGCGCGTTCGACCGCCGCCAGCAGCGTTCGTCGGTCGTCCGTGTACGCCAGATGTGACGAACAGCCGCAGTCCGAGGCTCCGAACCCCGTGATCCCGGCGTCGGGGAGAGCGCGGGCGACCGCACACTCGATCTCCCGTTCGGTGGTGCGAACCGCCCGATCGACACGAGTCGCGTCGTGGTCGAGCAGGTAGTCGACGTGCCAGTGGTGGACGTCTCGCTCGCCACGCGCGAGCTCGCGATGTCGGTCGACCCGCGAGAGGCCGCCGGGACCGAACGCGCTGCCGGTGTACGCGTACCAGCCGGCCGGGAAGCGGTGTTCGCCCAGCGCGCCGACCTCGATCGTCGTCGACTCCGAGAGCTCGATCACGAGCGTGTACGTCCCGCCCATGGTCGGTCCGGGATCGCCGACGTAACGACGCTGTCGGTCGTACTCTAGACGTTCGGGTTCCGGCGGCCGATGCGTTCGCGACCGGGAGATCCGCTCTCCGAGCGCGCGCTCGAGCCGACGTCGCCGCAGGGCTACGACCGCTCGGTCGGTGCCGGCGGTGCCGCCCCTTCCCGTTCGGGGAGCTCGCGGACGAACCGCTTCACGATGACCTCCTCGACGCGGTGGAGCGTCTCGCTGCAGGTCGACTTCGCGACGCCGAGTTCCTCGGCGAGCTCCGTGAGCGAGCACCCCCGTGGCGTGTCGTAGTACCCGCCCTCGACGGCCGCCAACAGCACCTCGCGCTGTCGCTCCGAGAGCAGCTCCTCGGTGTCGACTCGCTCGTGGACGTACTCGACCTCGAACCGGAGTCCGAACCTCCGGAGCCGGTCGCCGAGCACGGAGAGGTGCTCGCGCGAGCCGGTGACGTCGACGGTCGCGACCCCGTTCCGGATCTCGACCGGGAGCTCGATCGGGGTTCGTGACTCCCGTGCCGAGAGCAGGATCAGGGGCTCGGTCGTCTCGAACTGGACGATCGCCCGTCCCTCGTCGCGCTGGAGGACCGACAGCGACGCGAGGTCGTCGGCCGCGCGCATCTCCGCGAGGATCGACTCGACGTCCGGCGCGTCGATCCGCACCACCCCGAACCCGGCGTCCTCGCCGTCGCCGGGCATCGCCGCCAGCACGCGGAAGTCGGCCTCCGGCTGAGCCGTCGAGACCTCCTCGATCCAGACGCCGTCCGGCAGCGTGATCGACAGCCGCGTCCGTGCCATGTGTGTACACGAGCCGTTTTCGTTCGGCGGTGAATACGCTGTCGTTTCGAGCGCCGGCGGTCAGCGGTCGCGGTGGCCTCGGCCACTCGCCCGCCGATCTCAGCCGGCGACTAACAGCAGAACATGAACGGGTAGATGAGCGCGACGCGGTCGCCGTCGCTCAACTCGGTGTCAAGCCCGTCGAAGTGCTCGTTGAACCGCCCGTTGACGGTCACGCGGGCGTACTTGCGCGTCTGCTCGCCCTCGGGGTTCTTCCGCCAGGTGCCCGGTAGCTCGTCGGGAGTGGGCGCCCAGCCGCTGTGGGTGGCCTCGGCCTCCGTCTCGGCGATGAGCATGTGCTCGATGTCGTGCTCCTCGAACAGCGCCGCGAGCAGGTCGCGGAGCTTCGTCCCCTCGAACTCGTACTGAAAGCGGTGTTCGCCTACCGCGGTGTAGACGTGCCCGGTGCAGACGACCGTGACGGTGCGATCGGACGTTCGCTCGGGCTCGCCCTCGGATCGCGTCGTGCTCATGGAGGGTCGTAGTCCCCGGAGCACGGAAGCCACGATCCCGAACACGTTCGGTTGCGGGACGAACGCGCCCTCCCTCCCCTCGACGTCGGGACTCAGAGACCCAGATCCAGCGTCCGGTTGAGCACGAGCGCCGCCACCACTACCGAGAGCAGCGCGACGAACACCGAGAACGCCGCTCCCCAGCCCGCGAGGTCGGCGACGCTGCCGACGACGGCGCTTCCGGTCGCGCTGACGATCATGTACGCCGTCCGCACCAGCCCGAAGCCCGCCCCCTGCTCCTCGGCCGAGAGGTTGTCCATGAAGCGCGGCAGGATCGCGGCCCCCCAGCTCATTCCCGTTCCGACCAGCACGATCGCGCCGACGAGGACCGGAAGCCCGGCCCCGACTACCAGCGTCCCGTACCCGGCGATCCCCGAGAGCGCACAGAGCCCGGCCGCCGCGTCGCGCCCGATCCGGTCCGAGAGCACGCCCACGCCCGGCTGGGTGATCCCGTGGACGACGAAGTAGAGCGAGAACAGCGCGCTCGCGGCCGCCGCCGAGTGGCCGTGGTGGTAGATCAGGAAGGCGGGGAGGAAGGAGGCGGTCGCCTGCCAGACGAACTCACAGAGGATCGCGAGCAGCGCGGTGAAGGCGATCCGCGGGCGGGTAAGCAGGTCCCGAACGGGCCCGAGGGCGAAGCGTTCGCGCATCGGCTGGCCCGGGCGGGCGGGCTCGGTGGGCCGCACCTTCCAGGCGAACAGCAGGAAGATCGGCGCCGCGACGAGCGCGCCCAGCCCGATCGAGGCGCGCCAGCCGACCCAGCCGGCGACCGCCGCGGCGGCGACCGGCGCGAGCAGGCCGGCGAGCGGCGCCCCCGAATTGTGCAGGCCGATCGCGGTGCCGACCCCGTCGAACGTTCGCGTCAGCAGGCTGGTCGCGACGCTGTAGTGGAGGCCGGCGACCCCGCCCAGAACGACGGTGAGAAGCACGAAGACCGGCATCGACGGCGAGAGCGAGAGCAGGCCGCTCGCCGCAGCCGTGAGTCCGATCGCGGCGAGGATCACCGTCCGTTCGCCGTAGCGGTCCGCGAGCACGCCCGAGGGGAACTGCGCGAGCGCGTACGCCGCCCAGAGCCCCGTCAGCGCCAGCCCAACCAGCCCGGAGGAGGCGCCGAACGCCGCCTCGATCCGGGGAACGACGGGGCTGATCACCAGCCGCGCGACCATCGTCGCGAAGAACGCGAGCGTACAGAGGACGAGGACCGTCCACCGATAGTCCCATTCCCGCTTCCGCCGAGCCATCCCCTCTGCCTACCCGAGCCACCCCGAAGTCCCCGTCGATCCCGGTCAGCTATATGCTCCCGGGCACCCTACTCGGACCATGCGCGTCGTCACCCTGCTACCCTCGGCGACCGAGATCGTCCACGCGCTCGGCGTCGAACCCGTCGCGGTCTCGCACAGCTGCGACCACCCGCCGGAGGTCCGCGAGACGCCCGCGATCACCCACACCTCGGTCGACGTGGCGGCCGACAGCGCCAGCATCGACGAGGCGGTGCTCGAGGCCGAGCGCGCGGGCGGCGTCTACGGGATCGATGCCGAGGAACTCGAGCGCGCCGACCCCGACCTGATCGTTACGCAGGGAGTCTGCGACGTCTGTGCGGTCGACACCGTCCTCGTGCGGGAGGCCGTCGAGGAGCGAGGGCTGGACTGTGAGGTGCTCACGACCGATCCCCACAGCCTGGAGGACGTCCTCGCGGACGTCGAGCGGATCGGACGGACGATCCGCCGCGAGGAGCGCGCCACCGCCCTGGTCACCGATCTCCGCAGGCGAATCGAGCGCGTCCGCGAGCGCACGCCCGACGAGGGCGGGCCACGCACCCTCGACCTCGACTGGATGTCCCCGGTGATGGTCGGCGGCCACTGGGTGCCCGAGCTCGTCGAATCCGCCGGCGGCGAGTACGGGATCGTCGAACCGGGCCGGGCCTCGACGCCCGTCGAGTGGTCCTCGGTGATCGAGTTCGACCCCGAGGCGCTCGTGGTCGCGCCCTGTGGGTTCGACGTCGATCAGACCGTGGAGAACCTCGCGGAGCTCACGGGCCG
The DNA here is from genome assembly GCF_037081715.1 of Halalkalicoccus sp. CG83. Classification (NCBI taxonomy): domain Archaea; kingdom Methanobacteriati; phylum Methanobacteriota; class Halobacteria; order Halobacteriales; family Halalkalicoccaceae; genus Halalkalicoccus; species Halalkalicoccus ordinarius. The sequence goes on from NZ_JAZDDH010000002.1 coordinate 34,536, forward strand.
GGAGGGCTGGGAGGACCTCACGGCCGTTCGCGAGGGGCGAGCCTGGGTGGTCGACGGCTCGGCGTACCTCAACCGCCCGAGCCATCGCCTGGTCGACTCGCTCGAGGTACTCGCCGGCTTACTCCACCCTGAGCGGTTCGACGCACCCCCCGAGACCGTGGCTCGGCCCCTCTCGACGCGATCAGTCGCGTAGCCGCGAATAGAGCGGCTTTCCCACCACGAGCAAACCGACTAGCGTGAGCGCGAGAACCGTGAGGGGGTCGAGCCCCTCGATCCCCTCGGCGCTGAACGCCTCGAGCTGTGCGCCGACGAACACCAGCCCGACGAGCCAGGGAAGGTCGCCGACCACGGTGCCGAGGACGAACCTGCTCGTTCGCACGCCGGCGACGCCCGCACCGTAGGAGACGAGGTCGGCGGGAACCGGAAGCAGCCGTGCGCCCGCGACCGCCCGAAGGTCGCCGGTCGTCTCGGCGAACCGTTCGCCCAGCTCGCTCACTCGGCCGAACGCACCGGCGTCGGCCTCGAGGTATCGCCCGATCGCGAACGGCGGGAGGCTCGTGAGCAGGAGGCCGACGAGGGCGATGAGGACGCCCGAGACGAGCCCGAAGTAGAAGCCGACGGCGACGGCAAACGGGCTGTGTGGCCAGCCGACGAACGGCCGAAGCAGGTAGAGCGCGAACAGGAGGGGAAGCAGCCACGGCGAGCCCTGAAGCGCCAACAGAACCTCGACGGCCCGCTCGGGCCCGAACGCGACGGCCGCGACCACGATCGCGCCGAACAGCGCGAACCCGAGCAGCGCCCGGAGGCGATCGCGCGTGGTCACGTCCGCGCTACGCCCGCCTCGCCGATGAACCTGCCGTCCGAACCACGCCGATCGGACGACCCGACTCTCGACGGACCGTCGATCGGCTCAGGCGTACGGCTCGAACTCCCTCCCGAACGCGAGGAAGTACGCCGTGCCGGCGACCCCGATCAGGCTCGAGAGCGCGAACGCCACGGTGGGACTGCCGCCGTAGGCGAGGTCGGTCCCCGGGATCGAGAGCCCGCCGTAGATCGCACCGCCGAGCGCCGCGCTCGGGATCACGACCGCGTTGCGCACGAGGTAGTACGCCCCCGAGACCCGCCCGCCGGTATCGCGTTCGGCGGGGCCGACGATCAGCGCCTTGTGGGCGGGGAGCCCGGCGAACCGAAGCCCCGAGAACGCGAACAGCAGTGCGACCACCCCTGCGTTCGCGGGTGCGGAGATAAGGAGTACCGGGAAGACCGCGTACACCGCGAAGCCGAGCGCGACGACCGGCTTCAACCCCACCGATTCGGCGAACTTCGCGGCCAGCGGCATCGAGACCAGCGCGATCACCATCTCGACCGCGAGCAGCACGCCGAAGAAGACGGCGGGAGAGAGGTCGAACGGGCCGATCGTGAGTCCGACCTCGAGGAACTGGGTGACGACGATCACGAAGAAGACGTAGACCATGCCGTTGGCGAAGCGCACCAGGGTGTCGCCGACCAGCAGGGGGCGGAGTTCGGGGGGTAAGTTCCGCAGGTCGTTCCGGATCGCGTCGAGACCCTCGAACTCCTTGCCGAAGGAGTCCTCCGATTCGTACAGGTAGTGCTGGACGGCCGTCGCGAGCAGGCCGAAGACGAGAGCGATCGCGAGGACGTACCGGAAGCCGACGGCGAAGTCGGCGAAGCGGTAGAGCACGCCGGCGGCGATCAGCGGGCCGACGAGGAAGGCGGTTCGACGGAAGACCTCGGTGCTCGCGAAGCCGCGGGCGAGCCGCGAGGGTGGGACCGCCTGCTTGACGATGGCGAACGTCGCACCGAGCCCGAACGACTTCCAGGCCTGCGCGAGGAACAGTCCGACGAAGATCCAGATCCACGGCTCGAGGACGACCCCGCCGATCTCGACGGTACCGAGGGCGGGCGCGACGAGCCAGAACGCGAACCCGAGACTCGAGAGCAGGCCGAAGGCGGTGAGCGAGACCCGCGAGCCGATTCGATCGGAGAGCACGCCGCCCGGATAGGGGTAGACGGCGCTGATGACGTTCCCGACGCTGCCGAACAGTCCGATCACGAACGCACTGGCGCCCAGTGCGGCCATGTACTCAGGAATGTATCGGCTGGTCATCTGGAAGCCGAGGCTGAACGCGAACATCGCGAGCGAGAGGACGAGCACGTCCCGTTCCAGGGAGAGGAACCGTCGGAACGTCGAGAGGGCGTCCAGCGACTCGGGCTCGGCGCTCATCCCCGGCCGTCGGCCGTACTCCCGCTGGTCTCGAAGCGACGTCGACGTTCACGCCGTCGTCCCCGCGTCGGCGCGTCCTTCGTGTTCGGATCCATGCTACCGGGTGGATTATCGGCGGCGATCACGTTACTGGTATCGGTACCAGAACCGTGGACCGCTCTCGCCGCTCCGCCGAGCCTACCCGCCGGTCTCGATCCGATCGAAGAGGTCGGAAACGCGGCGTTCGATCTCGTCGCGCTGGGCGCGTGTGGCGTCGATCGCGTCGCCGCTGGGGTGGGCGACCTCCCACGTCTCGGTCTCTCCCTCCCAGTCCGCCGGACGAACTCCCTCGATCGAACAGCCCATCGTCACGACGTGTGTCGCGCTCTCGACGTCCGACGGCGTGATCGCTCGGGGCTCCCGATCGCGGACGTCGATCCCCTTCTCGTCCATCACGTCGATCACCTCTCGATGGATACGGTCGGCGGGGTCGGTGCCGCCGGTGAGCAGTTCGACGTCGAGACCTCGGCGCTCGCGCTCGCGTTCGGCGAACGCGGTCGCCATCTGGCTCCTCCCTGCGTTTCCGGAACAGACGAACGCGACGGTCGTCATACGCTCCGGTAGGGGATCGGAGCGGATAAAGACCGAGTCGACGATCGACCTCGAGGACGGAAACGGACCGCATAGATGCGCGGACGGACGTGAGGTGGATGAGCTCCGCACGTGCCCCTGACAGCGCGTTCCGGTCACGACGCGCCATCGGGACGAACAGCCCCGTCGAAGGAAACGGTACTCCACAACCTGTTGCGTTCGTCGGAGACGACAGTGCAACCAGTTGCACTCACTCCAGCAGCGACGCGAACGACGCGCGTTCGGCCGCCCTGAGCGTCCGGTGAAACGTCGATCGGTTGACTCCCAACTGCTCGGCGAGTTCGGCGCCCGTCGTCTCGCGCGGATCCTCGAAGTAGCCGCTGAAGTACGCCACCTGTAGGATCTCCTGCTGGCGGTCGGTCAGTTCCGCCGTGGCCGCCCCCTGCCGTTCGGATCGGGCCATCGACGGGCGGTCGAGATCGTGGCGGCCGACGAGCTCGACGGTCCGGTAATCCGAGCGCAGCGACTCGACGAACCGGCGGACGGCCGACTCGGTGGGCATCTCGACGGTAACGGTCACCTCCTCGGCCGTGGCGGTCATCGATTCGATCCTCCCGCCGTGTTCGACGGCCTCGTCGAAGAGACACGGCTTCTCGTCTCGAACCGGCGGCCGGACGATCAGTTCGTAGAGCGCGTCCCCCTCGACGACTCGATGACTGGTCTCGATTCGGTCGATCCCCGCGACGAGTTCGTCCATTCGCTCCGGCGTGGTACCGTCCACGGCGACGAACCACCGGGACGCGCCGTCGGAACGGGGAACCAGGCCCCGGTGTTCGATCCGACAGCCCTCGTCGGCGAGTCGCTGGGGGGCGAACTCCGGATCGCGAACGCGGAGGCGTAGCTCGGTGACGCCGTCGCTCGCCAGCGCGTTTCGCGTCTCCATGGCGTCGATCGCGTACCCGATCGTCTCGCCGAGTTCGCGGAGCACGCCTCGTTCGCGCTCGCCGAACGCGTCGGCGCGATCGGCGTAGACACAGAGGACGCCGTAGCTTCGACCGCGGTGGGCCAACGGCACCGCCGCGATCGACTGGTAGTTTCGCGAGAGCGCCTCCGTCCGCCGGTCCTCGTCTCGGTCCTCCAACAGCGCGCGATCGACGGCGAGCTCCCCGGTGCGGGCCGTCCGCGCTGGCGCCGAGTCGTCGGCCTCGGTCGACGACTCGAGCTTCTCGAGATACGACTTCGGGATGCCCGACCACGCTTCGGGATCGATCCCTTCGTCGACCACCTCGCCGATCCAGGCGAACCGATAGGGCTCGGCCGCGGCGAGGCGCTCACAGACGGTCGACGTGATCCCGGCTCGACAGTCGGATCGGACGATCGCCTGGGTGACGCTCCGTATGATGTCGGTGACGTGGTTGAGTCGTTCGAGCTCCTCGTTGGCCCGCTGGAGGGTCTCCCCCTGTTCGCGGAGGGCGGCTTCCCGTTCGGTTCGATTGAGCGCGGCCTCCACGTCGTCACACAGGAGGCGGGCGAGCGAGACGGCCTCCTCGTCGAACGCCGCCGTTCGATCGGTCGGAACGACGAGCACCCCGTGGGTACCGATCGGGATCACGGCCGCCCTCACGCCGTCGTCGACCATCCGCGTCTCGCCGTCGACGAACGCCTCCCAGATCGGCGAGCCGTCCTCGATGCTCGATCGTACCTCGACGACCTCCCTCGCCGCCGGGCTCCGGGCGGCCGGTCGCAGTGCGTGGGTCTCCGAATCGAACGCGTACACCGCGGTCCGCGAGACCGGCAACAGCTCCGTGGCGGCGGCGACCGCGAGCTCGCACACCTCCTCGCCGGATTCGGCCCGCATCATCCGAGTCGTCGCCTCGTGTACCGTCGAGAGCGCCTGCTCGCGGCGTTTTCGGCCGGTGATGTCCTTCACGACGAAGACGGCGCCGTCGAACTCGCCGTCCTCGTACAGCGGGACGCCGTTGATCGACAGCCACCGACTCTCTCCGTCGATTCGGGCCGGATACTGGAGGTCGTAGACCGGCTCCTCGCGCTCTCGGATCACGTCGAACGGCCGTTGGCCCGCCGGCACCGGCTCGCCGTTCTCGTAGATCGTCCAGGGGACCTCCGACAGCGGCGTCCCGGCGATCTCGTCGGTTCCCATGACCTCGTTCATGCGCTCGTTGCCGAACGTGATCGTTCGCTCGGCGTCGATGACGAGGATCGTCACCGGACAGGTGTCGAGGATCCGCTTCGTGAGATCGCGCTCGTGGCGGAGCTGCTCCTCGATCCGCTTTCGTTCGGTGATGTCCACCGCGATGCCGACCACCTCGTCGATCTCGCCGTTCTCGTCCTCGACCGGGAACGACCGGTCGTGGATCCAACGCACCTCCCCGTCGGGCCGTTCGATCCGGTAGATCTCGTCGAACCCACCCCGTTCGATCTCGTTGTCCACGGCGTCGGCGACGCGTTCGCGGTCCTCGGGATGGACCGACTCGAGCAGCGTCTCCGGGTTCTCGTACAGTTCCTCGCGCGATCGTCCCCACACCTCCTCGAAGGCGGGGTTGACGTAGATCGTTCCGAACCGCTCGGGATCGCTGATCCAGAACACCTCCTTTGCGTGCTCGGTGAGCCGACGGAACTCCCGCTCGTGCTCCTGGAGATATCGACCGGCGCTCTCGTCGATCGGCGATCGTTTAACTCCCGTCGGATCGGCCATGACATTCGAAAGGAGAAGGACCGTCATAAACCTGTTCGCACCCTGAACGCTTTGGTCCTCGCGCTCCTCGAATCGCGCGATGAGAACGACCACTATCGGGCCGCACCGGACGACCGCACGGATCGCCTGGGTTCGCCCGAACGACGTCGGTGCCGTCGTTCGCGATCAGGCCCCGTACACGGCCGTCCGACCGCGCGCGGCGAGACCGGGGGTGGCGGTATGATCGAGGTCGCGGACCTGGACCACGTCGCCGTCCGTGTGAGCGACGTCGACCGCGCCCTGGAGTTCTACCACGAGCTGCTCGGTCTCCCGATTCGCGACCGCGCACTGTTCGAGGACGGCGAGCTACCGTTCGTCGCCGTCGTCGCCGGCGGCAGACACCTCCATCTCGTCCCGACCGACGAGCCCATCGACGTCGACGGCGAGCACGTCTGTCTGTTGCTTCGCTCGGACGACACCGACTCACGCGGGGCGATCGAGGGGTTCCTCGACGAACTACGCGAGGCCGGCGTCGACGTCGAGGAGGGCGAACCCCGCGAACGACTCGGCGCGTACGGCCGTGACTGGGCCGCCTACGTCCGTGATCCCGACGGTCGACGCGTCGAGCTGAAGTTTCACTGAGGTCGGCTCAGGATCGCCGCGAAGTCCTCCTCTAGCGTGTCCACTTTGCTCCGGTCGTAGAGGGCGGCCGCAGGGTGGAACGTCGGGATCGCTTCTCGATTCCGAACGGTCCTCGACTCGCCGCGCAGGTCGGTGATCGTCTCGTCGGTATCGAGCAGCTCACGCGCGGCGAACGACCCCATCGGCACGATCACGTCCGGGTCGACGCGATCGATCTCCGCGTCGAGCACCCCGCACCACGCCTCGATCTCGTCGCGGTACGGATCGCGGTTCTCCGGCGGTCGCACCTTCACGAGGTTCGTGATGTAGATCTCCCGCCGGCCGATCCCCACCTCCTCCAGAACGCGCTCGAGCCGTTCGACCTCGTCGGCTCCGGGCGCCTCCCCGACGGGCATCACGTCGGCATCGAGCGGGTCGACCGACGGGACGAACTGCGAGCGGTCGAACCGTTCCTCGGGGACGGCCGCGAGTTCGGTCTCGAACTCCGGGCACATGTCCCGTCCAACGGACGGCGGACGCAAAAACGGGCAGCCGGCGATGTCCGACCCGACGTCGCGATGCCGTCATCCGAATCGCTAAGTAAAGCGAAACGAACGTGCCGGTGTCGAACGGCAATGGAACGCGTTCCGTGCGACGAGGTCGTCCGCGCGTGGCTCGCCCGGGAGCGAGACGACCTCGAGGACTCGATCGAGGCGCTCTCCCCCGAGGCAGCCCTCGACGCGCTGCTCAGCGAGAACCCCGGCGCGGCGGCGTTCCTCTGGCGCGACGCCCCCGTGACCTGCTACCGGCTCTCCCTCTCTCGCGAGGAGTTCGACCGACTCCACGTCGTCCCCGGGCCCGAGGGGATGCTCTGGCGGGCGCTCTCGCCAGACGGCACCGTTCGGGGTGCCGCGGCGCGGATCGACCACGGCGATCCCGAGCGGCTGACCCGCGAGACCGGCGTCGACGTGCTCGCCATCGAGTCGCTCGCGACGTCGATATCCTCATCCTCGGTAGAGGAGCCGTTGGTCCTCTCGACGCGCCGGGGCGCGGTGCCGTGGCGCGTCGCCGACGGCAACCACCGCGCGACGGCGATGGCGCTGTCGGTGCGGCGCGGCGGCGAGTACGTCCCGTGGCCGGCGTATCTCTGCGTGGGGGCGAACCCGGTGCTCGAACCGCTCTCCCAGCGCGTTCGCGGCCTCTTCGGACGGCTTCGTCGGGATTCCAAAACGCAATAAAGCCATGGTCCCCACACTACCCTATAGTGACGACACAGATCTCGCTGGTCCAGATCGACAACTACGGGCCGTGGACGGTAACGCCCGAACCCCGCCGCGAGGTCGACCTCCAGACGCTCCAGTCGCGCCTATACGCCGACCTCTGCCAGGCGATCGGCCGGGAGGGTGGCTACGTCTTCTTCACCCGTTTCGACAACATGATCGCCGTCACCAACGGGCTCGACCTCGAGGACCACGCGCTGATTCAGGAGTCGATCGGCAACCGGTATCCCGTCTCGATCAGCATGGGCGTCGGCGTCGCGGAGACCCCCCGGAAGGCGCTGGCGGACGCCACCGAGGTGCTCCAGACCGCCGGTAGCGCCCAGGACGGCGAGCGTCGCGAGATCCTCGGCGGGGAGCCGCTCGAGGTCGACCGCACCGCGGAGGACGTCCGGATCGCCCACTTCGACGTGGTCGACGTCACCGGCACCTACACCGACCGGGTCGACGCCTTCGAGACGTTCATCACGATCGAGCAGGGCTACGCCGCGCTGATGCGCCACATGCACCGCGAGCACGACTCGCTCTCCTTCTTCGTCGGCGGCGACAACATCATCGCGGTCTGTCCCGAACTCGCGTCCGAGCGCTACGAGAGGGCGATCGAGCACGTCGCCCGGGAGGCAGGGGTCGATCTCCAGGTCGGCGTCGGACGCGGCACGACCGCCCACGGTGCCGGTATGGCCGCGAAACACGCGCTCGAGGCGTGTCGCCACAACGGCACCCGCGTCGAGCGAACGATCCCGGCCGACGACTGACCGGCGCGACGGCGCTCACGCCTTTACTGCTCGAAGAACGCCAGGTCGTGGATCCCCGACGACCCGGCGAGTTCCGGGTGGAACGCCGTGCCGACGACGGGGCCGTCCCGGACGGCGACGATCCGTCCGTCGTGTTCGGCGAGCACCTCGACGCCCTCGCCGACCTCGGTGACCTGTGGCGCGCGAATGAACGCTGCCGGGAACGGCTCGTCGCAGCCCTCGACGTCGAGCGACGTCTCGAAGCTGTCGCGCTGGCGGCCGAAGGCGTTGCGATCGACGGCCGCGTCGATCAGTCCCAGACACTCGACGCGCTCGTCGCCCGCGTCCCGTGCGGCGACGATCAGCCCAGCACACGTCGCGAGAAGCGGCTTTCCGGCCGCCACGTGCTCCTCGATCTCGGGGGCGATCCCCCCGCGGTGGACGAGCCGGGAGATGGTCGTGGACTCGCCTCCTGGCATCGCCAGCAGGTCACAGTCGGGGACCACCCCCGACTCCCGGACCTCCCGCACCTCGACCCGCTCGCCGTGGCGGGCGGCGGCGCGCTCGATCGCGTCGGCGTGCTCGCTGACGTTGCCCTGGACGGCGACGACGCCCGCGATCAGGCCCATCGTTCGGCTTCGATCACGGCTACGGTCACACGCCGCGTCCCTGGAGGCGCTCCTCCTCGGGGAGGTTCGCGTTGGCCTCGCCCTTCATCCCCCCGCCGATCCCCTCGGTGATGCCGGCGAGCGTCTCGGGGTCGTCCCAGGCGTTGACCGCCTCGACGATCGCCTCGCCCATCGCCTCGGGGTTCTCGGCGCCGAAGATGCCGCTACCGACGAAGATGCCGTCACAGCCGTGGTGCATCATCAGCGCGGCGTCAGCGGGCGTGGCGATCCCGCCGGCCGCGAAGTTCACGACCGGGAGGCGTCCGCTCTCGGCGGTCTCCTCGACGAGGGCCGCCGGCGCCTCGTGTTCGCGGGCCCACGCGGTCCGTTCCTCGCTGGACATCCCCTGGAGCTTTCGGATCGTCGCCTTGATGTTCCGCTGGTGGTGGACGGCCTGGTTCACGTCGCCGGTGCCCGCCTCGCCCTTCGTGCGGATCATGGCGGCGCCCTCGTCGATGCGTCGAAGCGCCTCGCCGAGGTTCCGCGCGCCACAGACGAACGGCGCGGTGAACTCGCGCTTCTCGATGTGGTAACTGTCGTCAGCGGGCGTGAGCACCTCGCTCTCGTCGATCATGTCGACGCCGATCGTCTCGAGGATCTCCGCCTCCTTCGTGTGACCGATCCTCGATTTGCCCATCACGGGGATGGAGACCTCCTCGATGATCTCCCGGACGTCGCCGGGGTCGGCCATCCGGGCGACGCCGCCGCGCTTTCGGATGTCCGCCGGGACGGCCTCGAGCGCCATCACCGCGACGGCGCCGGCGTCCTCGGCGATCCGGGCCTGCTTCCGGTCGACGACGTCCATGACGACGCCGCCCTTCTGCATCCGGGCGAACCCGCGCTTGACGAGGTCGGTCCCGTGACGGAGCTCCTCGAGATCGGTCGGTTGTGACATACCGGATCTTGGACTCCGTGGACTAATGTACGTCGATGCCGGAGGCGAGCGGTTCCTCTCCTTCGGCCTCGCCGATCGACGGCACGTGCAGGTATTTCCGTCCCGGATTCGTAGGGCCGCTCCATGGTTCCCCGCACCGGCCGCCGCCGGTTCCTGGCGGCGGTCGCCGCCGGTACGACGACCGGCCTCGCCGGCTGTTCGATGGACGGCTCCGACGACGCCGAGGCCGACTCGGCCGATTCCGACAGGGTGCAGCCGGCGACGCTCACCGGCCTGCCGGACGCGATCGCCCTCGAACTCGTGACGGACGAACTGGTGACGCCGACCGCCGTCGCATTCGTGCCCGACGCCGATCGGCGGTACGTCGCGGAACGGGAGGGGGTAGTCCACGTCCACGAGGACGACCGCCTCGACGAGCCGCTGCTCGATCTGACCGGCTCGATCGAGTCCGGCGGCGAGCAGGGACTGCTCGGCCTCGAACTCCACCCCGAGTTCGCCGAGAACCGACGGCTGTTCGTCCGCTACAGCTCGCCGTCCCGGCCGGGGACGCCCGACGGTTACAGCCACACGTTCGTCCTCGCGGAGTTCGAGGTGAGCGAGGACGGCAGGGAAATCGTGGCCGACGCCGAGCGCGCGGTCCTCGAGATCCCCAAGCCCAACGAGATCCACAACGCCGGCGACATCGCGTTCGGGCCGGACGGCTACCTCTACGTCCCGGTCGGCGACAGCGCCGCGTCCCCCGACCTCGAATGGCAGGGGCCCGGCACCGGCGGTTACGGCCAGGACGTCGTCGAGAACCTCCTGGGAAGCGTCCTCCGCATCGACGTCGACGACCGGGCGGACGGCGAGGGGTACTCGGTGCCGGACGACAACCCCCTGGTCGGTGAGGACGGTCTCGACGAGTACTACGCGTGGGGCTTTCGGAACCCCTGGCGGATGTCGTTCGACGGCGACGACCTCTTCGTCGCCGACGTCGGGAAGGACGAGTGGGAGGAGGTGAACCTCGTCGAGCGCGGCGGCAACTACGGCTGGAACGTCAAGGAGGGAACCGGCTGTTTCAACGCCGAGAACTGTCCGAACGAGACGCCCGAGGACGTCCGCGGCGGCGAGCCGTTGCTCGATCCGATCGTCGAGTACCCACACCCCGGCGGCGAGGAGGAGCCGGCGGTCGGCGGCGTCTCGGTGATCGGGGGGCACGTCTACCGCGGCTCGGCGCTCTCGGAACTGGAGGACACATACGTCTTCGGCGATCTCCACGCGGACGGCCGGCTGTTCGCCGCCCGACCCGCCGAGGACGGCGGGCTGTGGTCGATCGGCACCGTCGAGATCGCTGCGGGCGCGGAGGGCCTCGAACGGCTCTTCGCGTTCGGCCGCGACCCCGTCGGGGAGCTCTACGTGCTCGGGAGCGGCGCCGACGCGAGCGGTCTCTTTCGGATCGTTCCGGCCTCGTGAGGTCCGACCCGGTCGTGGTAGCTCGACCGGGCCGAACTATTTGGGCTCGCGGCCGTATCCTCCCTCCATGTACCGCGTCTCCGTCTCGACCGACTTCGTCGCACAGCACTTCCTCACCGTCCCCGACCCCGGCCCCGAGGGCGAGCCCCACTCGCACCGCTACGAACTGGAGGTTCGCTGTCGGGGTCCCGAACTGAACGAGTACGGCTACCTGCTCGACATCGACGAGCTAATCGCGGCGGTCGACGCCGTCGAGGAGCGCTACCGGGACGAGCTACTCAACGACCGCGAGGCCTTCGACGGGTTGAACCCCAGCGTCGAGCACTTCGCGCGGATCGTCGCCGACCGCCTTGCCGGGAGCCTCGACGCCCCGGAGGTCGAGACGCTGACGGTCAGGCTCCACGAGGACGAGATCGCCTGGGCGAGCTACGAGCGGGCGTTGACGGCCTGATGTACGTCGGCCTCGTCGTCTATGGCGACCTCGAACCGCGGTCGGGGGGCTACCGCTACGATCGCGAACTCGTCGAGGGGCTCCGCGCCTGCGGCGACCGCGTCGACGTGATCTCGCTGCCGGAGACGGGCTACCTCCGCAGTCTGGGTCACGGCCTCTCGTCGCGACTCTCCCGAGCGTTCGACCGGCCGTTCGACGTCCTCCTGCAGGACGAGCTCTGTCATCCCTCGCTGTTCCGGGCGAACCGCACGGATCGTGGCTACCCGATCGTCTCGATCGTCCACCACCTCCGATCGAGCGAGGACCGCTCCCGGGTCGATCGATGGCTCGCCACGGGCCTCGAACGCCGATACCTTCGGAGTGTCGACGCCGTGGTCTGTCCCAGCCGGGCGACCCAGCTGTCGGTCTCGCGGCTCGCGTCGGTTCCCGGAATCGTCGCCTGGCCCGGGCGGGGACGCTTCGCCCCGCGGATCTCGGCGACGGCGATCCGCGAACACGCCCACGAGGGGCCTCTCGAACTGCTGTTCGTCGGCAACCTCGTCCCGCGCAAGGGGCTCGACGACCTGGTTCGCGGGCTCGCGCGGGTCGACGGCGACTGGCGGCTGACCGTCGTCGGGAGCGAGGGCAACGCGGGTCACGTCGCTCGGGTCCGGACGCTGATCGACGACCTCGATCTCGCCGATCGGGTCCGGTTCACGGGCTGGCTCGACGACGACGCGCTCGCCGAACGGTTCGAACGCGCCCACCTGCTCGCGGTCCCCTCGAGCCACGAGGGGTTCGGCATCGCTTATCTCGAGGGGATGGGGTTCGGTCTGCCGCCGATCGCGAGCGCCGACGGCGGCGCCGCCGATCTCGTGGACGACGGTCGGACCGGGTTCCTCGTCGCGCCGAACGACCCGGCGGCGATCGGCCGCGCCGTCGGTTCCGTGATCGACGACCGCGCTTTCCTCGCCGACCTGGGGATCGCCGCGCGCGAACGCTACGAGCGCCACCCGACTCGCGAGGAGACCGCGGGTCGGATCCGCGCGTTTCTGGAGACCCGGATCGGCGGGTAGCTCAGTCCGTCGCGTACGCGATTGGGTCCTCGCTGCCGGCGCGCTCGAACGCCTCTCGCCTGTAGGAACAGGAGTCACAGGTCCCGCAGGCCGGCTCCTCCGCGCGATAACAGCTCCACGTGTGCTCGTAGGGGACGCCGAGATCGAGGCCGCGTTCGGCGATCTCGGTCTTCGAACGTTCGACGTACGGCGCCTCGATCGAGATCGCCGTACCTGGCTTCGTCCCCGTATCGACGACGCCCTGGAACGCCTCGAAGAAGGCGGGCCGGCAGTCGGGGTAGCCCGCGAAGTCCTCGCTGTGGGCGCCGATGAAGACGGCCTCCGCGCCGCGGGCCTCGGCGTAGGAGACCGCCATCGACAGCAGGTTCGCGTTCCGGAAGGGGACGTACGTGTCGGGGATCTCATCATCGTCGCTCGCGTCGCCCACCGCCATCGACTCGTCGGTGAGGCTCGAGCCGCCGATGGCACTGAGATGATCGGTCTCGATGTGGAGGAAGTCGCTCGCGTCGAGTTCCTCGGCGATCCGGTACGCGCAGTCGTACTCCTTCCCCTCGGTTCGCTGGCCGTAGGAGGTGTGGAGCGCGCTGATCTCGTAGCCCTCGTTTCGAGCCTCGTAGGCGGCGGTCGCGCTGTCCATGCCCCCCGAGAGGAGGACGACGGCTTCCGTCATGGGCGAGCGGATGCGCCGAGCGTGAATAGACCCCTCGGAACTCACGGGGATCAGTGAGGGGGCGTCTCTCCTCGTAGTCGGACGATCGAAACCGGACTGGAACGATCGAGCATCCCGAAAACTACCACGAGCCGGCCGTCACTGCGACTCCCTCAGGACGTAGCGGACGTATATCTCGGCTTGACTCGAGTCGAGAATCGGTCCGATACCCGGAACGTGGAACGAGGACCGAATCCGCGTGTCGGTCCGCTGCTGGATGCTATCGGCGAGGGACAGTGGTTCCTGTCCAGGCGGAACGCTGACGGTGACTATGACGCGTTGGGGCTGCTGGAACGGGACCGGATCTTCATACTGCACTTCGGTGTCGATCAGTTCGACGTCCGCGCCCGTCTCGGCGTCGACGGCGGCCGAGACGTCGCTTCGGAGCTCCTGCTCGAACTGCGAGGTTCGATAGGCGTCGTAGGAGACCAGCCCGAGAAACCCCGAGAGGACGAGCGTGAGTGCGATGAACACGAGGATCCGCCGTCGCGTTTCCCTCGACGCCCGGTTCTCTTTCGACCAGGTCGTCGGACGATATCCCTTGTACCAGAACACGCCGAGGCCGGCGATGTTGATCGCACAGACGTTGACGAGTACGGACACGCTCGCGCTCAACGCCACGACCGGCATGCCGTATGCGATACCGATGCCGACGACGCCGAGCGGCGGGACGAGCGCTGCGGCGACCATCACGCCTACGAGAACCTCCGACGAACCGGCCGTCAGACTCCACGCGCCGGCGACACCCGCACCGATCGCGATCACGAGCGTGAGGAGGTCAGGTGAGACACGGCTGTTGATCTCCGAGATCGCGAGAACGTCGGTGCCCGGCGGCACGAGGTTCGTCGCTTGAACGAACAGCGTGAACAGCGTCGCGGCGGCGACGGCGGCGACGAGCCCGATCGCCTGCTGTTTGACCCCTTCGCGAAAGAGGTTCTCGTTGTCGAGCACCGTTCCGACGCCCGTACCGATCGCCGGGCCCAACAGCGGGGCGATCACCATCGATCCGACCACGACGGCCGCGGAATCGAGCAGTAGTCCGGTGGTGGCGACGATCGAACTGATGGTCGTCAGGAGGAGGAACGTTCGATGCGCGGGCGACATGTCCTCGGCCCGTTCGAAGAGTTCCTCGCGGGCGATGCGGGTCGTATCCCTCGGATCGCCGCCCTTCTCGTAACGGGATTCGAGTTCCTCGAACTGCCGGGAGACGACGGTTTCGGCCGCCGTGACGATGACGTACGAGTCCTCCTCCGTCTGGACCTCCCTGAGCTGTGACAGAATCGGTTCGACGGCGGGGGTCGGAAGCGGAAAGGAGATCACCGAGTTCAGATCGCGATCGCTCGCCTCCTCCGTAAGGACGAAATCGATGTTCTCCTCGTCGAGAATGTCGACGATGGCTCCTCGTTTCTCCTCCGAAACGAGGACCTGTACGAGTCGCATCGTCACTCGTCCGTGATACCGCCGGAGTCGGCGTTCGAACCGTCCGTTTCGGGACCCGGTCCCGAGACCATCCGGCCGCCTACCTGCCCCATCCAGTCGGCGACGTTCTCGAACAGTCGGTGCGGTCGCCGTTGCCGCGTCAGCGTCGGTCCTCGGTCTGATCGTTCCATCGTTACTCCGTATTCACACCTGCGTACAGGTTATAGATGTGTATTGCTTATGCAGGGATGATCCATATCCTATCAAAAGATGATTGATTCGGCGAGGCGGTCTTCGATCGAAGACGGCTCCGTTTCGGATGGAGTGACCGTAATCCAGTATGCGGGTTTCCCGTCCCTATCTTCAGAGATGAGATCCCCGTGTTTACCGAGGACGGGCGGATAGAGCGAGTCAGCCGTGGAGCCGTGACTAACGAGCGAGGGTCGTACTTCGTCGGACCGTGCTTCTACTGCTCTCTCAGGTTCCCGGCGCGTCGTTCCACAGGTCGACGTGCAGTCGCGGGGTGTAGCGAAAGCCGTACTCCATCGCGAGATCCGCGACCGTCCCCTGAGTCTCGTCGAGCCGGTCGCGCGTCGCGCCCTCGGGCATCAACAGGACGTCCTCGTCGGCCACCGGAACCCGTTCGCGAAGCCGGCCGAGCAGCTCCGTGATCTCCTCGACGTCCCCTCGATCGGTGACGACGAACTTCAGCTGGTGGTCGTAGCGTTCGATCAGCGTCGAGAGCGCCTCGAGGTCGAGTCGGCGCTCCTCGTGGCGTTCCGCCCACTCGCCCTCCCCCTTCGGGTCGCGTTCGGGCGTGGGAGTGCTGCTCTCGAGTTTGGGACTGACGCTCGCGAGGTCGATCGGGGTATCGGGGTCGGGGACGATCGTCCCGTTGGTCTCCACGGTGGTGTGATAGCCCGCCTCGGCGAGCCGTCCCAACAGTCCCTCGCTCGCGTCGTGGAGCAGCGGCTCGCCGCCCGTGAGGACGACGTGATTCGCGCCGTGCTCGTCGACCCGCTCGTGGACCGTGTCGAGGTCCATCCAGTCGCCCGAGGGCTCCCAGGAGGTGTGATAGGAGTCGCAGAACCAACACCGGAGGTTACAGCCGCTGGTGCGGACGAACGTGCTCGGCATGCCGGCGAGCCGTCCCTCCCCCTGGAGCGAGTGAAAGAGCTCGTTGATCGGCAACGCCGGGGCCTCCGTCCGTGGTTCGGAACGGTCGGATCCGGCGGGGGTCTCCGAGCGAGGGTTCGTCATGGGCGAGCCGAGGCGCCGCAGGCGGGTCAACGTTGCGCACCCGCGGCGACCCGCGATCCGACCCCGACGAGCCCGGCTTCCGCGACTCCCGACCGCGGTTTTATGTCCCCCTCGGTCGTGGCATGAGGTATGGCACTGATAGAGATAACGGTCGACAACCCTTCACTCATCAACACCGGCGAGGGCGGGGCGACGAGCGAGGACGAGGAGTCGGGTCTCGGGCTCTCGAGCGGGCGGAGCGAGAACGAGAGCGACGCCGACACCGACCTGATCGGAACGGTCGGAACCCTCGTAACCGCGCTCTCCGCGCTCGCCGGCGTGCTCCGCCAGCTCCGCTCGGAGGAGACGGAGGGCACCGAGGGCGGCCTCGACCTCGTCGACGAGACCGCCGAGGAGGACGAGCCGCTCATCGGCAGCGCTGACGAGATCGGCGACACCGAGGACGAGGCGCTCGAGACCGGCCTCGAGGGCGAAAGTGACGACGAGGACGAGGACGTCGCTGCCGACGAGGAGTCGTCGGGCTCCGGCCTCGGAACGAAGGTCGCCGTCCTGCTCGTCGTCGTGCTGGTCGTGGCCGTCCTGCTCTCCCGGGGCGACGACGAGGACGTCGAGTTCGAGGAGTTCGACGCGTAGAACGACGAGCGAACTCCGCAGGGGATCGTCGATACCGCGACGTCCGGATTTTTGTACGGGCGTTTCGAACCGTCGTCTGATGACCGCTACCACGGGATTGCCTCCGGAGACGATCGTCGTGCTTCTGCTGTTGGGGCTCGCGCCGGTCGTGACGTATCTGCTCTACCGAATCGATCGACGACGGGCCGACGGCTACGTCTCGGTGCTGGGGAGGCGCTGATGGTCTCCGCGCTCGCACTCACCTTCGGCGCGTACCTGCTGATCCTGATCGCCATCGGGCTGTACTTCTTCCTCACGACCGAGACCGAGCGGCTCTCGGACTACCTGCTCGCCGGACGGGACGTCGGTACGTGGCCGATCGCGGTCTCGGAGGTCTCCTCCGTGGCCAGCGGCTGGACGTTCTTCGCGTGGGTCGGCGTCGGCTTCACGATCGGTCTCGGCGGGCTCTGGTTCTCGTTGACGATGGTGCTGCTGGTGATCCTGATGTACCGCTACGTCGCCTCGCCCTTCCGGCGCCGCTCGGAGGAACTCGACAGTCTCACCGTCGTCGACCACCTCTCGAGGGCGTTCGCCGACGAGCGGCTCGGCCCCGCGATCCGTCTCGTCTCGACCGTCGCGATCGTCCTCTTCATGACCTCCTACATCGGCGCGCAGATCATCGCGGCCGGCCAGGCGATGGACACCGGACTGGGAATCGACTACGCGAACGCCATCGTCCTCGGGGGTCTCGCGGTCGGATTGTACACGGTTCTCGGCGGGTTCAACGCCTCGGTGTGGACCGACTTCTTCCAGGGGATCCTCATCTTCGTCGCCGTCGTCTCCCTGCCCGTACTCGCGATCCTCGAGGTCGGCGGCTGGTCTCAGTTCCTCGTGGAGGCCAACGCCGCGAGCCCCGATCTCCTCTCGCTCTCGGCCGGCGAGGCCGGGCGGGGGCTCGCGCTGTTCGCGCTCGCGTACGTCACGTTCGCGTTCGGGACGATCGGCCAGCCCCACTCGCTGATGCGCTTTCAGGCGATCCGCTCCGAACGCCTCGTCAGTGCCGCCTCGGTGATCGCCGTCACCTTCCAGACGCTGCGGCTGGTCGTCCCGCTGTTCATCGGCATCGCCGGACGGGTGCTCTACGAGGACGTCGGCAACCCCGAGAACGTCGCGATGGTGATGCTCGTCGACCTCTTTCCCGCTGCCGTCGCGGGGATCCTGCTCGCGGCGATCGTCAGCGCGATCCTCTCGACGTCTGACTCGATGCTGATCGTCACCTCCTCGGACGTCACCCGCTTCTACGAGGCGTACGTCGATCCCGACGCGAGCGAGGCCCGCCTGATCGTCCTCGGGCGCGTCGTCGTCGCGAGCGTAGCGCTGTTGGGCATCGCGCTCGCGTGGCTCCAGCCTGGAACGATCTTCGAGATCATCGAGTTCGCGTACGTCGGCATGGGCGTCACCTTCGGGCTGCCGCTGTTGTTCCTGCTGTTCTGGGAACGCACCACCGCCGAGGCGGTGTTCGCTGGCGTGACGGTCGGGCTGGCGGGGTCGATCGTCAACCTCTACGTCCCGCCGTTCTCGAACTACTTCCCGATCCTCGTCTGGCCCGTCACCGTCGGCGCGATCCTGCTCGTCGGCTACGCGACGTTCGACGAACGCCGGACGACGACCGCGGCGACGGCGGACTGATCGCTCACCGCACCACCGTCACCGGTATCGGCGAGCGCCGGACGACGTTCTCCGCGACGCTCCCGAGCAGCACCCGGCTGATGCCCGATCGGCCGTGGCTCCCCATCACGATGTGTTCGACGTCGTGCTCGGTGGCGTAGTCGAGGATCGCGCGTGCGTCCTTGCCGGTCACCACCTCCGTCTCGACCGTGAGGCCGCGTTCCTCGGCCCGCTCCCGTGCCTTCTCGACGATCTTCTTCGCCTGTTCGCGGCGCTGCTCGCGTAGCTGGTCGAGGTCGACCCAGCCCTCGATCCCGCCGTACGTGTTGAACTCGCGGGGGTCGATCACGTGGAGTATCGTTACCCTCTCCTCGGCGAACTCCTCGAGCGCGTACTCCAGGGCGGCTCGCGCCTGCTCCGATCCATCGACGGGCACCAACACTCGTTTGACCATGGTGATAGGTTGGCGTTCTGAATGATTATCCCTTGTGGTGGGTTCGTCGAACCGGCCGCTGGACGGCTACTCGTCCCGGTCGGCCCGCTTGCGCCATCGGCGGCGCTGGCGGCGCTCGCTGACGTGGCCGAGCCCGTCCGCGAGCTCGTCGCGCAGCTCGGTCTCGAACCCGTCGATCCCGTCGAGCAGCCCCGTTCGGAACTCCTCGACCAGCTCGTAGGACCAGTCGTCGCCGTACGCACCCGCGGGCAGGTGATCGTCACGGAGCTCGTTCGCCAGCTCCTCGTGGCCCGCCGAGCGGAGCTCCTCCTCCGCCTCGTAGAACCGGTCCATCGCGCGACCGAGCTCGTGGTGGAACGCCAGCAGGTCGCCGTAGGCCCGGTGAACGTACTCGATCCCGAGCTGGCAGTCGTGTAGCGCCCTCCGCTCGGGCTCGCTCAGATCGGGCTCGCTCTCGCTCGGGTCTGCCATGTCCGATCCACTCTACGGGTCGCCATAGCCCTTTCCCGGAGCAACGAGCTTATGACCGCTTCGGGCGTTACCTGTGACGAATGTCGAACCCGCCGGATCGCCTGCTTCGGGTCGATCTCACCCATCGGACGGTCACCACCGAACGCGTCCCCGAGCGATGGCTCCAGGAGTACGTCGGCGGGAAGGGGCTCGGCGCTCGCTACCTCTACGATGAGCTCGCACCCGGTACCGACCCGCTCGGACCCGAGAACGCCCTGCTGTTCATGATCGGGCCGCTCACCGGACGGGCGCCCGGCGAGCCGCGCTACGCCGCGATAACCAAGTCACCGCTGACGGGTGCCTTCCTCGACTCCTACAGCGGCGGCGAGTTCGCGGGGGCGCTTGCGGGTTCGCTCGGGAACTGCCTCGGAGTGATGATCACCGGGCGAGCCGTAGAGCCCCTCGCGCTCGTCGTCGAGGACGGCGAGGCGACGCTCGAACCCGCCGGCGAACTGTGGGGTGCGGACGCCGAGGCGACCGCGGAGACGCTCGAGGGTCGCGTCGCCTGTATCGGCCCTGCGGGCGAGAAGCGGGTGAGCTACGCGACCATCGCCGCCGACGGCGGCGACCACCACGCCGGCCGGGGAGGCGCGGGCGCGGTGATGGGATCGAAGCGGCTGAAGGCCGTCGTCGCCCGGGGCGACCCGCCCGAGGACTCCTCGGCACTGTACGAGACCTACGAACGGCAGTTCCTGGACGAGGGGACGGGCCGATGGCAGGCGACGAGCGAGACGCTCGAGTCGGTCGACTTCGCCGACGAGGTCGGGGCGCTCGCGACCCACGGCTGGCAGGAGAGCCGGTTCGAGGGAACGGACGGGATCGGCATCGAGGCCGCCCGCGACGCCGCGACGGGGCGGGAGCGAGACGGTCCCATCCCCGGCGGCTTCGAGGTCGACACCGACGAAGGCGAGAGCGTCCCCCGCGGGGCGGCGCCGATGACGCTCGGTGCGGGCCTCGGCATCGACGAGTTCGACGCGGTCGCGACGCTCGGCGCGCGCTGCGACAGGTTAGGAATCGACGTCATCTCGACGGGCAGCGCCGTCGCCTGGGCGATCCGCGCGAGCACCGACGGGCTGATCGACCGCGAGATCGAGTTCGGCGACGGGGCCGCCGCCGCCGATCTGGTGGAGGAGATCGCCGCCCGTTCGACGCCGCTGGGAGACGCGCTCGCCGACGGCGTCGAGCGAGCGGTCGAGGAGTTCGGCGGTGAGGACCTCATCCCCGCGGTGAAGGGGATGGCGCTCCCCTCCTACGACCCGCGGGGAGCGAGCGCGATGGCGCTCGCCTACGCCACGAGCGATCGGGGCGGCTGTCACCGCCGCGCCCGGCCCATCGAGAGCGAGGCGCTCTCGCCTGACTGGGACGACGCCGAGCGCGTCCGGCGCGTGATCGACGAGCAGGACCGCCGCTCGGTGCTCTGGAGCCTGATCGTCGACGACTTCGTCGGCGAGGGGTTCGCCGACCTGGGCGCGGCGTGGCTCTCGGAACTGGGCTACGATCACACCCCCGAGACGCTACGACGGACGGGCGAGCGGATCTGGACGCTCACCCGGCTGTTCAACGTCCGCGAGGGCCTCGAGCGCGAGGCGGACGCGGTGCCGACGCCGCTCACCGAGCCGGCCGTCGGCGGGCCGAACGACGGCCACGCGATCGACGCCGGGGAGTTCGAGGCGCTGCTCGATCGCTACTACGCCGCCCGCGGCTGGGACGAGCGGGGTCGGCCCACGCGTGAGACGCTCGATCGACTGGGGCTGGACGACCTGAACGAGGGTTCGAAACGATGACCGACAGCATCGACCTCGACGAGATCGAGACCGAGACGGACGAGGCCTCGGAGGGACCCGACCCGAACCGCGGCGACTGGTTCTGGCGCGGTAAGGGGGAGCCGGAGGACGAGACTCCAACGGCCGGGACCGACGCCGATTCGGGGCCGGCCGCCGACTCGACCGACGACGGAAGCGGCTCCGAGACGCCGACCGGCCCCGGAGCGGCGACGCCGCACGTTCCCCGCGAGAACCGGAACAGGCCCGTCGGCATGCCGACCGACCAGGGCGGGGCGGGGGGAACCTCCGCACGGCAGGCGGCCGAGGACGAGCGAAACGACGGGGGCGTCCCCGAGGAGGCCTCGGGTCCCCACGGTGGGGGTGCCGACGAGATGACGATGGCGTTCACCTACCGAGCGGCGAAACGCCTCGCTGATCCGGGGTTCGTCTTCGCGAGCGCGGCGTGGGCCGACTGGGTCGGCCTCGTCGGCGAGGCCGACGCGCACGTCCTCAACAAGTTCCAGCGCGAGAACGGGATCGACGCCGACTTCTTCAACGGCTCGGGCACCGGCCCCGCCGAACGCCTGGCGGAGATCACCGAGATGTCGATGTTCTTCGCCGAACGGATGGTCCTCGTCGGCACGGCCGAGGAGGAGTGGATCGCGGAGGAGGCGGGCTGGGAGTTCGTCCCGGTGGAGACCGCGGCGGAGAAGGCCGGCTGGGAGCTCGAGTAAGCGCCCCGCCACGCCGGAGGCCGTTCCGACGAACCCACGAGACGGCGCATGATCGACCGTGATAAATACCTCCTGCTATGGAAGCGCGAACGTTAATATCAGATTAGTCACCCGCCTCTGGACATGGGTAGGGACGTGGGAGTCAACAGTTGGAGAGGCCTCGAACCCCGACGACCGGCGATACGCTCGGTGAGAACCCGATGAGCGACACGGATCCCGATTCCAACTGGAACGTACCTGACGGCGGCGGTCGTATCGAGGTGGCGGAAACCACGTCCAACCGTCGGCGTGGTTCGTCGCACTCCTTCACCGATCCGGAGCTCCAGCGGATCGGCGATACGTCGCTGGTCCCGCACCCCACCGCCGAGACGACGGGGATCGTGTCGTCGCCGTCGTTCAGGACGGATCCGAACGGTACTTCCATCAGGTCGAGGGCTGGTAGATGACGCTCGGCGTCCTGGGCGGCGTCGGTCCCGCCGCGACGGTGAACTTCCTGGAGACGCTGATAGCGATCACGCCGGCGCGCAGGGACCAGGACCACATCGAAACGATCGTCTACAACGATCCGACCGTCCCCGACAGGACGGACGCGATCCGCGGCGAAGACGACGTACGAGAGCATCTGGTCTCGAACGCGGAGGCGTTGGACCGGATGGGCGTCGAGTACGTCGTGATCGCGAGCAACCTCACGCACTACTGGTTCGAGGACGTCGCGAATGCTGTGGATGCGGAGATGATCCACATGATACGGGCGGTGTGTGAGGAGATCGGCGAGCGGGAGTACGATCGCGTCGGACTGCTGACCACGACGACCGCGCGCGATATCGGACTGTACGAACGGTTTCTCGACGACGCCGAACCCGTCTATCCCGACGAGATGGATACCCTGATGGAAGCGATCTATCGGTACAAAGCCGGCCACAAGGCGGATGCACGGCGTCGAGTCGACGACACCGTCCGCGACCTGTCGGCGGAGGTAGATGCCCTCGTGTTGGGGTGTACCGAGTTCTCCGCGATGGAGTGGACGGAGGTCGGTCCGACGATCGACCCCGTCGAGGTCGTCGCGGGCGAATGCGTGGCGGAACTGTACTCGGGGGAAACGCTCGGTGACTGAGTCACCAGGGACTGCTGGCTACGTTCGAGACGTCTCTCGCGTTCCGTCCATCGACTGCCGGCCACATTGGATCACGGCGGCATACGATCCCGAACGGCCCCTTCGTATACACGGACGCGAAGACCTTTCCGAAAGTACGACGGTGCCCTTCTATGGAAACGAGCCCCCTTCGGAAGGACGAGATCGAACCCTTCGTCGACGAGTTGTGGCTCCCCGCTCGGCGTGAAATGACGACGATGCGGGAGTACGCGATCGCGGACGATATCCGCCAGAAAGGACTGACCCACCATCGTTCCCGGCTCTCCGACGACGATCTCATCACGTATCTCGCTCGTCGCGAACGGCAGTTTCTCGGATACGTGACCGCGGAAGTCCGGACTCCGACGCCGTTCTTCCAACAGGTACGGGAGTGCCACATCACCGAGATATTCGTCCGGAAGGACGCCCGTCGGCGAGGGGTCGCGGCAGCACTGCTCGATACGGCCGAGGACTGGGGGCGTGCCAAGGACTGCGAACACCTCGATCTCTACGTCGATCGGGAAAACACGGCCGCGAAAACGCTCTATGAAGAGGAGGGATACGCCGTCGAGCGATACACGATGAAGAAACGATTGGAGGGCGAAACCAGCGACGAATCGGACAACGAGACGGTACGGTGAGTGCCGCGAAGCGCCTCGCGGCTCCGGAATTCGTCTTCCCGGGTGGCGTAGGCCGACCGGACCGCCGAGGAAGCGAATCGGGAGTTCGTGCCCGTCGAGATCGCGGGCGAGAAGTCGGCTGAGGATCCGATTAGTCGTCGCCGTCGTTTCGGTCCTCGTCGTCGAGGTCGAACGAGACCTCGCCGTCGACCTCGCCGTCGTTGATCTCGTGGGGACCGGTGTGTGACCAGGTCTCGTGGCCGTCGATCGTCTCGATGGCCGGCTCGGGTCTCCAGTCGGTCTGCTTCTTCTCGTGTGTCATAGGGTAACGATGCGGCTCGAACGGCTTATACCCTACCCTTCGGTGCGGTCGTCGTCCAGGAACACCCGCGCGAACAGGTCGACGTAGAGCGCGAGGACGCCCTCGGGACCGATCCCCACTCGTTCGGCTTGTTCGTCGAGAAACGCCGCGAGCTCGGCGCTCGGCTCGTATCGGATCGTCCCGTCCTCGACGTCGAACTCGACGTCGGTGTGGCCGCCGACGAGATGTTCGATCTCGAGCAGCGCCTGTTCGGCCTTCACGCTCATCGCCTCCTCGTCGTCCATCATCCGGCGGTCGCCCCACTCGGCGGCGGCCGTCCTGAACCGGTCGCTCGCCTCGATCGAGATCGAGGCGTCGTGTTCCTCACCCATCAGCGCCGTTCGGGCGGGAAGCTCTCGGGTGCGGGGTCCGATTCGGCGAGTTCGGCGTACAGATAGACGAGCAGGACGCCGAGAACGAGCAGTACGATCAGCCCCATCAGTCCGCTGACGCCCGAGGGGCCGACCCAGTCGGTGGCCAGTATCGAGTCCATGCTACCGAAGACGCTGGCGGCGGTCACCGCGAGCCAGGCGCCGAATAGCAGGGACGCGATGGTGAGCACCGGGTTGTGCTCGATCGCGGTCTTGAGTGCCATGCTCGAACGTGGGTGTGTGTCACGATAAAAGCGTTGCGCCTCACGCCATCTGGCCGGCGAGTTCGTCCTCGAACTCGACGACGCCCGAGAGGAGGTGACCGACCGCCTCGTAGAACGCGCTGTCGGCGTACTCGACGACGTCCGCGGCGCAGTCGTCGATCCAGCGGGTCAGGTGCTCCTCGAGAAAGACCCGTTCGTAGCCGAACGCCTCCTCGGCGCCGGTTCGCTGGCGTTCGATCTGCCTGCGAAGGAAGGCGAGCTCGACGGCGACGTAATCGGCCTCCTCGGGGTAGCTCTCGGGAGGCTTCCAGCCCGCCGCGCCGTAGCTCGACTCGACCATCGCCTTCCCCTTCCCGAGGTAGTCCATGTCCTCCCGGTAGTAGCTCTCGTGGGCGGTGACGGGCGGGCGTGGTCCGACGAATATCCGGGTGTACTCGCGGTTGAGTTCGGTCTGGACCTCCTCGATCGGTCGGCCCTCGTTCGCGTCGATGAACGCCCGCAGCCGCTCGAAGCCCGCGTCGAGGTCGTCGTCGATTCCCTCCGTCGGGAAGCGGATCTCGCCCGAGAGCAGCGACTCGACGAACTCCTCGGTCGGCGGGTTCCAGAGCGCCTCGATCAGGAAGTCGACCAGTTCGAGCCGCGCGGCGTAGATCGCGTCGTCGTCCATCTCAGTTGCCTCGGTCGTAGACCAGGAACGCCCGGCAGTCCGGACAGTAGTTGAAGACGCTCTCCTCCGCGTTCGGCGCCAGCCCCGCGACGAGGTCGCCGACCTCCTCCTCGATCTTCGCGGCCGAACGCTCGCTCGTGAACGGATCCCCACACCGGGCGCACTCGAGCATCTCGCCTTCGAACGTCTGGACCCAGGCGGGATCGCCGTCCGCGTTCTCCGTATCGGTCTCCGAGCGGTTCTCCGGGAGCAGCGAGAGGTCCAGCCCGTCGTGCATGGTGATCGCGCTCTCGGGACAGCCCTCCTCGCAGAGCCCGCAGTTGACGCACTTCTCGTGGTTGAACTCCAGTCCCCACTCCGTCCGGCGGATGGCGTCGGTCGGACAGAGGTTCGAACACGTCGGTGTGAGCGTGCAGGCGTCGTTCACCTCCATCCGGCCGAAGTCCTTCAGCCCGCGGATCACCTCGCGTTCGGGATCCGCGTGTTCGAGAACGGCGCGGACGCTCTCGAGCGTCCAGCCGTGGTTGTAGAACTCGGGGTTCTCGTGGTCGCTGTGGAGCAGGGTGCCGTCCGCGCGGTGCTCGCCCTCCGGAACGGGCGAGGGATCGAGGGACTCCTCGAACGCCGCGAGCGAATCGGCGAACGCCTCGGGATCGTCGGCCTCGGGCGCGAAGAAGCCAACGCGCTCGCCCAGCCCCAGATCCCGCGTTGCCCGGTTGAGCCGCTCGACCAGTTCCTCCTTCGGATCGGCCCCCGAGTGGCGACAGTCACACCCGCATCCGAGGATCGCGACGCCCGCCGCGCCGCAGGCCAGCGCGTGGGCGACGTGTGACTCTCCCACCGTATCCGCGCAGTTCACGCCCACGGGGAGGATCGGTGGGTACTCGATCCCCCCGCCCGCGGCGGCTCGCCGGCCGTACTCGCTCAGCGCGTCGTCGGCACGCTCGCCGCAGACGAACGCGACGATGGGGGTCTCGATGCCCGAGGAACCCCGTGAGAGCCAGCCGCCCTGATCCGCGCCGGTCGAGAGCAGTGCCTCGACCTCGCGAGCGATCCGCTCGTTCGAGGGCTCGCGCAGGCTCACCGCGCCCGTCGGACAGGAACTGGTACAGGCGCCGCAGTTCTGACACGCGATCGGATCGATTTCGACCTCGTCGGGACGGGGCTTCGCGACCGCGTCGTGGGGGCAGGCGTCGTAGCAGGCCCGACAGCCCTCCTGGTTCGATTCCCCCGAAGCGCAGACGTCCATCTCGAAGTCGAGGAACTCGGGCTTCCGGATCCCGCCCAACAGGCTCTCGACGGCGGCCACCGTCTCCGGGCCCGCGTTGGTGTAGTAGCCGATCCGTCCACCGCGGGCCTTCGGCTTCGCGCCGGGGTAGACCACCTGATCGACCTCGAGCTCCCGGGTGACGCCGTCCATCTCGATGGCGTCGGTCGGACAGACGTCGGTCCACTCGCCGTCGGGCGCCTCGGGTGCGATGTCGACCGGCCGCCGGGTGACCATTCCGTCGGGACCCTCGTGGACGCACTTCATACAGGAGATGCAGTCCTCGGTGACGCGTGCTTCAAGCCGGACGGAGAACTCGCCGAACTCCCCCGTGACGTCGGATACCCGGCCGCGCTCGATCGTCACGTCGTCGAGACCGTCGGTGCCGGCGAACTCCTTTCCGTCGGCGATCAGCGTCACCTCGGCGTCCCCCGAGAGGGTCGCGGCCGCCTCGGCGTCGCCGACGACCGCGACGCGCTCGCCGGCCTCTCGAGAGATCGAGCGGCTGATCGCTTCCTCCTCGAGGCCGGCGTAGCGCGCGTTGACCAGCCGCGCCGTCTTGTCGGTCGCCTCCTTCTCGGAATGGACCCAGCCCGCCCCCTCTCGCTGGTCGACGAAGGAGACCATCTCGGGATGGAGGCCGTGTTCCTCCGCGACGCCCCCCAGCTTCTCCTGGACGCCGGGTTCGGGACAGGTGATCAGGAGCTCGTCGAGCTCGTACTCCTCGATCACCTGCTCCATCGCCGGAAGCCCGTCCCCACACAACAGCTCGGAACTGGCGGCGATGTCGACCTCCTCGATCCCCTCGCGGGCGGCCTCGAGGTCGATGTCGCAGGTGCCAGCACACGAGCAGACGAACGCGCCGGTTTTCATTAGACGGTGGGTAGTGAAGGGTGGGGAAAGGTCTTGCGACCGGGCGAGAAACACGACGCCCTTCCCGGGTTCTATTCCAAGCGCAACACTAATACGCGTCTACTCAATAGCCGTAAACCATGAAGGGGACTATCACGGATAATTCACGGCGTCGGGCCGTGAACTGCTCGGATCGGAGTGGTGGGGGAACATGAGTGCCGAACCGGTCACGCTGGACCTCGATCGGCGATCGTTCCTCAAGGCCAGCGCGCTCGCGGGTGCGGTCGCGCTCGGCGGCGCTGGCGCGGGCCAGGCCCTCGCACAGGACGAGGAGGAGGAGAAGCCGGGGACGAGGCCCGACGCCGAGATGTCGAAGACGATCTGTAACTACTGTGCGGTCGGCTGTGGCTTCCGCGGCGTCAAGGAGGGCAATTCGTTCGTCGCGATGGAGCCGTGGTTCGAGAACCCGATCAACAACGGCTCGCTCTGCTCGAAGGGAGCGGGGATCCTCGAGACCGAACACTCCGACCGGCGCCTGAAACGCCCGATGCGTCGGATCGACGGCGAGTGGCAGTCGATCTCGTGGAACGAGGCCTACGACATCATCGAGGAGAAGTACGCCGAGATCCTCGAGGAGTACAGCCCCGAGAGCGTCATGATGATGGGCAGCGCCCACCACGCGAACGAGGAGGCCTACGCCTTCCGAAAGCTGGCGGCGTTCATGGGGACGAACAACTGCGACCACCAGGCGCGGATCTGTCACTCGCCCACCGTCACCGGACTGGCGAACACGTGGGGCTACGGGGCGATGACCAACACGATCAACGACTACCGGAACTTCGATCTCCTGCTCATCATCGGGCAGAACCCCACCGAGTCCCACCCGATCGCGATGCAGCACATCCTCGAGGGACAGGCCCGAGGGGGCACGATCGTCTCCATCGATCCCCGGTACACGAAAACCTCGGCACACGCGGACCACTACCACCGCCTCCGGCCGGGCACCGACGTGGCGCTGCTGATGGGGCTGATGCGCTACCTCCAGCAGCAGAACGAACTCGACCAGGAAATGCTCTCGGGCCGGGTCAACGGCTGGCCCGACGTCGAGACCGAACTCGAACACTACGACCTCGAAACGGTCGCCGACATCACCTGGATCGACGTCGAGGACCTCGAGGCGATCGGCGACCTGATGATCGAGAACAAGCCCAACATCCAGATCGAGTGGGCGATGGGCGGCACCCAGCACAACAACGGCACCCAGAACATCCGGTCGTACGCGCTGACCTCGCTGGCTGCGGGAAGCGCCGCTCGAAGCGGCGGCGGCCTGCAGGTGATGCGCGGACACGCGAACGTCCAGGGCGCAACCGACCTCGGGGTCGACGCCACGATCCTGCCGGGCTACTACTCGGTGTCGGCGCCCGGCTCGTGGGTCCACTGGACGAACGTCTGGGACCAGAGCCCGTGGACCAGCGGCTCGACGGACTTCTGGGACCTCTACGAGCGCTTCGCGCTGATGCCGAACGACATGTGGCAACAGATGACCGAGGGCGACGAGGCGGCCGCGGCGGGGGAGGCAGAGGAGGAGGAGGAGAGCGAGGGCGAGGACGACGTGGCCGAGGACGTCGAGGAGGCCGAGGACACCGGGTCGGGTCCCGAGCAGGACTCACCGACCGAGGCCGGCGACCAGTCGGGCGACCCCGCCGACCAGGGCGGCTCCGGCGACGTCGACAACCCCGATCAGGACACCACCCAGCAGGCCGAACGCCGGATCGAGGACCGTTCGATGATGTTCCAGGACGGGCTCACCGTCGCCCGCTGGTACGAGGCCGCCCTCCAGCAGGAGGATCGACTCCACGAGTCGAACCTCTACCAGCCCGACCCGCTGAAGATGACGTTCATCTGGGGCCACTCGGTCAACTCCATCACCGAGATGGACAAGATGAAGAAGGCGATGGAGGCGCTCGAGCTTCTCGTGGTGGTCGACGTGTTCCCCTCGATTGCGGGAACGCTCGCCGACGCCGACGCCGACAACATTCTGTTGCTCCCGGCGTCGAGCCAGTACGAGCACCACCGCTCGGTGACCAACTCGCATCGCTCGGTCCAGTGGAGCGAGCCCGTCTCGCCGCCGGCCCACGACTCCAAGCCGGACCTCCAGATCATGCAGGAGCTGGCCGCGCGCTTCGGGTTCGGACAGCACTTCGACTGGGGGAGCGGCGAGGAGCTGTACAACGGCAAGAGCACCTACGAGGCCGTTCTCCGGGAGATCAACCTCGGGGTGCGAACGGTCGGCTACCAGCAGAACCCCGCACGCCTCCAGCGACAGAAGGAGTACGACGGGGACTTCAGCACCGAGACGCTGCGGGCCGACAGCGAGGGAACGCCGGTCAGCGGCGAGTTCTGGGGGCTGCCGTGGCCCTGCTGGGGCGACGAGCACCCCGGCACGCCGATCATCTGGCGTGATGACATCCACCCCGCCCAGGGCGGCCACGACTTTCGGGCGAACTGGGGTATCACCGCTCCCAGTCCCCAGGAGTGGCAGCAGACGAACGTCGACAAGGAGTACCCGCTCACGGAGACGGTCGCCCAGGAGGGTGAGGCGGGCCTCGACATGCTCCGGGATGCCTATCAACCCGACTGGTACGACGGCGAGATCGAGGGCGTCCCCCAGTACCCGGGCTTCACGACGGTCCTTCCCGAGGATCCGTCTGACGCCTCGTCGATGACGCTCCCGATGGAGTACGCGCTCCGCGACGACACGTCGGTCTACGACTGTGCGGCCGCGTTGAACGAACAGCGCGGTCACCAGCACGATCTCCAGTTCTACGAGCAGTTCGACAACCCCCAGCCGGACCCGCCGACAGGACGCGGTCGGGCGCGGGGGGTCGCGTGGAACTTCATCGATACGGTGCCGAAACACCGCGAGCCGATCGAGAGCCCGCGGCCCGACCTGGCCGAGCAGTGGCCCGCGAACGGGGAGCAGACGAACTTCTTCCGTCTCGACCAGAACAACGCCGTCACCCAACAGGAGGCGACCCAGCGCGCCTACGACGAGGGGATGAACACGATCCTCACCACGGGTCGACAGGTCGAACACCAGGGCGGCGGCGCGGAGACCCGGAACAACGAACTCACCGCGGACATCCAGCCCCACATGTACGCCGAGATCCATCCCGACATGGCGGAGGAGCTCGATATCACCGGGGGCGACGACCACGTCATCCTCACCTCCCAGGACAAGGGCTCGATCCTGGTGAAGGCGAAGGTGACCTACCGGCCACAGGGTTCCGACGAGGTCTTCTGTCCGTATCACTGGGGCGGGGTCCGCCACGGCCAGGAGTTCACCGACAACTACCCCGAGGGGACCAAGCCGCTCGCGATCGGCGAGAGCGCGAACTTCATCACCTCGAGCGGGTTCGACGCCGAGACCCAGATGCAGGAGACCAAGGCGGGGATGGTTCGCGTCGAGAAGGCGACCGAGGAACGCATGGAGGAACTGAACATGGAGTTCATCGACTACCCACAGGACGAGCACGGCCTCGGCGGGTCTGTCGAGTGGGACGTCCGCGATTACGACATGCAAGCAACGGGGGACGACTGAATGTCAACGAACGACCCTACAGAAGCGAAACTCAGCAACGGCGTAATGAGCGTCGGCGACGGGACGCGGATCTTCCCCGACGTCGAGGCGTGTATCGACTGTGGCGGCTGCGTGGTCGCCTGTAAACGAACCTGGGACGTCCCCGTCGACGAACAGCGCATCGACATCACGACGATGCTCGAGGGCCACGAGGCCGACGAGGGGTACAACGGCAAGCAGGTCCAGGCGATCGAGGACGGGAAGAACCCCGGCGAGACCAGCCTCCCGATGCAGTGTTATCACTGCGATAACGCCCCCTGTGTGTCGGTCTGTCCGACCAACGCGCTGCAGAAACGTGACGACCGGTTCGTCGAGGTCGTCGACGACCTCTGCATCGGCTGTCAGTACTGTCTGTCGGGCTGTCCGTTCGGCGCGCCGCAGTATCCCGACTCCGACGACGGCGTCCCCTCGATCGTCGGCTCGGGCGGAACGATGGACAAGTGTACCGGCTGTCAAGAGCGCCAGGAGGCGGGTCAGGGGCCCGCTTGCGCCGAGGAGTGTGCGACCAACGCCATCCTCGTCGGTTCGACCGGTGAGATCGCCGACGAACTCGAGAAACGCGGCAGCGGCTCCTTCTTCAACGACACCGCCCTGGAGGTCATCTTCGGGGAAGAAGCGGACATGATGAAACGATGAGTTCCGATTCCACATCCGATCCCGACGGCGAGACCGAGGTGGCGGCCGCCGAGGACCCGCAGGAACCGACCGAGAACCGTCGCGGGCTCTCGGATCGAACGGCGTTTTGGACCAGCCTGCTGCTCTCGATCGTGATCGCGGTCGGGTCGATCTGGGTGGTCGGCCGACTGGGCGACTTCTTCGAGGCACTCCAACGCGTGCGCCCGACCATCGAGGGCGGCGGCGTCGGCGCGGAGTGGGTTCGGGGCAACACGTTGCCCGCCCTCGAGTGGCTGATCACGCTCGTTCACTTCGCGGACGTGATCATGGGCGTGTTCATCCTCGTGATGGTGTTCATCCACTGGATCGCGTTCCGCCGGCTCGCGGCGCGGATGCGCCCGCCGGACGCGCCACGACGGAGCAGCGACGCCGTCGCCACCGACGGCGGTGAGCGGTCCTTCGGATCGCAAACGGTAGAGAACGAGCGAGACCAGCCGGCCGAGGACGAACCCGCAGGTCGACGTGGAGGTGACTCGGCGTGACCAACCTCGACCACGGCAAGTTCTCCCGCGTCACCACGATGTTCCACTCGCTGCTGGCGCTGACGGTGTTCGTCCTGTTCTTCACGGGCTACTCCGTCGCCTTCAACAGCGAGCTCTGGTGGCTCGTCGAGCTCATGGGCGGCAACCAGGGGGTGCTCGCGATTCACCGGATCGCCGGCTTCGCGCTCATCCTGCTGACAAGCTTCTGGGTGCTGTATATGCTGCTCCGGATGGGCGGCTCGGCGAGCTTCGCGGCGGTGTTGCCCAACCCGGACGACATCGCCGCCTTCGTTCAGGACGTGAAGTTCGCGTTCGGGATGGCCGACGAGCGCCACCCAAACGCACGCCAGTTCGCGGGCTACTCCGCCGAGGAGATCCCGATGCTCTCGTACATCGGGAAGGGCGTCGTCGCCATCTTCACCGTCGAGCTGTTGCTGTTGATGATATCGGGGCTGTTGATCTGGCAGAAGACGATGCTGATCGACTTCTACAACTCCCAGTCGGTCGTCATCGCGTTCGTCGGCTTCCACGGGCTGCTCGGCGTCATCATGATGATGGGGGTGATGTTCCACACGTTCGAACACACTGCCCATCCCGCGTTCTACCCCGTCGAGATGAAGGCGTTCCTCCCGAAGAAGGACACCCCCGAGTACCACGGCGACGAGGAGACGTCCTCCGTGACGGGCATCGAGCAGCTCCGTCTCAAATCGAGCTGGGGCTGGGCGACGAACCTGCTCGGCGCGCTCGTGATCATCGGCGTCGTGAGCGTCCTGATCGCCAGCATGGACTACGGCGGTTATCCGATCCCGGAGACGCTCGTCTTCGGCGAAGGGAGCGTGCTTCGTACCATCGGCGTGAACATCGGGATCCTCGTGCTGTTCATCGGGCTGTTCCTCTCGATGTACGGTAACGTTCTCCGGGCGCGCTACATGCGCCAGCGCCGCGAGGGGCGGAGCCGGAGCGCCACCGTGACCGACGGCGGTGAGCGAAGCGAGGGGTCGCGATCCTCGTCGGACCGATGGTCCGACGGCGGTGAGCCGAGCGGTGCGAGGCGAACGTCGGAAGACGAGGGGAGCGATTCATCCGGAAGCGAGCGGGCCGACGACTGACCGCTCCCGGTACCACTCCCTCGTCGAACGAAACCCTCGAAGAAGACCTGCGTTCTCCCCTCTCTCGGCGACGCGACCGTCCGCCGGATCGATGCTTCAGAAACGGTGCGCTCCGAGCGCTACGGAACGAGAGTCCGAGCGGCGGCTACGATCGAGCGGTGATGGACGGGCGTTACGCGTCGAGCTCCCGCTTGAGCATTTCGACGTTCCACTTGTTCGCCTTCCACGCCGCGTCGAACACCGTCCCGATCACGGGGATCGATCCGACGACGGCGTCGACGGCGACCAGGCCGACCATGAGTGCGAGCTTCGATTTCGATACTCCCACCCGTGCCGCCTCTCCGATGATGTAGAGCGAGATCAGCGTCGCGATGGCGTCCCCACCCACGGGGACGATCCCGAGAATGGGGTCGAGACCGATACGGTAGTCCGTCCCC
This sequence comes from Halalkalicoccus sp. CG83, assembly GCF_037081715.1. NCBI lineage: Archaea > Methanobacteriati > Methanobacteriota > Halobacteria > Halobacteriales > Halalkalicoccaceae > Halalkalicoccus > Halalkalicoccus ordinarius. The sequence continues at coordinate 68,165 of NZ_JAZDDH010000002.1, forward strand.
GGCACCGGCACCGCGTCGTCGAGCGCGTCGCCCAGCCACTCGATGCGCTCGAGCGTCGCCTCGACGTCTCCGGAGAGGGGGACGTCCTCGAGGCTCCAGTCGAACTCCCCGGTCTCGTCGCCGTTCCAGTCGAGTTCCCCGGTCTCGTCGTCGTCCCAGTCGGTTCCCGCATCCTCCTCCCAATCGTCTCCTCCATCATTGCTCGCCATGTCCTCTCTAGTTGTAGGACGGGTAAAGACGCTGGCCCCGCACTCGCAAGTCAGTCCGCCGGGCCGTCCCGTCGGCGTTCTCGCCTCCGTCTCGTCCCGGCGCTCTACGGCTCCGTGAGTCCGATCGGCTATCCGACCAGTTCCGTCGACTCCTCCGAGAGTTCGACCATCACGTCCTGTCGGGATTGGGCGTCGATCTGGTCGAGGTTGCGGGTCAGGACCTCGAGAATGTCCTTCGGTTCGGGGTAGACCAGCATGTTCCCGTTCCCGTCCTCCATCACGAGCTGGGTGTCGGAGAGGTTCACCCGGTTGCCCTCGATGCTCGCGACGATCGCGGGAAGCGCCTCGGCGCCGCCGGTGTCGCCCTCCTCGACCATCGTGATGTACAGTGAGTCCATCCCGATGAGGTCCTTGTACTCGCGGACGCGCTTCGCACACTCGACCATGTCACGAGTTACCTCGGTCTTCGACGGATTGCCGTGCTCGCCGTTGAAACAGTGTTTGCACACCCGGAGCTCCATTCGCATGTCCCGGGCTTGCCGCCGGGCGTGCATTACGGTTGCGCCTTCCGAAACCCTTAGTTGGATGCCTCGTGATACCGCGCGTATGGCAGGGATCCTCAACATGGTCTACGTCGCGCTCGTCTTCCTCGTGGCGGTCGGCGGGCTGCTCGCGCTCGCCTACACGACGCGGGAGTTCCGGAGCGACCGGGGGTTCGCCGTCGACCTCGCGCTGACGGTGCTGGTCGCGGCGCTCATCGTCGGGCTGGCACTCACGGTAGTATGACCGTCTCGCCGAGTTCGAGCGTTCACGCGTCGTAGCCGTCCCCGCGAAGCTCCGACGCGAACGGACCAGGAACGAAGAGCAGACGCACCGAGACGCGGCTACCGCGTTTCGACGTCGGTCCCGACCGAGACGGCCGATCCGAGCTCCGGTGCGCTCGCATCGAAGCCGACACCACGGAGATCCGTCGCGAACCGCTCACAGCGGTCTCCGTGATTGACGAGCAGCTTCGCGTCCCGGTACGGTTCGAGGAACTCCAGCAATCCCCTCCGATCCGCGTGCGCCGAGAAGTCGTAGGACTCGATCCGCGCGCTCACCGGCATGACCCGTCCGTCGATCTCGGCCCGTCCGGTCTCGAGCAGTTCGCGTCCGGGCGTCCCCGCCACCTGATAGCCGGTGAACGCCAGCGTGTTCGTCGGGTTCCGACGGATCTCGGGGACGTACGTCATCGCCGGTCCGCCGGTGAGCATCCCGCTCGTGGTGACGATCGCCGCCCGCTGGCCGGCGATCCGCCGACGTTGGCCGTCGCGACCGGTAACGAACCGCGCGTGGGAGGTCGCCCGCCGAAGCGCCTCGGCGTCGCGGACGAACTCCGGGTACGTCCGGAGCATCTCGGTCACCCCCTTGCCCATCCCGTCGACGTAGCATGGAAGGTCGTGGGTCTCACAGATCAGCAGCATCTCCTGGGTACGCCCGATCGCGAACGCCGGCACCACCACGGTGCCGCCCTCGTGAAGCGTCGTCTCGACGCTGCGGGCGAAGCGTTCCTCCACGGCCGCCCGGTCGTCGTGTTGCACGTCGGCGTACGTACTCTCACAGATCACGACGTCGGCGTCGGGACGGGCGGTCGTTCCCGGGACTAATCGTTGAGAATCGGTGTGGAAGTCACCGGTGTAGAGTAGCCGGACGTCGCCGTCGTCCACCAGGACGTGCGCGCTGCCGGGGATGTGGCCGGCGTCGAACAGCGTCACCTCGTAGCCGGCGGCCTCGAACGTCTCGCGGTAGCCATGGGTCTCCGAGACCTGCGACAGCCGCGCGACGTCGGTCTCGGTGAACGGACACCGGTAGGAGCCGCCGTGGAGCTTCAGCGTGTCACGCGCGAGCGTTCTGGTGAGCTCTCTCGTCGGTGGCGTCCAGTGTACCGTCGGCCGGGAGTCGCCAGAGAGCAGGGCGGGCACCGCGCCGGCGTGATCGAGGTGGCCGTGCGAGACGACGACCGCCTCCGGCTCCGGGTTTCCGAGAGGGAGGCGCGGCGGGTTGTCGGTGCTCATCCCGAAGTCGATGAGGAGCGACCCGTCGCCGTCGGACCGCGTCCGATCGCCGGCGGGGCCTCGTCCCTCGCCCACGAGGAGCGCGCTGCGACCGATCTCGCCGGCACCGCCGAGGAACTCGATCTCCATCGACGAGGGGTAGTCGCCGGACGGGTTTGTGCGCGTTGATCCGCCCGTCTCGCTCGGGACGTCCGGCAGGATCCGCATCGGGCGTAAATTGTACGATAACCATAGACATCATTTAATATGTGGAATAGCGTAAGAGTACTGTCTCAACCCGCTACGATCGTGGGTCTGAGCCGAGAAGAAGTGACGCAACGATGAACGACACAGTAGGCATTCAGGACGTCCCCGCGGACGTCCGACGAGAACTAGAAGAGCACGCCAACGTCGTCGGTGAGGGGATCGGCCTCGAACGGACTGAGGCGGAGGGATTGACGGACCGCGTAGCCGTCGTCGTCCTCGTCGAGGAGAAGGTGGAGGCGTCCGAACTGGACGAGGACGACCTCCTTCCCGAGACGATCGAGATCGACGGCGAGGAGCTACCGGTCGACGTACAGGAGGTCGGCGTGGTCACCGCCCAGGAGGCCGTCGAGGTGGCTCCTTCGGAGGCCGACCCCCTCGCCGTCCACGACGTCGTTCCCCTGGAGATGGACGAGGACGCCGACGTTCAGACCGCGGTCGAAGGGTTCGGCCGGGTCAAGAAGATGCGCCCCGCCCCCGGCGGCGTCTCGATCGGTCACCCGGCCGTGACCGCGGGGACGCTCGGGAGTTCGCCGCTCCGAACGAGACACGGTAAGACGGTGTTTCTCACCAACAACCACGTCGCCGCAGCCAGCGGCGATGCGAAGGTCGGCGACCCGGTCCTCCAGCCCGGGCGGTTCGACGGCGGCGCGGACCCGGCGGATCGGATCGGTACGCTCCTCGAGTTCAGTACGATCACCTTCGGCAGCAACGGTCGGAACGTCTCCGACAGCGCGCTCGTCGAGATCGCTCCCGATCACGTACAGACGGACCTCTTCGAGCTCCAGGAGGACATCCGGGGCTGGGAGGGGGCGGTAGTCGGCCAGTTCTACACCAAGACCGGCCGGACGACCGGCGTGACCCGGGGCAGGTGTACTGCCCGTAACGTCAACATCGGGGTGAACTTCGGCAGCAAGGGCATCGCGAACTTCGTCGGTCTCGACATGTTCGAGCGGATGTCCGCGGGCGGCGACAGCGGGAGCGTCATCGGGATCGAACGACCCGAGGGGTTCTACGGAACCAGCCTCCTGTTCGCGGGCAGCACCCAGGCCACGTTCGCCATCCCCATGAGCACCGTCCAGCAGGTGCACGGTCGGCTGGTGCCCATGACCTCGCACGACCTCGTGGAGGCGGAGGACCTCCGGATCGCCGGCCACATCGCGAGCGGATCGCTCGCGGCCAGCGAGACCAAGTACCAGTGGTTCGGCCCGTGGGACCCCAAGTACGAGGTCGACTTCACGGTCCATCCCACCTCGAACGGCGGCTACATTCGGGGCTCGGTCGACTCGCTCTACCGGAACCAGGCCGGAACGTACTACCTGGTGAAGATGGAGAACCGACAGAACGTGGCCGCGAACTACGACGTCCGGTACGTCGTCCGGCGGTGATCGGAGGGCCCATGCAGCTCACCATCACCATCGACGGAGACGAGATATCGACCACCGCGTTCGGCACGGACGAGGTTCAGGAGGCCATCGACGTGGCCGAGCCCGCTCCCGAACGGTTCCGTGGCTTCGACGCGGAGGACGAGGTCGTCCGGGACGCGCTACCCGCGCCCGCCCGATTCCAGCCGTCTCCGTAGCGCGAAAGAGGTCCCTTCAGCCGGGGGTCCTACGTGCCAGTGACTGGCACTCCGGCGTCAGGCGGGGCTCGTAGCCGAGGCCGGCGGTCCGCAGGAGATCCGAAGACGTCGCCCGGCTGCGGCGGGAGCTCTCCCGGGACGTTCGTAACGACGACGTCCGCAACGTACCGGAACGCCGCTTCAACACGCTTTTTACCCGCGGTCGACTCCTACCGACCATGGCTGACTTCCAGGTCGTCGTCTCGGATCCCGAGACCGGCACGACCTACCAGCGTGACGTCGACGGACAGGACGCGAACCGATTCCTCGGCATCGACCTCGGCGAGGAGGTCGACGGCGACGCGGTCGGACTCCCGGGCTATACCCTCGAACTCACCGGCGGCTCCGACGACGCGGGCCGACCGCTGCGATCGGACGTCTCGGGGCCCGCCCTCAAGCAGATCCTGCTGACGGGCGGCACCGGCTACAAACCCCAGCGCGACGGGGAGCGAAAGCGCGTTACCGTCCGTGGTCGCGAGATCAGCGAGGAGGTCGCACAGATCAACGCGAAGATCAGCGCCCACGGCGAGGAGAGCGTCGAGGAGCTCTTCGGCGGCGACGAAGACGAGTAACCCTTCTAATGGACCGGATCGCGAGCGACAACCCCGCGATCGAGACGCGACGGGCGACCGTCGCACGCCACGGCGGCACGCGGAAACGCGTCGAGATCCCCGGCAACGATCCGACCGGCGAGGTCGTCCGGCTCGTCCTCGACGGGACGATGTACCACGCCCGGATCGAGGGCGGGTTCGCCGACGCCGATCCCCACGTCGCCGGCGCGTACGAGACGCCCGAGATGGCTCGCTCCGGCGACGGCGCCGAACATCTCCAGGCGTGGCTCGACGCGGCGAACCGCTCGCCCGGTAGCACCGTCCTGCTCGACGTGATCGAGCCCGAGTTCGCCTACGGACTCCGAGAGCCCGGTGAGGAGGTCGTCTACGACGCGATCGAGAAGCCGCGCGACAGCCTGGCCTCGATCGCCCGCGACCTGGAGGAGATCGGATGAGCGAGAGCAAGCGCGAGGAGTTCCTGGCGGGCGAGCGGCCCGACGACGTGGCGATCTACCTGGCCGAGGGCGTCGTCGACGATCCCGACGCGCTCTCGGCGTACGGCGAGCGACTCGACGATGGCGTGCTGCTGGTCGTCCCCGGTGAGAGCGGGCGAAACGCCTTCTCGACGGCCACCGGGAAGGACGCGATGGCGTTCGCGAAGGAGGCGATGGGCGAGGAGGGCGAGATCGACGCCGACCTCACCGGCGGGCGCTGTCCCGCCTGTGGCGACGAGGAGATCCGTATCGTCTTCGCGTTCGCCGAGGAGCCGAACGAGGAGGTCGGCGGGATCTACGCCGAGGGTACGGTGATCCACGCCTACGCCCAGTGTGCCTGTGGCACCGCCTTCTCACAGCGCTGGGTCGCCGGCGAGCGTTGATCCCGGTGTTCGGCCCGAACCGCTCGCGGCCGCAGGCCTGATACGAGTCCGGGAAGTAGTTCCGTCAATGGCTTCCTACGAGACCACGGAGACGACCCGCGGCTTCCTCCTCTCGGGACGCGAGTGGAAGGTCGTCGGCCTCGCCACGGGACTGATGTCGCTCAACGTGCTCCTGATCTACGTTCTCGTCGCGACGCCGCTGGCGGTCGTCAACGAGTACCTCTTCTCGGCGCCGATCCTGGGCGTGCTCGTCTACGGGGCGGCGCTGATGGCCGGCGAGTGGGTCGCGGAACGCGGCATCGAGGACGGCAACTCGGCGCTCGCGTTCGGCGGGATGGCGCTCCTCCAGCTCGCGTTCGGCACGTTCGGCGCGGGCGTGCTGTCCTTCCTCTCGCGGGGGCTTCACGTCCCGGCGATCGCCATCACGGCCGTCGTGACCGGGGTACTGACGCTCGTCATCGCGACGTACGTCTACGCCCGCTCGAAGGACTTCGATGACTGGGGTACGTACGCGACCGTCTCGTTCGTCGGCGGTCTGATCGCCATCGCGATCGGCACGTTCGTTCTTCCCGTACTGCTCCTGGTCGGGTTCGTCCTGGTCTTCCTCGGGTTCCTGTTTCGCCTGGGCTGGGAGATCTGGCGCGTGCGCGAGCGCCGTGCTCCCGTCGCGCTCCAGGCGATCGGCGTCTACATCGCCGTGATGGGCGTGTTCGTCCACGTCCTACAGATCGTCGTTCGGATGCTCGCCCGCCGCGAGTGAACCCGGCGGGCCCACCACTGCTGGGCCCGCTACGTTTTTGACCACACGGTCGGAGGGAGCGGCATGACGGCACGCATCCGGCTTGCGTTCGAGGAGGACGCCGCAGCGATCCGTCGAATCTACGTCCCGATCGTCGAGGAGACGACGATCTCCTTCGAGACCTGCTCGCCTACCGAGTCGGAGATCACGGATCGGATCGCCTCGACGCTCGAGCGATACCCGTGGCTCGTCTGCGAGACGGGCGGGGAGGGGAACGGACGAGAGGTCGTCGGCTACGCTTACGCCGGCACACACAGGAGCAGGGACGCCTACCGGTGGTCGGTCGACGTCTCGGTCTACGTCGATCCCGACCATCGTCATCGGGGGATCGCCCGTGGCCTCTACACCTCGTTGTTCGCGCTGCTCCGTTGACAGGGGTTCTTCAACGCCTACGCGGGGATCGCGCTGCCGAACCCCGCCAGCGTGACGCTCCACGAGTCGATGGGGTTCGAGCCGGTGGGCACCTACCGAAAGGTGGGCTACAAACGCGGCGAGTGGCACGACGTGCGCTGGTATCAACGACGGATCGGGGAGCACTCGAAGGAACCCGAACCCCCGATCGGGCTGCCGGACGTGCGCGACTCTCCCGAGTGGGATCGCGCGCTCGCGAGCGGCGAATCAGTCCTCGGCTTCTGAGTCCGGCGCCGAGTCCGTCTCCTCCGGCTCCCTCGACTTGGCCTCCTCGTCCGCTCCCTCCGTCTCCTCCGGTGCGAGCGTTCGGAACGCGTCGAGGATCACCTGTTTGGTCACCGCGCCGCGGGTCGTCCAGTGGTGGGCGTAGTCGAGCATGTCGTCGTAGACGTCGGGCTTGCAGCCTGCGGCCTTCGGGTGGCCGCCGCCGCCGACCTGGCTCGCGACCTCGTGACACCGCTCGAACGCGTCGCTGCCCCGGATCGACGCGCTGCCGGCGGGCTTGACGATCACCGAGGCGTCGGCGCCCCGCTCGCGCATCGCCTCGGCGACCTCGTTCTGCGAGCACCGCCCGTAGGTGACGCCGACCGTCCAGGGGCCGATTTCGCGGGTCTCACCGCGTTCGACGGCCAGATCGATCAGCGCCTCCTTCTCGACGCGGCGCTCGGCGAGGTAGTCGAGGACCTCCTCGGGGAGGTCGGGGCCGTGTTCGATCACGACCTCGACGTACTCCTCGGGCTCCGACCAGTAGGAGAAGTCGGCGAGGTCGTCGCTCCGGGGGTCCTCCCGGATCCAGAGGTCGTGGTCCCGGGTGACGGCGGCGAGCTCGACCAGGTGGCGGGGTATCTCCTCCTCGAGCGCCCGGACCGCGACGTCGGCGGTACACTCCTCGTCGCTGTCGCCGACGACGAGCTCCGCGCCCGCCTCGCGGACCGCCGCAGCGACGTCGTCGTCCCACTGGTGGTGGTCGAACCACCTGACGGAGTCGGCGACGTAGACGGCCGCCTCCAGCTCCTCGTCGACGTACTCGTAGCGGTCGGGACAGAGGTCGCAGACGAACAGCTGCAGGTTCGGCTCGCCGTACTCCGCGACGCGGGCGAGCGAGTCCTCGATCTCGTGGGGGCTCGTCGGCAGCAACACGACCTCGCCGTAGAGTTCGCGGAGGATCGCGACGCAGGCCAGACCGTCGGCGTCGGGGTCGGCGATCACCGCCACGGAGGCTCCCGCGAGCGCCTCCTCGGCCTCGGCGTCCGCGGCGGCCTCCTCGAACTCGTCGGGGTAGAAGAAGCCCTGACCCGGCAGCACGGATCGCCGGGACAGCGACAGCGTCTCGTCGTCGATGAGGGTCTCGTCCATGTCCGTGACTCGGTGCCGATACTGAAAGCGTCCGCGATCCGCTACCGGCCGTCCTCGTCGAGCTGTCGCACCGTCAACACCGGGACGGGGCAGGTGCGCACGACGCCCTCGGCGACGCTGCCTAGAAGCAGGCGGTTCTCGCCGTGGCGGCCCCGCGTCCCGGTGGCCACGAGGTCGGCGTCGTGTTCGCGTGCGTAGGTGTCGATCTCCGTGATGGGGCGTCCCTCGCGGACGGCGGTGAGCACCTCGCGATCGGTCCGCCCCTCGAGGGTGTCGAGCGCGCGTTCGCCCTCGGCCTCGAGGGCGTCCCTGAGATCGTCCTTGAGTGCGTCGGGCGAGGCGTCGACCTCACCCGAGTCGACGACGTACAGCGCGTGGACGGTCGCGTCGAAGCGCTCGGCCAGATCGAGCGCGACGCCGATCGCTCGGGAGACGCTCTCGGAGCCGTCGGTGGCGACGACGACGGTGTCGAACATGGAGGCGATACCGCGGCGGACGGAATAAACTCCCCGGTGGGTGAGCGGGTGGGTTTTTGGGGAGCGACGACCCAGAGATGAGCATGACAGACGCGACCCCGTCGATCGAGACCGTCCTCGTGCCCGTCGACGGCAGCGAGGAATCGATCACGGCCGTCGAGTACGCCACCGCGATCGCCGAGAAGTACGACGCGAGCCTCCACGTCCTCTACGTGCTGGGCGAGGAGGTCGTTCGCGGGATCGAGACCGACACGATCGACCGCGAGGCCGTCGCCGACGAGGCGGCCGCCTTCGTTGACGTGACTGCGGAGATCGCCGACGAGGCGGGCGTTCCGGTCACGAGCTCCACCGCCTACGGCTTCTCGACCACGCAGAAGACCCGCCACCCCGGAAGCGCCATCCTCGACTGTGCGGAGGACGTAGACGCCGACTTCATCGTCGTCCCGCGCGAGCCCTCGCCCGACGAACCCGGCGAGATCCTCGAGCGAGCGGCCGAGTACGTCCTGCTGTACGCGAGCCAGCCGGTCCTCTCGACCTGACGACGGTCGACCGGATCAGTTCAGCCGCAGCGTCATCTCGAGCTCGAAGTTCTCGACCGAGCACCGCTCGAACCCCACCGACTCGTAGACGTGCACCCCGGCGTGGTTCCACCGCTCGACGGTGAGCCACACCTTCTCGACGCCCTCACGCTCGCCGTGGCCGAGCAGTCCGCGAATGAGCTTCGTGCCGATGCCCGCGCCCTGGTAGTCCTGATGGACGAAGATCGCCAGCTCCACGGCGTCGTTGTCGTCGGGGACGAGCGTCGCGTGACCCACGACGCGCTCGCCCTCGAGCGCCACGACGTCCTGGCCCTCATTGAGGATCGTATCGAGCCAGCTTCGGATCCGCGACTCGCGAGCCGGCGGGAGCCCTTGTGCACGGTCCGCGGGGTCGAAGGTGTCGTACATCTCGACGAGCGCGTCGAAGTGTTCGTCCTCGTAGACCCGAACTTCGATATCGCGGTCCTCTGCGTCGGTGAAGGTGATCGGTGGTGTCTCGTACGGTCCCGCGACCTCGTCGGGGTAGTCGTACTCCGGCATTTTAGCGAACCAGCGTGACGGTGGTCTCGGCGTTCAACACGACGAACTCCGCGATCGAGCCGACGCGGATCTTCCCCATCGGGCTGCGCTCGCCCCCGCCCAGAACGATCTGATCGTACTCGCCGCTGTCGGCGATCTGGACGAGCATCGCGCCGGGATCACCCTCGACGTGTCGGATCTCCGGATCGAGGTCGTACTCCGAGAGCCGTTCGATCACCTTCTCCTCGATCTCCTCGGGGGTCAGCTCCGTGTCGGGGTTCTCGAGGATGGCGACCGTCAGCGAGTCGCCCGCGCTCGTCGCGCGCTCGGCGGTCCGGCTGAGCGCGTGCCAGGAGTCGTCGGTGCCGCCGATGCCCAGGAGCAGCTTCATGGCGCGCGCTTCGGGATCTCTTCGCAAAAGCCTACCGGGACGGGCGATACGCTTTTCCTCGCGGCTCCGAAAGCCACTCCATGCCCGAGCCCTCCGGCCCCAACGCGGACGAACGCCCGCCCTCGGACGGCGAACGGACTGACCTGAACGACGCCGGAATCGACGAGTCCCCGCAGACCTCGGAGGACGAAAACTCGGCGGATCCTCGCGACTCTTCCGAACCGTCGGACGACCGGGAGACTCCCGACGACGGTGACGACTCCACTGGGTCGTCAGCCCGTCAGGCCGTGCCTGACGCCGGTGACGGATCGAGCGATCCGTCGGCCCGTCAGGACGTTCCTGACGACGTTCGAAGCTACGCTCGATTCACGAAGATGGACGGGGCGGCCTACGACCGGGTCAACGGCTTCCTCCGCGATCGGACCTACGTCACCGCCCGCGAGTGGGCGATCGCACGGCTGTGTGCCGACTTCCGCACCGAGACCGGCGTCGAGATGACGAAGATCGGCGAAAACCTCCCCGAACTCGTCCCCTTCATGACCGACACGTACAGCCCGCAGGCGGTCAACCAGGCGCGCGCCTCCTTCGAGGAGAAGGTCACGAAGTCCGGCGCGACGTTTCTCTACGGTGCCATGTCGGGGTTCTTCACCGCCGAGGAACTCGACGAGCTGATGTACGAGGCCACCGAGGTCGCGAAGTTCCTCCTGGAGATCGAGGGTGCCGACCTCACCGTCGAGGAGGAACTCGACGTCGAGGACCGCATCTCCGAGGTGATGCGCGACGTCCGTCGCTCGAGCGAGCGGCTGCGCGCCGAGGAAACCGGCCACGGCCACGAGAACTGCCCGCACTGCGGTGGCGACCTGACCGAAACGGACGCCGACGACTGAGTTTCCGGCCGACCTACTCCTCTTCTTCGAACAGCGTCGTCGGATCGAGCGGTTCCTCGATCGTCAGGTCGTCCCAGCCGACGCTCCCCTGTTCAAGGATGTTCTCGACGCTCATCTCGGGGGCGCCGAACACCGTCTGGACCGCGAGCGGCAGACTCTCGTCCGGTTCCGGTTCCTCGAAGTCGTCCTCGCCGACGACCAACCGCATGACCATTCCGAGGAAGAGATGTGGGAGGCAGAACAGGTCGTAAACGCCCGGTACGTCGAACTTGTACAACCAGTGCTCCTCGGCCATGTACGGCGGTGACGTGAATGGCGGGGCGTCGTCCGGAATCCGCTGGGGAACCTCGAAATACGCCGGCTCGGAGAACCGCGGGGTCATCGCGGTCACCGTATGAAGGCTCTCCTCCGGCGGGGAGACGTTGTAGAAATCGACGACGTCCCCGGTGTCGATGCTCAGTCCGACCGGATCGAAGAGGTACTCCGGGAAGTCCTCCTGGGGGTGTTCGTGGTCGCCGTGTGCGACCCCCGGCTGGATGTCCGTCTCCTCCGAGGGTGCCTCTTGGAAGAGGACGTTGCGCGGTTCGATGTCCAGCTCGACGACGTGATCCGGCTGGGTCGGCCACTCGCCCTCGTCGTCGCCGGCCAGTGCCGTATAGCCCGAGAGGCGGTCGATACACGGCGGACACCAGCAGTCGCCCCTCTCGCCGTTTCCGCCCGAGCCGTGTTCGCTGGCCGCGCCGACGCTCGCGAACGTCGACAATGCCGATCCGGCACCGACCGCCTTCAGTACGGTTCGACGACGACGGTCGAACGATCCCTCGTTGTGCTTGTCTTGCTCTGACATGCGATTCGCGGCTCGACGAGTCTTTTATTAACTATTATGTAGATAAAGCCATCAGCGAAACCGGATCGTTCTTTCCTCCTGGTCGGTCTACCCGCCATTCCGGGGTCGAATCTGGGGTTCTCCCGCCACCGAAACGTCTCGGACCTTCGACCGGACCCGATCGAGCGTGGCGGCCTAACGGGTCGTTATCGACCGCGGACGGACTTCGGCGTCGGCAGTAGGAGAGGCACGGATGCCGCCGAGTGGCCCCGTTCGGTCGTGTGGCACTCGAACGGCGGTTTCGTAGCAGGAGGACTCGCGAGAAGCAGGACCGCCGCCCGCGCTGCGAGGAGGACCTCGGGACGTCCGCTCGCCTCCGATCGGTTCTACGGAGAACGAATCGGGACGGCCACACGTCCTGACTCCACGGCTCCGTCGGTTCCTCGAATCGCCGTCGGTGGGTGGTGCTCCACTACCCTCCGGACTCCCGAATCCGGTAACGGATCGGTCACTGGGCGGACGAGGAGAACGATCGATCCGCGACCGGGGCGGAGCGCGAGTGTTGATAGCAGCTCAGTCCTGCGAGCGGCACGATCGCCTCACACGGCGATCCGTCCTTGCAGCTGCGCCCGCAGACGAACTTTCCCTCCGCGTTCGTCGGCGTCTCCCTCGACATGATCCGTCTCCTCCCTCTTCACATTAGACACGATTATTAATGAACGTTACGACGTGGGCGGCGACGGTCGTTCAGTGCCGGCATTCTTCACTGCTCAGGCCGGAAGATCGAGGGGTCGTCGTGCGAGAAGACGACCGTCTCGCCGTCCAGTTTTCTCAGGTAGGTCCGAAACGAACCCTCCTCGGTCGCGCGTTCGAACGTCTCCTCGGTCTCCTCACGGTCGTAGTACGCCGGGAAGACCACCGCCGTCTCGTCCTCCGGATCGCGCATGACGACCACCAGGAGGACGACGTCGCCCTCCTCGCGGGCGTAGACCTCCGAACTCGGGAACGAGAGCCCCCGTTCCTCGACCAGCGCCGCGAGCGGTTCGTACTCGTTGCCGGGGATCAACACGTCGAGTCCGCAGCGATCGTGCTCGTGGACGGCCGTGACGCTTCCGGGGTGGACGACGAGCGTCTCCCAGCCGTCCTCCTCGAACTCCTCGGCGATGGCCTCGGCCTCCCCCGTGAGCGTCTCCCAGTATGCGCTCGCGACCTGTGCCGCCCGATCCGGCCCTCTCATTGCTCGAAGGCGACGCGCGAGCGCCAAAAGCGGTTCGCTACTCCCGGACGTTCCGGCCGGTGGGGTCGCCGAACGCGCCGCTGTCCTCGTCGTTCTCGTAGACCCGCTTTCCACGGACCATCGTCCACTCAGGAAAGATCCCTTCGCGGCCCTCGAAGGGCGTCCATCCCGCCTTCGAGTGTAGCTCCTCGCCGCGGATCTCCCGCGGGGAGTCGAGGTCGTAGAGCGCGAGGTCGGCGTCCATCCCCTCGGCGATCCGGCCCTTTCGCGGCAGGTCGAAGACTCGTGCGGGGTTCGTCGCGACCAGGTCGCGAACGCGCTCGCGGGTGAACTCGCCGCGCTCGGCGGCCGCGAGCAACAGCGGCACCATCGTCTCGACGCCGGGGACGCCGCTGGGGGCGTCCCAGATCCCCGCGTCCTTCTCCTCGCGGGTGTGGGGCGCGTGGTCGGTAGCGACGACGTCCACGGTGCCGTCGCGGACCCGTTCGAACACTCCTTCCCTCCGATTCTCGCTTCTGAGCGGGGGGTTCATCCGGCCGAACGTCCCCAGTTCGTCGAGGTCCTCGCGCGAGAGAAACAGGTGGTGCGGGGTGACCTCGCAGGTCGCGCCCGCCCCCTTCGCGGCGTCGATCCCCTCTGGCGTGCTGGTGTGGGCGACGTGGAGAGCGGCGTCGCTTCGCTCCGCGACCTCGCAGGCGCGTTCGACCGCCGCCGCCTCGGCCTCTGCGGTCCGGTAGGCGCTCCAGGCGTCCGGATCGTCCTCGCCGCGTTCGCGAACCGCCTCCGAGAAGCGGGTCGCGTCCTCGGCGTGGACGGTCACGACGCACTCGCCCGCGGCCCGCTCGACCGCCTCCTCGAACAGCTCGGCATCGATCCCCATCTCGCCCGTCGAGTCGGCGAGAAAGACCTCCCCGAGCGCGAACAGCGGGCGCGAGAACAGTTCGTCGGGCTTCCAGTCGGGCGTGACCCCGCCGTTGATCCCGTAGTCGACGTACGACCTCTCGGCCAGGGCGGCCTTCTCGTCGAAGCTCGCTCCGTCGACCGTCGGCGGATCGGTGTTGGGCTGGTCGATAACGGCCGTGACGCCACCCGCCGCGGCCGAGAGCGAGCCGGTCTCCCAGGTCTCCTTGTGGGGGAAGCCGGGTTCGCGGAAGTGGACGTGGACGTCGATCGCGCCCGGCAACAGCAGCTTTCCCTCGGCGTCGATCCCGACGTCGTCCGCGTCGTCAGAGAGCCCCGGTCCGACGGCGGCGATCCGCTCGCCCTCGACCCGCACGTCGACCGACCGACCGTCCGCGAGCGTCGCGTTCCGGATGAACATTGCCCCCTCTCTCGCTTCCGGTGACCTACGGCTTTCGGTCGACACGGTCGACTTGGTCGACCCGTTCGATCCGCACCTCCCGGTCGCCGATCAGCCACGACTCGATCTCGCGAGCCACCGTGTGGGAGTCTGCCTCCCCGCCCGCGCGTTCGACGCTGCCGACCGACCCGGGATCGAACGGCGAGTCGAGCGCCGCGTAGACCGGTTCGAGGACGGCCGCGATCTCCTCGTGGCCGTCGACGACGACGATCCCCGAGACGAGCGCGCTATCCGAGCGGACGCGCTGGGCGATCCCCACCAGCTTTCCCCGACAGGAGAGCGAGTGACGGCCGGGACAGAAGCTGTCCGGGGGCTCGCCGCGCTCGACGGGCGCGCCGACCTCCCGGAGTGCGCGCTGGACGCGGTCGCTCGCGCGCTCGTAGCGCTCGTTCATCCCCGTCCGGGGGTCCTCGATCGGGAGCGCGAGCGCGAACGCGAGCGTCGAGCCCGTGTAGGCGACCGCCCGTCCACCGACGCTCCGTTCGAGCGGGGTGAAGCCTCGTTCGCGGGCGGCCTCGCGGGCCGCCTCGTAGCCCGGTTCGTTGCTCTCGCGCCGGCCGAAGACGATCTGGCGGTTGGGCGTCCACACGCGCAGGGCGGGCTCGCGGCGCTCGCCCGCCGTCTCGAGCATCTCCGCGGTGACCTGCCGGTCCGACGCTCGCGTTTCGGCCCGACCGCGCAGGACGCGCATGCGTCGCCGTTGGGGGCCGAGGAGGATATACTGTCGGCCGCGACCGTTCCTGGCATAGGGCGACGGTATAAGCGCGACCCGCCCCTACGGTCGGCGATGACCGTCGTCCTTCCCGACGAGGTACTCGCGCGCTATCCGCGGTTCTCGCTCTACAACTCGCCCTACCCAGCCCACGATCGGGGCCGTGCGATCGACCTCTATCCCGCCGAGGGAGCGCCGAGCCCCGTCGCCGGCGAGGTACGCGAGACGCGGACGGTTCGCGCGCCACCGAAACCCTACGCGCCGGAGCACGACCACCTGATCCTGATCGACGTCGACGAGTCACGTGCGTCGGTCCGTCGGAGCGCCTCGTCCGGCGACGACGGTGACCGGATCGCCCGCGTGCTCCACGTCGATCCCGCCGTCTCGGCGGGCGACCGCGTCGAGGTCGGCGACCCGCTCGGCTCGACGATCCGCGCGGGTTTCTTCGCGCCCTGGGTCGACGATCACCTCCACCTCGGGTTCCGATCGCACGACGCGAACCCGTACCGGGCGTCGGGTTCGGTCCCGATCGAGGTCGAGTCGACGGTCGAGCCACTCGCGTGGGACGGGACCGGCGAGGTCCGTGCGGTCGGCGAGACGTTCGTCGTGCTCGACGCGCCCGCTCACCCCGAACCCGGGAGGCGGTTCGCCGCGATCGGCGACGACTCCGGAGAAACGGCGCTCGACGGCGGACTCACGCACTACGACGGTGGCGGGGCGCTCGCCGGCGCGTCGGGCCCGGTCGAACTGCTCGGCGAACGGATCGGGGTCGCCGACGGGCGCGACCTGGCGTGGGATCCGGTTCGGGTGCTCGCGAACGACGAGCCGATCACCGGCATCTCGCTGTCCGTCGGACGGACGACGGCGGGAACGAAGCTCGTCCACCCCGATCACGACTTTTCGATCGGCGACCTGATCGAGGTGCGAATCGAGCGCCGTCCGAGTTCCGGCGACCGGACGTCCCGGTAGTCGGTGGTACCGGACACGACGACGCCCTGCCCGTCCGACCCGGCGACTCGCCAGCTACAAACGGGCGGACGAACGACGACGGGTATGACGGACCTCTCGGTCGACGGCTCGTTCCTCCAGTCGTACATCGACGAACACCACGACTTCCTCTCCTGGCTCGGCACCGACGTCGACGCCCTCGAGAAGGGCCGGATCGTCCTCTCGCTCCCGTACGACGAGAAGCTCACCAACGCCCGGCCCGGCGGGAGCGAGGACCGCCCGGAGATCAACGGCGGGGTCGCCGCGACGCTGATCGACACCGCCGGCGGACTCGCGCTGCGGACGACCCTCGACGACCCCCTCGAGGGCGGGGTGGCGACGATCAACCTCAACGTGAACTATCTCGAGCGCGCGACGGGCGACCTCACGGCGACCGGGGAGGTGATCCGTGCCGGGAACAGCGTCGGCGTCGGCGAGGTCGTCGTCGAGGGCGAGACCGACGGCGAGTCCCGACGAGTGGCTACCGGTCACGGGTCGTATCGACTGTTCAGAAGCGAGTGACGGTCCGAACGTGAAGCGAAGGTGGTCGCCGATCCGAGGGGACCCCGGATCCGCCCTGCTCTACTCGTTCTCCTCGAGTTCGTACTCCCAGGCCTCGTAGCCGCCGGCCATGCTCGTCACCGCCCCCGCGTCCTCGACGGCCTCGTAGCTGCCGATCAGCTTCGCGGCCTGAACCGAGCTCTTGCCGATCGGGCAGGCGACGACCACGTCGCCGTCCCAGTCGTGTCGATCGATCTCCGTCGGCAGCCGGTTCATCGGGATGTTGACCGCGCCGGGTATGTGTCCCCGTTCGTACTCGCTCTCCGGCCGGATGTCGACGATCCGGACGTCGTCGCCGTCGTCGATCCGCTGCTTTACCTCCTCGGGGGAGATCTCCTCGACCATGTGGGATCGATCGGGGACGAAGCGCCGTTAGGCTGTCGCTCCCCCGATCGCGATGGGCGGCGGTCGGCGGCTCTCGACCGGTCGGGTCGGCCCGCCGGAGTTCGAGATCGGCCGCTACCGTCGGTCACCCACGACGCGAACGATCTCCCCTTCGAACCGCTCGTTCTCGCCGTTCCAGCGCCACGCGCCGACGAACGGCTCGCCGTCGAGCGCGACGATCACGTACGAGAACCCCGGCCACGTCGCCCGATCGGCGTCGGTCTCGCTCGGCTCGGTCGGGCCGGCGGGATGCGAGTGGTAGAACCCGACGACGTCTCGGCCCGCCTCCTCGATCCCGTCGATCAGCTCGAGCTGCTGCTCGGGGTCGATGTGGTAGCGCGTCTCCGGGGTCTCGGCGACGTTTCGCGCGCGGTGGACCGTCTCGACGTGCGAGCGCTCCTCGCCGTGTTCGCCGCCGAGGACGCCGCAGACCTCCTCGGACGTCCCCTCGCGGGCGTGTTCGACGATCGCGTCGTAGCTCGCCCGGTCGAACTCTATCATGCCGCGAACTCGCCCTCCGGCGCCAAGGCGTCTCCGGTCATCCCTCGCGGTGGGCCTCCTTCGCCTCCTCGTAGGCCCCGTCCCCACGGACCTGCTCGAGGTACGTCTCGAAGCGAAGCGCCGCCTCGCGTTTCTCGGGATCCGCCCACTCCTCGGGCTCGCGCTCCTCGCCGTCCTCGTACTTCCGTCCGCCGGGATACCTCGCGTAGCGCATCGCCAGCGTGCCCGCTGGCACGCTTCTGGGCTGGCGGCGGCAGCCGCCCGGCCCGCGTGTAGCCCATCTGGAGGTACTTGCGGGCCATGTCCATCCCCGGGAAGTCGTCGGCCTCCCTGTACTCCTCGTAGCGCTCGTGGATCGCCGCCGCGGACTCCTCGGCCTCCTCGGGCGTCTTGAACGTCCACAGCGGGAGCAGTTCGTCCTTGTACGGCTGGACCTTGAAGACGCCCTCCTCGCCGCGGCCGATCTCGTACTCCTCCGGTCGTTCGCGGAAATCGATATCGTATTCGGGGCTATCGCCGCTCATTCGTGTCTCCGTAGTTCCGCGAGCGAACTCGGTGAGCGAGCGGTCGGGCCGAGCGACCGGAGGGAGCGAGGCCCGTTTTCGTGCAGGTTTTGCCAGCGAGTGAACGAAGTGAACGAGCGCGGCAAAAGGTGCTTGAGGACGCCCTCCTCGCCGCGGCCGATCTCGTACTCCTCCGGGTTCTCGCGGAAGTCGATATCGTACTCGGGACCGTCGTCCTCGGCGTCGGGATCGCTCACGGTCTCCAGTCGGGCGGGACGACACTACCCTTTTGCGCCGGTCGATCGTACGCGCTTACGTGACCCTCTCTGACGACGCGATCGGGTCGCTCGCCGATCGCGTCCACGGAGCCTTCCGCGACGCCCGAGCGACGACGCCGCCCTCGGCGAGCCACGAGCTCACGATCGAGGACGCCTACCGGGTCCAGCGGGCGGCCGTCGAGCGTCGCGGGGAGCCGCTCGCGGGCTACAAGCTCGGCTTCACGAACGAGCGCGTTCAGAACCAGGTCGGCGTCGACCGACCCGCCCACGGCCGCCTCACGGCCGACACGGTCTCCGACGAGACGTCCGTCGGTGTCGACGACTTCGTCTCGCCGCGGGTGGAGCCGGAGATCGCGTTCGTCCTCGAGTCGATCGAACCGCCGGCCGAGGTCCACGACGTGCTGGCCGCGACGCGGGCGGTCCTGCCGGCGATCGAGGTCGTCGACAGCCGGACCGGGAGCTGGTCGCCGACGCCCGTGGACGCGATCGCCGACAACGCGCTGGCCGCGGGGGTGCGCCTCGGGTCGACGGCGAACGCGATCGCGGGAACCGACCTCTCGATGGAGGCCGTCCAGCTCCGGAGGAACGGCGAGCTCGTGGAGACGGGCGTCGGCGCGAACGTCCTCGAACGCCCCGTTCGGACGGTCCGCTGGCTCGCGAACCGTCGCCCCCTCGAGGAGGGTGCGCTCGTGCTCACCGGGTCGCTGACGCCGACGGTCGAGCTGGCTGCGGGCGACGTCGTCGAGGCTCGCTTCTCGACGCTCGGGAGCGTCTCGATTCGCGCCGACTAGTCGAACTCGATCTCCGCTCTGGTCGTGGCCTCACCGAACAGCCACGCCGAGTGCTCGACCGCGTACTCGAGGTGGCCCTCCTCGAGGTAGCCCAGCGCGTCCTCGACCACCACGGGTCGGAAGTCTCGGAGCCCCGCGCTGCCCGCCGTGTGGAAGACACAGACGTTCGCGAGCGTGCCACAGAACAACAGGTCGTCGATTCCGTGGGCGCGAAGCCACCCCTCGAGTTCGGTGCGGTAGAACGCGTCGTAGGTGTGTTTCTCGACGACGTGGTCGTCCTCCTCGGGTTCGAGCTCCTCGACGATCCCCGCCTCCCAAGAGCCTTCGACGACGTGCTCGCCCCAGCGCTCGAACTCGTCGTAGTAGTGGGCGTCCTCGAACTGCTCGGGCGGGTGGACGTCCCGCGTGTAGACGAGCTGCACGTCGGCCTCGCGGGCGTGTTCGATCACGTCCCGTACCGAGTCGATCGCCTCCTCGCTCGCGGGGGCGTGGAGGCTCCCCTCCGGATGACAGAAGCCGTTCTGCATGTCGACGACGACGACCGCCGTCCGGTCGGAATCGAATCGCATGTCCGGAGGTAGGGCCTCGTGTGTCATAACCTACCGGATGGCTTTTACCGGTCGCGACCTCCGTTGGGGTATGCGTCGTCCTGCGGTGGTCTCGGCCGTTCTGTTCGTCGCCGTCACGGCCGCCGCGCTCGGGTTCGTCGGACCGATCGCGTTCGGCGACCCCGTCGAGGCCCAGCAGGGAGACGAGGAGGCCGACTGGCGCGAGTACGACGCCGACGACGAGTTCGAGATCGACGAGGCCGACGGGTTGAACGACGAGGAACTCGAGGCGGTCGTCTCGCGGGCGATGGTCCGTGTCGAGGAAATCAGGGGAATCGAGTTCGAGGAGCGCCCGCCGGTCACCGTGATCACGCGCAGCGAGTTCCAGGAGGAGTACGCCGGCTTCGGCGCCGAACCCACCGAGGAGGCCGCGGCCTTCGAGAACGCGAAGTACCGAGCGCTGTTCCTGGCGGGCGAGGACGTGAACGCGGCGGAGGCCAGAGCGGAGAACCAGGGCACCTCCGTCATGGGCTTCTACGAGCCCTCTACGGGCGAGATCGTCCTCGTCGCCGAGGGGGACCAGCCTCGGATGAACGAGACGATCCTCGCCCACGAGCTCTATCACGCCTACCAGGACGAACGCTGGGGGCTCGCGAACTACGACGCCGCGACCCAGGACGGCCGAAACGCCGAACTCGGGCTGATCGAGGGCGACGCGGTCTACGTCGAGACGCTCTACGACCGGCGGTGCGGCGAGGAGTGGGAGTGTCTGAGCCCGCCCGGTGACGGAACCGAACCCGGCGAGGCCGACCGGCCCGACCGGCCGGCGAACGTCGGCATCCTCCTGCTCGACTTCCAGCCCTACGACGACGGGCCGGTGTTCGTCGAGTCGATCCACGAGAACGAGGGATGGAAGGGGGTCGATGCCCTCTACGACGTCCCGCCCGAGACCGCAGAACAGGTGATCTCCTCGGGGGCCTACCCCGACGACGACCCCCGCGAGGTCGGGCTCGACGACGACCACGGTGAGGCGTGGGAGCGGATCGAACCCGACGGGCGGCCCGATCACGACCGGCTGGGGATGGCCGCGATCACCACCATGTTCGTCCATCCGCTCTACGAGGGAGACGGGGAGCCGGTCGTCGCCGCCGACGACTGGTTTACCACCGATCCCGACGAGGAATCGCCGCCCTACGGCGCGCTGAACTACGAGTCGGAGTACGCCACGGGCTGGGAGGGCGACCGATTCCACGCCTACCAGCACGAGGACGGCGCCACGGGCTACGTCTGGCGGATCGCCTGGGAGTCGCCCGAGGACGCCGAACGGTTCCTCGAGGGCTTCGACGCCCTGATCGCGTACTGGGGCGGCGAACGCACGGCGAGCGACACCTACGCGATCGAGGAGGGCGGCTACCGGGGCGCCTACCACGTCGCGAGCGAGGACGACGTCGTGACCGTCACCCACGCACCCACCGTCGACGCCCTCCCCGAGGTGTACGCGGACGCCGAACCCGATTCCGGCGATCCCGTCCCCGAGGAAACGGACGGCGAGGGCGAGGAGGGGCCGACGGACGAGCTACCCGGGTTCGGGATCGCGGTCGCGGTCGTCGCGCTGCTCGCGGCGACGTACCTCGTCGCTCGTCGCTAACCGCGTGGTTTTTTCGCACGCCCGGGCGAACGGGGCACATGGACGGAGACGCCGAGGACGAAGACGAAAACCCGTTCGACACGCTCTCGCCGGGGGCGATTCTCGACGGCACGGCGACGGACGCCTACTTCGATCGCACCGAGGCGACGCTCGAACACGCCGGCCGCAACCCCGACGTGACGGTCGAGGTGACGGCCGACCAGTTCCCCACCGGCGAGTTCGAGGTGTTCGCGGGCGTCGAGGACGTCGCGAACCTGCTCTCCGGTCTCGCCGTTGACGTTCGTGCGATCGAGGAGGGACGGCTGTTCGACGGCGGGCCGGTGATGCGGATCGAGGGGCCGTATCTGGAGTTCGCCCGCTACGAGACGTCGATCCTCGGCTTCCTCTCGCAGGCGAGCGCGTTCGCCACCGCCGCGCTCGAGGTCCGCCGGGCCGCCCCCGACTCGCAGGTGCTCAGCTTCGGAGCGCGCCACCTCCACCCGATGCTCGCGCCGATCGTCGAGCGGACGGCGCTCGTAGCGGGCCTCGACGGCTTCTCCCACGTCGCCGCCGGCGAGGTGATCGGTCGAGAGGCCGGCGGAACGATGCCCCACGCGCTGATCATCTGCTACGGCCGGGGAAACCAGGAGGAGGCCTGGCGGGCCTTCGACGAGGCTGTCGCCGCCGACGTGCCGCGGGTCGCGCTCTGTGACACCTTCTCCGACGAGGTCGACGAGACGTTGCGTGCGGCCGAGACGCTCGGCGACGACCTCGACAGCGTGCGGATCGACACCACCTCCTCGCGACGCGGGGACTTCCGCCAGATCCTCCGGGAGGTGCGCTGGGCGCTCGACGAGCGGGGCCACGAGGACGTCGGGATCTTCGCGAGCGGTGGGCTCGGTCCCGACGACCTGCGCGAGCTTCGCGACGTCTGTGAGGGATTCGGGGTCGGCAGCGCGATCACCAGTGCCGATCCGATCGACTTCGCGCTCGACATCGTCGCCATCGAGGGCGAGCCGATCGCCAAACGCGGGAAGCTCGCGGGCGTGAAGGAGGTCTACCGGACGCCAGACGGCGGTCACCACGTCGGGCTGGCGAAGCGGGAGCCGCCCGAGAAGGGAGAGGCGCTGTTGAAGCCGTTGATCGAGGACGGCGAGATCGTCAGGGAGTTCGACATCGATGCGTCGAGAGAACGGACACGGGCGGACGCCGAGGACGTCCGCTGAGTCGTTATCCGAGGTGTTCGATCGAGCCCTTGGGCTCGCGCTCGCGGAACACCTCGCCGTCGAACAGCACGACCATGACGTCGTCGTCTTGCCAGGCGTTCGGCGGTAGGCCGGCCTTCCGGCAGGTTCGATCGAGGTACTCGTGGGCGCTCCAGCCGTTCTCGACGGGGATCGTCGGGTAGAGCCAGCCGCTCTCGTCGCCGGCATCGACGGCCACGCCGTGTCTGCCGAGTTCGAGGTCCGAGAGCGGGTCGTCGGTGAGGACCAGGCTGCGGACGATACAGGTCGAGACGCCGACGGTGTCGAGTTCGGCCGCACGTACCTCCGAGCCACAGGAGTCGTCGCTCGCGGCGCTGATGGCGGCGTCGACGATCGCGTGTCCCAACTGGTCGTTGGTCTGGTAGGCGCCGGCACAGCCCCGCAGGCTCCCCCGGCCACGGGTGGACTCGATGCGTACCAGCGCTCCCGTTCGCTGGTAGAACGCATCGCGCATGCTCCCGGGCTGTTCTCGTTGACCGTGCAGAACGTACGACTCGATCGACTCGCGAGCCAGTTCGACGGCCCGAACGCCGTCCTCATAACTAAGGCTCACGCTTTGCGCCTCGGACATACACCGTACGTGGAGAGTGTGCGACTTCAACGCTTCCCTTTGGCTCGGTCCGTCAGACGCTTCGGGCGAACGGCTTATGCGGCGAAGGCGAGTAGACTGGACCGGCAGAGGGAGTCCGGCCACCGCGGCGTGTCCCACCGGGCACGCACGCGAGGAAAGTCCCCCCACCGTTCGGGCGGGCGACCGGGCGCAAGCCCGGAGCGGGAGACCGCTGGCTCTGGAACAGAGACGAGACCGCTTCGCTCGATCGATGAGGCGTGCGAACCCGACCGAGAGGAAGGGGAGCTAACCCGCCGAGAGCGAGAGCGGAGAACGGATGGAACGGCCACCCTCGCCGGTGCAAGTCCGCGCCGCGCGATGCGAGAGCATCGCCCAGGTAGCCCGAACGGAGGCGCGGACGCTCAGCCGAATGCCGGACCGAACAGAAGGGGGCTTACTCCCCTCAGCCGTTTTCACGTCCCGTACCGCCGGAGCCCGACCCACGTTAATAACTTAGGTCCGATTCATTACTAGGGTTTACTGAAAGCACGCCGGAAAATCGCAGGGAAGTTAATACACGTCGGACCCGAAGGACGGGTGATGACCACCAACGGAGGCGACGAGCCCGAGGTGGGACGGTTCTCGGTCCCCGAAATGGACTGTCCCTCCTGTGGCGGCAAGGTGGAGTCCGGCCTCTCCCGGCGCGCCGGCGTCGAGTCCGTCGAGACCCACCCGGCGAGCGGCCGGGTCGTCGTCCGGTACGATCCGGCGGTGACCGACCGCGAGGCGCTGATCGCGGCGATCGAGGGGACCGGCTACGCCGTCGAGGGCGACGCGGACGAGGGCTCCTCGGAGCCCATCCGGCGGAGCCCGCGGGCGATCGCGACGGCGCTTGGAGGCACGATCCTCGTCGTCGGCCTCCTGCTTCGCTTCGCCCTCCCGGGAGTCGACGCCGCGCTGTTCTCGATCCTCGGCCGGACGTACCTGCTCTCGCACGGCCTGTTCGTCGCCAGCGCGGCGATCGCCGGAGCGCCGATCCTCCGGGCGGGTCTCTACTCCGCCCGGGCGCGCTCACTCGACATCGACTTCCTGATGGGGCTCGGCATCCTCGGCGCGGTGGCCGCTCACCACCCCTTCGAGGGGGCGACGCTCGCGGTCCTCTACAGCGTCGCCGAACTGCTCGAGCGGTTCTCGATGGAGCGTGCGCGCCGCTCGCTCCACGAACTGATGGAGCTCTCGCCCGACACGGCGACGGTCCGGCGCGACGGCGAGGAGCGAACGATCCCCACCGAGGAGGTCGCCGTCGGCGACGTCGTCGTCGTCCGGCCCGGCGAGCGCCTCCCCATGGACGGGGTCGTGCTTGAGGGCGAGAGCGCGGTCGACCAGTCGCCGATCACCGGCGAGAGCGTTCCCGTCGACAAGGCCGAGGGCGAGGAGGTGTTCGCGGGGACGATCAATGAATCGGGCTACCTCGAGGTGCAGGTGACGAGCGAGGCGGGCGAGAACACGCTCTCGCGGATCGTCGACCTCGTCGCCGACGCCGAGCGCAAGAGGACCGACCGCGAACAGTTCGTCGATCGGTTCGCGAGCGTCTACACGCCGGCGGTGGTCCTCGCGGCACTGCTCGTCGCCGTCGTACCGCCGCTCGTGCTCGGCCGGGCGTGGGACGTCTGGTTCCTCCGGGGGCTCACGCTGCTCGTGATCTCCTGTCCGTGTGCGTTCGTCATCTCGACGCCGGTCTCGGTGGTGTCGGGGATCACCAGCGCCGCGCGCAGCGGCGTGCTGATCAAGGCCGGCACCCACCTCGAGGCGATGGGCGAGGTCGAGACGATCGCGCTCGATAAGACGGGGACGCTCACCGCCGGCGAGCTCGCCGTGACCGACGTCATCCCGGTCGGCGACCGCAGCGAGGAGGAGCTGCTGCGGTGTGCGGGTGCGATCGAACGCCGGAGCGAACACCCGATCGCGGCGGCGATCGACGAACGCGCCGACGGGTCCGGCGCCGCCGCCCGAGCGGTCGCGGGCTTCGAGAACCTGGCCGGCAAGGGCGTGCGCGCGGAGCTCGACGGAGTCGCCCACTACGCCGGCAAGCCCGCGCTGTTCGAGGAGCTCGGCTTCGACCTCTCGGGAACGCGGCTTCGAAGCGACGGTGGCCTCTGTCTCGAGGAGGGCTGTCGCGAGGACTGCGAGAGCCTCCGCGACGAGGTCGTCGCCCGGCTCGAACGCGAGGGGAAGACGGTGGTGCTCGTGGGCACCGACGAGCGGATCGAGGGCGTGATCGGGGTCGCCGACGAGATCCGTCCCGGCGCGCGCGAGGCCGTCTCCCGGCTGCGCGAGCAGGGGATCGAGCGCGTGGTGATGCTCACCGGCGACAACGAGGGGACCGCCCGTACCATCGCCCGCGAGGTGGGCGTCGACGAGTACCGCGCGGAGCTGCTCCCCGAGGAGAAGCTCGACGCCATCGAGGCGCTCGAACGCGAGGGGCGCGTGGCGATGGTCGGCGACGGCGTCAACGACGCGCCCGCGCTGGCGACCGCGTCCGTCGGCGTGGCGATGGGCGCCGCCGGAACCGACACCGCCATCGAGACCGCCGACGTCGCGCTGATGGCCGACGACCTCTCGCGGCTCCCCTACCTGGTTCGGCTCTCCCGGACCGCCAACGGCGTCATCCGGAGCAACATTGGCGGGAGCCTCGCGGTGAAGGCCGTCCTCGCGGCGGGCGCGCCGTTCGGTCTCGTGACGATCGTCCACGCGGTCGTGATCGGCGACATGGGGATGAGCCTCGCGGTGACGGGCAACGCAATGCGTCTGGCCCGGATCGAACCCGAGGAGTAGACGCCGACAGACTTAGGGATTAGCCCCGTCTAACCCGACCGATGATGCTCAGCGCGGTCATGGAGGACTATCTCAAGGCGATCTACCACCTCCAGAGCGAGACCGACGACGAGCGCGTGCGGACCTCGGCGATCGCCGACTACCTCGACGTGACGCCGCCGACCGTCACGAGCATGCTCTCGAAGCTCGAGGAGCGAGAGCTCGTCGAGCGAGAGAAGTACAAGGGGGTCGCGCTCACGCCCGACGGCGAGCGCGTCGCCCTCGAGGTCGTCCGTCACCACCGCCTGCTCGAGGCCTATCTCACGGAACACCTCGATTTCACGTGGAGCGAGGTCCACGACGAGGCCGATCGACTGGAACACCACATCAGCGAGGCGTTCGAGGAGCGCGTCGCGGCGGCGCTCGACGACCCGAAGGTCGACCCCCACGGCGCGCCGATCCCCAACGAGGACCTCGAACCGCCCGCGACCTCCGCGGGAACGGCACTCGCGGAGTGCGAGGAGGACGATCGGGTCGTCGTTCGCGAGGTCAGCGATCACGACCCGGAGATCCTCGAATACCTCTCCGAGCGGGGGATCAACCCCGGCGTCGAACTCGAGATCGTCGAGGTCGCCCCGTTCGGGATGATCACCGCCCGTCCCGCGGACCGCGAGGGAAGCCTCTCGCTGCCCGAGCGCGTCGCGCTCCACGTCCGGGTCGCGCCCGTCACCGAGGTGACGTCCTGATCGCGGAGTTCGGCCCATAATATATTTACTTTAGGTCCGTCTAACATCGGATGATGAATCACCGCCCCTCGGTCGGGCCCAGGGGGGGCATGTAGATGTCCTCCGGCTACGACCTCTCCCGATACGACCCTCCTCGTTGGCTGCTCGCCGTCGGTCCGATCGCCGTGCTCGCGATGGCGGTCGGAACGCTGTTTCTCACCTCGCCGTTCGGCGATAGCGCGGCGATAGCGAACGCCACCTCGATCGAGGTGCTCTGGTCGCTCTCGGTGATCGGTTTCTTCGCCGGCATCCTCCCCGTCCTGATCGGCATGCTCTGGTTCCCCTACGTCCGCTCGCTCGACGGCCGGTGGGTCCACGCGGTTCTCGCCCTCTCGGCGGGGATCCTGGCGTTCGTCGGCGTCGAGATCGTCGCCGAACTGTTCGGCTACGTCGCGGACGTCGGCACCGCCCGCCTCGGCGAGGCCGTCGCCGTCGTCGGCTCCCTCGGAACCTTCCTCGCGATGTACGGGGTGAGCGTCTGGCGGCGGCGAGTCGTCGCGGCCGGCGGACTCGGGGACGGGCTGCACGTGGCGTATCTGGTCGCGATCGCGCTCGGGCTGCACAGCCTCGGTGAGGGACTCGCGATCGGCAGCGCGTTCGCCCTCGGCCAGGAGGGGCTGCTCACGCTGCTGGTGATCGGTTTCCTGCTGCACAACGTCACCGAGGGCCCGACGATCATCGCCGCCATCGCGCGGGACGCCGAGGCGCCGCCGATCCGTCACTTCGCGTTCATGGGCGTGCTCGCGGGGGGGACCGTCATCGTCGGCGGCTGGGTCGGCTCGCTGCTCGTCTCGCCGCTCGTCGCGACGGCCTTCTTCGCCGTCGCGCTGGGCGCGATCGCACAGGTGATCATCGAGGTCGCCCAGCTCGTTCAGGCGGACGCCGGGCGGGTCCTGACGCGGCTCAACGCCGTCACCTTCGCGCTCGGGGTCGGACTGATGTTCCTCCTCGAGGACGTCCTCGTCGGGGGACTGTTGCTGTAGCGAACGATCGGAGGGCGGTTCCCGAGGTCGACTCCCGGACGTCCCCCTACTTTTATCGTGAACATCTACGGGGATTGGATATGGGTCATCGATCCCACTCAACCGACGAGTCGACGGACCGACGCTTCGACCGTTCACGACGCCGGTTCCTCGCGGGAAGCGCCGCCACGCTCGCGCTTCCGACGGTAGCGAGCGCGGCCGGCGCGAGCGAGCACGGAGCGGAGACGGACGACGAACTCGAGGCACACGACGTGACCGCCGGAGACGGGCTCCGACTGCGGATCTGGGAGCGCTCGCCCGACGACCCCGAGGAGGCCGTACTGTTCGTTCACGGCGCGACCTACGGCGGTCGATCGATGTTCGACCCGCCGGTCCCCCAGGAGTACGAGACGTGGATGCGGTTCGCCGCGAACCGGGGGCAGGCGGCGTTCGCCGTCGACGTACGCGGCTACGGCGAGAGCGAGCGCCCCGAGTTCGTCATGCGAAACGGCGAGCCCCCGGTGCGTGCGACGAGGGCCGCCTGTGACGTCGCCGACGCGCTCGCGTGGATCGGCGAGCGGTTCGACCGCGTTCACCTCGTCGGCGTCTCCTGGGGGACGATGATCGCCGGAACGCTGTTCGACGATCACGATCCGGAGGTCGTCTCGCTCGTCCAGGGGGCGCCGGTCTACGACCTCAGTCCCGAGCTCCGCGAGGCGTTCGATCACGACGGTACCTCCTATCGGACCGTCACGAAGCCCGAGGTCGAGGAGCGCTGGAACGCCCAGATCCCCGAGGACGCGGATCCCGCGGCCTTCCGCGGGGCCGACCCCGACGACGACTTCGTGCTGGACGCGGTCTGGGAAGCCCTCCACGACTCGGGCCAGCGTGCGAGCGAGGAGGAGATCCTCGCGCCCAACGGCACCCTCGAGGACGTCCAGCAGTCGCCGGTGTACGACGCCGCGGCGATCGACGTGCCGACGCTGATCGCACGGCCGTCGCTCGACACCACCTCGACCCGCGAGGACGCGCTGGCGCTCTACGACGCGCTCGAGGTACCCGAAGGGCGTGCCGAGTACGCCGAGTTCGACGGCGCAACCCACATGATCCACCTCGAACGCCGCCGTCACGCGCTCTACGACGCCGTTCACGGCTTCCAGGGGCGCGCGCCGTAACGTCCCGATCCGATCTCGTTCGGACGATCAGATCTGGCGAATCCAGACGCCATCGTCGTCGACGCGATCGATCGCCGCGTCGTCCAGGTCGTAGGTTCGATTCCTCCCGTCGCCCTCGTCATTTCCGTCGTCCCAGCCGAGTGCCTCCTTGATCGCGTCGGTGATCCCCTCGTCGCTCTCGACGCTCGCCCGTCCGTCGCTCACGTCCGAGACGGTGCCGATCCGCTCGCCGTCCGCGGTTCTGACCGGCTTGTCGCGGTCCTCGTCGGTGAACTCGTGTGCCATACCTCCCCTATCCACGGAACACACCTCTCGCTGTGGGTGACGATCGCAAGGGCGTTTTCAACCACCCTTCTCCTCTTCCCGGCCCCACCTTACGATTCATCGAGCTTCGGTACGAGAGAACCCATCAGCCCGCGTTCGTTCACGCGAGCAGGAGCCCTCGTCCACGACCGAGATCGGACCGCCTCGACTCATCGGGACGCTCGTACTGCCGAGGGAGGCGTTTAACCGGCCGCTCAGTTGGCGTGTTCATCGCCGAGAGGTTCATCGGCTACCGACGAGTCCAGGGGAGGTGTGCCGAAGAGAGGGCCCGTATCCGGACCGTTCCGTTGTGTAGAGACAGCGCAGCCGCTAACCGGGGTACCGGATGATATGCCCCCAGTTCCCAAACGGTTCCGTAGTACACGTCCGATTACGTCATGATGCGCGAACTCGAGTACAGCGTCGTCTGTCGTGAGGTCATCGAAGCGGTCGGCGAGGTAACGGCCGATGAGGAGGTCCTCATCGTCACTGATCCGCTGATGGTCGATATCGCCCGCCCGCTCGCCGCTGCGTCCCGTGGTCTCGGCGCACCGACGTCCATCGTCGTCAAACCGCGTCTCGAGGCGCACAACGTCGAACCGCCATCCGCTGTAGCGGGCGCCATGCGGAACGCGGACGTCGTCTTCGACGTGGGAACGCACGACGTCGCCCACACGGACGCTCGCCGGGCGGCCTCGAACGCCGGCACCCGGTTCGTGTTGATGCGTGGAATCACCGAGGAGGTGCTGATCGATCAGATGGATACGGATTACGACGACCTCCGCCGCGTGACCCGCGCGGTCTCGGCGATCCAGACCGCCGCCGAGTCGGCGCGGGTGAGGAGCGCTCGAGGCACGGATCTGACGCTCGATCTGACCGGCCGAAGCGGATTCCCCATCGATGACGGATTCGATGCGGGGCTCGTCGTGCTGCCGGCCGGCAAGTCCGCGATCACGCCCGTCGAGGGGAGTGCACAGGGAACCGTGGTCGTCGATTACTCCATCGATTCCATCGGCCGGCTCGATGAGCCGGTCGAACTCACGATCGATGACGGTCGCGTGACTGCCATCTCGGGCGGCCCGCAGGCGCAGGACCTTCGCGACCTCGTCGAATCCAAGGGCGAGTGTGCGCGGAACGTCGCCGAGGGCCCGTCCATCGGAACGAATTCGGAGGTGAGCCTCACGGGGAACCAGGCTACGGACAAGAAGAAGCGGGGAACGATGCACATCGCCATCGGCGACAACGTGACCCTCGGGGGCGAGGTCGAGTGCGACGTCCACCTCGATATGACGCTCTCGGAAGCGACCGTCACGTTTGACGGATTCACCGTCCTCGATGCGGGACGGTTCCGACGCCAAGCGGTGATAGACCACGCCGCCGAGTTGTGACGGCGTCCCGAATCACGGAGCTGATTCCGTCTCTCATCTCCGTTCCACCGCTACAGTATGACTTCGTGATGAATACCGCTCTGGGTCCGGTACGCGATTCTGGGACGGTAGGCAGGGTACGATCCGTCGTTACTCGTTTTCCTCCGTCGCCTCTTCGATTTGATACGAATCCGCTCGATCCCGCGAACCCTGCACGAAAACCGATTCGCTACTTCTCGAACCCCTCCTCCCAGCGGAACCGGCCGTTTCGCTGGACGACCTACGCGCACCGTTTTCCGCTCGCTCGCTCGTGCTCACTCGCGCAAAACCCTGCACGGAAAAGAACCGTCTACCCCTCGAACCCGTCCTCCCATTGGAATCGACCGTTCCGCTGGACCACCTCGTCGTCGATCTCCAGCTCTCCCTCGCTCACGTCGGTGATCAGGTCGACGTGGACCGCGCTCTCGTTTCCGGCCTCCCCATCGGGCAGGTTCGAGTCGTAGGCCCGCCCGAGCGCGAGGTGGACGGTGTCGCCCATCTTCTCGTCGAACAGCACGTTGTCGGTGTAGCGATCGATGCCGCGGTTCATCCCGATGCCGAGTTCGCCGAGTCGGCGCGCACCCTCGTCGGTCCCGAGCACCGTCTCGAGCACGTCCTCGTTGGCCCCCGCCTCGTAATCGACCACCTCGCCGTCCTCGAACCGCAGGTACACGTCCCGTAGACGCCTCCCGTTCACCGTCATCGGGACGTCGAAGAAGACCTCGCCCTCGGTGTCGTCGGGTGCCGTAAACACCTCTCCCGAGGGAAGGTTGTGCGAGTCGTAGGCCACGCTCGCAGCGGAGTTAACGGCCGTCCGACCCTCGATCGACATCGTCAGGTCGGTGTCCTCCTTCACGAGTCGGACCTCGCTTCCCTCGTCGAGCAGCTCCTTCATCCGCGCCATCTCCCCGGCGAGGGACTCCCAGTCGCGCAGCATCGCGCCGTAGGCGAACGCCTGGTACTCCTCGTAGGCCATGCCGGCCTGCTGGGCGAGGCTCCGCGTCGGATGAACGGTCGAGACCCAGTCGGTCGCCATGCGCGCCTCCCGGACCTCGGCGCTCGCGCTGGCGTATTCCTGACGGACGTCGCCGGGGACGTCCGCGGTCGCGCTCGTGTTGCGCCCGCCACCCAGTCGGAGGTAGACGTCGGCGTTCTCCACCAGCGCGAGTTCGTGGACGCCGGCCTCGAACTCGCCGTCATGGGCGGTGAGATACGCCCGGGTGACCTCGGCGGAGTCGTAGGTCGCGACGAGGTTCGCACCCCGCTCGCCGAGTTCCTCGGCGACGGCGACCGCCAGGTCGTGGGCGCCCTCCGCGACCGAGAGGACGACGTCGTCGCCCCGTTCGACCCGCGCGCTCCAGTCGACCAGCACCTCTGCGTGTTCGTGGATACGTTCGTCCATGGCCGAGAAGCGCACAGCGGGGAGAAAAGGGCGGCGGTCGCGACGATCGCGGGGTCATAGCGGTCAGCGCCGTCCTACCGCTCGTCGGACGCGTAGCCGGGTGACTGCTCCTCGATGACCTTCGCGGCCTCCTCGAGCTCCTCGGCGCTCGTCGCGATCACGTCGTCGAGCGAGACGATCCCCTCGAGCTGGCCCTCGTCGTCGACGACCGGCAGCCGGCGGACCTTCGCGTCGCCGAACGCCGTCGCCAGCTCGTAGGCCCCGGTGTCGGCGGCCACCGTCTCGGGATCCTCGCTCATCAGGTCCTCCGCGACCAGCGAGCTCACGTCGTCCTCCTGGCCGACCGCCAGCGCGATCGTTCGGTCGGTGACGATCCCGACCGGCGCGCCGTCCTCGACGACGACGACCGAGCCGACTCGCTCGTCGTTCATCGTCTCCGAGATCTCGCTCACTTCGGCGTCTCTCTCCACCGTTATGACGTCCTCTCTGGCGAGATCTAGAACGGGCATTGCAGTCGTCGGTTCGGCGGTGAGGCACGTAAGAAACGGGGTTGCGATGGCTGAGGTTTTACGACGACGGGTCGAGACGCTCGCTCAGGGGAAGACGAGCACGGTCGCGCCGTCCGTCTCGAGCACCGCGACCTCCTCGCCGCCCTCGGCGCGGTGTTCCTCGCGGATCTCGACCGCCTCGCCCGGCAGGGTGACCGTCTCGCCCTCGACCTCCAGTTCGATCTCGTCGTCGAGGGACTTCTGGCGCTCGATATCGGTGGGATCGCTCTCCTCGAGCGCCTTGAGGACCGCACCCGCCCGATCGCGGAACTCCGGGCCGATCACGCTTCGATCGGGGTCGACCTCCACGGGGACGAGTTCGACGTCCGGTCGTCCCTCCTCGACGTAGACCGGGGCGTTGATCGTCTCGCTCAGGTCGTAGGTGTCGAGCGCGTCGATCGACTCGGGGTAGACCTCGATCCGATCGAGCTCGGCGTTGAGCGCCATCCCCGCCTCTGACTTCCAGCCACGGACCGCGCTCGCGACCGCCGCGATGGTGCCGCCGACCGCCGTAGCCTCCTCCCGGTCCCAGTCGATCCTGACCGCGGGCCACTCGGCGGCGTGGACGCTCTCCTCGACGCCGGGGAGCTCGTTCCAGATCTCCTCGGTCACGAACGGTGAGAACGGCGAGAGCATCCGCAGTGATCCCGAAAGCGCAGTGTAGAGCGCGTGGCGGGCGGCGTTTCGCTCGCCCGGTCGGCCCTCGTAGAGTCGGCCCTTCACCAGCTCGAGGTAGTCGTCGGCCAGGTCGTGCCAGACGAACTCCCGGATCGTTCGGAGCGCGCTATCGAACCGGTAGGCGGCCATGTCCTCCTCGACCTCGTTCGCGACGCGATCGAGCTCGGTCAGGATCCACTTGTCGGCGGCGCGGTAGGCGGGTGCGTCGATGGCGGGAGTGTCCTCGTCGAGGTGGCCGTCGGCGAACCGGCTGATGTTCCAGAGCTTCGTGAGGAAGCGCGAGGCGCTGGTGACCTCCTTCGACTGGAACTGGATGTCGCTTCCGGGTTGCCCTCCAAGGGCGATCGCCTGACGGAAGGCGTCGGCGCCGTGCTCCTCGACGACCTCCTCGGGCTGGACGAAGTTGCCTCGGGATTTGGACATCTTGTTGCCGTCCTCGCCGAACACCATGCCGTTGATCAGCGCCTCTTCCCAGGGGATCTCCCCCTCGAGCGCCGCCGTCCGGAGGATCGTGTAGAACGCCCACGTGCGGATGATGTCGTGGCCCTGCTCGCGCAGTTGAACCGGCGAGAAGTCGGCCTCGGGCCAGCCCGCGACGTGCATCGCCGAGATGGAGGAGTCCATCCAGGTGTCCATCACGTCGGTCTCGCCGCGCCACTCGTCGCTCCCGCAGTCAGAACAGGCCGCGTCGGGGCCCTCGCGCGTCGGCTCGACGGGAAGCTCCTCGCTCTCGGCGACCCGGACGTTGCCACACTCCTCGCAGAACCACGCGGGGATCGGAGTGGCGAAGACGCGCTGGCGGGAGATGACCCAGTCCCACTCCATGCCCTCGGTCCACTCCTCCAGACGGGCGTACATGTGTTCGGGAATCCACTCGATCTCCCGAGCGTTCGAGAGGATCTCCTCCTGGTCGACCCGGATGAACCACTGCTCCTTCGAGAGGATCTCGATCGGCGTGTCACAGCGCCAGCAGGTTCCCACGGACTGCTCGACGACCTCCTCGCCCTGGAGGTAGCCGCTCTTCTGGAGCGCCGAGGGGATCCGATCCTTCGCCTCCTCGATACTGAGCCCCTCGAACTCCGTGGCGCGCTCGTTGAGGTGGCCGTCCTCGGTCAGCACGGTCCTGAGGGGCAGGTCGTACTCGGCCCACCAGTCGACGTCCTGCTTGTCCCCGAACGTACAGATCATCACCGCGCCGGTGCCGAACTCCGAGTCGACCTCCTCGTCCTCGATGAGCTCGACCTCCTGGCCGAACAGCGGTACGTCGAACGTCTCGCCCACTCGGTCGCCGTAGCGGTCGTCGTCGGGATCGACCGCGACTGCGACGCACGCCGGAAGCAGCTCCGGTCGGGTCGTGGCGATCTCGATGTCCGTCTCGCCGTCGTCGTCCGCCCGCGACTCCTCCGGCGGAGCCGCGCCGTCGAACCGGATCGTGTAGAGGGTGCCGCCGCGGTCCTCGTTCTCGACCTCGGCGTCGGCGATCGCCGTCTCACAGCGCGGACACCAGTTGACGGGGTGTTCGTCCCGGTAGACGTACTCGCGCTCGCTCATCTCGACGAACGAGCGCTGGGTCTTCCCCCAGTAGTCGGGGTCCATCGTCTTGTACTCGTGGTCCCAGTCCTGGGAGAAGCCGAGCAGCCCCATCGTCTCCTTCATCGCGTCGATCTGCTCCTCGGTGTGCTCGATGCAGAGCTCGCGAAACTCCTCGCGCGAGACGTCGGTGCGGTGGATGTCGTGGTTCTCCTCGACCTTCACCTCGGTGGGCAGACCGTGGCAGTCCCAGCCCTGTGGGAACAGCACGTCCTCGCCCTGCAGTCGGTGAAAGCGCGCGGCGAAGTCCATGTAACACCAGCCCAGCGCGTTCCCGATGTGGAGGTTGCCAGTCGGGTACGGCGGCGGCGTGTCGATCACGTAGTCTGGGTGCTCCTCCTCGTCGGCGTAGCCGTAGACGTCCGAGTCCTGCCAGCGCTCGCGCCAGCGAGGCTCGACGCTTGCGGGGTCGTAACTATCGTTCATGGGGTGTGTCTCTC
The DNA here is from genome assembly GCF_037081715.1 of Halalkalicoccus sp. CG83. NCBI lineage: Archaea > Methanobacteriati > Methanobacteriota > Halobacteria > Halobacteriales > Halalkalicoccaceae > Halalkalicoccus > Halalkalicoccus ordinarius. Next base: position 103,331 of record NZ_JAZDDH010000002.1, read on the forward strand.
TACTGAGCGTAAGTGGATTGCGTTGTCGAATCGATCGCTAACGACGTACTACCGACTGGGTCACGCTCATGCGCGAGTCCAGCGGGCGGGCTCGCATAAGCCTTCCCGTCGCAGCGACACGGCGAGGGCCGTCGTCCCGTTCGGCCCGCGAACCACAACCGATACCTTCGACCCCGCGCCATCGCCGAGCATGCAACTGGGCGTCATCGGACTCGGACGGATGGGCCGGATCGTCGTCGATCGGTGTCTCGACGCGGGCCACGACGTCGTCGCGTTCGACCTCTCGGCGGAGGCGACCGCGCGGGCGGCGGAGGCCGGCGCGGAGGCGGCCGACTCCGTCGAGGATCTCTGTGACCGGCTCGAGGCGGGCGAGGAGGGCGGACGGCGGATCTGGCTGATGGTTCCCGCCGGGGAGGCCGTCGACGCCACCCTCGCGGATCTCGAACCCTACCTCACGAGCGAGGACGTCGTCGTCGACGGCGGCAACTCCCACTTCGAGGCCTCCGTCCGGCGAGCCGAGGCCACGGAGGCGGCGTATCTCGACTGTGGGACCTCCGGCGGGCCCGCCAGCGCCGAGGCGGGCTTCTCGCTGATGGTCGGCGGACCCCGGCCCGCCTACGAGGCGCTCACCCCGGTGTTCGACGCCGTCGCGACCGGCCCCGAGGGCCACGACCGGATGGGACCCTCGGGGGCGGGCCACTACGTGAAGATGGTCCACAACGGCGTCGAGTACGCGCTGATGCAGGCCTACGGCGAGGGGTTCGAACTGCTCCACGAGGGCCGCTACGATCTCGACCTCGAGAGCGTCGCCCGGACGTGGAACAACGGCGCGGTCATCCGGTCGTGGCTGCTCGAGCTCTGCGAGGAGGCGTTCCGCGAGGAGGGCATCGATCTGGGCGACGTCGACGACTACGTCGCCGGCGGCTCGACCGGGACGTGGACCGTCCAGGAGGCGCTCGAACAGGAGATCGCGCTGCCGATCATCTACCAGGCGCTCGCCGAGCGCTTTGGCTCCCGAGCGGATGAGGGTCGGTTCTCGCGGCGGCTCTCGAACCGCCTGCGTTACGGCTTCGGCCGCCACGAGGTCGCTCGAAGGGAGTGATCGGCCACGAACGAAGCGAGCGTAGCGACGGCCGACCGGAAGGCGGTCGTCGCGCTTTTCGCCCACGTTTCGCCGAGGGCTGGTAAAGCCAGCCCGTAGCGCAAAAGGTGGACGGCTCCGGCCGCCACGAGGTCGCTCGACGCGAGGAGAGCGCGCCGGCCGGCGTGACGTCGAGCCCGGCAGCGACGCGCGTTCAGACGCGGTAGACCTCGCCCCGGTCGTACTCCAGGGTGGTCGCCACTCGGTCGGCGAGCTTCCGGTCGAACTCCCGCTCGAGTATCCACAGCGCCAGATCGATCCCCGAGGTGACCCCGCCCGCGGTCAGCACGTCGCCGTCGTCCACGACGCGAGGCACCGCCTCGCTCATGCGGCCAGAGGAACCCCGCTCCTCGCCGTCCACGACACGAGGTACGCCAGAACCCCCATCGTCGTCCCGCGCCTCGACCACCTCGGCCGCGGTCTCGCGCAGGTCCTCGAGCGCGCCCGCGTGGGTGATCGCGGGCCGGCCGTCGAGCAGTCCGGCGCGTTCGAGCAGCATCGCGCCCGTGCAGACCGAGGCGAGCGTCGCGCCGGCGTCGTGTTTCGCCCGTAGAACCGGCGGAAGCTCGTTGCGCCGGTACTCGCCCCAGGTCCCCCGGTCGTCGCGTCCGTTCCAGCCGCCGCCGGGGACGACGAGCAGGTCCGGCTCCTCGAGAACGCCGTCGGGTTCGACGCGCAGTCCGTGGCTCGCGGCCACCCGATCGACCGGCTCGCGGGTGACCGTCGAGACGTCGAGATCCGCGCCACGGTCTGCGGCGGTCGCGAACGTCTCGTAGGGCCCGATCGCGTCGAGCTCGTCGAACCCCTCGTACAGCAGAACGTCGACGTCCATGTTCGGCTATCGACGACGGCGACCGTAGCCTTTACTCCACCATCGCGTTCGGACCCCATCCGGATCGATCTCTTCCGCGTGGCGCCGGTCTACGTCGATCCGTCACGTCCACTTCCCCGGACGGCGATGGCCGAACCGGACCGACTCACGGTCGAACGACCGGTGAACGACCGTGTGTTCGGTTTCGAGGTAGTGTCGGATCGCTTGCCCGGTGCAGTCACCTCCGCGGCGCTCTTCGTCCGAATCCGTGATCCAGTCACAGGCGGTACAGTAGTGCATCTCACCCTCCCCCGGACGCGCCGAGACGGCCCTCGGTCGGTCGCGTTCCTCCTTCGAGGGGATCACCTACGTCCGTTCCGAGCCGCGGTCCGTGTCGGTTCCTGGCTGGAATCACGACGTCGCCTCTCGTCCGTTCGCCGGACTCGCGGCCGTCATCGCCCGCTCTCCGCCAGCGAGACGTCGCCGTTCCCGGTCACCGTGACCTCATAGCTGTCGTACGCGAAGGTGATGGCTCCCTCGCGTTCGTCTCGACTGTCGTTCAGACTGGCGACGAAGGCATCGAGCGCGTCGGGGTCGATCGACGGGTAGAGGGGTGGGAGATCCAACGGGGAGACGGCCTTTGCGTTCGCGACCGCGCTGACGATGGATTCACTGGCGCTCCGAACGGGCGGACAGACAGGCGTCGGGTCGGTAGCGTTCGGCGCGGCCAACCAATCATTCATACTCTCCTATCAACGGATGACGATATGAACCTATCGGAGCGTAATTCGAGATCCCCTATAAAAGAGTGTTCAGAGTAGAATCTCGCATATATTATCGATATCTCGTGGACTTTCGATGTCTTCCGTCCTTCCATTATAAAGGATCCAGCGTAGGATCGAAAATCCACTCATAGATCGGATTTATAGGAACTATCGAGACGCACTTCCTTCGTTGCAGGGAGCTTCGATACGCTCTTGGCGGCGGAGGATCGACGCCACACGTGGACCCGTATCAGCTCGACGACGTGGACGAGCGCCTTCTGAGCCTGCTGCAGGAGAACGGGCGGTATACGGCGACCGATCTCGCCGAACGGATCGGCGTCTCCGACAACACGGTTCACAACCGGATGCGGAGGTTGGAGGAGGCGGGTGTCATCACCGGATACACGGCGACGATCGATCACAAGCGGACGGAGCTCTCGCTCTACTTCCTGTTCACCTGTACGGTTCGCATCAGTCGGCGCTCCGAGATGGCCAACGAGGCGCTCGCGATACCCCGAGTGCTCGAGGTGACCGAGCTGATGACTGGCGAGAGGAACCTCCTGATCAAGGTGGTCGGCGCCAAGGACGTGGAAATCTCCCGGACCGCCGAACGGCTGGACGAACTCGGTATCGAGGTCAACGACGAGGACCTCATCCGTGCCGAACACGCCGTCTCGCTCGACTACGTTCGGCTCCGAGGGCTGGACTCCGAGGAGTGAACGTCGACACCGCGGTGACGACCCTCGCGACCGGCGTCCGGGTGACGTGAAGGCCGAGCCGGTCTACCGTTCTCCATGAACGTCGTCGCGATCCGCGCCCCGGGGCGATTCGAGTGAGGTGGATCAAAACGCTGTTAACCCACCCTTCCGTACCCCCCGGACATGGTAGACGTATTCGCCGCATCGATCGGGGCCTTCCTGACGCTCACCGTGGTGGTCCTGCACTTCGCGCGGGGCACCGAACGGTCGATTCCCGACGACATCTCCGAGGAGGTGCTCGAACGCCGCGCGGCGACCGTCCCCGAGACCGACTTCCCCGAGCCGATGAACCGCGCGATCGGCGGCGGCGGCGGTGCCGCTGCGGCCGTCGGCGCCGGCGGCGAGGGCGCCGAGGGCGAACTCGAGGAGGGCGGCGAGGAGGCCGCCGGGCCGGGCGACATCCCCGAGGACGAGATCGAGTACTTCGAGATCGAGTACGCGAAGGAGGGCGAGACGATCGAGGTCGCCAACAACGAGACGCTGCTCGAGGCCGGCGAGGACGAGGGGTGGGACCTGCCCTACGCCTGTCGGCAGGGCCAGTGCGTCTCCTGTGGCGGGCAGATCGCCGACGGCCCCTCCGAGGACTTCGTCGAACACGACAACCAGCAGATGCTCGACGAGAACGAACTCGAGGACGGCTACACGCTGACCTGCGTCGCCTACCCGCGCGGGGAGTTCACCCTCGAGACCAACGAGACGCCCTGAGGCTCTCGTTCACCTCGCCAACGCGGCGCGATCACAGCGTTGATACCGTCTCTTCTTCTCCTGAAACGTAGTGGCTGACTCGGAACGAAGCAGCCTCACCGAGGGTGGGCTGGTGCGTCCGATGGCCCGGCTGGCGTGGCCGATCGTCGTCTTCCAGCTCCTGCAGGTCACCTACAACCTCGCGGACACCCTCTGGCTGGGGCGGCTCTCGGCGGACGCCGTCGGCGCGATCAGCCTCGCGTTCCCACTGGTCTTCCTCCTGATCGCGGTCGCGAGCGGCTTCACTACCGCCGGCTCGGTGCTCGTCGCCCAGTACACCGGCGCCGAGAGCGAGCGCTCCGCGGGGCTGTTCGCCGGCCAGACGCTCGCGTTCGTCACGCTTCTGGCAGCCGTTCTGGGTGCCATCGGCTACCTCTACACCGGGGGGATGCTCTCGCTGTTGCCGAGCCAGGCCGCTACCGGCGAGCGGGTCGTCCCGCTCGCGGCAGACTATATGCGGGTGTTCTTCCTCGGGCTTCCGTTCCTGTTCGGCTTCTACGTCTTCGAGGCGCTGATGCGCGGCTACGGCAATACCCGCGCGCCGATGGCGCTCATGTTCGGCAGCGTCGCCGTCAACGTCGTCCTCGATCCGTTCCTGATCTTCGGCTGGTGGGCCTTTCCCGCGCTGGGCATCGAGGGCGCAGCGGTGGCGACCGTGTTCTCGCGGGGATTAGCGACGGTCGCCGGGTTCTACGTCCTCTTTCGAACCGGCGTGGGGCCCGACGTCGAACTCTCGCATCTCCGCCTCGATCCCGCGAACGTCCGCGAGATCGTCGAGCTGGGCGTTCCCACCTCGCTCGAGCAGTCGGCTAACGCGCTCGCGCTGGTCGTGCTCACCGCGATGGTGGTCTCGTTCGCCCCGCCGGTGGTCGCGGCCTACGGGCTCGGCAACCGGCTGATCTCGCTGGTCTTCCTGCCCGCACTCGGGATCTCGCGGGCGACCGAGACGATCGTCGGCCAGAACCTCGGCGCCGAACGCCCCGACCGCGCCGAACGGGCCGTCCGCCTCGCCGTCGGCGCCGCGAGCGGCGTGATGTTCCTGGTCGCCCTGGTCGCCGTCGCCTTCGCCCGGCCGATCAACGCGGTCTTCCTCGGCGACGTCCCCGGGGCCGCGGAGACCGTCTCGCTCGCGACCGAGTACCTCCGGATTCGTTCCGCGGAGTTCGCGTTCATCGGCGCGATGCAGGTCGTGCTCGGGGCGTTTCGCGGCGCCGGCAACACCAAGACCGCGATGGCCCTCTCGTGGCTGAACCTCTGGGGGGTGCGCGTCCCCGCCGTCTATCTGCTCGCGTTCGTCCTCGGATGGGGCGCGACCGGGATCTGGGTCGGCATGACGCTCGGACACGTCGTTGGCGCGGTGCTCGCCGGTGGCTGGTTCCTGCGGGGAACCTGGAAGGAGTCGGTGATCGACTCTCCGGACTCGGTGGCGGCCGCCGAGGACTGACGCTTCACAACGGTTAAACGGCCGACGTGAGTACTTCCGGTAAGGGCGCGTAGCTCAGTGGACAGAGTACTTGGTTCCGGACCAAGATGCCGCGGGTTCAAATCCCGTCGCGCCCGCTCTGCTGTATGCCGTCTCGGATTGACCCGACGGCGTCCAGGTGTTTATAAATCCGCTGCTCATTTTGGCACCCGATTTGAACACGCGATGAAGCGCGCCTCTTATCCTTCAGGTGGTTCAATAGATTTGTTATCGAGCATCCGGTTTAACTGTTTGCTACTGTTTAACACTCGAAATGGAACCCACTGAACACAAGGACTACAGCGGTTGGGAGTTCGCAAAGTCCGCGGGCGGATTACCGAAGTCAAGACCAACAGGCGGAACCCGGTTCCGAGGATGCTACCCGGGTCGAACCCGATGAAACACGTTCGCAGCACTACTTGAGTAGACACGCGCGCTACCGGAGAACCGTTGCTGACCGAACGACGGCAGACGCATTGAGACGGTGGCTGAAAGAGCGAGAAAACTACGGGATGTACCGTGAAACGGATTCATTGTGGTTAACGAGGGAGGGAAACCCCTACCAATTACAACCCCTCCGATACCTTCTCAGCCGTCTCTGCGATATTGCAGACATCCCAACGGAGAACCGGAAGATGTCGTGGTATGCAATCCGCCACTCCTTGGAACATACATGACCGCAGAACGGGATTCGAAAGCAGCACGGAGCCAACTACGACACAAGTCACCCCAGACAACGATGCGATACGACCAAACACCTGTAGAGGACAGGAAAGAAGCTCTGGAACGGATAAGATAAATAGTCATACATCGCTATTTTGTCCGTTATTTGGCTCAACCTCAGTAGAGCTCTGTCGGTTGGGCGTCAATCCTGCTGCTTCAAGGGCGGCATTCCATGACCCGAACCGAGTATGATATGTCGTTGGACTGAATTTGCCGTGGTCACGCATGTCGGTCATTTTGGGTGTCGATTCAAGCTCATCAGCAAGCCGTTGAAGCTCCGCTAGTAATTCATCAGCTGCGAGTTCGGCAGGCTGTTGGCTGTTGACTGACAATCCGGCCGCCATGATTGCGTTGTTCCATGAGTCAAACCGTTCCTGATAGACCTTCGCGCTGAACCGTCCATGGTCGGCCATATCAGTCTTCGTCGGCGTTGTCCCGAGTTCATCCGCGAGTTGCTGGAGTTCTTCGGCTAACGCATCGGCGGGGATTTTAGCTGGTCCGCGTTTGTTTGGCTCAAAGCCAGCCGCGGCAAGCGCATCGGTCCACGACCCGAATCGCTTTTGATATGTCTTTGCGGTAAATGCGCCATGGTCACGCATATCTTGCACCTTCGGCGTAGTTCCGAGTTTGTGAGCAAGTTGCTGGAGTTCCCTTAACAATTCATCGTCCGGAATACGTTCAGGCATGCTTCATCACTCCATATGTCTGGCTTCATTATTTCGTTTGTTCCCTTGCCTGTCTCTGATACTCACTATATGGTACCAGTTATTTTCAGATAAGAATGAGCAATCCTTTGAAGATGGTTTTATCGTAGCTAAGTTATAGCAATTTGGTTCGAGCAACTGCAAGGAGTGTGTTTAAGTATCCTGCGTCTGTCGTTGTATATGTGGTAGCGGATACCACCGAGGTAAAAACAATGAGTGACAAAAACCAACCCGATGAGGCGCGCCGAACGTTCATAAAAGGAGCTGCAGCGACTGGTGTAGCGGCGACTGGTCTCACTGCATTTAGCGGTAGTGCTGTCGGACAGCAGCAGCGAATTCGAAGCCTGAACATAAATCTGACGGAGCAAGATGGATTGCTGAACGTAGTCGTCCAGAATGTGAACGCTCTGAATAATGTCAATGTTGAAGACATCGTCGTCACCGTTATTGGGGGAGACGTCCTCAGTAACATTGAGGTTGACATCCGGAACATTGACGTTAACGTTGAGATTATAGACGACGTTAACGTGGAGAATGTACTGAATAACAATGTTGTTCAGGTCGCGGTTGTTGCACTTAGCGATACTGGTGATATCGTCGCACAAGGAAGCGATGCCCTCAACCTCTAAGTTGACGAATAACAACGACAACGATGAGTAGTTGACGTTATTTAATTTTTATTGGAGGGGGACTCCACCGCAGTCCACGTGAAACCCGTCAGTTACGACTGCGTCGCTCGGTTGACTCCCGGGTATCGATTCTAAGCCCGTTGTGGTACGACATCCGCATTCGGGCGTCCCAACCCTTATGCGAGATTGTCGAATCAAGAAGGCTAATGTCTAATCCACTCCATGATGGAAAGGTAGCAACACTCTCTCCATAGTCAGTAAAGGTCACTCGATACATGCGGCGAGTCGGCGTTTCAGCGAGTTGGGAGATATTCGTTACAGTAGGGTCAGCGGCCAGTCCCTCCTCAAAGGCTGCTAAATCACTGTTCTCTGCCCAAAATAGGTAGGTAATACCATCACTGGTTTGGTATTGTTCTTCATGACTGATGATTGTCTCGGGGGCGTGAGCGAGGGCGTCTTGAAGGATAGGCGAGTCCACTCGGAACTCAACGACTAACATACGACTACTATGGCAAGGAGGGAGAAAGAAGTAACAGGTGAACCACTGGAATCGAATGAGACTCCGGGAGATTGCGTTTCCTCAATGTTGTCTTAAACACCATGATGAACCATCCACTTTTTCTTTGGTAGTGGACCGATTTGTTCACCATGGTGGCAGCGACAGTCTCGCTATGCTACCAAGTATCAGGGAGAACCCAGGTACACGCCTGTCGGTTTGCTCTGAACTGAAAACCGGGGAAAGAGCTCATCCATCCTCCCGGTTTTTTGGGAACATTCCACTGCTCCCATCTTCCCACCATCCACCATGATGGACACCACTGGGATACTAATACTGCCCTGGTATCCACTTCGTGTATTGGTCTCAGAGGAACTTCAATTAGCAGCATGGTAAATCATGGAGGTATGATGAATTGGAAGCGATGTAGGGACCCGGTATCGACCTCGGGCAGCATCTCCAAGAGAAGTAGGACCGCATAGTGAACGACCTCCAAGATGGGTCTCAGTTAGCCCGCCATCTCGATGACGCAATCACGTCCATCCTCTTTATCGTTCTTCTTTCCAGAAGTGCCCACAGTCTTCACATTGGTAATTGTAAACATCCTGATAATCGGTAGACCGAACCGCGTCCTTCTTGGTTTTGATATTGGTTGAACCACATTCGTCGCAAGCCGGACTATTCGCTTGCATCACATGATGCGTTAGGTCTTGCCTGTTAAATTCTTTAGGTAATGAACGAATATGCGCTGTCGAACCCCGGCGGTTTACTGACGTAGGCGACTGGCGGTAGTCCGCGGTCTCTTTCTCCGGCGTTTGATGTCCATGCTACTACTTCTCCATGCCCATCCCCTGGTAGCCACTCCTTGGGTATTCCCTGGTTCCTGTCTTCCCCGATGGTTATGGCCACCCCCCAGTGGTTGTGGGTTGACCTGTTGGCTTCATGTCCTCCTGTAGGTCCTGAGTGCCGTTCTCCGAGGAGTTACTTTCTTCCATGTCTCTTTCCCAAAGAACAAATCCGCTCTCTCGGCTTGTTGTGGCCTCACCCCCTGTCCTGAATAGGGTATATTTCGAGCACTAAAACTTCTGACTGGTATATCAGGACTGGTCCGAAACTGTCCGTGTGAAGTAATTTCATCCAGCTTTTTGCTCGGGGTCAACCTCATCCCGAAATTCCGCTGGGAAATCTGCCATTCAGCTTAATGCAACGTCCCACGAATAAAACCAGCTATTGGCAAATACCGCTAATTACTGGAGCAAAATCCCCCTCCCAATAAATATAAATACTCATACAGGTGAGGAATATTATGGTTGAGAAAACTTGGACCCGGATTTCAGATAAATATGATGAATATATCACTCGATACCCGGACGAAGGACTACTTGGAGGAAAATTACCTCTCCGAGATTCTATTCTTTCAGGGAAAGGTAACTATTATGAAGCAATCGAAGGCAAGTTAGAAAGAGAGTGCTTGATTGGGTATGATTCAGAGACCTCCCCAATAGAAAATCTTCCTTCAGAAATCCGTATGAAGCTCCCAATAAAACTGACTCAGACTCTTCAAGTTCAGGTGACATCAGACAATCGACATTATTGGAAGACGACCTACGATACAGTGGATAACGCCCATAACTCGCATGGTTTCTTGAGGAACGGCCAGTGGTATGCTATCAGGAATTTATTCCATCTTTCACTGTGCCATTATGAGACGATAAATCGGCCTAGCCACCATAGACAATCTGACTATGTTCAGAAGGTGTTTAGGAATACAAGTACTATAGCCGCATACGTATCATACCCCATACTTGAAGGATACCTAAAATATCGTTGTAGACATGTGATTGAAAGAGATGGGACTGTGACACAGTCGAATGAAATTAAGAAAGTAAGACGAGGGGGATATTATGAACAGGGCAACAGATGCAGTAGTCTACTCGACATTCTTGTATACTTCGAGGAAAATATCGCAAATTCAAACTTAGAAGAGAACCTCGAACAGATGAGAGAAAAAATAGCCAACTTTGGGAATGTTGGAACAGATGAGGCATATGGACTCATCTACGGATGGCGAAATTCTAATTTACATGGTGAAGCGGAATCAGATGTGCAGTATGGAATCGTACTGAATTTGCTATGTCTATTGATTTGGGAAGAATTAATTCGAAATGATATGGTATAGCTGAGAATTCTCAACTCCTAATTCTGGTCCGAAGTCTTCAGCCGTTTCCGCCGGTTAGCCTGCTTTACTCCTCTCCGGACTGCTTGCTCAAGTTCAACATCGTCACCATCCGCGTAGTTATTGATGGTCATGTCGTACTGGGTCCGTTGGTCGTAAGTACCCCCTCCGGTTTTGATGGGTTTCGTATCCTCTCTCGGAGTGGGAATCCAGGTTTCGGTCCGCTCACCTATCCTTGAGTAGCGGGAGACATGGTCCCAACGGGGTCATTCAGGGCCTCTCCGATTCTCCAACCTTTCTCCGGGTCAACCTTGATATCCTCATAGCCTTCGAACCGTTCAATCTCATAGTCGGCCTCCATTTTCTCCATCTCGAAGAAGGGAAACCGGTTCAATTCAATCTTGTTGACGGCCTTGATGGTTGCATTCACCATCCAGTTGAGGTCACCACCAAGTTCTATCCTGTTAGGATATATTGCTACGACTCATAGTTTTTCAGAATTATCATCAATTTGTTGTAAAGGTGTGTATCAATTCTTGACAGATTTTTTATACTGTTCGGGGATGGGGGAAGAGACATTCCCGGATTTAACGAGCGCCCAGATGCGGAAACTAATACCATACTCCTTGTTGGTGCTTTCGGATGGCGTAGTGTTAATTGAACCTCAACTCCGTTATGTAGTGCCCCTTCTGAATCTTGAGAGTGAGCAGCTGGTAGCCACGAAGATTCCCCGCAGTCAGTTTGAATACCATGATTATACATAGGGGCATTCTTCAGAAGATGAGTAAAATTATATTCAGATGGAATGAATGCCAGTTCGAAAAATAACATTACTTCATCAAATTCGAATTCAGGCGTTGGTGGGCCCCGTTCATTAGATGAATAGAAGTATCGGCGCATCTTATTGAATTGCCGTATTATCGCATTAGCACCTGTAACTGACCGTACTGCGTGTTCAGATTTGACTTCAATAAGATGAGCTTCTATCAGAGCTTCCCCAGGTTGATAGAATACAACATATAAATCAGGGACTCCCCTTCTACCCGAATTTCGATAACTTGCTTCAGGTTCAAGAATATCTACTACATCCTTGGCCTCGTAATGCCGGATTAGACCATTTGTTAAATCATCTTCACGAAACCCCATGATAGTATACCATTTACACCACTGTTACTTATCCACATCGGCAATAGAATATCTGAACTCTACCGTCACAGCACCCTTATTAGTAGATAATACATCAGTACAGATGTCGGTTTATAGTGTCATTTGGGAAATGAAGGACAGTAATCATGTCGTAAGGTCGCTTAATCAATCTCTTCCCTGGCATTCGTAATTACGCTCTCAGCAGTCATTATCACGGCTCCAAGGGCAAACCCCAGAACCACATGCTTGAAGAATAGCAGTACATCTACGAGTAGTAGTAGCAGGTCCATATACTCTGTCAGTCGCTTTTTACCCAACCGAAGGTTCTTCCATCCTCTCCGTTGCTAACCACCTTAGCGGGCACATGAGGCCGTGTCGATGAAGCCACCTACTAACCTGGATTGGGAGGCATCAATCCACTCTGCATCCTCTTCTTGATTCATGCCAGCTTCCAGGTACAGAACCTCCAGGACCTCCTTATCCCGATAGGCCATTTCATCCTCTAGGTGTTTCGGAGGTTTCCGGTCGTCCAGGTAGTGAACTCCGAGGTACGCCTTGATAGCTCCCCAATGGGTGTCGTACTTCTCTGCTATCTCCGCGATTGACATTTCATTCACAATGTGGTCACGGAGGAGTGGTTGCTTTTGTTTGTACGGTTCGGTCATTTCAGAAGCTCTTCCCCTTCTGGTTTGTCGCCTCTTCTTCTTCCTCAACATCCACGATTCTATGCCGGAAGTCGTCTCCCCGGAAGTTCTCGATTTCTCGCTCGGCCTTTCCAATGTCGATGAAAATACTCCAACCGATGTCCCTCTCCTTCTTCTTCGGTTCTCCATCGTACAGACCGATGTAGGGATACTTCTCGGGTCCATCCCTCATCCGACCGTAGTAATCCTCCACCGACCCCAGGATGTCCTCGCTCAGGTCGTGCTCCCGCGCGTACTTCCGGATTTTGTCCAGGGACTTGGAGAGGTTAATCCGTAACTCGTTCTCCGAGGCCACCTTGTAATGGACTTCGGGCTTCAGCATGTTGTCCGAAGCCGCTCTACTGGCGATGTCAAAGAGGGTATCAACGTGTCGAGCACGGTTCTCCCCGCCGTTAGCCCCGGTTACGGAGTAAAGCATGGCCTTCTCAACGTCCTCATCCGTGAAGGTCAACTCGGCATCGAGGGCATCAGCGAATTTTTGGTAGAGCGTACATCCGAAGTGGATTGTTTGCATTCCCTGGATGTCCATTTCATCGGGGAGTTGGATGTCATTCTCCTGGATAAGCTCCCAGGTCTTTTCCCCCGATTCCTCCCACCGTTGCCGGAGGAAACCCTTGTCGTGATTGAGGAGGAACTTGAGCCAGGCCACCACATGCTGCGAGAGGTCATAGCCGCTGTAGTGAGCGACGTTACCATTCCCTCGGTGAGAAGTACCGGTCAACTCCGAGAAGGCTCTGTTCGTATCTGAACCCGTCTCAGTGGAACTTGACTTGAAGGCAACTGCAATCTGTCGCCTCTCCTCTGCCGCTCCTGAAATGGACTCCTCACCACTAACTACGACCGGGGCCTCAAGCTCGTAGGAGTCGTTTGACCCGTCCTTATTCCCGCTCATGATGAGGGACGGTCGGGTAGTTTTTCGGAGCTTGTCGTGGAAGTTATTGACCTTGTAATCCTGCATGTCGCTCGGCTTGTACTCATCGAACCAAATGGGAATGGAGTTGGTTGAGGAGAGAGCCACCTTCTCGTTGAAATCCCCGTCCTTGATGGTCAAGGGACGCTTCCCCATCCCGAACATATCCCAGAGTACACCGAGAGTAGCGGTTTTCCCCGCCCCGGTATCTCCCGTTACGGATAGCAGATTGAATTCTCCTTCCCAATCGAGGATGTATGGCTTCACGGAGGAGGCATAGAAGAAGCCAATAACGGGAAGTAACCGCTCCGTGTCTCGGGTTCGGGGAAGTAGCTCAATAATTTCGGCTACCTTCTCCCGGTCGAATTTATCAGGGCAACTCCATGCCCGCTCCGTGGCAATATTCCGGGCATCATAGAGGATTTCCTCCTCCTCGCTCCACCCGTCTGCCGTAAGGTTCCGGTTGGGAGTGACCCAAACCCCATCATTCAGACCGAGGTGATGGGTTCCTTTCTTCTCGACCCGGTCTTGCTTGGTGATGTACTGCCTCAGGTCTGCAAGATTTCCGTCGCTTCCCTTCCAAACGGTGGTCTCTCCAACGCAAACCTCCCGCTTGAACTTCCGCTTATCGTGGAAAACTCCGGTGTCAACGGTCACCTCGAAAGGACTCTCATCCATGCGCGGATGGACGACGAAATTCATCTTCTTCTCGTCGTTGGGAGTCGTTACAATGGACTTGTACTCCAGCGTGAAGTTGGACCACTCTTCCCAGTGCTCTCCCTTATCACGGCCGTAGCCCCCGTTGCTCTCGGAGACATTCAGGTTAGGAGTGCTATCCGGCAGGGAATTCTCCCTTATTTCTTTGACTCGCTTTTGTCGTTCTTCATACTTTTCCTTCTGCTCTTCGGTCAAATCAGAATTAGTCATATTTTCACTTTCGTTCTCCTCTTCCTGCTCTTCTTCCTCCTTCTTCCGAAGGTCAGATTTCTTGATAGTCTCTCCCTCGTTAAACCGGGGGTTGTTCAAATCCAGAAACCCCGAAGAATCAAAAGGAGAGTCCTTGTGCTCGCACTCAATCTCGTCAAAGTCCATTCTCGAAGTCGTTATGTCGCAGTAAATCCAATATTGGCATGTTGACGGGTGGAGCCGTCAGACATGCAGCCTCTACCTCTGCTTTCCGAAACCGGAACAGTGGCTACTCCGAACCACGTATTCTGTCGGTCTCGATAGTGAAATATTCAGTCAGTCATTAATGAATTCCTCATCCAGTTTTTCCCGAACGAACTCGGAGAGGTTGAAGTAACCGTCACCTCTCACCGGGTCCTTGTGTCGTTCCTTCAATGAAATGGACGTTATCCACGTTTCTTCTTCTTTCTGAAACTTAGTTGACATTGTTGAAAATCGTGTCCTACCGCTTATCGGTCAAAAATTCTATACCTCAGTAGCTCCAATCTCGGATTGGCTTCTAACCACCCGAAATTGCGGTCGTTATTTTTGGTCACGGTCCTGCAAGGCCCGCTGTTGGGTTCGAGTAGTATCGAACTGGATTTCTTGCATCGAACAGGAGGATTCTGATTGCCTTCGGGGAACCACCCCCAGGCATGAACCTCGGTGGTTCAAATCTCCTCACCCCGGAAGTGCTACTTCCGTTCCGTCAGTGGGCGAGTTACCTGGGCCAGCTAACTCCTACCCACTCCTCAGTTACCACTATTTTGGGGTCGGTTGAGGAGACACAATGCCTCAACCAACGTGGTAGCGACTGTAGGAGGGCCGAATCCGGAGTTACCCTGGAGGGCACCGGACACGACTTGTGGCTTTCATCGGGGCTTTCGTTCAGGTCATTTCCCACCTAATAATAAGGGATACTCAGTAATAAATGCTATGTGACAATAATTACCACAGTTTTGGGAGATAGAAAGCTTCTCTTCTCGTTTTGAGAGTTCTCTTTTCGGGATAAGAAAATTCCAGAATTTAAGTTTGGGAATGATGGGGTAGATTGAAGGAAAGGAGTGCGTGCCAGAATTACAGTTGGCACGGGTGTAAAACCTGGCTCCTTTATATACTCCTGGGAATCCCTCACCCTGTTTCATGAAAAACTCCCGAGGATGTTCCAGCATGTTCCGGCAATGTTCCACCCCCTGGAACACCAAAAATCGCGAGAAGGGGAGGAGGTGAGAAGGAAATGTTCCACTGTTCCACCTAATTCTCTCTACAGTGTGTGTAACGGTGAGGAAGGTACTGGAATTACTATCACCACCTCCAACCGATTTACACACGTTGTTCAGAGAATTTGGTGGAACATTTAGAAGAGTAATTACTATAACGGTAGTAGGAGGCTGTTACCTACGGAATACTGGAGATAAAAATGTTCCATCCCCCATGGAACATCGGTGGAACACGGTGGAACAGGTAGAACATTTTCCCGTGGAGCCCGGAAATTGACTCCTAAAAGGAGGTAGTAGTCTCCGGGTAGCCTACGGTATTTCCTGGAGAAATCGCATTGAAGCCCTACCTACTACTGGCTTTGAGCTCGTGAGAATGGGAAGGAGTGGAGTATAGTGAGAGTATTCACTTCGTAGTCTACAAGGACATACTCGTTTGGAGTGAATCCTGGTACTGAAAATACCCGTGGAGGGCTTGTCTTCCTGGAAAGGAGATATACCTGCGTATTCGGGCTTCCTAAGCCCTGAAACCCCGGAATCTGAGTATCTAACTTTCTCTGGGATTCTACGATGGAGACGATGGATGCCCCTCGTATCTCTTGGGGACCACTGAGAACGGTAATGCGGGGAATTGACGACGGGTAGGGTGGGTTTAGATGTTGTCGAGATATGTCCGCCGCTGTTCTACTTTTTCCTCCTCCGTCCGTTGGTCATAGTGCTTTTCCAACACGTCTGGTCCGACGTTCATCCGGTCGCTGACAACCTTCTCGGGTACCTCTTCGGTAAGATGATGGGTGATGGAGCCCCGTCGAATAGCATGAGGACTCACGACAGATGGACAGTCGTAGTATGCCTTCTTGTGGTCATCGCGGGCTACGCATGTCTCCATGTCTCTGTTGTGGGGACATTCCCCTGAAATCACACATGGGCGCGTCCATCGGTAGACCCGGTCTCGAATAGTACTTTTTGTGGCTCGTCCCTGTGAAGTAGTAATAAGCGGACATCTTCCATACTCATCAACTGTATCCGGTCGATTGTGGCTCATCCAGTCCTCTATGACTTGACAGAGCTCTGTATTCAGAGCTATCAATCGCTCTCCCTTCGCTTTGTTTTTCAACGGTGTCCCTCGGTCTGGGCGATGGTGGGTCTGAAGCCGTTGGTTTTCCAAGTCATAGTCGTCAACGTCGAGTCCATAGATGGCCCCGGTTCGCATTCCGGTATGCCAGAGCAAGAGAACCGTCACATGGTCAAATGACGCGTAGTGGAAGCGAGCAAGATAGTTGAGGATTCTCTCTGCTCGGTCGGACTCTAACATCACTTCTCGTTGGTTATCTCCGTCATCCAACGTCGGAGAGACCACCTTGTCTGAGAGGTCGGGTTGAACAGCGTCGATGGCTTCACACCAGCGAATGAATACTCGGACTGTATCCATCTGTGTCTTTACCGTGACTTTGTTGAGGTCTCCATCATCTCGCCGCCAGAGCTTATAGCGGTGCATGTCACGGCCACTGAGACCGTTCAGGTTGTCGATACCCTCCTCGTCGCACCATCGAATGAGATGGTTCAGACGGTATCTATGGGCCTGCAGACTCGCTTTTGTGAGGTCAGTACGCCTGTCTTGGAGGTAGAGCTCAAGAGCTTCCTCCGGGGTCATGGGTTCGAGGTTGGTTTCGTCCATCGTTATCGCCTCGAACCACCCGAAGGATGGTCGATAGCCGGCCTGGCCCGTCCAGGATATCCGGTAGCTGGTTCCGAAGTCGTCGGAAGCCCGCGCAGCGCCTCAAGGGCGCGAGCAGGACCCGAGATGCCGCGGGTTCCCCTCGAACGAAGTTCGAGGGGGCACGTCGAAGGCTCTGCAACTTTGTTGCAGGTTCTTCGACTCTGTCAAATCCCGTCGCGCCCGCTCGCTCACTTCGCTCGCGTGCGCCCCTGACTGCCGCTCGTTACGTCACCGGCGGTTTCGCCGCCGATTTCCGGCGGGACCTTCGGTCCCGCACGGCTCGCGGCAGTCCCGTCGTGCCTATATTTGAAACACATCTAACCGCCATCCAACGCCGGTGTTGCTTACTAGATGAGACGTATGCGAGATACGGAGGTTGCACGTCTATCGAACGGCCCCCTTGACGAAGAATAGTGTTTGAGCGCAACTGCCGTTCAGGTGGAGACGTGTCCACGCGTCCAGCCAGGGTCGTGGCCGGTACGGTTTATGATGTCCGACCGACACGCTGGACAGTAGTCGGGGGTGACGGATTCACCTCGAGGAACGTACACTGCGCCGTCACACTTCACACACGCATCCGCGACGATGGTCGCGCAGTTCGCACAGACGCTGAAGTCGTCAACCGTGAGTTCGCGCAGGGGTTCGAGCTGTTTATCGAGGAGATACTCGTCGATGACCGTCTGGCAGTTCTGGCATGGTTTCATGTCGATGCATGTCATACCTCGTGACCATACGGTAAATACCTGTCCCGAAACCGAACTAACTGCCGAAATCCGAACGAACTGTACGCACGACCACCCGTTCGAGGTATGGAGACGGGAGCCGTGGTACCGCGATGCTCGGAAGTGTTATCAGTCGTTGGAGACTACATTTGTTTGTAATGGCAAACGGAAAAGTTGATTTCTTCAACGATACTGGCGGCTACGGTTTCATTTCGACTGACGACGGCGACCTCGACGACGACGAAGACGTCTTCTTCCACATGGAGGACGTCGGCGGAGAGGACCTGACGGAAGGTACTGAGGTCGAGTTTGACATCGAGTCCTCACCGAAGGGGCCCCGCGCGGCGAACGTCGTCCGACAGTAATACCGAGACACACTCGTCGCTCACAGCGACAAACACTACCTTCGATTTTTCAGACGGTTACACGTTCCAGCCGAGGCTATCTCTACCCTCCAGAAACACCGACATCAAGAACGTTGTGTGACCGATACGCGCCCCGTATCTCGCAGGACGCTACGAAATCCTCTGATGACTACCGTATATCTCCGATCTCGGATCCGTCAAACTCGGCCGTTTCACGCCGCAAAGGGCGATTCGTTCGCCCTGTGAACGAGCGCCCTGCGCCCGTTGGTCTCACTCGCGTACGCCCCTGACTGCCGCTCGTTACGTCACCGGCGGTGAAGCCGCCGGTTTCCGGCGGGACCTTCGGTCCCGCACGACTCGCGACAGTCCCGTCGTACCCGTCGTTCTACATGGCGCTTCCCCGTTCACCGATTCGCTTCCGTAACGGAGACGATACGCCGAAAAGAGACCCTGTGTCTACGGATCCTCGACCGCGATCACTCGAGATCGAAGCGGTCGAGCTTCATCACCTTCTCCCAGGTGTCCACGAAGTCACGCACGAACTTCTCCTCGGCGTCGGCGGACGCGTAGACGTCCGCGACGGCTCGAAGTCGGGCGTTCGAACCGAAGACGAGGTCCACGCGGGTCCCCGTCCATTCGACCTCGCCCGTCTCGCGGTCGCGAATCTCGTAGATCTCCTGGGCGTCCGAGGGCTCCTCGCGCTCCATGATGTCCTCGGACTCGGATTCCTCGCCTTCCTCGGCGCCCTCCCACTCGTAGTCCATGTCGAGCAGGTTCACGAAGAAGTCGTTGGTCAGCGTCCCCGGTCGGTCGGTGAGGA
The DNA here is from genome assembly GCF_037081715.1 of Halalkalicoccus sp. CG83. Taxonomy (NCBI): domain Archaea; kingdom Methanobacteriati; phylum Methanobacteriota; class Halobacteria; order Halobacteriales; family Halalkalicoccaceae; genus Halalkalicoccus; species Halalkalicoccus ordinarius. The sequence continues at coordinate 122,288 of NZ_JAZDDH010000002.1, forward strand.
CGCCGAAGTCGGTGTCCTTGTAGTTCGCGCCCAGCACGCGCATGCCGCCCACCAGGACCGTCATCTGGTCGGTCGTCAGGTCAAGCAGGTCGGCCCTGTCGACCAGCAGCTCCTCCTCCGAGCGGTCGCTCTCGATCCCGAGGTAGTTGCGGAACCCGTCTGCCTCCGGTTCGAGCGCCTCGAAGGACTCGACGTCGGTCTGTTCCTGCGAGGCGTCGGTACGGCCCGGCTCGAACGGGATTTCCATGTCGTAGCCGGCGTCCGCCGCGGCCTTCTCGACGGCCGCGTTGCCGCCCAGGACGATCAGGTCGGCGAGCGAGACCCGCACGTCGTCGGATCGCGAACCGTTGAACTCCTCTCGGATCTCCTCGAACGTGTCCAGGACGGTCGCCAGCTGTGCGGGCTCGTTCACCTCCCAGTCACGCTGCGGTCGGAGGCGGATACGGGCCCCGTTGGCCCCGCCGCGCTTGTCGCTGTCGCGATACGTCGACGCCGACGCCCAGGCGGTCTTGACCAGCTGGGAGCGAGAGAGGTCCGAGTCGAGGATCTCCTCCTTGAGCTCGGCGATCTCCGCCTCGTCGATCAGGTCGTAATCGGCGTCGGGGATCGGGTCCTGCCAGAGCATCTCCTCGTCCGGGACCTCCGGACCGAGGAACCGCTCGGGCGGGCCCATGTCGCGGTGGATCAGCTTGTACCACGCCTTCGCGAACGACTCCTGGAACTCCTGGGGGTTCTCCCGGAAGCGCTCGAGGATCTCCCGGTACTCCGGATCCTTCTTCAGCGCGACGTCCGTCGTCAGCATCATCACGTCCTCCTTCTCCGAGGGGTCCTCGGCGCCCGGCGCGGTCTCGTTGAGCTCGCCGCCGGTCGTGGTCCACTGCCACGCGCCGCCGGGGCCACGATCGGGTTCCCACTCGTGGTCGAGCAGGTTGCCGAGGTAGCCCATGTCCCACTGGGTCGGCGTGGCGTTCCACGGGCCCTCGATCCCGCTGGTGATCGCGTCGCTCCCCTTGCCGGAGCCGTGGCTGCTCTCCCAGCCGAATCCCTGCTGGTCGATGGGGGCCGCCTCGGGCTCGGGGCCGACGTGCTCGTCGGGGTTCTCCGCGCCGTGGACCTTCCCGAACGTGTGGCCGCCGGCGATGAGCGCGGCCGTCTCCTCGTCGTTCATCGCCATCTGGCCGAACGACTCCCGGATGTTCTCCGCCGACGCTTCCGGATCCGGGTTACCGTCCGGCCCCTCGGGGTTGACGTAGATGAGCCCCATGACGGTGGCGGCGAGGTTCCCCTCGAGTTCACCCTCCTCGGTGAAGCGGTCGGAGTCCTCCCACTCGTCCTCGGGCCCCCAGTCGACGGCCTGGTCGGGCTCATAGGCGTCCTCGCGCCCGCCGGCGAAGCCGAACGTCTCGAACCCCATCGACTCCAGGGCGACGTTCCCGGTCAGGACGATCAGGTCTGCCCACGAGAGCTTGCGGCCGTACTTCTGCTTGACCGGCCAGAGCAGCCGACGCGCCTTGTCGAGGTTCGCGTTGTCGGGCCAGCTGTTCAGCGGCGCGAAGCGCTGCGTGCCGCCGGTCGCGCCGCCGCGTCCGTCGCTAACGCGGTAGGTGCCGGCGCTGTGCCACGCCATCCGGATCATCAACGGTCCGTAGTGGCCGTAGTCCGCCGGCCACCAGTCCTGGGAGGTCGTCAACACGTCCTCGATGTCCGCCTTCACCTCGTCGAGGTCGAGCTTCTCGAACTCCTCGGCGTAGTCGAACTCCTCCTCCATCGGACTCGCCGGACGAGCGTTCTGGTCGAGGATCTTCAGGTTCAACCGGTTCGGCCACCAGTCCTCGTTGGATCTACCCATGGCCGGGGGGTTGTCGCTCTCGTCTGTTAAGGTTGTCCATCGGCAACGATGTCTTCGCAACAGCCCAAGAAATTCATCGGATTCGTGAACTCTCGTACGTGATGGGTTCGCGTTTCGGACTCGGTACGGGTTCGCGCTCCGGGGGGTGGGTGGTCGGCTCCACACGTTCGCTTTGATCGTCAGTGATCGAAGCGAACGTCCGTATCGGCGTTCTCTGACGTCTCCGTCCACCCGACGCCCGTCTCGATCGAGGGTCGACGCGTCTCCCGGTACCGCTCTCGATCGGGTACGCCGGCTACTCGATCGGTACCTCGGTGACCGAACGACCGGATTTCCTGATCGGGACCGAGACGGTCGGCTCGGCGTCCCGCTCCTCGAGCTCGTCGAGCGCGGCCAGGATGCCGTTGTGGTGTGCCGCGCCGACGACCGCGACGACGTCGTAGCCCTCGTGGCGAAGGGCGTAGAGCCGTTCGGCCATCGCCCGGTCCCGTCGGTCGAGCAGCTGATCGGCGACCTCCGGGACGAGCGTGCGCATCTGATCGACCATCGGCTGGACGTCGTCGCCGCTTCTGACGTCCCTGAACGGAAGCGTCAACGTCTCGATCTGGCGGAGACGTTCGGCGGGCCCCATCAGCTGCATCCGGAGCAGCATCTTCGGGACCGTCACCAGCCCGACCTTCGACGAGAGCGTCGAGAGGACGTCCTCCAGAGGCTCGTCGATCGGCGCGATCTCGATCCCCAGTTCGGCGGCGGTCTGTATCGCGGACTCCATGTCCGACTCCTCGGGGTCGAAGCCGTAGAGCCGGGCGACGGTCCGCTGGATCGCCTGGAGCGTCCGGTAGGTGGGCGTGGTGGTCGGGGAGGCCCCGCGCGACAGCTCGTCCGGTCGCAGGCGCGAGCGTCGATCGAGGCGGTCGAAACGCCGCTCGTCGAGTTCGACGGCGACCACGTCGGGCCGTCGATCCCGAATCGTCTCGCGGACCCGGCGGCGGTGAGTCGACGAGAAGTGGACGCTCGGGACGATGGTGATGGTTCCTCGTTTGGCCATGCTCGAGGTTCGCGCTCTACGGACTTAGCCTCCGGCACCGCATACGACGGCGACGTCGGCCCGTTCCCGGCCGACGGCCGGCCCGAACCCGCCCGTCGATGGTTCGGAACGCGGCGCTACCCCGTCATCATCGACTCGTCCTGAACGGCCTCCCCGCCAAGCCGTCGCTCGACGAGCGCGAGCAGGCTGTCGAGACCGATCGCCAACAGCGCGCCGGGTATCGCGCCGGCCAGGATCCGGGACGTGTCGAAGAGGTCGATGCCGCTGATGACCCAGACCCCGAGGCCGCCGCCGCCGATGAAGAACGCGAGGTACGCCGTGCCGACGTTGATGACCGTGCTCGTCCGGATGCCGGCGAACACCACCGGCACCGAGAGCGGGAGCCGGATCCGCCGCAGGACGTCGGTGTCGGTCATTCCCATTCCGCGAGCCGCCTCGACCGTACTCTCCTCGACGTTCTCCAGCCCCGTGATCGTGTTCGTGAGAATCGGCAACAGCGCGTAGACGAACAGCGCGATCACCGCAGACCTGAACCCCAGACCGAAGACCGGAAACGCAAGCGCGATCACCGCGAGCGTCGGGATCGTCTGGGCGACGTTCCCGACCGAGAGGATCGTACTTCGGAGGCGGTCGTACCGAACCGCGACGATGCCGAGCGGGACGGCCACCAGGATCGCAGCGACCTCCGAGATCAGCACGAGTGCGAGGTGCTGGCGGAGCAGTTCGAGGAACTCGACCCAGTTCGCCGTCAGATACTCCGCCGCGCCGTACAGGTTGCCGAGGACGCTCATCGCTCGACCTGCGCGCGCTGTGTGTCCTGGATCCGTTCTCGGGTCACACGGCCGACGAGCCGGTCGTCCCCGTTCCTGACCGAGAGCGTGTCGGTGTCCTCCTGGAGCATCCGCGACAGCGCCGATTCGAGGTTGGCGTCGGGCGACACCGCCTCGTCCGGCGTCCTCCCGTCTTGCGTCCCGTCGGCGACCGGCTCCATGACCTCCTCGACGCGGATCAGTCCGAGCCGCTTGAGGGTGCGGTCGTCGCCGATGAACTCCTCGACGAACTCGTTCGCCGGCTGGCTGAGTATCTCGTTGGGCGTCCCGTACTGGACGATCTCGCCCACGTCGAAGATGGCGATCCTGTCGCCCATCTTCAGCGCCTCGTCGATGCTGTGGGTGACGAAGAGGATCGTCGTGTTGATCTCCTCCTGGATCTCGAGGAACTCGTCCTGGAGGTCCTCGCGGGTGATCGGATCGAGCGCCCCGAACGGCTCGTCCATCAGCAGGACGTCGGGGTCAGCCGCGAGCGCGCGTGCGACGCCGACCCGCTGGCGCTGTCCGCCCGAGAGGGCGGTCGGGTACTGGTCGCGGTACTTCGCGGGCGGCAGGTCGACCAGCGCCAGCAGTTCGTCCACGCGCTCGTCGATCCGCTCGCGATCCCAGCCCTTGAGCTCCGGCACGGTGGCGACGTTCTCGCCGACGGTCATGTGGTCGAACAGCCCCACCTCCTGGATCACGTAGCCGATGTCGCGCCTGAGCTCCGTGGCGTCGAGCGTTCGGGTGTCGGTCCCGTCGTAGTAGATCGTTCCTTCGGTCGGCTCCTCGAGGCGGTTGACGAGCTTCATCGTCGTCGTCTTGCCACAGCCGGAAGGACCGACCAGCACCGTCGTGGTCCCCTCCTCGACTCGGAAGCTGACGTTCTCTACCGCCCTCGTTCCGTCGGGATACACCTTGGTGACGTTCTCGAACTCGATCATCCGACCACCCCCCAGAGCGCTCGTGCCGCCAGGCTCCGCTCGACCTCCTCCCCGTTGCGCAGGTAGAGGACCTGCTCGACCGCCTCGAACAGGTAGTCGGCCGCCAGTGCGAGCAGCGATACCAGCACGGTCGCCGTGACGATCATCTCGGTGTACGACTCGTAGATGCCGACGAAGATGTAGTCGCCGAGGCCGCCGGCGCCGACGTACGCGCCGACGGTAGCGACCCCGATCAGGATCACGACCGCGTTCCGCACTCCCGCGGTGATCACCGGCAGCGCGTTCGGAAACCGGATACGCCGGAGACGCTGTCGCCTCGTCATCCCCAGTCCGGTTCCCGCCTCGATCGCCCCCTCGTCCACCCTCGTCAGTCCGATGTAGGTGTTGCGGATGACGGGCAGTTGGGCGTAGAGCACGAGCGCGACGATCACCGGCGGATTGCCGATGCCGACGAACGGTATCAGCAGTCCGAACAGCGCGATGCTGGGGATCGTCATCGCGACGCCGGCGAGCCACAACACGAGCGTCGAGGTGGATCGATACAGCGTGATCGCGATCCCCAGCGATATCCCCAGCGGTAGCGCGATCAACAGCGTCTGGAACACGAGTTCGACGTGTTCTACGGTCGCGATGACGAGTTCGACCCAGTTCTCCGAGACGTAATCGAGATACGAGATCGGCAGGGTGGGTGTCGAATACATGGCCTAGATCAGGCCGTTCTCGTCGAGGTGGTCACGCGCGACGGACTGGGCGCTCTCCTCCTCGACCGCGATCCGTACGTTCAGTTCGATCACCTGCTCCTCGGAGGTAAGCGAGTCCGAGACGGCGTTCAGCTCCTCCTCCATCTCGGGGTGCTCCTCCAGGCTCTCCCCGTCGACCAGCGGCGCCGGGTTGTACGGGAGGAAGAACTCCTCATCGTCCTCGAGGACGATCAGATCGAACTGCTCGATGTTGGGGTTGGTCGTGAAGACCATGCCGATCTCCGCCTCGCCCTGGCCGACGATCTCGTAGGTCAGATCCGCGCTGACGCTGCGCGTGTCGAGCTCGTCCACCCGGTCCTCGAACCCGTAGTGCTCGACGAGTCCGGGCCAACCGTCGCTTCGCTCCTGGAACTCGGATCCCAGCACGACGGTGAGGTCGGTGTTGCCCTCGGTCACGTGCTCGGCGAGCCCGCTCATCGTCTCGATCCCGGTCTCCTCCACCCACTGCGGGTTCGCACCGATCCCGTACGTGTTGTTGTAGGAGGCGGGCCGGAGGTACTGGAGACCGTGTTCCTCCTCCATCTCCGCTCTGGTCCGTTCGTAGAGCTCGTCGGGGTCGGCGATGACCTCGTCGTGCTGGGGCGGGATGGTGGCCCACGCGCCGCCGGTGTAGAGGTGATAGAAGTCCACCTCGCCGTTGCTCACGGCCTCGAAACACTGGCGTGCGCCCCCGAGGCCGATCTCGTCGTTGACCTCGAGGTCCGTGTTGGCGTCGAGGACCTCGTATCCCATGTAGCCGAGCAGGCGCGCCTCGCTCCACTGCATGGACGCCACGTCGACGCTGTCTCCTCCCCTGAGCGCGTCGGCACAGCCCCCAAGCGCGATCGTCCCCGTCGCGGCCAGCGCCGCGCCCCCTCGACGGAGACTTTCCCTGCGATTGAGCTTCATGAGTGCGGATAGGTCTCGAGTAACTTATTCACCCCACTTGCAACGATCTCTCTCAGTGCATAGGGGTTCGAGCGACGGCTCGGAGTCTCGTTATCGTCCCTCGACAGCGGTATGCTCCGTGCCGACGAAGGACCTGCTCCGTCCACCCTTCATCTACACCCCTCTGAACGAGCGGGTGAGCCGCGGTCGGCGAGCGGCTGCTCCGACATCGGTTCGCCGACGTTCAGGTCGTCGATCCATCGGTTCCGCCGTCCGACGGAGAATACTTTATTCGGTAGCCGCACGCGTACCCGGTATGGGAGAGATCGACGGCCTCGATGAGATGAAGAGCTACCTGACGCCGCGCCAGGAGACCGAGATGACGGCGACCTACCAGAACACCACGGCCATCGCGTGTCCGGTCTGCGAGGAGTCCTTCGACAACCTCGTCGTCTGCAAACGTGACGAAACGAGCCTCTCGCTCGAGAAGGTGATGAGCCTCTGTACCGTGACGAACGACGACGGCCGCCTGTTCCTGTTCACGCACGAGTAGGTTCGACGACCGTCCCGAACCCGAACGCCCGCGTCCAGACCGACCGCCTCCTCCCGCTGCGGGCAGCTACCGCCGGTCGCTACCCCACCGTCCGTGACTGGACGCCGCCCACCCCTCCGGCGTGGTTCGTTCGTGGTTCTCGGGACACATCGACAGGTGGCCGTACTTCGCCCTCTCCGTGAGGAACGCCTTACCGCACAGGTCACATTCGTTCATGGTTCACGGCTTCTCCGGATCACACCGCTATCGAGTTCGTAGAGATGACAACACTTCGTTATGACGTGCAATATACCGGTCAGCGGGGACGTAGTTCGCGTTCGATCGAACAGCCGAACGCGGACGCGTGGATTCGTTCGATCGCCGTCGTCGACGCTACGCCGAATCGACGCTCAGCACGAGGTCGAACGGCTCGTCGGCGGGGGCGTCCTCGGGCGCGACGTAGCCGGCGGCGAACGCCGAGGCGACCGTCCCGCCCGCGGCGTCGACGTCCACGCCGAGGACCGCTTCCTCGCGCTCGCCGGCCGGGTAGACGCACAGCCGGTAGGAGCCCGCGGGCACCTCGGCGTAGCCCGAGTCGCCGAACTCGACGCCCTCGAACAGCGTGTCGCCGGTCTCCGCGACGACGACGTCGACGGCGGGTGCGTCGGGCGAGGCGTGGACCGCACGGATGCGGGCGGTGTCGTCGCCGGGATCGCTGTTGTCGTCCTCGAACACCGCGAGTTCGAGGGGCTGGTTCTCGTCGGCGACCTCGCCGATGGCGGCGACGGTCAGGTCGGCCGCGGGCACGTCGAGGTCCTCCTCGAGGACTGCCTCCTCGCTACCCGCGCCGGCCGGCGCGACCTTCACGTTGTAGCTCCCTGCGGGGAGTTCGAGATACTCACTGACCGCCTTGAACGGGACGTCCTCGAGGACGGCCTCGTCGTCGACGAAGACGTCGACGTTCGGCGCGTCGGGCGAGAGGTGCGCGACGCGGACGTTTGCGACCTCTTCCTCTCCTCCTTCCATCGATTCCTCGTCACTGCTCTCGCCGCCCTCGTTGCGCTCCTCACCGTCGTCGTGGCTGTCCGCGCTCGCGAAGCCGCCGGTGAGGGCGACGGCGGCCACGCCGCCGCCGATCTGTACGAATCGTCGCCGTGAGATACCGGTTCGTTGTGGCATTCTGTAACTCCGATCGATGGTATGGCTGCCAATCCCATCAGCGCTGGACCCGACTAGTCAGGTGTCTCGCTCGAAGAACTCGTCGAGGACCTTCCGCTGGGCCGCGCGGAGGTGCTGGTGGAACGTCGAGCGCGAGATGCCCATCGAGTCGGCGAGCTCCGGGCCAGAGATCTGGCGCTGGGGCTCGAAGTAGCCGCTCACGTAGGCCTTCCGCAACGCCAGCAACTGTTTGTCCGTGAGCCGTTCCTCGACCGAATGGCGGTACTCCGCATCGGTCCGCGGTGGCCGTTCGTGTTCGTGTCGCGCGACCAGTTCGGCGCCCGGACAGCTTTCGGTAACCGCCTCGACGATCGAGCGCGGACGAACGCCGGCCGGCACGAGCAGCCGGAGACGTCCCTCTCCCTCGGCCGCGGTCATCGAGCGTATCCGAACCCCCCTGTTGGCCAGTCGCGTGACGATCGATGCCCCGCCGAGTCGGAACTCGATCAACCCCGACGTCGCGTCCGCGGTCAACAGGACCGCCTCCTCGACCTCCTCGAACCGCGCCGCGAGGTCACGGACCTCCTCGGGGTCGCCGCCCGTCACCGTGAAGAACGCGAGCGAGGCGCTGTCGAGCGCCGTCCCTTCGTAGGAGAACCGACAGCCGGTTCGAGAGGAGAGCCGAACGACGAAGAGGTCCTCCTGGCCGAGCGAGAAGTCGAGTTCGACGGCGGTGTCGACCGTCAGGATCCGTCGGCTCTCGAGCGCGTCGAACGTGCTCGCGATCGCCCGGCCGATCGACGTGAGCACCACCCGTTCGTGTTCGACGAACGCGTCGTCCCGGGCGGCGTAAACGGTTAGAACGCCGTGCGTCGTCTCGCTGGCCACCAGCGGGATCGCGGCCATGGCCCGGACGCCCTCGTCCCGGATCCCGCCGTGCCAGCGTCGGTGCGACCCGATGCCGGAGACGAACTGGGCGGTCCCGGTCTCGAGCGCTCGGACGGTCGGGTCCTCGTTCCCGTCGACCGAGAGGCGTACGTCGTCGAGGTCACGGGTTCCCGCCCACGATTCGGGGACGATCCCGTCGGTCGTCGCCCGCTCCCCGATCCACGCCCCGTCGTACGCGTCGTCGTCGGCCAGCCGCTCGCATACGGCCCGTCCGACCCTCTCCCGGGTCGTCGCGTGGACGAGCGCCTGGGTGACGTCCTCCAGCAGTCCATCGATGCGGTCCAGAAGCCGCTGGAGCTTCGCGCGTTCGCGCTCGACCTCCTCGACCCGGCGTTTGATCTCGAACTCGGCCTCCTTTCTCGCCGTCACGTCCGTCTGGAAGCCGACGAAGTGCGTCACCTCCCCGTCCTCGTGCAGCGGCGCGATGTCGACCCTGTTCCAGAACTCCGTTCCGTCCTTCCGGTAGTTGCGCAGTTCGACGGAGACCGCCTCCTCGTTCTCGATCGCCTCCCGCATCGCCGTGACCGGCTCGTCCTCGGTGTTCCTCCCCTGGAGGAACCGGCAGTTGCTGCCGAGCGTCTCCTCCTTCGGATATCCCGTCAGTCGTTCGAAGGCGTCGTTGAGGTAGATCAGCGGGTTGTCCGGCCGCCTGGCGTCGGCGATCGTGATGCCGATGGGCGCCTCGTCGATCGCCCGTTCGATCAACGGATCGTTGCTCATGGCACAGGTCGTCGAGGAACCGACAAATAGCTTGAGTCGACCTGGGAAGCCCGTCGAGCCTCGGCCGAGCGGGTCGACGTCGGCCGTCGTGACGACGCCGGCTCCGAACGGGACGAACGGTCCCGCGCCGGGGGTTCGGTCGTCCGCCGTCGACGCGCGCCTCGCAACCGTATTTATGATGCCGGAACGGGCAGGGACCACACTCAGGCGAATAGCGTTCCAGCCTAGAGACAGTGAACGACCGAACCGAGTACGTCTGTACCGAATGCGACTGGTCCGTCTGCATTCGAGAGGAGGGAGAGGGCGACGCCTCCCGACTCGCGATCGAACACTACCTCGAGTCCGGACACTCGGTCGCACGCGAGGACGAACCGGATCCTCGTGGTCAACAACCCCTCTGGTCCACCCGACGGTAAGTGTCCACCGGCCGCTACGTATCCCGCGCCGGACCGCCGCCGTCTCGCGTTCGTCCGGTAGGCGGCTCTCGCTTCGAACCCGTCGATGGAACGAGCCATCACCGGTCTCCCGGTCGAACTGTCCGCTCGATGACCTTCCGCCGGGGACCTGAGATCCCTCAGCGGGCCGATCACGCCCTTCCGCAGGGGACCCCGTTCGACCTGTCGATCCCCCGAACCCACTTCTACCGTCCGCCCCAACCGTCGGCCATGAACGACGACGGCGGGATCTCGATGTCGGTCGACGAGTTCGTCGAGTACTGCCGGACGCAGGCGGGGCTCCTCTCGGGGGAGGTCGAGACGATGAGCGAGGCAGCCGACGACCTGCTGGCGGAGATCGACGAGGGGTTGGACGAGGTTCGAACGCGCCTCGATGGCCGGGCGACCGGCGTCGAACGGGCCGAAGCCCCGGCGGGCGGTCCGAATGCCGGAGACGTCGACGTCGCGGCGATCGAGGAGCTGGAGGCGGCTCTCGAGGAGAAACAGGCGGTCCTCGAGGCCAAACGAACCCGGATGAACGTCTTTCGAGAGCTCGCCGCCGGGTACACCGACCTCGCCGAGGAGCTCCGGTCGGACGTGAACGACGGCCGCGAGGCGATGGAGCGGGTCGTCCGCTTCGAGGCCGACCGCGACGCGCCGGCCTACTTCGATCGCCAAACGGTGTGTGAGGCTGCCTCGAGCGAACCCGACGACGGATAGGGACGGTACCGGCGCTCGTGGGAGTACTCGCTCTAGAACGGTGCGTTCGGGCGGACTCGAACCACGCCGAGACGGTCCGCCCGTCCTCCAGGCCCGAATCGCTCGTGGCGTTCGTGCGGACAGAACCACGCGGCCGGCGCCCGAACCTACCCCCGTCGGCCGTGACTTACTCGACCGAACCGTGGATCTCTTCCATGTGATCGTCAGTCGCGAACGCTCAGGGCGGTGAAACAGATCGTAGGTAACTATCGATCGGCGAGACGGCCCTTCAGTTGGCCGATCATGAGTCGAACGATCTTGCGGGGCGAGTCGGGGATCGCGTCGAGCTGCTGGAGGAGGCCGAGCATGTCGTGGTTGTTGTAGACCTCGACGATCTCCCCGTCCTCGACGTGAACGAACGAGATCCCCGTGACGGCCACCGACTTACCGGTGGCGGGGATGTCCATGAGGGCCCCTTCGTGGGTGCCGCGAGCGGTCCAGCGGACGCTCACACGGTCACCGTCGGCGATCGTCTCCTCGATCGCGAAGGAGAGGTCCGGGAACGCACTGAAATGCATGGAGAGGAACGCCTCGTACTCCTCGCGGTCGATCGGCTCGGGGCCGCTCATCCCGTAGAGCAGGCAGTCTTCGGCGTACAGTTCGGGGATCAGTTCGAGGTCGTGGCCGTCGAGAACCTCCGTGAAGGCGCGCTCGACGATCTCGTTCTCGTGGTTTCGATCGACGTAGGTGTGTGCAGGCATGGTATGTACGACCATGTAGGATTCGAGGAAGGATAACCGTAGTGAGAGCAGTGCTATCTCGGGCTCACGAGGATGATCGCCACCGCGATGGTCGCCCGCGACGACTTCCAGGAGTTCACCGCGAGCGAAGCGAGCCGGAGGCGAGCGCAGTAAAAAGCTGGATGGGTTCGGGCGGATTCGAACCACCGATCTCGGCCTTGTAAAGGCCGCGTCATAACCAACTAGACCACGAACCCGCATCCCGAGACAGTCGTTGCGGTGGAATAACCCTTCTGGATCGAAACCGATTACTCTCGAAGGGCCCATCCGTCGGTATGGCGCTCCGTCGCGGTCCGGTCGCAGTCGTCGCGCTGTTGGCGACGCTGATCCTCGCGGTGTTCGTCGTCCAGGCCGGGGGGATCGCACACTTCGTCGGCAGCGAGGACCGCGCTACGGTGACGATCACCGACGGCGACGAGGAGCTGGCGGTCGTCGACAGCGAGGTCGCCGACGGCTCCCGCGAACGCTACACGGGACTGAGCGATCACGAGTCGCTCGCCGAGGACGAGGGGATGCTGTTCGTCTTCGAGAACGAGGACGAGCGGAGCTTCGTGATGCGGGACATGGCCTTCCCCCTCGACATCCTCTTCATCGACGCCGACGGCCGGATCACGACGATCCACGAGGCGCCCACCGAGGAGGGCTCCGACCTGACGAGCTACCGCGGCGAGGCGAAGTGGGTGCTCGAGGTGAACTACGGCTACGCCGACGAACGCGGCATCGAGGAGGGCGACCGCGTCGATATCGAGTACCGGTGAGGACCGCGTAACAACCCTTTTCCTCGTTAGCCCCCGAAGACGGTGTAATGGCCGCTCACGACGACGATCCGTTCGAGACACAACGGGAGCAGGTCGACGACGCGATCCTCCGGTTGTTTCGTGAGTACGGCGTGGACCACCGCTTCGAGTACGCGGTCGGTCTCGTCGCAAGCGTCGTCGCACGGCTGCTCGATCTACTGCCGACGATCATGCTCGGGGTCGCGATCGACGCGATCCTGGTGGGGACGACCGACTTCAGCCTGTTTCTCGTCCCCGACGCCTGGCTGCCGAGCACTCCCGACGGACAGTTCGCGCTCTCGGCCGCGATCATCGCGGGCGCGTTCGTCTTCGGCACCGTCTTCCACTGGCTGCGCAACTGGGGCTGGAACGCCTCCGCACAGTACATCACCCACGACGTCCGGGTCGACACATACGAGCGGATGCAGCGGCTGGGTCTCGAGTTCTTCTCCGACAAGCAGACCGGCGAGCTGATGAGCATCCTCTCGAACGACGTCAACCAGCTCGAGCGCTTTCTCAACGACGGGCTCAACTCCGCCTCCCGACTGCTCTTGATGATGTTCGGCGTCGCGGGCGTGTTGCTCTATCTCAACTGGCAGCTCGCGCTGGTCGCGCTGTTGCCCGCGCCGCTGATCGCGGGGTTCACCTACGCGTTCATCCGGATCATCCGCCCGAAGTACAAGACGATGCGCGCGACGGTCGGCGCGCTCAACTCCCGGCTGGAGAACAACCTGGGAGGGATCCAGGTGATCAAGTCGAGCACCACCGAACGCTACGAGGACGACCGCGTCGACGACGCCTCCTACGAGTACTACGACGCCAACTGGGACGCCATCTGGACGCGGATCAAGTTCTTCCCGACGCTGCAGCTGATCTCCGGGCTGGGCTTCGTCTTCACGTTCGTCGTCGGGGGATACTGGGTGTTCGTCGGCCCGCCGGGGCCGCTCTCGGGCACGCTCACCATCGGGACGTTCGTCGTCTTCATCACGCTCAGCCAGCAGATCATCTGGCCGATGGCGCAGTTCGGACAGATCATCAACATGTACCAGCGCGCCGACGCCTCGAGCGCCCGCATCTTCGGGCTGATGGACGAGACCGGCATGCTCGAACAGGACGTCGACGCGCCCGATCTGGTCGTCGAGGAGGGTCGCGTCGAGTACGACGACGTGACGTTCGGCTACGACGAGGAGCCGATCGTCGAGGACATCGACTTCACGGTCGAACCCGGCGACACCTGCGCGTTGGTCGGCCCCACGGGCGCCGGGAAGTCCACCGTGTTGAAGCTGCTGCTCAGGATGTACGACGTCGACGAGGGCGCGATCCGGATCGACGGCCAGGACCTCCGGGAGGTCTCGCTGCGGAGCATCCGCCGGTCGATCGGCTACGTCAGCCAGGACACCTTCCTCTTCTACGGCACCGTGAGGGAGAACATCGCCTACGGCACGTTCACGGCGAACGACGAGGAGATCGTCGAGGCCGCCAAGGCGGCCGAGGCCCACGAGTTCATCGCCGACCTCCCCGGCGGCTACGACACCATGGTGGGAGAACGTGGCGTGAAGCTCTCGGGCGGCCAGCGCCAGCGGATCTCGATCGCCCGTGCGATCCTCAAAGATCCCGACGTGTTGATCCTCGACGAGGCGACCAGCGACGTCGACACCGAGACGGAGATGCTGATCCAGCGCTCGCTCGACGACCTCACCGAGGACCGAACCACGTTCGCGATCGCCCACCGCCTCTCGACGATCCGCGACGCGGAGACGATTCTCGTCCTCGAGGACGGCTGGATCGTCGAACGCGGCGAACACGAGTCGCTGCTCGAGAACGGTGGACTATACGCCCACCTCTGGGGGGTGCAGGCGGGAGAGATAGACGAGCTCCCGGAGGAGTTCATCGAGCGGGCGGCCAAACGCCAGGCTCAAACCGAGGCGGACGACGACTAGAACGACTCCTGTTCCTCGTCCTCAGCCCCTTGCGCCTCGTCCCCGCGGTCCGAGTAACCCTCGCGACCCACCGCGTCGTCGCCGACCATGTTCATGACCATCGTCTCGAGGCTGCCGGCGTCCTCGTAGGTCTGTTCGTTGTCCTCGAGCGGGGAGAGGATCTCCTTGAGGGTCGTCGTCTCGCCGGAGAGCTCGAGCTCCGCGTCGCCGTGCTGCTCTACGAGTTCGTCGTGGTCGATGGGGTAGTCGATCTCGTCCTCCATCGTCTCCTCGAACTCGCCGAACTCGACGCCCTGTTCTCTGCTCTCGTCGCCGTCCATGGTGGTCGAATCGTCGTCACTCATAGCACTCGAACGTCTATGCCCGAACACAAAACGGTTCCTCCTGCGAGAACCGGGACCGTCGGAACTAACTCCCGGGTTCGCGATTCGCCGATATGCATCTCGAGGAGGTCGCCTGGACCGACGCCGACGCCGCCGAGACCGACCTCGCGCTTCTCCCCGTGGGATCGACCGAACAGCACGGCCCCCACGCCCCCCTGGGCACCGACACCCTTACCGCCCGAGCGATAGCCGACGCCGCTGCGGAGGCGTACGACGGCGAGGTGGTCGTCGCACCGCCGGTACCGGTGGGAATCGCCGAGGAACACCGTCAGTTCACCGGGACGCTGTGGGTCTCGCCGGGGACGTTTCGCGCCTACGTTCGGGAGACGGTCGCGAGCCTCGCGCATCACGGATGGGACCGCGTGGTCGTCGTCAACGGCCACGGCGGCAACGTCCCGGCGCTCGAGGAGATCTGTGCCCGGATCGTCCGCCACGACGCCGCCTACGCCGTCCCGTTCACCTGGTTCGAGGGCGTCGGCGAGCACGCGGGCGACATGGGCCACGGCGGCCCCCTCGAGACGGCGCTACTCAGGTGCGTCGAGCCCGAACTCGTTCGGGAGGACCGAATCGAACAGGCCCGCGAGGGGGCCGCACCGAAGTGGGGCGAGTGGCTCAGTCGGGTGAACCTCGCGGTCGACTCGGCGGAGTTCACCGAGAACGGCGTCGTCGGCGATCCCGGAGCGGGCGACGAAGAGCGCGGCGAGGAGCTGCTCGCGCTGGCGAGCGCGGCGCTGGTCGAACTGCTCGAGGCGATCGTCGACCGGGACGTCTCCCGACCGCCACACCGCTGATCACTCCTCGCCTTCCTCGCCTTCCTCGCCTTCTTCGCCGTTCTCGTCGTCGTCCTCGCTCTCGTTCTCCTCATCGTCCTCCGAGTTCCCGTTCTCCTCGTCGTCCTCGAACTCCTCGAGGCTTCCGCGGAGCTCGGGGACGGTGCTCGCGAGGTCGCCCACGCTGTCGCGGGCGTCCTCGATCTCACCGATGAGCTCCTCGAGTTCGTCGAGTTCCGCCTGGAGCGACTCGGGGTCCTCGAAGGCGTCGGCGCGCTCGCCGACCATGAACCACTTCTTCGCGTCGCGAAGGCGGGCCGTCGCGTCGCCGGTGTCGAGCGTCGACTTGAGACCGTTGAGCACGCCGAGGACGTTATCGGCGTCCGTTTCCCAGATCTCGTCGGCCCCGGGAAGCTCGGCGCGGGCGGCGTCGAGGTGGGCCTCGACGTCCGATCGGATCTCGCTCGCGGCCTCGCCCAGAAGGTCATCGTCGTCGAGCGTGGACTGGCTCATGGCGTGTGGTTCGACCCGAACCGTTTTAATAGTGACCCGAGTGCGGAGCGGAAGTGAAGCCGTTCACCTCTCGACGCTCACGACCCGCATGCGTGGGTAGCCCTCCTCGAGCTCCATCCTCGTGTGGACGTCGCATCCCTCGTACTCCACGGTGATCTCGACGTCCATCAGCGGCCCGTGGAGCTCGGTGTAACCGATCACGGGATCGATCGCCTCGGCCAACCGGTCCTCGCGGATCTCGACGTCGACGTCGGTACAGTGGGGCTGGTTCTCGATCGCCTCCTCCATCGCGCGTTCGAGCCCCGGCGCGCTCTCGTGGTCGACGGGCGTGCCGGTGAACTGGTGGTAGAGCGTGCCGAACTTGATGCCGGCCTCGAAACAGGCGACCTCGCTCTCGGTAGGCATACGCGGGGCGAGGGCGGATCGGAGGAAGGTCCTTTCGGTGGGACGAGGAATCACGAAGCCCCTATAGGCTCTCGGCCCCTCCCTCCGATATGGACTATAGCTCAAGCCTCGATAGAGCGATGGACGAGGTGCCGGACATCCAGGGAAGCAGCGAACGGCTCTCGATCCCCGACCCGCAGGCCCAGAAGGACGGTGCCTTCACCCGGCTGACCAACCTGGGGGAGATCGCGGACACGCTCAACCGCGAGGCCGAACACCTCCATCGGTTCATCCAGCGCGAACTCGGTACCAGCGGGAAGTTCGACGACGGCCGTGGCCGGTACAACGGCAACTTCGGGAGCGAGGAGTTCGACGCTGCCGTCTCCAGCTACGTCGAGGAGTACGTCCGCTGTTCGGAGTGTGGACTGCCCGACACCCGACTCGTCCGTGAGGACCGCACCCCGATGCTCCGGTGTGACGCCTGCGGGGCGTTCCGCCCCGTCACGAAGCGCCGCCAGACCTCCCAGACCCAGCAGCGCGACGCCGTCGAGGAGGGCCAGACCTACGAGGTGAAGATCACGGGCACCGGACGCAAAGGCGACGGCGTGGCCGAGCGCGGCGAGTACACCATCTTCGTCCCCGGGGCGGAGGAGGGCGACGTCGTCACGATCTACATCGAGAACGTCAGCGGCAACCTCGCCTTCTCGCGGATCACGCAGTAATCGTCGTAACGGAAATCGCACGTTTCTTAGGCGCCGACGTCGACCCTCCGCGTGAATGGACGCTCCCGTCTTGCTGACCGGCTCCGAGGGACGCGTCGGTCGCGCCATCCTCGAGCACCTCGACGACGCCTACGACTGGCGACTGCTCGACCGCGAACCGCCGTCGGGCGAGCGACTAGGCGAGTCCATCGTCGCCGACATCACGGACCGGGAGCAGATCGCCCAAGCGGTCGAGGGCGTCGACGCGATCATCCACCTCGCGGGCGATCCCCGACCCGAGGCCCCCTGGCAGAGCGTCCTCCGGAACAACATCGACGGCACCCATACCGTCCTCGAGGAGGCCGTCGAGGCGGGCGTCGAGAAGTTCGTCTTCGCCTCCTCGAACCACGCGGTTGGCTCCTACGAGACCAACGATCGGACCCCGGACATCTACCGGCCCGAGGACGACTTCCGGCTCGACGGCACGGAGCCCCCGCGGCCGGGCAACCGCTACGGCGTCTCGAAGGCGACCGGCGAGCTGCTCGGACGGTACTTCCACGACGAACACGGCATCAGCGTCGTCTGCGTACGGATCGGCAACCTCACCAAGGACCGCCCGCCTCGAGACTACGAGCGCGGCCAGGCGATGTGGCTCTCGCATCGAGACTGTGCGCACCTGTTCGATCGCTGTCTGCAGGCCGACTACGGCTACGAGATCGTCTACGGCATCTCGAACAACGACCGCCGGTACTACTCGCTCGAACGCGCCCGCGAGGTGCTCGACTACGATCCGCAGGACAACTCCGCTGAGTTCGACGAGTGATCGGTCACTCGATCTCGGTGATCTCGAGCTGACCCGAGGGGTCCCCGACGCGCGCCTCGATCGAGGCCTGCTCCGTTCCGTCGGCCGACCGCGCCTCGATCCGGACCGGCCGGCTCTTGCGCCCCAGGTCGGCGATGAGCTCGTCGTCGGTGGTGCTTCGGATGCGCCCCTCGATCTCGTTTTTGTGGATCGAGACGGTGATCTGGTCGAACTCCGGCTGTTCGTCGGTCTCGTCTCTGACCTCGCCGAACTCGACGTGGACCTCGATCTCGTCGCCGTCCTCGGTACTGAAGCGCATGGAGGATCGTTGGTCTCCCATCCCTATCGGTGTGGCGCCGTCACTCGCCGGGATCGAACAGTCCTTCGACGTCGCGCTCGCGGCTGCGCCGTCGAGCGACGCGCTCCTCGAGTCGTCTCGTGACGAGTCCGCGGTGGCGTTCCTCACGAACGAGATCGAAGACGAGCGCGAGGAACGGCCCCCGTCCCGACTCCTCGAGTTCCTCGCGGGCGTATCCGATCGCTCGGCCGATCACCTCGTCGTCTAGCCCGAACGCCTCGGCCAGCGCACGAGCGGCGGTGAACGTGGCCTCGGCGTCGAGATCCTCGGGCGTGACGGCGACTCCGGCGTGGGTAAGCATCGGCGGCGAACCTCGTTCGATCCGCTCGGGATCCGCCGCGAGACCGGCGAGGTACCCCCGAACGGGGGCGAGAGCGATTCCGTGGTAGTCCTCGGGAAGCCCCTCGAGGTACTCGCGGGCGCTCTCCGCCAGTCCCGTCGCTCCGACCCAGTTCCGGTTTCGGGCGTGGTGAACGGCGGCGGTGAACTGGATGAGACCGTGGAGCAGACGCTCGTCGTCCGTCCCCGACTCGAGCTCGAGCCAGCGCTCCTCCCAGACGTCGTGGGCCGCGTGGTGCTCGCCGGCGTTGTAGACGGCGACCCCGGCCTGGAGCACCTTCTCCATGCCCGGGGATGGGACGACGACGGACATAACGACTCGGAACGAAACTCCCGTCCCGTTATCAATACCCGGGAGATGCAGGCGGGGGGGTTTCCCGACACATGTCCGAAAGCGTACCGGACATGATCCGAACCAGCATACAGTGGACGCGACGTACCGATCGAAAGCCGACGGCCGAGGGGGGTCTCTGAGGATGGTTCTCGAACTCGCCCTCGCCTTCTTCGTCCTCGCGATCATCGCCGGTGCGCTCGGCGCCGGCGGCGTCGCGGGGATGTCGATGCAGATCGCGAAGATCCTCGTTCTGGTCTTCCTCGTACTGGCCGTCATCTCGTTGCTCTTCTAGGAGGACGCGATCGCCCGGACGTTCGTCGCCCGAGGCGATCGCGCTCCCGCAGTTCTTTTGACGCTACCCTTGGAGCGACGCGAACCACCGAACCGGCCGTAATCGACGTCCGCGTCCCGAAGCCCTCGAACGCACCGATCGAGAATCGATCGTTCTCCTCGTCCTGCTTCGTCGCCGAACGGTCACAACGGACTCCCGGTTACGTCGTTCGCGCTTCGTCTCCGCCGCTCGAATCCCGACTTGGGTCCCGCCGGGGCAGTTGCTACACTTCGGTTCCGGTAGATCGAAAAGCGTCCTGACGGAGTCTCACGCGAACCGCGCGGGACCGACGGTCCCGCTGGAAACCGGCGGCTTCGCTGCCGGTGATGTGGTGAGCGTGAGGCACGTCAGGGCGCGAATGAGTGAACGAATGAGCGTCCCGACGGAGATTTGAACCCACTCACTTCGCTATGCTCGTTCGCTGCTCAAATCCCGCGTCGAGTTCTGCCGACGCAGTCGCTCGTTTCATTACGTCATCAAAACGTCCTGACGGAGTCTCGCGCGAGTGAAACGAGCGCGAGGCACGTCAGGGCGCGAACGAAGTGAGCGTCCTGACGGAGATTTGAACTCCGGTCACAGGCTCCGCAAGCCCGTAGGATGGTCCACTACCCTACCAGGACTCGATTCGTGATACGGCGGTTCCGGTTATAGGGGTTACGATACGCTCGTTCGTTACCGGCCGGTAAGCGACCTCGTTCCACGGACGTTATCGAACAGATATATATTATTTCCGTTATTTTACTGGCGTGACGGAACGCGAACGCTCCGGACCCGTGGACGCCGATCGACGTCTGAGCCGGCGGTCGTTCCTCGCGGTCGCGTCCGCGGGAGCGGCCGCGGCGGTCCCGTTCGTCCGCGGAGCGGGAAGAGAGGACCGTGACGGGCTAATCACCGACACCGACGGGTTCGACCCGACGCGCCACGGATTCGGGTTCCACAACTGGCGGATCCAACGGGGTCCGTACCCGGGCGTCGAGGGCTCAGATCCGGAAGGGGAGTTCGTCGAACGGTGGGACGAACCGTTCCGGCGTGCGTTCGACAGCCCGCTGACCTCGATGCCGGGTCGGCTCCGCGAGGCGCTCGCCGAACATGCCCGCGAGGGACTGCTCGAGGCTACGCGGACGAACGGCTACTGTTACGGCATGGTGTTCGCCGCCCAGCAGTACTTCGAGCGGCCGGGAACGATCCCCGGTGGGTTCGAACACGCGAGCGAGATCGAACACCCGGAGGCGCCGCTCTCGACTCCGGAGACGCCGGTGCTCGACGACGTCGTGGACTACCACACCGCTCAGTACCTCGACTTCTACGCCTGGTTCGGTCGGTACGGGCTGATGAAGCCGGACTGGATCGACTACGACGAACAGCTTCGCGAGATCACGGCGGCTCTCGACCACTACGGAACGGCGGGGGTGACGCTGGTGAGCAGGACGGCGGTCCGCTCTCACCAGGTGCTCGCCTACGACTACGAACGACGGCCCGACGGCGTGAGCATCGCCGTCTACGACCCGAACTACGCCGCCGCGACCTACGACGACTGGACGCCGACGATCGAGATCGACACCGCCGGCTCGACGCCGGCGGTCGAGCCGATCGGTCTCGGCGAGGGCTACTCCGACTTCGTCCACAACCAGTACGACCGCCGGATCCGCAGCGGGTACGGCGATCGGTCGCCGTCGCTCACCTCGCAACCGGGCGCGCTGGATCGCGTCCTGGGACGAACGCTGTTCGTCGAGGTCGAGGGGCCGGTTCGGACGGCCATCGTCGGCCCCCACGGGCAGCCGGTGAATCGAACCCGGGGGGATCGGACGATTTACTACCGCTACGGCGCCGTCGAGGGGACCTACCGGATCCGGGTGATCGGCGAGACGGCCGGAGCCTATTCGATCGACGTCTACGCGGGCGGCCATCGGGACGACCTGCTCGAGGACGCCACCCGAACGTCGATCGAGACCGGCGAGACCCATCGGTACGACCTCGCGCTCGCGCCCGAGGGCACGCTCGAGCGGATCTGATCCGGGGCGGTTACGGTCGACGTACCGGAATCCGAGGACGAACGGAAAGCTTATTTGCCGAGTGATCATCGGAGACGAAAACGGACGACGGGGCTCGGTCGGACCGGCCGATTCGCCGCCCGCATCCGGACACATCATGACTCCGAAGTATAGGGTAGTCGATCGAACGAACGAGTCCTCGGCGACCGCCTGGATCGTGGACCGCCTCGATGCGGACCGCTCGGTCGCCGGGAGCGGCGCAGCCGTCGCTCGTGAGGATACGAGACCGGGAGCGGTCGTCGGCCCCCGTCGGCGAGTCGGTTCACGACAGCCCTGCCCCTCGGCGGTGGGTGCGGACTCGTGATCTCGGTCGAGCTCGCCGTGGTGCTCGCGGTGATCGCCTTCTTCGCGGGGATCGGCATCACCGCGATCGGTCCGGGCGGCATCTTCGTGACGGTCGCGCTGTTCACGCTGACGCCGATCAGCGCCGCCGAGGTCGCCGGCACCGCGAGCGCGACGTTCATCGCGACCGGCCTGCTCGGCAGCGCCGTCTACCTCCAGTCCGGCGAGTTCGCCTACGGTCACGCCCGCGAGCTCGCGTTGCTCCTGAGTACGGCGAGCATCGCGGGCGCGCTGGCCGGCTCGCAGGCGAACCTCCTGCTTCCCGACCGCGTCTTCGGCTATCTGCTCGCGGCCTTCGTCGCGGGCGTCGGCGGGCTGATCGTCTATCGCGAGGCGGTCGGGCTCAAGCCATCGGACCGACTCGAGGCGGTTCCCGCCCGCCAGCGCCGGCTGCTGATCGGGACGATCGGGTTCGGAATCGGCGTCCTCGGAGCGATGCTCGGCGTCGGCGGCCCCGTCGTCGCGGTGCCGATCCTGGTCGTATTGGGCGTGCCGATGCTCGTGGCGGTCGCGGTCGCACAGGTCCAGTCGGTGTTCATCTCCAGCTTCGCGACGGTCGGCTACGTCGCGGTCGACGCGGTGTCGTTCCCGCTGGTTCTCGTCGTCGGAATCCCACAGCTGATCGGGGTGGTGGTGGGGTGGCAGGTCGCCCAGCGAGTCGACCCCGAGCGGCTGCGAGTCCTCCTCGGCGTAGTGCTCGTGCTGATCTCCCCGGTGCTCGTGCTGTAGCCGCCGCGATGCGCGAGCACCCGTTGTCGTTCCGTCGTAGCCCACGTGTTTTTGCCGCGGGACGCCGTAGCACGAGCATGGCGGAAACCATTCTCGTCCCGGTGGACGATTCGGAGCGCTCGACCGAGGCCCTCGAGTTCGCCCTCGAGAACGATCCCGACGCCCGGTTCGTCGTCATCCACGTTCACGAACCGGTCTACGGCGAGAGTCTCGCCGGACAGGAGATCGAGACGGAGCGAACCGGCGCGGACGAGCTGTTCGAGCAGGCGCGCGGGCTCGCCGAGGAACGCGGCGTCGAACTCGAGACGGTCACTGCCGAGGGGACGCCCTCGGCGGCGATCGTCGAGTACGCGGAGAACAACCCGGTCGAGAAGATCGTGATGGGTAGCCACGGCCGCGAGGGGGCCTCGCGGGTGCTTCTGGGTAGCGTCGCCGAGAACGTCACCCGCCGGTCGCCGGTGCCGGTGACGGTGGTGCGTTGAGCGAAGTGAAGCGTAGCAGGGAGTGAAGCAAACGGAACGACCGAGGTGCGCGATCGGAGTCGGGAGCGAGCGGGAAACTGCAACCGACGGGCCGGACGCCGGAGCGGTCCGTCACTCGGCGAGTGGATCTCGACCCGCGAGCACGACGTTCACGACCGCGCCGACGAGGACGAGCACGGCGGCGAAGTAGAGCCAGGTGAGAAACAGCAGCACCGCGCCGAGGAGGCCGTACGCCGCGTAGTCGCCCGC
Organism: Halalkalicoccus sp. CG83; assembly: GCF_037081715.1. Taxonomy (NCBI): domain Archaea; kingdom Methanobacteriati; phylum Methanobacteriota; class Halobacteria; order Halobacteriales; family Halalkalicoccaceae; genus Halalkalicoccus; species Halalkalicoccus ordinarius. The sequence continues at coordinate 145,341 of NZ_JAZDDH010000002.1, forward strand.
GTTGGCAGCGTAGATCTGGAAGACGATCTGGAGGACGAGCCAACCGACCGCTGCCACGAGTGCGCCCGGGAGCGCCTCGCGTGCCGTCATCTCGACGGGCGGCATCACGTAGTACAGCGGCAGGAAGACGCCGACGAGGCCGACGATCAGCGCGACGTAGCCGAGCACGCCGATGAAGGGGATGCCGATCCGCGTCGCCTGGCCGAGCACCACTCCGAGCCCGATCATCAGGACGGCCGCCAGACCGACCGTGAGGAGGACGGTCAGCCCGTCCTTCACCTGCCCGAGAAGCCCCGTCTGTGGCTGCAGTCCGTAGACCTCGTCGAAGGCGAGATCCATCCCGCGGAACAGCTTGAGCCCGCTCCACGTCAGGGCGACGATGCTCGCGACGCTCGCGCCGGCGCGACCGCTCGAGGCCGTCAACGCCTGCTCGACGACGGTCGCGCCCTGGTCCGAGATCTGGCCCTGGACGGTCGAGACGATCCGCTGGGCGAACGCCTCCCCGCCCAGCAGCGAGCCGAGGGCGATCGCGAGCAACAACAGCGGGATGACGGAGACGAACGCGTAGTAGGCGACGCTCGCCGCCAGAAACGTGACGTTCTGTTCCTTCGTGAGGTCGAGGATCGAGCGAACGGTTCCTGTAGCACCCATGGCTCATCGTTGAGGCCGACGGAGTATAAGTGCCGACTGCCGGCAGGTGACGGACCCGGCGCTCGCGATCGACGACATCGAGTGGCCGGCGTCCACCTCGACGTTCGCCGCGGCACCGGCGGAGACGGCAATGCTTATGCGCGGACCCGCCGTGCCTTTCGATACGGTTATGGGCGTGATAGAGGACGTTTATGCGGACGTAGAGGCCGACGTATCCCTCGAGAAGTTTCGTGAGGCCGTCGAGTCGAAGGTCGAGCAGATGGGCGGGCTCGCGGACGAGGAGACCGCGGCCATGCTGATCGCCCACGAACTGCGCGACGAGGAGGTGAACGGAGTCGCCGACATCGAGCCCGGGATGGAGGAGGTGAAGTTCCTCGCGAAGGTGATCAGCGTCGGCGAACTTCGCACCTTCGAGCGCGACGACGAGGACGAGGAGGGCTACGTCATCAACGTCGAGGCCGCCGACGAGAGCGCGACGGTCCGGCTCGCGTTCTGGGACGAGCAGGCCAGAGCGATCGACGAGGAGGGGATCGAGCCCGGCACCGTCCTTCGGGTGAAGGGCCGACCCAAGGAGGGCTTTTCGGGCCTCGAGGTGAGCGTCTCGCAGGCCGAGGAGGACCCCGACGCCGAGATCGACGTGACGATACAGGACACCTACCGGGTCGAGGACCTCTCGCTCGGCCTCTCGGACGTCGATCTGCGGGGGAAGGTGCTCGCGACCGACTCGATCCGCACCTTCGAGCGCGACGACGGTTCGGAAGGGCGGGTCGCGAACCTCACGCTCGGCGACGAGACCGGGCGGATCCGGGTGACGCTCTGGGACGAGCGCACCGAGGCCGCCGAACGCCTTTCGCCCGGTGAATCGGTCGAGGTCGTCGACGGTTACGTCCGCGAGCGCGACGGGGACCTCGAGCTCCACGTGGGCAACCGCGGCGCAGTCGAGTCGATCGACGAGGAGGTCGAGTACGTCCCGCGGACGACGCCGATCGAGGAGCTCGAGATCGAGGACGTCGCCGACATCGGCGGCGTCGTCCGCTCGGCGGACCCCAAGCGCACCTTCGAGCGCGACGACGGCTCCGAGGGCCAGGTCAGGAACGTTCGAGTCCAGGACGAGACCGGCGACATTCGCGTGGCGCTCTGGGGTGAGAAGGCCGACATCGACCTCGGACCCGGCGACGCAGTCCAGTTCGCCGACGTCGAGATCCAGGACGGCTGGCAGGACGACATCGAGGCGAGCGCCGGCTGGCGTTCGACGGTGACCGTCACCGAGTCGACACCCCAGCCGGCGGACGGCGACGGCGACAGCGCGAGCCTCGCCTCGTTCGGTGCCGACGGGGACGCCGCGAGCGACGATCGGTCGGCCGGGTCGTCCGGGGACGGCGAACGATCGACGGCAGCTGGAAGCGAGGCGAACGGCGAAGCGAGCGACGCGGGCGGTGAGATCGTCGAGTTCACCGGAACGGTCGTCCAGCCGGGCAACCCGGCGAAACTCGACGACGGCGAGACGACGATGACCGTGCTGACGGACGCCGACCTCTCGCTCGGCGAGGAGGTCACCGCCCGGGGGCCGGTCCGGGAGGGACGCCTCGACGCCGAGGAGGTCCGCTGAGCGAACTGAGGTAGTTTTTTCACCGGACGTCGACATGGGCGAGTATGTCACACCAGCCCACGAATCCCCCGAGCGCGTCGCTCGCCCACTGGTCACACCCGGACAGGGAGCCGCCGACGATCGTCGAGGGCGATGGGTGTTACGTGGTCAGCGAGACGGGCGAACGGCATCTCGACTTCCTCTCGCAGCTCTACTGCGTGAACGCCGGCCACGGAAACGAGCGGATCGCGAACGCGATGAGCGACCAGCTCGAACGGATCGCCTACGTCTCGTCGGCGAAACACAACGACACCCGAAGCGAGCTGGCCGATCGACTCGAGGCGATCGCCCCGGGCGAGCTGTCGTCGACGTTCTTCTCGGTATCGGGAAGCGAGGCCAACGAGGCGGCCGTCCAGATCGCCCGCGAACACACGGGGGCGTCGAAGGTGCTCACTCGGTACCAGTCGTACCACGGAGGGACCCAGGGTGCGGGCGGGCTGACAGGCGATCCGTCGACCCGGGGGGCGCTCGAGCCGTACGGATCGACGGCGACCGCGAAGTTCCTGCCGCCGCTTCCCGAGGCGTTCGACGGGAGCGAGGGCGAGGAGCTGGCGGAGCGGGCCGCGAACCACCTCGAGTACGTGATCCGGAACGAGGGCCCCGAGACGGTGGCGGCGGTCCTGATCGAGCCCGTCGGCGGGACCAGCGGCGCGTATCCCGCCCCGGCCGGCTACTTCGAGCGGGTCCGCGAGCTCTGTGAGGAGTACGGCGTGCTGCTGATCGCCGACGAGGTGATCACGGGCTTCGGCCGGTGTGGCGAGTGGTTCGGGATCCAGACCGAGGGCGTCGAGCCGGACCTGCTCACCTTCGCGAAGGGGGTGACGAGCGCGTACGCCCCGCTCGCCGGCGTGCTCGTCCGCGACGACGTCGCGGCGGGCGTTCGCGAGGAGGGGTTCGACCTCGGCCAGACGTTCGGCGGCCACCCCGTCTCGTGTGCGGCGGGCGTCGCGGCGCTCGACGTCTACACCGAGGGCCTCCTCGAGAACGTCCGCGACCTCGAGGCGCGCTTCGATCGGGAGATGCGCTCGCTCGCCGAGCACGAGGCGGTCGCGAACGTCCGCGGGCGGGGCTTCCTGTGGGGTGTCGAGTTCGCGGACCCCGGAACGGGTGAGGCGTTCGTCGACCCGTGGGTCGAGCCCGACGCCGACAATCCCGTCCGTGCGGTGATCGCCGAGGCGTCCGATCGTGGAGTACTGATCGGGGCGGGTCGGCCGGCCACGCAGGTCATCTGTGCCCCGCCGCTGTGTGCGGACGCGACGATCATCGAGGAGGGCGTCGACGCGCTCTCGGCGTCGATCAGCGCCGTCTTCTGATGGGACGACGAAAACGCTTAAGCGTCAGAGCGGTCCGTTTCGTGTATGAGCGTCGAGTTACCGTTCGCGCCGGTGGATTCGATCATCCGGCGCAACGCCGACGGGTTGCGCGTCAGCCAGGCGGCCGCCGAGGAGCTCGCGACCCGGATCCAGGACCGGGGCGCACGGCTCGCAGCGGGGGCCGCCGAGGAGGCGACCGCCGACGGTCGGAAGACGCTGATGGCCGCGGACTTCGGCGTGAGCGAGGCCGTCGACCCCGAAACGCTCGAGCTGCCGGTCGCGCCCGTGGATCGGATCGCACGCCTCGACATCGACGAGAGTTACCGGGTGTCGATGGACGCCCGGATCGCGCTCGCCCAGCTGCTCGAGGCGTACGCCGACGACCTCGCGGGGGCGGCCGCCACCCTCGCCCGACACGCCGACAGACGCACCGTGAAGGCAGAGGACATCCGAACGTACATCGAGCTCGTCGAATGAACCGACGGGGATCGGGAGCATGAGATTCGGCTACAGCGAGACCTGCCTCGAACACGACACCGGCGAACGCCACCCGGAGACGGCAGATCGGCTGCGGGCGATCAAGCAGGGGCTCACCCGGAAGCACGGCGTCGAGTACGTCGACGCCGACCCCGTGGACGTCGATCGGGTGGCGGCGGTCCACGACGCCGACTACGTCGAGGAGGTACGCGAGTTCTGTGCGGCCGGCGGGGGGAACTGGGACCCCGACACGGTCGCCGTCGAGGAGACGTGGGACGCCGCGCTGACCAGCGCCGGTCTCGCGGTGTGGGCCGCTGAGGCCGCGCTCGCGGGCGAACAGGGGCGCAAGACGCCGTTCTCGCTGGGTCGACCGCCGGGCCACCACGCGACGATCGACGACGCGATGGGGTTCTGCTTCTTCAACAACGCCGCGGTCGCGGCCCAGGCGGCCCTCGACGACGAGGCGGTCGATCGGGTGGCGATCGTCGACTGGGACGTCCACCACGGCAACGGCACCCAGGACGTCTTCGAGGACCGCGGCGACGTCTTCTACGCCTCCATCCACGAACAGGGGCTCTACCCGGGGACGGGCGAGGCCGAGGAGACCGGCTCCGGCGAGGGCGAGGGGACGATCTGTAACGTCCCGCTGCCGGCGGGAACCGACATCGGCGGCTACCTCTACGCGATCGACGAGGTGCTCGAGCCCGCGCTCGCGCGCTTCGATCCCGACCTCTTGATTGTGAGCGCGGGGTTCGACGCACACCGCCACGACCCCATCTCGCGGATGCGCGTCTCGACCGACGGGTTCGGCCACCTCACGATCGCGCTACGGGAGATCGCCGAGGACGCCGGTGCGCCGATCGCGTTCGTCCTCGAGGGGGGCTACGGGCTGGACACGCTGTCGGAGGGGGTCGCGATGGTCCACGAGACCTTCGACGGCCACACGCCGGTCGAGCCGGAGATCGACCCGCAGGAGGGCGTCGAGGAGATCATTACCGACCTGCGGGAGTACCACGACCTCGGATAGTCAGGGGCGTGGATCGTAGTAGTACGCGAGTTCGGCTCCGAACTCCTCGAGCAGCGCCGTCACCTCCCCGCCGACGAGCAGATCGTAGTCCTCTCGCAGAGCACGTTCGACGTCGGGACCGAGCGCCACGTCGAAGAGCATGCCGCCCTCGAGCAGGCCGACCGCCGTCGTGTGTCCCCGATCACGCTCGACGACGTACCGGTCGCCATCGACGAACGGACCGTAGGCGTCGCTTCCGGCGTACTTCTCGTAGAAGGCTGCCGCGTGCTCCCCGACGTGGACCGGCGGCCCCTCGTGGCGCTCGACGGCCGGCAGTGAGGCAACGGCGCACTCGACGAGCAGGACGGCGTTCTCGTCGGCGAAGGCGCTCGATCGGAGGACGGAGAAGCCGCGTCGATCGAGCTCGTCGGCGATCCCCGAGAGCGACTTCTCGAGCTGGGGATAGAGCTGGTCCTCGACGACGTCGGGGGCGGAAAAGCGGAGGGCGATCGGCGTCGTCTCGCGGCGCTCGAGGTGGGAGAGCAGCGCGTCACGGTCGAGCGGCCCGGGGTCGTCGGGCTCGAAGCACTCGATCGAGGGGTCCGTGAGCAGCGCGCGGGCGTGGTGTTGGAACCGTGCGAGGTTGGTCTCCGAGAGGACGGCGGCGACGTTGCGCTCGGGGTCGGTGGGGTCGACCACGATCAGCGGATCGTCGAACGAGCGCGTCCCGTGGTCCTCGGGGTCGAGTCCGACGGGCGGGTGCCAGTCGGCGGCGGCCTCGATCAGCGGACGAAAGCCGTCGAATTCGAGCACGAGGAGTTCGGTGAGATAGCCCGAGAACCCCTCGGTACGGAGGTCGCTGCCGTAGATCCCGCATGCGACCAGGAACCCCTTGAGCACGCGGACGTCCGCGGCGAGCTCGTCGGTGATCTCGCGCTCGACGTAGCGCGTGTGAAACGGGGTGCGGTCGACCGCCGAACGGGCCTCGGTCGCGCGCTCGACGCGGTAGCAGGGGACGAGATCGACGTCGAACCCGTCGAACTCGCCGGTGACGTAGGGATGTTCCGCGAACTCGGCGCGGCCCTCGGGGAGGACCTCGTGGCCGACGGCCAGCCCGTAGGACTCGAGGTCCTCCCGAGGGAGATCGGACGGGAACCGAACGAACAGGTCGATGTCGCGGTCGCCGGCCAGCCAGGTGTCCCGGGCGGTGCTGCCGACGCGGAGGACGTCGGTCTCGACGGGGAGGTCGGCGGTCGCCGATTTGGTCCGTTCGACGAGGTCGGCGGTCGCCCGCTGTAGCCGTTCGCGCTCGTCGGGCCCGGGCGTGACCCGGTCGCGGACGGCGGCGACGGTCTCGCGAAAAGCGTCGGTCATCGGCGGAGGTATTCGACGGGCCGTCGAAAGGGTATCGATGGGTGCCGGAGAAACGAAAGCCCTATGGGGGGACTGCGTTTAGGTAGCGGTGAAGCCGCCGTAGCTCAGTTGGTAGAGCACCTGGTTGTTACCCAGGTTGTCCCAGGTTCGAGCCCTGGCGGCGGCGCTTCTTCCGGCGCACAATGCGACGAGCAGAGCGAGGAGTCTGTGCGCCGGGGACGCATCCGGCAGGCGAGAGCAGACGAGTCGCAGCCTGCGAGCGAACGGGGTGAGCGAAGCAGGACCGTCTCGGCGTGTTCGAGCCCTGGCGGCGGCGTAAAATCCCTTGGATTTTACGGCTAACCAGAACGCGAGGCGTTCCGGTGACGGCGTGGATTTTGCCGAAATTCACGGGAGGCAGGACGTAGTCCTGTGACGGCGTCTTTTCCGATCCACTACCGCGGGAAGCCCCAGGCTTCGAACGTTCGGTTCCGAGGGAGATGTCGGTCCGCGACGGTGACCGGACGCGGGTTCGTCGGCGCGAGCACGCCATCCGGCAGAACTTAGTTCGGCCGTCCAGTACCCGAACTACGGGGCCCATATCTCAGTCTGGTTAGAGAGACCGGCTCATAACCGGTTCGTCCTTGGTTCAAATCCGAGTGGGCCCATTACCTCGTCGCGAACACACCCGTGAGCGATGAGTATTGACGCTCGACGGATTTGAAGTAGAGAACCGAGCGGAGCGAGGTTCGCGTGGTTCAAATCCGAGTGGGCCCATCTCTCACGGCGAGTACCCTCACGAGCCGTGAAATCAGTATTCAGGGGGTTTGGATCACGGAACGGGCGTCTCGCGAGCGGAGCGGCTCGAACGGCGGGCGGTAGTCCGGTTCACTCGAACGTCACGGCGATCCGAGCCCGTCCGTCGTCGCCCCGTCTTAATCCCCCTGTGCTGGCAGGGCGAGACGACTCCCCGACGAGGGCTCTGGTACCGTTACGATGATCGGATCACTCACGGTCGGTAAGAAGGCTGCCAAGTACGGATACAAAGCGTACGGCGTTCCGGGCGCGGCCATCGCCGGTGCCGGCGGCGCGATCGGTGTGGCCGTCGCGAAGAAGGGTGCCGAAGCCGTCATCGAGACCGATTCGGGGGCGACGATCGATACGATCGCCCCCGAGGAAGGAACCGAGATCGACGTCGTAGTCGAGGACGAGTTCGACGGTACTCCCGCCGACCGGTAGCCTCCGTCTTCGTCTCCGTTTATCGCCGTTTCTCTGGCACCAGCGGGCCCAGCCCCTTGAGATCCAAACCCTGGTGAACCGGGAGCGTGTGGAGGTGGGTGGCGAGGTAGTTCTCCGTCTCGAACTCCGCGTCGTCACTGATCTCGTGCGGCAGCGGCGGCCACGGTGCGCTGACTCCTTCGAGGGGGCCGAGGTCGTCCGGGTCGTCGACGAACACGGTGTAGTACTGCGGACAGACGCCATCGGGGAGTTGGGGAAACACCGGCTCGACGCCCTCGACGTCGCGGATCGCTCGGTCCCAGACCCGGTAGTTCGCTCGTCTGGCGGCGATCACGCGTTGGGGATCCGTCCGGTCGAACACCCGCAGTGCGAGTCGAGACATCGGTCCCTTCGCCTCCTCGTAGATCGATCGGGGATCCTCGCCACCGTCCGCCACCTTGTGATCGACCGCCGTACGCGGCCCGGGGATCCGATCCCGCAGCCATCGGATCGCGGACAGGGCCTCCCGTGCAACGGGGTAGCCGCTGACGGATCGACCGAGCGACCGTGCACAGTAGCGGTAGTCGTCGAGACCGTACCGACTTCGGACCTCCGAGCGCGTGAGGTCCGTCTCCGAGAGTGACTCGTTCGAGACGAACAACAGGGCGCCGTTCGGTACCGGAAGCAGTTTTCTGAGGCTCGTGATCCCGATGTCGCCGAGCGTTCCGAGCAGTCGACCCTCGCTCGTGCTCAGCGGAGCGTGGGCGTTGTCGTCGATCAGGAATGCGTCGTGTTGCTCACACAGCGTTCGCATCGTCGAGACGTCCTCGGGGGGTTGAGGATGCCCGAAGTAGTGTGTGAGCATGGCCGCGAGCGATTCCTCGTCGAGGAGTCGCTCGACGTCCTCGAGGTTCGGACGGAGCCGCCGATCACACCGGTAGTATCGGGGCTCGAGCCCGGCGTCTCGAAACGACTCGATGATCCCGTGTGGCAGATAGGCCGGGAGGACGACGTTGGTCGTCTCGGGTCGTTCGGCCAACAGCAGATCGAGACCGTCACGCACGGCGATCTTGCCGTAGCCGTAGAACGCGTACCGGGACGCGCCGTGCTCGGTCAGATACGAACGCATACCGTCGGTTCTCGGCCGTCTGAACACGGTACGGGCGGTGAGTCGAGGGTTTGAGCCGGGCATGAAGGGGAGGTGGGTTCAGCGGGGAAACGGGACGAGACTACGCAGACCGCGAACGGTGCTCACCGCCTCCGCGCGCGGGGAGCGCCTTCGTACGCCGTGATAGGCCGCAAGATCCGGCGCGAACTTCGACTTATACCGGCAGATCCGGCGCTGGTTCGCGCCCACGAAGTCGTAGCGCTCGATCCCGCGGGACTTCGCGTCCTCCATGATGTGCCAGTCGAGCAGGTCGTTGACCGGGATGTCGACGTCGCCCTTGGTGCCGCCCTGCCAACGGTAGATCGTGTCGTCGTGCTCGATGGCGACGATCCCGCCGGCCATCCCACCGTCGGTCGTATAGCAGGTGTACGGTTTGATCTGGTCGTCCGGAAACGTCTCGTACAGCCGAGTGACGTAATCGTCGTCGATGAAGTAGGGCGTGTCCTGGTCCTCGTGGCGCTCGCGGACGCGATCGATGATCTCCTTTGCCTCGTCGAGGCCGCCGATCTCGATCTCGTAGGCGTCCTCGTCGGTGTTGCGGACGTTCGAGCGTGCGTCGCTCGAGAGCGCCATCAGCAGGTCGTCCGTATCGGGGGTGAGGTCGGTGACGTACGTGTAGTAGGGTTCGACCTCGTAGCCCTTCTCCTTGAACGGTCGGTGATCGAGATACCGGTCCGTGTTTCGGATGTGGGTGAGGTCGGGTTCGAGGTTCGCCTCGATCCACTCGTGGCAGGTGTAGACGAACCGCCGGTTGCGCCGCTCGAGCTTGCGCTGTTTGAGCTGATGGGCGTCGAGCAGCGCCGCGCCGAGGTAGTAGACCTCGGTATGGGAGGGCGGGGTGACGACCAGCGTGAACGGTCCCTTCCGTTCCTCGAAGACGGGGAGGATGCCGACCGCCTGTTGGCCCTTGTACGCGACGAGCGGATGAAGCGTCGTGTCGGTGTGATCGGCGAGCAGTTCGAGTCCCGCTCGCTGATGGAACGGACCCGCCTCCTCCGAGCGGCTCACGTAGCTGTCCCACTGTTCGAGTTCGTCTCCTTCGGCACGTCGTACTGTGATGCTCATTCGTTACCCTCCAGATAACCGAGAGCCGACAGCCGGTCCTCGATCTCCTCGTCGTCGGTCTCTCGCACGCTCTCGTCCAGTTCGGGGTAGCCGTACTCCTCGGTGGCGTCGACCGCCGGGAGCACGTCGCCGTCCATCCGATCGCTTCTCGGCGCGCCGAGCGCGGCACAGATCGTCGGCGCGACGTCGAAGAGGTGTGCGTCCCCGAGGTCGGCGTCGGCGTCGACTCCCTCGCCCGAGATCGCGACGATCCCGTCGCGCTTGTGGTTCCACGGCTCGGACGGCGGACCGAACACCTCCCCCTTGAAGTCGGCCGAGAGGAACTGCTCGAACTCGTTGGGGACCATCACGACGTCGACGCTCTCGTCGGCGTGGGGCCCCCAGAAGTACTCCTCGCGCGGGCCGACGGCCTCGAACATCGCCTTCCCGTCCGGCGTCTCGACGTCGGAGAGCAGTTCGATCAGCTCCTCGCGGACCGACTCGTACTCCGACTGCGGGACGATCCCGTCGGGTTCGCGTCCCTCGACGTTCATCCGCAGTCCGAGTTCGATCCGTGAGCGCATGTACGCCGCCGACTCGGCGAAGTCGACCTGTTCGTTCCCCGCCCGTCGTGCGTTCGCGGGGATCACGCGCTTGACCAGCCCATCGAGGCCGGCCGCGCGGAGCGCCCTGCCGGCGCGGGCGGGCGTGATCCCGACTTGGGCGGCGGCGCCGATCGCCCTGCCCGCCAGCCCCGGCGAGGGCGCCTCGGCCTCGCCTCCCTGGCGGAGCTGGCTGTTCAACATCGGAAGCCAGGCGGGCATGCCCGACCCGCCGGTCATCGTCTCGACGTATCCCTCCTCGTCGAGGAACTCGTTGACGCGGAGTTCGTACTCGTCGTAGCGTCCCATCCCGTGATCGCTCGCGATGATCACGGTGTCGGGATCGCAGTCCTCGAGTAGCGTCCCGACCTCCTCGTCGACCGCCCGGTAGATCTCCTCGACGTAGTCCTGGCGGTCGGGGTTCTCGTGGAAGACGCTGTCGGTCTGTTGGAACTGAACGAATCCGAACTTGGGCTCGAACCGCTTGGCGAGATACCGGAACGCGGCCCCGCGCATCCGCACGAGGTCGACGTACTCGCCGGGCTGCTCGCGCTCCTCGTCGGGGTAGACGCGGTACTCGCCGATCTCCTCGCGGATCTCTGAGAGCAGACCCGTCGGATGACAGTCGGGGTTCTCGGGGGCCGTGTAGCCCGGCACCACTGCGCCGTCGATCTCCGGCGGCGGCGCCGTCACGGGGACGTTGACGACGACGCTGCTCATCTCCTGGTGGGTGAGCAGCTCCCAGAGAGCCGCCTCCCGGACGTGCGTCGCGTTGACGACGTCCCAGTCGTAGCCCTCGTAGGTGAGAAAGCCGAACACGCCGTGTTTGCCCGGGTTTGCGCCCGTATACAGCGATGGCCACGCGCTCGCGGTCCAGGGCGGGATCTGGGACTCGAGGGGGCCGCTCGCCCCGTCCTCGATGATCGACTCGATGTTCGGAAGCGCGTCCTTCTCGAACAGGGGATCGAGGATCGGTGCACAGGCGGCGTCGATCCCGATCAACAGCGTGTCTATCGACTCGTTACTCACCGCGGGCCCTCCGGCGGCGTGATTCGTTCCTGGTCGTCGATTCGGTCATCGTCGGTGTACATGGTGGCTATCTCTTCAGTTGTTGGCATCGTAAGTACGGTCAGAAGCGTATAGAGCTCCACGACGTTGTTCTCCCCGTCGAGGTGGTCTCGATAACAGTTGCGGACGTCCTCGAACTCGACGAACGGCAGTCGCTCGATCAGCTCCGCACGTGATTCGATCGCCTGCCAGTAGAAGTCGTCCCTCCGAATCAGCTCCGCGTCGTTGATCCATGACCCGTTGCTGAGGTGTGACTGCGGCGGGCTCTCCCCCATGGCGTGTTTCCGCCAGAGGGCGTAGAACGTGCGTCCGAGGTAGTCCACCGGAAACGAGTGATCGAGACTCAGTCCCGTGTGTGCGTGCGGGATCGACGCGAGCTTCGGATCGAGGCGTTGGATGGCGGCGTTGATGACGTTTCGTCGCAGACGATATCGGATCGGCATCCGAAGCGAGAGGTCCACGAGACGGTTGTCCAGAAACGGCGTCCGGTAGGGAAGCATGCTTCGGAGGCTGTTGCGGAAGATGATGTCGTCGTCGTTGGTCAGCGGGAAGTAGCCGCTGGTGTAGACGAGGTCGTCGATCGAGTCGTAGCGAACGCCGTGGTGAACGATCTCGTCGCCGTCGCGGTAGACGTTCTCCTCGAGCACCGTCCGGAGGTCGGTCGACAGCGGCAGGCTGTCGTCGCTCGGAGCGCTCTCGAGGAGCCAGTCGATGAACTCCGGAAGGCTGTCGATGCTCGACTCGATCGGCAGCGTGAGGTTGCCGATCGGGTCGAGCGAACACGACGGCGAGGGGACGGCATGGCCCTTGAACAGCGTGTCGGCGTACATCCCCGAGAGCAACACGTCGACCCGGGAGGTGATCTCCCGCTCGAACCCGCTCGCGTACCCCTGTGTGAACCAGCCGTTGAAGTTGTTGAACGCCCGGTTTCGATCGAGCGCGCTCGCCTGGTAGTTCGGGTCGCGTCTGAGGAAGACGAACTCGTTGCCCGACTCGATCGCCACCCGTTCCGCGGTGCGGGCCTCCCGGCTCATCCAGTCGGCCATGTGGAAGGCGGTCACGTTCGAACCGAGCGCTGCGAGGTTGAGACGGGAGTCGCTGCCGCCGCTGAGCAGCGCGCCGTACCGGAGGTCGTCGCGGCGCCACTCGTCGATCACCTGCTTGAATGTCCGCGTGAACTCGTCGGCGAACGCGTCGAAGGAGACCTCCTGCGGGCGGAACCGCGGCTGCCAGTAGCGTTCCGCGTCGATCGAGCCGTCCTCGAGATCGATCGTCGAGACCGTCGCCGGCTGGAGCTCCTCGATACCGGCAAGCGGTGTCTTCACGCCGAACGTCCGGCGATAGACCAGATACTCGTGGAGGTAGCCCAGATCGAACTCCGTCTCGACCTCCGGACGTCGCGCGACGTTGTCGATGTCGGTCGAGAACGCGACGCCGTCGTCCGTCCGGGTGTAGTAGACCGGGATCGACCCCAGTCGATCGGTGACGACCGATAGTTCGCCGGCCGCCTCGTCGTGAACGAGGACGACGCAGTTTCCGTTCAACCCGCCCACGAACTCCATGCCGTGGGACTCGTAGAGCTCCGCACAGTAGGCGGCGCTGTCGACGCTCTGAGGTCGGGGTCGGTGTCCGTCCGACCCGCCGATCGCCGTGTCGTCGAAGCCGTAGACCTCGCCGAGCACCCAAACGCGGACCGTCTGGTCGATGTCGACGGGCCGGCCGTCGCCGAGCAGCGGGTGGGTGACGAGTCGAACCGACAACGCCTCGTCCGTGAAGTCCGAGACGGCGTACTGACTCGAGCGGGAGGCGGTCCTCTCGGGGAGGTCGTGCCCGACTGCTCCGTGGACCCCAGTAAGCCGCCCGTCGTCCTCGCGACGCTCCTCGTCCCCCATACCACGTCGTGCATCGGGGAATGGGTTGAATCCTGCGGTCCGCTCACCTGACTCGAACCGCCGTCTCGCTCGCTTCATGCCGTCTTCCATGTCTCGCTATCGTCAGCCAGATTATTTATTTTTTCTGGCGTTATCACCCGAATATGATCGAAACCGGCCTTTACTTTTCGAGAAATGGGAGCCGTACGTATGAACTATTTGGACCGTCGACGTCGAGTCCGGTTGCGGAGTTCGGTGCCGGACGTTTCGAAATCCTTTTTTGACGGCTCGGCCTCGTCTCGAACGGGCCGCCTTAGCTCAGACTGGGAGAGCACTCGACTGAAGATCGAGCTGTCCCCGGTTCAAATCCGGGAGGCGGCATTCCGCACTGTCGTTTCTCGTTCTGTTCCCCAGCGACGTTCTCTTACTACGAGCGAACGTACCGATCGACCGACAGATCGATCGCTCTCTCATCCGAACGCCCGGTTCGGCGTCTGGCGTCGGAGAACCCGTTCCCGCCGACCGACGGAGACACGAGGAACTCCATCCGTACCTTGGTGCACACGTTCCCGAACGACCGATTTCGTATCCTATGATCGCCTGTGGGGTTCGAACCGGTCGTCAATCCTTCAGACGTGTCGATTCTACCGATGCCTCCGACGCGGAACTAAATAACTAATTTCAGACATAACAGCTATATGACTTCATTCCCATACATATGTATGACGATACGAGTCCTCGAATCCCTCTCCCTGCGTCCGTATTAGCCGTATCGATATCATAAACACTCTTTATTGCCTATTTGAAGTCAGTAAATTGACTATATTTAGTATCTATATTATTCGAATAATTTCATATTAGTGGGGCCCCTCGGACCAATTGCAATGTCGAACGACAGCATCAAAACGTACCTGGCGGATCACCCACGAATGACCGGCGTCCTCTTCACGACCCTGCTGTTGCTCTCACAGGCGGGCAACGCGGCGGCGGGCTGGGCTACGACGACGGCTGGCCCGTAGTCACAACGTTCCGACGTCGACGTACTGACTCCAACTCAGTTCATTGTTGATTTTGATGGGGAACTCGTCGAGTTGGAGGAAGTCGTGTAGTTCCTGTTCCGACAGTTCGAACGAACCTATGTGGCCCGAGTTGAGGTGATGGCAATCGTTGTCCGCGACTTGGGGAAATACCATGCTCCCCATCCCTTCGACATCGTTCACATATGTCTTGATCTTCACCGAGTATGAGCTCGACTCGGGGGTTATCTGACAAACCATCGGTGATCCGCTATTCGATTGTGTGATCGTCATTCCGCCGTCCCCAATGACGATGTAGTCCCCGCCCACGACGCTCGCGTCCTTGGCCACCTCGAGCGCCGCGCGCAGCGGGAACCCGGAGTTCAACAATCGGGCGAGGTCCGAACCGATCGTGACCGCGCCGGTGTTGACGACGTCGGTCAACGTAGCGATCCCGCCGATTGCCCCCCCGTCGATCAGCGCCATCCCCTGATCGTAGGACCGGCAGCCGTTCAGGAGGAAGGCGTCGACGCCGATCCGATCGAAACCCTCGGCGTCGAGTCGGCCGTCACGACAGACGAACCCGTCTGGTTCGACGTGACCGATGTAGTGGAGGAAGTCGGCGTCCGTCTCAAGGACGGTCGCGAGTTCGTCGGTCCGTAGGTCACGCCGAACGCGCACGTCGAAGGGCAGCTCCTCGCGTGAACCGTACACCGAGTCCACCAGTCCACGCTCCTCGTCCATCTCCCCGTCGTTGCACACCACGACGACCTCGATCTCTTCGGCCGACTGTTCGCGGGCGAGGCGGTTCCGGTACGCCTGCGGGATCGCCTTGCTCGCGCTCATCGGCGTCTCCTCGCCGACCCACGTCTGCTCGAGCGAGTCGGCCGTCTCGGGTTCGACGTACGCGTTCGCCGAGGATCGAGCGACCGCGTTTCCGCCGTTGCTCCGCGTCGGACTTCGAAGGAACCCCTCGACTGCGGCGGTCTCGGTCGGCGTGGCCGGCACTCGCTCGGCGGTCGGGGTCCGTATCACCGCCAGATCGTTCACCAGAAACGGGAGCATCTCCACGCTGTCGGCAGTGGGCGTGACGTGGGAGGTGAGTTTCCAGTCGGGGAACTCCGGTTCGATCGCCTCGTAGGGAATCTCCAGGTACGCCTCCAACTGCGACGCGAGCGGCCGATCGTAGAGGGTAGCGAAATCCAGATCCAGCACGTCCTCCAGCGCGCGTCGCTCGTGGAGGTCGATCGGGTAGAGGCCCTCGGTACGAATGAGACAGTCGAGGAAGAACGTCCTCTTCAGTACGCGTTCGACCTCGCGTTCGAACGCCTCGCCCGTCCCCAGCGGGTGGACGAGACCCGAGTCGGTGACGAGTCGGGCCTCCTCACCGGGTTCGACGGTCGCACCGAGGTAGTACGCGAGCGACGCGGCGGGATAGACGTAGCGGTACTCCGCCGGGAGCTCCAGACGGACTCCGGTCTCCGGTGGGGCGAACTCCTCGGGGATCTCGAGGTGATCGCCGCGTTCGATCGTCGGTGGATGGCCCCGCAGGGTGGGGTAGGACCGCTCGGGGCTCGTCGTTTTCAGCGCCGATCCCAGCGCGGAGACGGCGGCCATCACGTCCTTCGGATCGTCGGTCGTCGTGATCGTTCCGGCGGGTCGGTCGTGCTTCGAGCGCGCGCCTAACGTGACGCTCGTCGGCTCGGGAAACTCGATTCGCATCCCGTCGGCGTCCGCGGAGAGGGCTACGGCCGACTCCACACGTACGTAGAGTTTCAACGGCGCACAGAGTTCGAGACCGTACGTCCCGTCGGGAAACCGTTCGTCGGCGAACTGGCCCGTCTCGGCGATCATGTGGCCGTCGCCGTCGCGGACGTACACTGCGATCGCCGTCGGCAGTACGATTGCGTCCGTCTCGACGCTCACCGCGGCGTCGACCGGGAACCGGAACCGATCGGGGCTGCTCTCGACGGGCGTGTTCGCGCCCGACAGCAGCATCGAGTAGCGACGGCGTTCGACGGCGTCCACGACCTTGAGGGTGTCATCCTCCGACTCGAAGCGGATCGCCGTCGAATCCGTCACCGCCACCCGACCGATCGAGGGATCCATCGTGATGTTCTAGTTACTATCGATAGGAGACAAAAACCTATCGCTCCCGCTGTTGACACGACTCATCGTCGACCGTTGACGAACCCTCGCATGTCAGCTTTTATAGAGATCCGCAACGTTTATGTTTTCTTCCGTTAAGGATACAACGAGAGAATGCGTGACGAGGGCCGGGATTCGGCGCGATCGGCGTACGAGGAGACCACCGCACTGGTCCAGGAGCTCGACGAGCTCAAACAGCGTGGCTCCAACCTCTTGGTGGTGGGTTCGCGGATGCCTGGCGCCCACCGCGCGGCCTGCCGACAGTTTCTCGGCGAGGAGAGTACGGGGCCGCGGCGGCGGCTGTTCGCGCTGGCGAACCCCTGTACTCCGGTCACAGAGCGCACTCCGGAGACGGAACTCGAGCCGGACTCGCTTCGCGTCGTTCGGTACGCGGCCGCGAACCGAAGCACAGCGGCTGCACGACCCGCCGTCGAGCCGAGCGTCAACGAACCGAGCGTCGATGAGACGACGATCGAACACGACGACCTCGGTGAGTTCGGCCGGGCCGTCTCGCGGAGCATCGCCGAGTTCGAGGCCGCGAGCAGCGGGCTCTCCCCGGCGGAACTGCGCCTCTGTTTCGATTCGCTCACCCCGTTGCTCTCGGAGTACGAGCCCGAGACGATGTTCCGGTTCCTCCACCTACTCACTCACCGGGTCCGTTCGGTCGACGGGATGGGCCACTATCACCTCACTACCGACCGCAACACCCGAAGCGTCGCGCTGCTCGAACCGCTGTTCGACGCCGTCATCGAGCTCTGTCTGCACGACGGGTCGCTTCACCAGCGCTGGTGTCTCCGCGATAGCGGCTTGACGACCGGCTGGCTCCAGTTCTGACGGCGCTGGCGCTCGCGGCGAACGATCCCAGTCCAGCCCGCCTGTTCTCGAGAGCACGCTGACATTACTCCGCAGCGTTGCACCGCGGTCCCGCCGCGGAGCCGCGTCTCAGTCGTCCGCCGGCCTCGGCGGCTCGTCGCCGCGTTCCTCCTTACGGCCGACCAGTGCCGCGAGCTCCTCGACGATCACGAGCAGTTCCGGGAGCAGTTTGACGACGAGCCAGGCGATCCCCAGCAGCGCGAGGACCGCAAGCCCCTGGGCGAGGATCCGATCGGCGACGAAGAAGGAGACTCGAAGCGGGTTCTCCAGTCCGAACAGCCACATGACGGGGCCGACGAGCGCCGGGTGGTCGAACAGCTGGTGACCGATCGAGTAGGCGATGAACACGTTGCGCACGACGTTGAGCACCCAGATGATCGAGAGCGCGGCCGCGAGCGCGATTACGCGTCGCCGAAGCGGCGCCTGCACGGCGGCGATCAGTCCGCCGAAGATCGCCATGCTCCCGATCCCGGTACAGGCGAAGATGATCCGCGTGGAGTAGGTGCCGCCGCCGTCGAGTGCGAAGACGAACGTGTTCCTGAGCCCCTGTTCGTCGACCTCGAACGCCGGTGTCGAGCCGAGCAGCCGGAGGCCGGCGTACGTCTGGTTCGCCACCAACTCGATCAGCGTGTCGTGAAAGAACGCGATCGCCTCGAACGGCATGTAGATCAGCCCCATCACCCCGACCGCCCGCGAGAGCACGAGCAGCGAGTCGCGGCCCGCCGCGAGCCGACGGGCGACGTAGAGACAGGCCGGCACCGCCGCCACTGCGAGCACGGTCTGGACGATGCTTCGGTGCTCGATCGAGAAGAAGGGGATCATCAGCAGCCAGAACAGTCCGAACGCCGCCCACGCGACGGCGGTGATCGTGCGCGCCGCTGACCGGTCGCGCCAATCGGCCGCGATCCCCGTGACGAACAGCCCGACGACCACCCAGCCGAGGACGTCTGTCACCGGGGAGAGATCGGGCACCATAGCTCCGGAAGGGGGTGGCGTTGTAATATGTTTGTTGGGCTATCCGACGAAGATAGGCATCAGTCGTTGGAGTCGAGACGAACGAGTACCCGATCCGGTGGTTCGGAGCGTCGTCGGTAGGAGGATACCGTATGACTGACCGGTATCCGTCTACCCGGTATTAGACGGGTATTAACTATTACTTTACATATTATTTCTGTTATGTATGACGTGGAACAGCAGAAACGACGATGGACGTCTCGATACGACCTACCTTTTGCGGCGAGGTGAGTACTTCTGTTACCGAAGAGATACCCCGGAGCGGAACGCCGACCTTGAGTTCCCCTCGGTGAACGAACGCTTCCCGGACGACGGAGGCGTCTATGCGTAAATCGGTAGAAGGTGTTCTGCCGGTCGTCGTCGGGCTCCTCGTGGTGGTGAGCGCCATCTCCGCAACCGGCGTCGTCGCGGAACCCGGCGTGTCGGAAGAAGCATACGTTCAGGCGGCCCCCGAGAAGGGTGACGCCTACTTCGAGGCGCAAGCCAGCGACGGGAGCTGGATCAGCTACAAGAACCCGCGCGACGAGTACCGCAGTCCGTATCTCGGCGACGGATCGACGAAGATGTGCGTCGTGCTTCTCAACGAGGAGGGCGAGCCCATCGTCGGTGAAACCGTTCCGAACACGACGATCACGATCCCGACGGGGGACACGCTCAACTGGCACTCCTCGGCCGGCCCGATAACCGTGGAGTTGCCGCTGACCGAACACTACGATCGACCGCTGGACGCTGATCAGTTCGGGACGAGCGACCTCCCGCAGGGCGATGGCTATCTGGACTCTCACTGCTACGAGTTCCACGGCAATCCGGAGGACGCCACCGTCGAGTACGGCGAGGCTGAGGTCGACGGAGAGCACGCCGACCGGCTCGAGGTCGTCGGCTACATTCAGCACGCCCACAGCGCGTGGAACTCCGACATCGATCCGATCGCCGACGCTGAGTCCTACGAGGAGGCGGGCGGCGGCTGGACCTTCCGTCCCGACGGCTCGCACGGCCAGGTCGTCGTCGTCCTCCAGCTCGACTCGCCGGAGACGGCGTCCAACGGGAGCGACGGGGACGCATCCGGCGAAGCCGATGCCGACACGGCGGGCGCGACCGACGGAGCGGCGAACGAGTCCGACGGGAACGCCGATGACGAGGCGAACGCGGAGGCAGGTGCCGAACACGAGGTCGATGAGCAACCCGGCTTCGGCGTTCTCGTAACCGTCTTCGCGCTCTCGCTCGGCGTCCTCGCGAGAACGCGTCGCTGATCCGACGGTTCGATTCTCGTCCGCTCGTCTCGTTTCGACCTTCGGACGCGGGTTGGGAGGGAAGTCGGTCAGTGCGTTCGACGACGGTGAACGGTCAGAGAGCCCGAGGGTCGGAGCAAATCGGCGTCAGCGAGGGCGAACAGAAGCGCCTCGATACGACTCATCGCCGCCCGAATCTCGCCTCCCATCATTCTGCGTACTCGACGATGGCATCGTCAGTGGTCTCCAGTCCGAACCGATCGGCGTCGCGACTGTAGATCACGTCATGTGCAACACCACGAAACGCAGAAACGTACTCCTCGAGGACGTCGGCGTCGGCGAGGATCCGCATCGATCAGCCCGCATGGTCGCCGACCACCGCGTCCGATTCGCTCCGTTCGAGAAGCTCGCGGGTTCGCCGTTCGCTACCGTGTCGGATGGCGGCCTTCCGTTCGCGCTCGGCGGGCCCGTCACGGCGGCAGTAGTACGCGAGCGCGTGAAAGAGATCGAGCGTTGGGAGATACCGTGGGATCCTCGTCGGCGGCGACGAACCGCCGTTTCACGTCGAGCACGGTGTTCGCGAGCGCTCGATCCGCGGATCGCCGGATCAGGTCCTCTCGTCGCGAACGGCCTCGGTCCTGCGGGTCGTATCGCTACAAACGTCTGCGTCGTACGACGGTGATCCGAGCGTTCGTTCCTCGCCGTCGCTCGACGGTCGGGTACCAAAAAAACCGCATCGCAGGGGTCCGGGCGGTCCGGATGTTCGTAGGGGAGGGACGTGCTTACTGGCGTCGGAGCGCGATGCCCGCGGCGGCCAGGAGCGCGATCAGGGCGACTGCGATGCCGAAGCCGGGCTGCTCGTCAGCGGGCGAGCCGGGCTGCTCGTCATCGTTGTTGTCGTCCTTCTTCTCGTCGCTCTTCTTCTCGTCCTTCTTGTCGTCCTTCTGCTCGTCGTCCTTCTTGTCGTCCTCGTTGGCCTTCTCGTTGTAGTCGACGTCCTCCTCACCGAGGGTCAGCGTGACCTCGTCGGGGGTCTGGTCGTCGACGGTGAGCTTGCCGTTGGCCTCGACGCCGTCGTACGAGGCGTTGACCTTGTACTCGCCGTGGGCGAGTTCGAGGGTCGCCTTGCCGTCGTCGTCGGTGGTGGCGCTCTGGTCGCCGACGGTGATCTCCGCGCCGGAGACCGCGTTGCCGTCAGCGTCCTCGACGTTCACGACCACCGAGTGGCGGTCGCCGTCAGCGGACTCGGTCAGGATCGCGTTGACCTGAGCCTGAACGTCTCTGTCGTTCTGGTCGGTCATCGTCACGGTGAACTCCTGATCGGCCTGGTGCTCGCTCAGGTCGAACTCGGCCTCAACGGAGCCGTCCTCCTGGACCTCGACCGTCTGGCTCATGAGGAACGGGTCCTCGCCGGTGGCACGAAGCTGGACTCGGACGTCCGTACCGGGTGCCGCGTTCGACTCACCGGTGATGACGGCTTCCTCATCGTTGGGGACCAGCAGCTGATCCTCCTTGTTGAAGTCGCCGGTGACCTCGATCATCCGCTCGACGATGCTGAACTCGGCGTTCACCGAGTCAGCGTCGAAGTAGTCCGAGCCATCCTCTTCGAGAGTGAGCTCGTACTCCTCACCCGCTTCCATGTCATCCGTGTTCAGGATAACGAAGAAGCGGTCGTTCTCGGGATCCTCGACGAGATCGTAGTCGCTCTCGGCGAGCTGGCTACCATCGTCGTACTGGTCGTTGGTCTGCTCGAGCACGAAGTTGAAGTGGTCCTCGAACTGACCGACGTCGATGGCTCCGAAGACACCCGAGGCCTCGAAGGCGAAGACGATCGTGTCTCCCTCCGCAACCTCGTTACCCTCGCTCGTCGCGTTGGTGATGTCCTCGATGGAGCTGTCACCATCGAGACCAGCGTCGCTCGGTGCGATGCCCGTCGTCACGTCGTCAATCGAGCCCTCGGTCAGGAAGAGGGCCGAGACGTCGACTTCCTCGCGGCTGTCGCCCTCACCCACGTGGAGCTGAAGGTCGAAGTCCGCGGGGAGCAGGCGCGATTCGTCCGTGTTGTCGGTGATCAGTTGCTCGTCGTTTTCGTCGACGGCGATGTTCACGGTGTCGTCGCTGTCATCAGCCGTGTCGAAGGCAGCGTCATTGTCCTCGCCAGCGAGGTACGTGTTGAAGTACACGGTGACCTCGCCGTCGCCGTCAACGTCGTTGACGTCGAGGGTGACGTTGTAGTTGTCGTCCTGCTCGATCAGCTCGACCTGAGCCGAGTCGGTGTTCTCCATGTCGACGGTGAACTCGACGATGTCACCGGCTTCCTCGGAGTAGGTCGACTGGTCGAACTCGGCGCTGGCGCCGCTGCTCTCGTTCACTTCGATCGTGGCGGTGTCCGATGCGTCGGTGTCCGCGACGTCGAAGTTGAACTCGTACTCGCCGGGTTCGAGCTCGCTGAGGTTCGCGCTGAAGTCACCGCGATCCTCGATGACGACGTAGTCATCGTGGACCGAGACGACGTCCTCACCGAAGATCGTCTGCAGATCCTCGCCATTGAGGCCGTCAGCGCTGACTTCGGTCTGGAAGCTCGCGCGCTCGGAGTCGATGGTCAGCGTGACATCGGAGGCTGCGTCCGATCCCTCGACCACCTGCTCCTCATCGAACTCGGCGCTGAGGGTCTGGACTCGAAGGTCGAAGGTGACATTGTTCTCACCCTCACCGTCAAGAGTGTAGGAATCTGCATCGAGGTCACTGGTGTCGATCGTCAGTTCCTCGGTTGCATCGGCACCTGCCGAGATCTGGTACTCGCGGATCCAGTCGCCATCCTCGTTGAAGAGGTCGACGGTGGTGTCCGCATCTACAGTGCCATCAGTTGTTTCGGCGAGATCGCCGTACTGTACGAGTGCCGTCTGCCCCTGATAGAGTCGGTCTCCGTCCTCAATCGATACCTCGGATTGAGGGTTGTGGGCCGCCGCCGCCGCCCCCGCGAAGGAGACGGACATGGCGAACACGGAGAGGACCATCAGGGCGGCAAGGAACACCGCACGTCCCTTGTCGCGTCGTGTGTGTGTTTGCTTCATGGTTGTTTCGTGTGACGTCGCGTTCTCGCCGTGGAGGACCCGCGTAGGCACCGATACGACGATACTGGCTCCGTCTTCTGGGTAGGGGTACTCTGATCCAGACGCAGGCCTATAATAAGCTTTGTGAAAACTTACAAAATAAAACATTTCTAGCGCCCTAATCAAGGTGGCGCGGCGTGTCGGTTCCGGACGAGCACGAGGAGAAAACGGGTCTACACGCGCTGACGGCGGGATGGCTGAGACCCCTCCCGCCGCTACCCCAGGTCTTCCTGCTGACTTCTTCCCAACGTCTCGGAATCTGTAGGGGATCTCCTCAGAATCCGTCCCTTCTCGGCTCCCCGTCGCGGCGATCGGACGAGCCACGAAGACGTCCCGCCTGCCCTGCGCTACGGGTCTCCGCCTGGAACGGCGCGGCACGGTCGCTCGGCGGGCTTCGAAGGGGTTATGTGGCGCGTCGGCCTGGGATCCACCAAGAGTACCCATGGTCGACAAACCCGCCTCCATGTACCGGGAGATCTCCAAGCAGCCCTACACTCGACGGGAGTACATCACGGGGATCCCCGGCTCGAAGATCGCACAGCACCGCATGGGCGACCGCGACCGCGACCCCGAGGACTGGCCCGTCCAGATCAGCCTCTCGGTCGACGAGGAGTGCCAGCTCCGAAACAGCGCGCTCGAGGCCTCGCGACTCGCGATGAACCGCCACCTCATCAAGGAGCTCGGCGAGTTCAACTACGCCGCCCTGCTCCGGAAGTTCCCCCACCACGTCCTGCGGGAGAACAAGCAGGCGACCGGCGCCGGCGCGGACCGCGTCTCCGACGGGATGCGCCAGGCGTTCGGCAAGGTCGTCGGCACCGCGGCGCGCGTCCCGAAGGACGAGCGCATCTTCACCATCTGGTGTGAGGTCGAGGACGCCGCCGTCGCCAAGGAGGCGCTCCGTCGTGCGTACAACAAGCTCTCGCCGCCGTGTACGGTCACCGTCGAGCGCGGCGAGAAGCTCCTGATCTCGTAACCCGGCTCCGTCCGTTTTCGTCACCGTCGTTCGAGCGGCGCGTCGACCCGTCCAGCCGAGCGGCCTCGCGGGCGCGCTCACGCGATAAAAAACATAAATGAAGGTGCGAAGCGAGGGCTCTTTGCGCACCCTCCCCGAGTGACGTCCATGCTGCGACTCGCGGTCGCCACCCGCGCGGAGACGTTCGAGCGACTCGAGACCTCCCTCGCCGAGCGCGGGATCGAGGTTCGTCACCTCCGAACGAAGGAGCGAACGGTGGCGCTCTCGGAGCCGCCGTGGTCGCCCGACGAGTTCGACGTCGGGCTCGTCTTCCCGCCGCGGCTGATGGAGGGCGGCCTCGCCGACGCGCTGGTC
This sequence comes from Halalkalicoccus sp. CG83, assembly GCF_037081715.1. Taxonomy (NCBI): domain Archaea; kingdom Methanobacteriati; phylum Methanobacteriota; class Halobacteria; order Halobacteriales; family Halalkalicoccaceae; genus Halalkalicoccus; species Halalkalicoccus ordinarius. Next base: position 169,480 of record NZ_JAZDDH010000002.1, read on the forward strand.
CCGATCCCCTGGATCAACGACCGCGAGGCGGTGCTCACCTCCCGGAACAAGGCGGAGACCCTCGCGCGCCTCGCGCGAGCGGCCGTCCCCGTTCCCGAGTCGGTGCTCGTCTCGAACCCCGTCCCCCGCGAGGACCTCGTCGCGACCTTCGAGCGGTTCGACCCGCCGGTCGTGATCAAGCCCAACTCGACGACCCGTGGCGTCGGGATCGCCCGCGCCGACGACCTGGACTCGTTTCTGGGGATCTGTGACCACCTCGGGTTGGTCCACGACTTCCGCGCGACCGGCGATAAGTCGTTTCTCGTCCAGGAGTTCATCCCCGACGCGCGCGACTACCGCGCGATGGTGCTCGACGGCGAGTACGTCGGTGCCGTCGAGCGCCGCGGCGAGGGCTGGAAACACAACGTGCACGCGGGTGCGAACGCCGTCGGCGTCTCGCTTCCCGAGGAGCACCGTCTACTCTGCGAGCGGGTGGCCACGACCCTCGACGTCCCCCTCTTCGGCATCGACCTGCTCGTCTCCGGCGATCGGGCGGTCGTCTCCGAGACCAACGCCCGCCCTACGGTCGATGACGCGACGAAGTACGAGCCGGGGTTCGACCGGCGTCTCGCCGACCTCGTGCGCGCACATTCGGGGTAAAGGTTGATAATGGCTACCCGCTCAGCACGTAGCGTGGGACACGCTCCCGAGAACGGTCCGGATCGGCTTCGCGGCCTCGACGCCGAGGCCTTCCAGTCGCTTCTCCGATCGTTCGTGACGACTCGCTGGGGCGTCGACGAGTCGGAGATCGACGTCTCGCCGCCCTCGCCGGCCCGCGGAACCGACGTCGTCGTTCGCGGACGCGCCACGATCGTCCACGCCCGACGCTACGCCCAGGGATCGATCAGCGCGAACCAGCTTCGCGACCTCGCGCTGCTTCGCGATCGGCGGACCCTCGACACGCTCGTGGTCGTGACGACCACCGGCTTCACCGAGGACGCACTGAACCTCGCCGACGAGGCCGACATCGAGTGTATCGACGGCCGGCGACTCCACCGACTGCTCCGACGACACGACGTCACGATCCCCGAGCGTTCCGAGCCGCCGGACCTCTCGACGACGGTCGCGGAGCTCGCGGTCTACTGGCCCGAGCAGCTCCAGGAGACCGCCCAGGAGATCGTCGCGTGTATCGACCGCTCCGGGGAGCTCGAGTACGGTCTCGACCGTGCGGACCACGGCACCGACCTCGACCTGCTCCCCCTCGGTGCGGATCATCCGACGCTCAAGCTCCGGTTCTCGACCGCCGGCCTGCTGCTTTACGCCCGCCGGCCAACGGGCTGGCGGCGGGTCGTCGCGGTCTCCGCCCACGGCGGCCACCGGCCGTCGGACCTCCTCGATCGGGTGCGCGCAGCCGCCGACGACAGCCTCGACTCGTCGGCCTGAAGGAGGGAGGAAACGTGGAATCGAGACGACGGTTGGGATCTACGCGGCGTCGTTGAAGCGGTCGTTCGTCGAGAGGGGCGCGTCCTCGGCGAGCCGGACGTTACCGATCCCTGACGGCTAGCGCCGTGCCGTCGGCCGCCGCGGCGAGCGCGGCGAACCGCTCCTCGGCGGCCGACGCGAGTGGGTAGACGTCGTGGTACGGGTCGGGATCGTGGTCGCCGCCCGCGGCGGTGCTCCGGATCGCGTCCGCGATCGACTCGTAGTTCTCGCCGACGACGTCCTGAACGAGCACCGGCATCCCCGCCCGGTCACAGAGTTCGCTCGCGGCCGCGCGGCCCGCGTACACCCGTTCCTCCTCGTCGTCGACGAGCACGAGCGCGAAGGGTACCTCCTCGAACTGTGCCTCCAGAAACGCCTGTGCGGGCTCGTCGCTCCAGGCGATCGCGCCGACCCCACGGACACGCCGTAGCGCCGTCGAGGCCGCCGAACAGAACGGACACTCGCCGTCGTAGATCAGTACGCCGTGGTACGTCGGATCACGCGATTCGACCATGAGGGCGGATGGAGCCGTGAAGAGTAACGCGTTCTCAATCGACGTCGATGGCGGCCGAGCCGTCGGCGCGCTCGAAGGTCACCTCGAGGACGCCGTTGTTGTAGGTCGCCCGCGCCGAGTGCTCGTCGACCTGGGTGGGGAGGTCGATGCGTTCGTCGTACGCCCGCCGATCGCTGTCGGCGCTGATCGTCAGCGCGTCGCCGTCGCAGGTGAGACCGATGTGGTCCTTCTCGACGCCGGGGAGGTCGGCGATCACGCGCACCGACTCCTCGGTCTCGTAGATGTCGACGTGGGTGTCGCTCCCGAACCCCGCGTTGCCGACGTCGACGCTGCCGCCGCCCATCATCTCGTTCATCATCCGCTCGATCTCCCGGAAGATGTCGTCGAAGGGATCGTTGCGGTCGTCGCGTCTCATACCCCGGATAGGTGACCCCGTGGCAAAAGGGTTTGCGGCGGACTACGGCGACGGCGAGGCGACTTTCGAACGCTCGTGCGGCTCCGGCAGCCCGATCCCCAGCGTCTCGTCGGTCAGCGCCATGCTCTCCTCCTTGTCCGCGAGCCCCGTCATCGCGCGGATCGCATCGACGTTCTCGGGAATCACGTCGCTCTCCTGATGGATCGCCTGGAACATGTAGAGGTCCGACCCCTCGACGTTGATGGAGTCGCCCCAGACGCAGTTCTCCCAGAGGTCGCCACGCGGCCGGCCGTAATCCCGGGCGAACTCCCGGAGCTTTCCGGTGCCGTCGATCGCCATCTCGCCGTCGACGACGAAGATCCGCGACTCCCGACCGAGCAGTTCGCGTACCTCCTCGGTGTCGGGCTCCTCGGCGAGTTCGATGTTGAGGCTGTGCATGTGCATCAGCGTCGCGGGCACCTTCAGCCCCATCGTGTCGATGTCCAGGTCGGGGAGGATCGTCCGCACGTCGGGGCCGTGGTGCGAGGGGACCGTTACCGGATCGGGGAGGATGTCGTTGATCGGTCCGCGACCCGTCTGGTCGGGGTCGCCGCCGCGCCGGACGAGCGTCACGCGCACCTTCTCGACGCCGTAGGCCTCCTCCAGGGGAGCCACGAGTCGGGAGAGGCCGGTCGTGTTGCAGGAGACGACCCGGACGTAGTCGGCGTCGACCGCCCGCTCGAAGTTCGCGCGGGCGTTGAAGCTCGTCTCGACGAGGTCGTCCGACTCCTTTCCCTGCAGGATCGCGGGGGTGTCGGCGGCGCGGTACTTCGCGAGGTTCTCCGCGCCGATCCCGCCGGGGGTCGCGTCGACGACGAGGTCGCTCTCCTCGATCAGTTCGTCGGAGGTACCGACGGGGTCGAACCCCGCCTCTCGAAAGGAGGGCAGTCGATCCTCGAGGGCGGCGTACAGCGGATAGTCGCGGCGGACGGCACCCTCGGCACCGAAGTCGGGACTCGCCTTCGCGACGCCGCAGACCGCCATGTCCGGCTGTGCTGCGACCGCGTCGGCGACGCGCTTGCCGATGGTACCGTAGCCGTTGATTCCCACCTGTAGCATGTACTCGGTCGTGGGAGGCCGAAGGGAATAATATTTACGCGTTAATTACATTAGAAATTAACTCGGCTGCGAGTAACGGGCCCGGAGGAACGGCGATCGTTCGGTCCCCGCCGCGCCCACATTGCGGGCCCCGAATCGCCATCACGGCGATCCTCGTCCTCGTGACCGCGTGCTGACGTAAGATACTTGGTTCAGGGCGCCGATAATTCAATTATGAGTAAAGCATTAGCGGACGATCCGGTACGGGTGGGGCTCAACGGGTTCGGACGGATCGGACGCAACGTCCTCCGCGCGGTCATCGAGACGCCGGAGATCGAGCTGGTGGGCGTCAACGACATCATGGACGTCGAGGACATGCACTACCTCGCGAAGTACGACACCGTCCAGGGCCGCCTCGACGGGCTCGAACTTGAGGGCGACTCGCTGGTCTACGGCGACCGGGAGATCCCGACGTTCAGCGAGAAGGACCCCGCGCAGCTGCCGTGGGACGAGCAGGACGTCGACGTCGCCTTCGAGGCGACCGGCATCTTCCGCACCTACGACGACGCCGCCCAGCACCTCGAGGCCGGCGCCGATAAGGTGATCATCTCCGCCCCGCCGAAGGGCGAGAAGCCGGTTCAGACGATCGTCTACGGCGTCAACCACGACGAGTACGACGGCGAAGACGTGCTCTCGAACGCCTCTTGCACTACGAACAGCGTCGCGCCGGTCGTGAAGGTGCTCGACGAGGAGTTCGGCATCGAGTCGGGCCTGCTCACGACGGTCCACGCCTACACCGGCACCCAGAACCTCGTCGACGGCCCCTCGGGCAAGACCCGCCGCGGCCGGGCGGCCGCGGAGAACATCATCCCGACCTCGACGGGCGCGGCCCAGTCGACCACCGAGGTCCTGCCCCAGCTCGAGGGCAAGCTCGACGGGATGGCGATGCGCGTGCCCGTCCCGAACGGCTCGATCACCGACCTCGTCGTCGACCTCGAGGGCGACGTCGGCGTAGAGGAGGTCAACGCGGCGTTCAAGGAGGCGGCGACCGGCGATCTCGAGGGCGTGCTCGGCTACACCGACGACGAGGTCGTCTCCCGTGACATCCTCGGACTGCCCTTCTCCTCGTACGTCGACTGCGACTCGACGCTCTCGGTCGAGGGCGGCCAGGTGAAGGTACTCACCTGGTACGACAACGAGTACGGCTTCGCGAACCGGATGCTCGATCTCGCACGGTACGTCGTCGACCAGGAGCAGGAGGAGCACGCCGAGGCGGCGGCGTAGACGACCGAACGACCGGCCTTTATTATCGCGGTCGATCTCTACGAGGTATGTTCAGAACGCTCGACGACCTGCCGGGCGACCGGCGCGTGCTGGTCCGTATCGACGTCAACTCCCCCGTCGAGAACGGCGATGTCCGGGACAACAAGCGCTTCTCGCGACACGCCGAGACGCTTCGGGAGCTCGCGGACGCCGGCCACCGCGTCGCCGTCCTGGCCCATCAGGGTCGCCCCGGTCGCGACACCTTCGTCGATCTCGAAGGACACGCGGAGATCCTCTCCGAGCATCTCGACCGTGAGGTGCGCTACGTTCCGGACACCTACGGGGATCGGGCGCTGGAGGCGATCCGCGGTCTCGAGTCCGGCGAGGTCCTGCTTCTGGAGAACGTCCGCATGGTCGACGAGGAGCTCGCGGATCGCAGCCCCGAGGCACACGCCGAGAGCGCGCTGGTCGGGACGCTCGCTCCCGAGTTCGACGCCTACGTCAACGACGCCTACTCCACCGCACACCGCGCTCACGCCTCGATCGTCGGCTTTCCCCGAGTAGTGGACGCCTACGCCGGCCGGGTGATGGAGGCCGAGTACGAGGCCAACTCCGCGATCCAGAACCGGGAGTTCGACGGCGAGGTGACGATGGTGCTGGGCGGGACGAAGGCCGACGATCTGATCTACGTGATGGAGCGCGTCGAACACACGGTCGACCGGTTCCTCCTCGGAGGGATCGTCGGCGAGCTCTTTCTCCGCGCGGCGGGCCACGACGTCGGCTACGACGTCGAGGGATCCGAGCTGTTCGACGAGCAGTGGGACGAAGGGGAAGAAACGATCCGCGAGCTGTTCGAGGAGTACGGCGACCGGATCCGGCTCCCGGCGGACCTCGCCTACGAGGACGACGGCGAGCGAAGCGAGGTCGGCGTCGAGGGCGTCGAGAAGGAGACCTCGTTTCTCGATGTCGGGGGCGACACCGTCGCGGAGTACGAGTCGTTCGTCGAGGACAGCGAGGCCGTCTTCGTGAAGGGGGCACTCGGCGTCTTCGAGGACGAGCGCTTCGCGGCGGGGACGGTGGGCGTTCTCGAGGCGATCGCGTCGACCGACGCCTTCTCGGTCGTGGGCGGCGGCGACACCGCGCGAGCGATCGACCTCTACGATCTCGACGAGGGGAACTTCTCGCACGTCTCGATCGCCGGCGGCGCGTACGTCCGTGCGCTGACGGGTGAATCGCTGCCCGCGATCGAGGCGCTAGAGCGCTAAGCAGAATGGCCACTGGTCTCGTCGTGTCGCTCGCGCTGCTCGCGGGCGCGGTGGTCGGTCTCTGGATCGGTGCCCGGGCGTTCGTCGACGGCGCCGTCTCGTTCGCGCGGTCGTTCGGCCTCTCGGAGCTCGTGATCGGACTGACGGTCGTCGCGGTCGGCACGTCGATGCCGGAGCTGGTCGTGAGCGTCGACGCCGCCCTCGCCGGGACGGGCGACATCGCCGTCGGCAACGTCGTTGGTTCGAACGTCTACAACCTCGCGTTCATCCTCGGCGTCCTCGCGCTGTTCGGGAACGTCGCGGTTCCCCGGGCGCTCGTGCGCCGCGACGGACTCGCGCTGCTCGGGGCGACCACGCTCGCCGCCCTCGCCCTCCTGGATCTCCGTCTCGGCCGGCTCGAGGCGGCGATCCTGCTGCTCGCCCTGGTGGCGTATTTCATCGCGCTCGCGCGCGCAGGATCGCCGTCGTCCTCGGTCGCGGACGCGGGAACGGTCGGGGACGAGGACGACCCGTTTCGCCTCCGCGATCTGGTCGCGTTGGTCGGAGGGTTGGCGCTCGTCCTGGCGAGCGGCCACGCCCTCGTCGCTGCCGCGGTCGATCTCGCACGGTCGTTCGGCGTCTCGGAGTGGGCCATCGGCGCGACGATCGTCGCAGCGGGCACCTCGACCCCCGAGTTCGTCGTCTCGGCGCTCGCCCTCTCGCGGGGTCGTCTCGGCGTCTCCGTCGGCAACCTCCTCGGAAGCAACGTCTTCAACGCGCTCGGGGTTCTCGGGATCGCGGGTCTCGTCCGGCCGTTACCGATCGATCCGGCCGCGCTCCCGGACGTCGGCTGGTTGCTCGTCGTCACCGCGTTCGTGACCCTCTCGCTGTGGAGCGGCCACCGGCTCTCCCGGGTCGAGGGTGGGTTGCTCGTCGGCTCGGAGCTGTTGCGGTGGGGGCTCGACTTCCTCCGGTGACCCGTTCGACGGCATCGTCGGACGTCGTCGGCGACCGCGACCGAAAGGCCGGTTACGCGCGCCATCCCAGCCTGCGTATGCACCACCGCATTCCGGAACGAAGCGGAGCCGCGTTCGGCGTCGACAGCGGTGAGACGTTCTCGGTGTCGACCCCCGAGGGACGACAGGTGGCGGATCTCGTCGCGTTCGTCCGCGACGATCCCGACGAACGGTTCTCGCAGTCCTACACGCGCGACCTCAACGGACGGATCAGGATCTCGACCGGCGACGCGCTCTACACCACGGCGGGCGAGGCGATCCTCGAGATCATCGACGACGACTGTGGCGTTCACGACGTCCTCTTCGGGCCGTGTACGGAGTGGATGCTCACCGACCGACCCCATGCCGAGGGAGTCCAGAACGAGCCCGGCGGCTGTCGCGAGAACCTCGCGCTCGCGCTCGAGGCCGCGGGAGTCGACGAACGGGTGCCCGACACGATGAACGTCTTTCAGGAGTCGACGGTCACCGATCAGACGTACTTCGACGTCCGCGAGAGTCCCGCCGAGCCCGGGGACCGGGTGACGTTCGAGGCGGCGAAGGACGCGGTCGTCGCGGTCTCGGCGTGCTCGGCGAAGGGCGTCGCGAGCGGCTCGGATCTGGGCCCGATCGACCTCCGGCTCCCCGAGGGGACGGCCGTCCACGAACGGTCGGTCCGCGAGACGGACGGGGAGTGATCCGACCGGAGGTCCGCTTCCGAAACACCCACCTTCGCGGGTTCCGAGGAACGAACGAGAATGAGCACACCGGGATCGGACGGACTGTGGACGCGGAGCGATCTCGAGTCGGCCATCGAGCGCGGCGACCTGGCCGACTGGAAGGCGACGCGCTACCGGACGTTTCATCGGACCATGACCGACGACGAGGCGCCGTACCCGTGTTACTTCGCCGTCGAGGCCGAGGAGGAGGGCCTGTTCCGCTACGTCTTCCCCGGCGACCCCGACGATCCCGACGCCAGAACTCGGCTGGCCAGCGCGCTCGAGGCCTATCTGGCGGACTACGAGTCGATCGGCGAGTTCACCTCGCTGGTGGTGCTGTTCGAGCCGGCCGGCGACCAGCCACCCGAGGCCTACAAACGCCAGTTCTGGAACCTGCTCGAGTGGCTCGGGGAGAACGATCCGGAGCCGTGGCCTCGGCGGGTTCCGACCGACCCCGACCACCCCAAGTGGCGCTACTGCTTCGCGGGCGAGCCGCTGTTCCTCGTCGCCCGCGCGCCGTTCTACGAGGCCCGGCGGAGCCGCCACACCGCCCACGGGCTCGAGGTCACGATCCAGCCGACGGGCGTCTTCGAGGAGCTCTCGGGCATGTCCGACGAGGGTCAGCGCGCCCGCAGCACCATCCGCGACCGCCTGAGCGAGTACGACGACGTCCCAAGACACCCCGACTCGGGTGACTACTCCGACCCGCGCCGGCGCGAGTGGAAGCAGTACATGCTCCCGGAGACCAACGCGGAGAGCGTCGCCCGGTGTCCGCTTCCCGAGCGCTCCCAGTGACGGGACCGCTACGACTATGCCCGCGCCGACCGAGCCCTCCTCCATGTCCGACCTGCGAGCCGCAGCCGAGACCGCGGTCCGCCAGTGTATGAACCTCCGTGCCGAGGAGTCGTGCGCCGTGGTCACCGACGACGAACGAGAGCGCATCGGCGAGGCGCTCTACGGGGTCGCCCGCGAGATCACGGACGACGCGGTCCTGCTCAGGTACCCACCCGGACCACAGCACGGCACGGAGCCACCGGCGCCGGTCGCCGCGGCGATGCGGGACGCGGACGTGGTGCTCGCACCCACCTCGAAGAGCCTGAGCCACACCCGCGCACGCGGCGCGGCGACCGACGCGGGAGCGCGTGCCGCCACCCTCCCCGGGATCACCGAGGAGGTGTTCACCACCGGGCTGGACGCCGACTACGAGCGCATCCACGAGGAGTGTGAGCGCCTGCTCGAGCAGGTCGCGAGCGCCGAGGAGATCCGCGTGACCTCACCGCAGGGAACCGACGTCGCCTTCCGGCCGGGCGAGCGCGAGTGGCTCTCGGATACGGGGATCGTCCACGAGGCCGGCGACTTCTCGAACCTCCCGGCAGGAGAGGTGTTCGTCAGTCCCGAGGACGCGAACGGGACGTACGTCGTCGACGGGACGATGCACCCCCACGGACTGCTCGAGGAGGGCCACGAGATTCGGATCGACGTCGAGGACGGCTACGTCACCGAGGTCAGCGATCCCGACGTGGCGGCCGAACTCGAGGAGGCCGCCGACGAGGCGGGCCGAGACGCCTACAACCTCGCCGAACTCGGCATCGGCACGAACGTCGCGGTGACCGAACTCGTGGGATCGGTCCTGCTTGACGAGAAGGCCGCCGGCACCGTTCACGTCGCGATCGGCGACGACGCGGGGATCGGCGGCGAGACGGACGCCCCGATCCACTCCGACGGGATCCTGCGCGAGCCGACGGTGTACGCGGACGGGGAGGTCGTAGAGCTCCCGAAGTCGAACGGGCGTCGCCCGTGAGACGGCGCGGAAGTGGAACTTCCGCGAGTCGAGTGAGCGGCGCTAGGTGCGAACTGGGGAGGTCGTAGACCTCCAGTCGGTCGAATGGCGCGGGACGACTTCGTTCCGCGGATCGCTCGAGCAGTTCGTTGCCGGAGGACGGGCGTCGGCCGCGAGACGGCCCGGGGAGCGAACCGCCTGGCCGATCGGTGGACGGAGCGTCGCCCCGTCGAGCGCCGTTCCACCGTCCGCCGCCTCGGGGAGTTTTTACCGTCCGAGGCGTTAGAACACGCCATGAGCGACACCGCGACGCAGGTGGCCGTCACGTGCCCCTCCTGTTCACCCGACGCCGAGACCGTCCACGAGGTGCTGAAACCCGACGAGCCGGCGACGGTTCGCTGTACCGACTGTGGCCACACCCACAAGACCCGCATCGAGACCGAGCGGACGATCGAGGCCGACGTGATCGTCTCCCAGGAGGGCGAGTCGTTCGCCGCGACCGTCGACGTCCCCGCGGACGAACAGGTGGCCGTCGGCGAGGAGTTCGTCCTCGAGACCGACGAGGCGATCATGCTCGTGCGGATCACGAGCATCGAGCTCGGGGGCGATCAACGCGTCGAGCGCGCCCACGGCGAGGAGCTGGGGACGCTCTGGACCCGCGCGGTCGACAACGTCGAGGTGAACGCGACGATCCACCCCGCGGACAAACGCGACGAGAGCCGCAGCGTCAAGCTCCAGGTCCCCGGCGACCACGAGTTCGTCGTCGGCGAGCGCGAGGAACACGGCGACGAGGAGTTCACCGTGGTCGGCATCCACGTCGAGAACGACGCCGCCGGCTACGAGCGGACGAAGCTCGACTTCGACGGCGACACCGTCCCCGCGAAGGACGTCAAGCGGCTCTACGCCGAGGACGAGAGCTCGAGCGCCTGGTCCGCCTGGTAACGTCCGGAACCGTTCCGTCCGAACCGATCCGACCGACACGTTCGACCCACCACTCGAACCATGACCGACTACGACGACGCCCGCGCCCGACTCACGGATCAGCTGACCCGTCGCGAACGGATCTCCGAGTCGACCGCCGCCGCCATCGGGGCGGTCCCGCGCCACGAGTTCGTCCCCGAATCGCGTCGAGGCGAGGCCTACGCCGACCGGCCGCTTCCCATCGGCGACGACCAGACGATCAGCGCCCCGCACATGGTGGCGATCATGATCGACCTCCTCGACGCCGAGGAGGGCGACCGAGTCCTCGAGATCGGTACCGGCTGTGGCTATCACGCCGCGGTCACGAGCGAGGTCGTCGACCCGGAGAACGTCTACAGCGTGGAGTTCGGCGAGAAGCTCGCGGAACGGGCCCGCGAGACGCTCGAACGCGTCGGTTACGGCGAGGTGAGCATCAGACAGGGTGACGGCCGCGAGGGCTGGCCCGAACACGCCCCCTACGACGCCGCCTACTTCACCTGCGCGGTGCCGGAGATCCCCGACGCCGTCGTCGAGCAGGTCCGCCCAGGGGGGACGGTCCTCGCGCCCGTCGGCGACTGGTCGCAGAAGCTCATCGAGGCTCGCGTCGGCGAGAGGGGGATCGAGTCCCGCGAGCGTCGCGGCGCGGTCCGCTTCGTCTCGATCCGGGGGTGACGACCCCCCATCCCCGAGGGATGAGGAGCCGCCGGACCGATCCGCAGGCGATCACCGATCCCGGCCTGAACGACGAACGACGGGACGACGGCGCTACCGACCCGGGTAGTCGTCGTGCCACGGGTTCGTCCGTTCGTAGGCGGCGCTCGCCGCGACGATCGTCCGGTCGTCGTTGACCGGGCCGATGAGCTGTAACCCCACCGGCGTCCCCCGGTCGGTCAGTCCCACCGGCACCGACGCGGCCGGGTGGCCGGTCATGTTGTTCACCGTCGTGATCAGCCAGCCGACGATCGGGTGGACGTCGACGCCGTCGACCTCGGTCGGACCGAGCTCCTCGTTCGGGAACGGCGGTACCGACAACGTCGGCGTGGCGAGGAGGTCGTACTCCTCGAGCGCCGATTGAATGCCGTCGTACGCCCGCGAGCGCGCGTCGATCGTCGTCTCCAGCGCGTCGTCACGGATCTCCCCCTCGTCGAGGTACTCGTAACCGGTCTCGATGATCTCGACCAGTTCGTCCGGGAAGAGCTCCCGCTCCTCGGCGAGCGGGTCGACGTCCTCCTTTTCCTTCATCTCCTCCGCGAACGTCGCGTACGACGTCGTCCAGACGATCCAGACCGCGTCGATGAACTCCTCGTAGCTCTGGCCGAGGTCGACTTCGGTCCGCTCGACGCTCGCACCTTCCTCGGTGATCGCTTCGACCCTCCGGTCGACGACGTCTCGAACGCGGTCGTCGACGGGGTACGTGTCCAGCCCGGGGCTGTAGCCGATCGAGAGTCCCTCGACGTCGTCCTCGAGCGCGCCTCGGTAGTCCGTCGTCTCCTCGTCGTCGCCGTACATCACTGATAGCGTGAGCGCGGTGTCCGCGACCGACCGGGTCGAGACGCTCGGCTGGAAGTACGTATCGCCAGTCCCGAACTGTCCCGGTTCGTCGACCTCGGGGAACAGGCCGTAGGTCCCGGTGAACGACGCGGGAATGCGGATCGAACCCGCTCCGTCGGTCCCCGTCGCGAACGGGAGCATCCCGTCTGCGACCGCTGCGGCGCTGCCCCCGGAGGAGCCGCCCGAGTTCCGATCGAGGTCGAACGGCGTCGACGTCGGCCCGATGATCAGGTTGTCCGTCTTTCCCATGTAGCCCCCCTCGGGCGTGTTCGTCTTCCCGACGGGAATCGCGCCCGCGTCGAGGAACGCCTGCACCTCGGGATCCGTCTCCTCCGCGATTCGGTCCTCGAACGCGAGGAAGCCGTCGGTGAAGCGAACCCCTTCGAGCCGCTGGCGGTCCTTGATGGCGAACGGGATCCCGTGGAGCGGGCCGAGGTCGTCTCCCCGCTCGACCGCGCGTTCGGCCTCCTTCGCCTCCTCGCGGGCCCGATCCGGCAGCAGGGTCAGGAAGGCGTTGATCTCATCGTTTCGCTCCTCTATCCGGGTGAGGAACGTTTCGACGACCTCGACCGGCGACAGTTCGCCCGCCCGGATCCGCTCGGCGAGCACCGTCGCCGGGGTGAAACAGATCCCGTCGTATGCCTCGTTCGTACCGGCGTACGCGGGGCCGACGCCCCCGAGGCCGAACAGCGCCGCAGTACCGCCGGCGATCCCTCCCAGGTGCTCGCGCCTCGTCTGCGTGAATCGTCCTCGATCTTCCGAATGCGTGGGTTTGTCATCCATGCCTGCAGACGTCCGAATCCCGACTTGGTAAGTGATTTCGTGTATATTGCGATGTTTTATGAACCAAACAATAGGTGAACGAAACGGCCGCGGCCGTCGACGGATGGCGAACGACATCGCGGTTGGAACGCCGTACCAGCAAGCGCGAGGTTGATGTAGCCGCGCGACCGACGGCCGACATGGACCTCGCCGTTCTGCGCGAGGACATGGTCGACGGCCTCGAACACGAGGTCAAGTCCGTCCTCCACACGGATCGGGTCGCGCTGGCCATGCGGGACGTGCCGCGCGAGGCGTTCGTCGAGAACGAGCGCGTCGCCTACACCGACCGTGCCATCGAGGCCGACGGCACGACCGTCCTCGCCCCCAGCACCGCCGCCCGACTCCTCGAGGCACTCGACGTCCGACGGGACGACGTCGTGTTGGTCGTCGGCGCGGGCGTCGGCTACACTGCCGCCGTCCTCGCGGAGATCGTCGGCCCCGAGAACGTCCACGCCGTAGACATCGACCGTAACATGGTCCATACCGCGCGCCGCAACCTCGCCGACGCGGGCTACGGCGAGGTGTTCGTCGACTGCCGGGACGGTGCGGGCGGCCTCCCGGAGTACGCCCCGTTCGACCGAATCCTGATCGAGGCCGCCGCGGTGCGCCCACCCGCTGCACTGGTCGAACAGCTCGTCGCCGGCGGTCGGCTGGCCATGCCGATGGGGACGACCGACCAGACGCTCGTCGCACTCGAGCGCACGGAGGACGAGTACGAGATCGCCGAGCGGGTCTGCCCGGTCGCGTTCCGACCGCTGCTGGTCGAGGGCCAGCAGCCCGGGTCGGTCGAGCGGAACCGCACTGCCCGCGAGGACCGCGAGTTCGCGGAACGTCACGCCCGGAAGCGAAACGGGTGGGAACAGGAGTGGATCGACTGGGAGCACGACGGCGGGTACTAATCCCGTCCGTCACGACATCCGACCATGCCATCCTCACGGGGCGACCCCCGCGTACTGTTCGTGATGAACCTCGTTCTCTCGACGCTGTTCTGCTACGTCGTCGTTCGAGGGCTCGACTTCATCGGCGCCGTCGGGTTCTCCTGGCCGCTGGTCGCCGGCACGACCGCCGTGCTCGTGATCGTCACCCACCTCGTGACGCGATGAGGTGATCGATCGACGGCGCGGCGCTCGACTCTCGTCGCCGTTCACGCCTCTCACACGGGGACCCGAGCACTTCCGCTCGCCCTCCCCGGCCTCCTCGATCCGACTTGACGTTCCGTCCGCCGCGGATGATCCCGGTCTAACCATCTGATGGTAACTACTACCTTCCAGTGCCATTTTGGGGCAATACTTATCCGTGTGAGGGCCCTCCCTTCAGACGCGAAGAAGTCGTGACGGCATGTAGACCGGTGCGACCGCCGTCCGACACCCCACACCACACTAACCATGATCAACGCAACCACGCCGATCCAGACGGCCTTCGAAATGCAGCGAGAATCGATCAAACAGACCCAGCAGCTCTTCGAGCAGAGCCTCGAGCTCCAGCAGAACGCCCTCGAGGCGTTCTTCCAGAACGGCATCAGCGCCCAGCGATCCGCCCAGCAGCAGGGCGCCGAGCTGCTCCAGCAGCTCGCCAACGCCCAGTACGACGCCATCGAGTCGGCCGTCGACGAGGACGAGATCCGCTCGGCGGTGGACGAGCAGTTCGAGCAGAACGCCCAGCACACCCAGCAGCTCCTGAACGCCCAGTTCGAGCAGGGCACCGAGCTGCTCCAGCAGCTGTTCAACGCGCAGTACGACGCCGTCGAGTCGGCCGTCGACGACGAGCAGTATCGCTCGGCGATGAACGGCCAGCTCTACGACTTCGAGGTCGCCCAGGAGGAGGCCTGGGACGAGTTCGAGTCCGGCTTCGTCGAGGCCTTCGAGGCGCTCACCCGCCAGCAGCAGCAGGTCGTCGCTCAGTCGGTCGACGCGTTCCTCGACGCCCAGCAGCAGACCGAGCAGCAGACGATCCAGGGCGTCCGCCAGGCCGAGCAGGCGACCCAGACCGCCCAGCAGCAGGGCCAGCAGCTCGCCGAGACCGCCCAGCAGCAGGGCGAGCAGGTCGTCCAGACGGTCCAGCAGCAGACCGAGGAGGTCGTCGAGTCGGCCGCCGAGGGCGCAGAGGAGATCGCCGAGGAGAGCGCCGACGCGGCCGAGGACGTCGCCGAAGAGAGCGCCGACGCGACCGTGGTCGCAAGCGAGTCCGACGACGACGGTCAGGAGCTCGAGTCCATCGAGGGTCTCGGCGCGACGTACGCCGACCGACTCCGCCAGTACGGCATCCAGTCGGTCGAGCACCTGGCGCAGGCCGACGGCGAGACGGTCGCCGACGCCGCCGAGATCTCCGAGGAGCGCGCGAGCGAGTGGATCACTAGCGCGCAGTCCCAGGCCTAATCCGGCCGAACGAGACTCGGATCTGCGAGCGATACGATCTTTTCATTCTCTTCGGACGAGGAGCCGTAGCCATACGTTCACCAGACGGGAGTCTGGACCGATAGAGTAGTAGCCGCTTCTCGAGACAGGCTGGCGATCATGTTCATTAACTGGTATATGTCTCGAGAGGGTAAGGAGGCGTATGCTCCCCCCCGATCGGACGGGAGGATCCGAGTCCGTCTATCACGAACTCGACCCGAAGGCGTTCCGCGAACTCGTGAACCGGCCGGACGTCTACACGCTCGACGTCCACGTCCCCGAGCAGCGGCACGTCGACGGGACGGACGCGTTCATCCCCTACGATTCGATCCGCGATCACCGGAACCTCCTCCCCGACGAGGACACCCCGATCGCCCTCTACTGCCGCAGCGACGGCATGAGCCGCGAGGTCACCGCCGTCCTCTCCGAACTGGGCTACGAGGAGATCCACCTCCTCCGGGGCGGTATTCAGGCCTGGAACGAACGCGACCTCCCGCTCTCGGAGCATCGCTTCGGCGGACCCGGCGTTCGGACCGATTCGCTCGAGTCGGACGGCCACACGGATCCGGACGACGAGGACGATCCGTGATCCCCGTACAGGGTTCGAACTCGATCGGTCCGCTCACTCCGTTCGCTACGTTCCCCGTTCTCGGACTTCTCCACGATCGTTCTCGGATTTCGGCGTATTCGCGACGAAATCGCCGCTTCTGAACGTGACGTCGGAGACGCGCCCGAGGAGGACGCAAACCGGTTTCGCTACCTGATTCACGAACGCGGAGCTACTCTCCTTCGGACTCGTTGTGGACCGTATCCATGGCCGGTATCTCGACATGAGGTGGCTGGAATGAGAGGGATACTCATCGTCCAAGAGCAGTAGTCCATCCCAGCGGATCCCAGAACCCTGGCCCAGGGTTTTCCGAGTCGAGTCCGATACTGCCGTACTTCTCGTACGTAGTGTACGTAACGATGCTTCCCGGATCCGGTCCTCCTCATAGGTTACTCGAACTGCTGGCTCTTCTCCGGTGCTGGGAACGCCTACTGGTGAACGAGGGGACCGAACATGAACGTCGACGAGAAGTCCTCTCCTGACGGGACGCAAACATATTATTTCTCATACTAATGCTGGAGAGAATTTGGAATAGTTTCTTTATGGTGACGGCACTTGATACAGACGCGGGTTTACAACACAAGATCATGAAGGATACAGACAACGGTTCGAACTTCGATCGGTTGACGGAGACGATGAACGACCAACTGACCAGCCGCCGCAGCTTCCTCGCTGCCTCGGCAGTGGTGGGAGCGGGCGCATTCGGCGCGATGCCAGCAAGTGCCGATGAGCACGGTGACGGTGAAATGAGTGGAGAGATGCCACCAACTGAATTCGTCACTGAAGGCGAGTTCGAGGACGACGTCGATATCCTCAACTACGCACGTCTCCTCGAGTTCCTCGAGGCCGACTTCTACCGCCAGGCGCTCGAGAACATGAGCGAGCGAGATCTCGTCTGCTCGGATCCCATTCGAGCGTTCGGTGATCCGATTCAGGATCGAGTCTACGGCGATCTGCAGACGATTCTGGAACACGAGGAGACCCACGCTGAAGTCCTCGGCGCGACGATCGAAGAGCTCGGGGGCGAGCCGATCGACGAACCGGAGTTCGAGTTCGGTGCAGCCGTCGAAGAACCGACGGAGTTCCTCGCCACCGCAGCGCTGCTCGAGGACACCGGCGTCAGCGCGTACGCCGGCGCGGCCCCCTCGATTCAGAACGCGGATCTGATTCCGCCGGCGCTCAGCATCCACAGCGTCGAGGCGCGCCACGCGTCGTTCCTGCGCGTGCTCGGCGGTGAGATCGGCTTTCCCGCAGCGTTCGACCAGCCGCTCTCACGAGCGGAAGTCGAGGAGGCCGCCAGTCAGTTCATCGTTCAGTAACACCTACACGCCTTTCCGATTTTCTAGCAAGTTCGCCGGTCGATAGAGACACTCTTCTGACCTACAGCTGGCATTCAAATGGAATTCAAACCGCTAAACCTTTCTTCGCTCAGTTTCGCAGTTAGCTCCCTGGAGTCCCTTTCCGATTCCGGTCGTATTCGCGACGGCGAAGCCGTCGCTCATGGACGTGAAATCGAAGAAGCGCCCGAGCGGGATTTGAACCCCGGTCGTTTCGCTCACTTCGTTCGCTACACTCCCTGCTTCAAATCCCTCGTCTGCGTTCCTCGAAATCGGGGTGTTCGCGACACAGCAAAGCTGGTCGCTCACGGGTTTGATTTCGAGAGAACGCCCGAGGCGGGATTTGAACCACCACGACTTTGGTCGCTTCGCTCCCTCGTCGTGTAATTCAAATCCCTTGGTAGCCGCTTTGTGATTCCGACCGGACTCGCGACGAGCGTACTCGTCGCTCGTGGATGTGGAATCACGAAAGCGCCCGAGGCGGGATTTGAACCCGCGTCACGACCGTGACAGGGTCGTATGATGGGCCACTACACCACCCGGGCCGTCGCATTCACCGATTGCGGGCTTGCAGATATAAGGCTTTCCAAACGGATGGCGGTGTGGTGAACGCCCCCGTATCGCGCGTACGAGTCACGAGTAACAACGCTTAAATGCGACTCGCCTGTACTGGCCTGTAGTATCTCGTGACAGCCGCTTCTCCCGTTAGCCAGCCACGCGCGACAACGACCAATCATGGACGCAAGTGAACACACCCTGGTACCCGACCACTCCCTCATGGACGAGGAGGAACTGCAGTCGGTGCTCGACGAGTACGACATCAAGCGCACCGACCTACCGAAAATCAAACGCTCGGATCCGGCGCTGCCCGACGAGGCCGACGTCGGCGACGTCGTGAAGATCGTCCGCGACTCGCGGACGACCGATCGAGCGGTCGTCTACCGACTGGTGATCGACTGATGGACCAAACCGACCGACGCACGATCTCCCGAGAGTACTTCTCGAAGGAACGGCTCGCGGAACACCACTTCCGCTCGTTCAACGACTTCCTGAACCGCGGCATGCAGCAGGTCGTCGACGAGAAGGAGACCATCGACACCGACATCGGCGACAAGGAGGGCGAGGAGCCGGTCTACGTCGAACTCGGCGACGTTCGCGTCGTCACCCCCCGCGTGCGGGAGGCCGACGGCAGCGAGGAGCTGCTCTACCCCCAGGAGGCCCGCCTTCGCAACATCACCTACGCCGCCCCGGTCTTCATGGAGATGTCGATCGTCAAGGGCGGCGAGGAGGAGGAGGAACGGGTCGTCGACACGACCGAGACGAAAGTGGGGCGAATGCCGATCATGGTCGGCTCCGAGAAGTGCAACATCGCGGGCTTCTCCGACGAGGAGCTCGTCGAGATCGGCGAGGACCCCGCCGATCCCGGCGGCTACTTCCTCGTCAACGGCTCCGAGCGCGTGCTGATGACCTCGGAGGACCTCGCGCCCAACAAGATCCTCGCCGAGTACGACACGAAGTACGGCGACGAGATCCAGGTCGCGAAGACGTTCAGCCAGCGCCGGGGCTACCGTGCGCTCGTGCTCTGTGAGCGCGGTCGCGACGGGCTGCTCGAGGTGAGCTTCCCGAGCGTCTCGGGTTCGATCAACTTCGTCACGCTGGTCCGGGCGCTCGGACTCGAGTCGGACGAGGAGATCGTCCACCGGGTCTCGGACGACCCCGAGATCGTGAAGTTCATGCTCGAGAACCTGGAGGAGGCGGACGTCCAGAGCACCGAGGAGGCGATCGAGACGCTCGGAAAGCGCGTCGCCTCGGGCCAGGGCAAGAACTACCAGCTCAAGCGCGCGAACTACGTCATCGACCGCTACCTGCTGCCGCACCTCCACGAGGACGGCGTCCCCGACGAGGACGTCCGGATCAACAAGGCGTTCTACCTCTGTCGGATGGCCGAGGCGTGTTTCGAGCTCGCGCTCGGACGCCGCGAGTCCGACGACAAGGACCACTACGCGAACAAGCGTCTGAAGGTCAGCGGCGACCTGATGACCGATCTGTTCCGGACGGCGCTGAACAAGCTCGCACGCGACGTGAAGTACCAGCTCGAGCGCGCGAACATGCGAAACCGCCAGCTCTCGGTCAACACCGTGGTGCGCTCGGACGTGCTGACCGAGCGGCTCGAACACCCGATCGCGACGGGCAACTGGGTCGGCGGGCGCTCCGGCGTGAGCCAGCTGGTCGACCGGACCGACTTCATGGGCGTACTCAGCCACCTCAGGCGGCTCCGTAGCCCGCTCTCGCGGAGTCAGCCCCACTTCGAGGCGCGCGACCTCCACGCCACCCAGTGGGGTCGGATCGGCCCCTCCGAGACCCCCGAGGGGCCCAACTGTGGGCTGGTGAAGAACTTCGCCCAGTCGATGGAGCTCACCCAGGACATCGAGGACGAACAGGGACTCAAACGAGAACTGGCGTCGATGGGCGTCGAGGGCATTCCGGGCCTCGACTCGACCACGCGAACGCCGGCGGACGACTAACTCATGGCACAGGCACGAGACGCGAAAGTATACGTCAACGGCAGTCTGGTCGGGACCCATCCCGACCCCGAACAGCTCGCAGAGCAGGTCAGAGAGGCGCGACGCCGCGGCGAGGTCAGCGAGATGGTCAACGTCTCGGTGAAGGACCGCACCCGCGAGGTCGTGATCAACGCCGACTCCGGGCGGGCGCGCCGCCCGCTGCTCGTCGTCGAGGACGGCGAGCCGCTGATCACCGAGGAGACGATCGAGTCGCTCAAGGACGGCGAGATCGAGTTCGAGAGCCTCGTCGATCACGGCTACGTCGAGTTCATCGACGCCGAGGAGGAGGAGGACATCTACGTGGGCGTCGAGCGCGAGGAGCTCACGGAGGACCACACCCACCTCGAGATCGACCCGTCGCTGATCTTCAGTATCGGCTCGGGCATGATCCCCTACCCCGAGCACAACGCCTCGCCCCGGATCACGATGGGCGCGGGGATGATGAAGCAGTCGCTCGGACTGCCGAGCGCGAACTACCGCATCCGGCCCGACACCCGCCAGCACCTGCTGCACTACCCCCAGCTGGCGATGGTGAAGACCCAGACCACCGAGCAGATCGGTTACGACGAGCGGCCCGCCGCGCAGAACTTCGTCGTCGCGGTCATGTCCTACGAGGGGTTCAACATCGAGGACGCGCTCGTGATGAACCAGGGCTCGGTCGAGCGCGCGCTCGCCCGCTCGCACTTCTTCCGGACCTACGAGGGCGAGGAACGGCGCTACCCGGGCGGCCAGGAGGACCGCTTCGAGATCCCGCCGGACGACGTCCGCGGCGCGCGCGGCGAGGAGGCGTACACCCACCTCGACGAGGACGGCCTGGTCAACCCCGAGACGGAGGTCGACGAGAGCTCCGTTCTGCTTGGGAAGACCAGTCCGCCACGGTTCCTCGAGGAGCCCGACGACATGGGCGGGCTGAGTCCGCAAAAACGCCGCGAGACCAGCGTGACGATGCGTTCGGGCGAGTCCGGGATCGTCGACACCGTCACCCTGATGGAGGGCGAGGACGGCTCGAAGCTCTCGAAGGTGAAGGTGCGCGACGAGCGCATCCCCGAGCTCGGCGACAAGTTCGCCTCGCGACACGGCCAGAAGGGCGTGCTGGGCCACCTCGCCCCCCAGGAGGACATGCCGTTCACCCAGGAGGGGGTCGTCCCCGACCTCGTCCTGAACCCCCACGCGCTGCCCTCGCGGATGACTGTCGGCCACGTCCTCGAGATGCTCGGCGGCAAGGTCGGATCCCTGGAGGGACGCCGCGTTGACGGGACGGCCTTCACCGGCGAGGACGAGGAGGAACTCCGAAGCTCGCTCGAGGAGCGCGGCTTCGAATCCTCGGGCAAGGAGGTCATGTACTCGGGGATCTCCGGCGAGAAGATCGAGGCCGAGATCTTCGTCGGCACCATCTTCTACCACAAGCTCTACCACATGGTGTCGAACAAGCTGCACGCCCGCTCTCGCGGGCCGGTGCAGGTGCTGACCCGCCAGCCCACCGAGGGACGCGCCCGCGAGGGCGGACTGCGGGTCGGCGAGATGGAGCGCGACACCGTCATCGGCCACGGCGCGGCGATGACGCTCAAGGAACGCCTGCTCGACTCCTCGGATCGCGAGTACCTCGACGTCTGTGGCAACTGCGGGATGACCGCCGTCGAGAACACCCGACAGAACCGCGTCTACTGTCCGAACTGCGGCGAGGAGACCGACATCCACGAGATCGAGATGAGCTACGCGTTCAACCTGCTGCTCGACGAGATGAAGGCGCTCGGGATCGCGCCGCGGCTCGAACTCAAGGACGCGGTCTAATCTACCACTACCCAACCCATGCCACCACAAACCACCCCAAAAGAGATCGATCGGATCACCTTCGGGCTGATGGACCCCGAGGAGTACCGGGACATGAGCGCGACGAAGATCATCACCGCCGACACCTACGACGACGACGGCTTCCCCATCGACATGGGGCTGATGGACCCCCGGCTCGGCGTGATCGACCCCGGCCTCGAGTGCAAGACGTGCGGGAAGCACTCGGGCGCCTGTAACGGCCACTTCGGCAACATCGAGCTCGCCGCACCCGTCATCCACGTCGGCTTCACGAAGCTCATCCGACGCCTGCTCCGCGGGACGTGTCGGGAGTGTTCGCGCCTCTGTCTCACCGAGGAGGAGAAGGAGGAGTTCCGCGAGGACCTCGTCCGTACCCGCGAGCTCTCGGACGACGTCAACGACGTGACGAAGGCGGCGATCCGCCAGGCGCGGAAGAAGGACCGCTGTCCCCACTGCGGGGAGGTCCAGTTCGACATCCAGCACGAGAAGCCCACGACCTACTACGAGGTCCAGCAGGTGCTGACCAGCGAGTACTCCGAGCGAATCGCCCAGGCGATGCAGCCCGATGAGGACGAGGAGGACGACGAGGGGACGAGCCCCCGGGCGCTCGCCGACGAGACCGGCATCGACATGTCGAGGATCAACCAGATCCTCTCGGGCGAGTTCCGGCCCCGACGCGCCGACCGGGAGGCGCTCGAGAAGGCGCTCGACCTCGATCTGACCGAGGAGGACATGAACAAGCTGATGCCCTCGGACATCCGCGACTGGTTCGAGGACATCCCGGACGAGGACATCGAGGTGCTCGGGATGGAACCCGCGAAGTCCCGGCCCGAGTGGATGATCCTCACCGTGCTGCCGGTGCCACCCGTGACGGCGCGGCCCTCGATCACGCTCGACAACGGCCAGCGAAGCGAGGACGACCTCACCCACAAGCTGGTCGACATCATCCGCATCAACCAGCGGTTCATGGAGAACCGCGAGGCGGGCGCCCCCCAGCTGATCATCGAGGACCTCTGGGAGCTGCTGCAGTACCACGTCACGACGTTCATGGACAACGAGATCAGCGGGACGCCGCCGGCGCGCCACCGCTCCGGCCGCCCGCTGAAGACGCTCAGCCAGCGCCTGAAGGGCAAGGACGGCCGCTTCCGTAACTCCCTCTCGGGCAAGCGGGTGAACTTCTCCGCGCGGACCGTCATCAGCCCGGACCCCACCCTCTCGCTCAACGAGGTCGGCATCCCCGACCGGGTGGCCCGTGAGATGACCCAGACGATGCAGGTCACGACGCGCAACGTCGAGGACGCCCGCCGGTACGTCGCGAACGGCCCGGAGGGCCACCCCGGCGCGAACTACGTCCGGCGGCCCGACAACCGCCGGCTGAAGGTGACCGAGAAGAACTGCGAGGAGCTCGCCGAGAAGGTCGAGGCCGGCTGGGAGGTCAACCGCCACCTCGTCGACGGCGACATCGTGATCTTCAACCGCCAGCCCTCGCTCCACCGGATGAGCATCATGGCCCACGAGGTCGTGGTGATGCCGTATAAGACGTTCCGACTCAACACCGTCGTCTGTCCGCCGTACAACGCCGACTTCGACGGCGACGAGATGAACCTCCACGCGCTCCAGAGCGAGGAGGCGCGCGCGGAGGCCCGCGTGCTGATGCGCGTCCAGGAGCAGATCCTCTCGCCGCGCTTCGGCGAGAACATCATCGGCGCGATCCAGGACCACATCTCGGGGCTCTACCTGCTGACCCACACGAACCCGCAGTTCTCGGAGACGCAGGCGCTCGACCTGCTTCGCGGGACCGACATCGACGAGCTGCCCGAACCCGACGGCGAGGACGAGGACACCGGCCGGCCCTACTGGACCGGGCGAACGATCTTCTCACAGCTGCTGCCCAAGGGACTGAACCTCGAGTTCACCTCCGCCGCGGGCGATGCGGTCGTCATCGAGAACGGCGACCTCCTCGAGGGAACCGTCGACGAGGACGCGGTCGGCGCGTTCGGCGGCGAGGTCGTCGACACGCTGGTCAAGGAGTACAGCGAGACGCGCGCTCGCGTCTTCATCAACGAGGTCGCCAGCCTCGCGATGCGGGCGATCATGCACTTCGGCTTCTCGCTCGGCATCGACGACGAGTCGATCCCCGAGGCGGCCGGCGAACAGATCGACGAGGCGATCGCCAGCGCCTACGACCGCGTCGAGGAGCTCATCATGACCTACGAGAACGGCGATCTCGAGTCGCTCCCCGGACGAACGGTCGACGAGACCCTGGAGATGAAGATCATGCAGACGCTCGGGAAGGCCCGCGACAGCGCGGGCGACATCGCGGAGGATCACTTCGCCGACGACAACCCCGCGGTGATCATGGCCGAGTCCGGCGCGCGTGGCTCGCTGCTGAACCTCACCCAGATGGCCGGCTGCGTCGGCCAGCAAGCCGTGAGGGGCGAGCGGATCAACCGCGGCTACGAGGGCCGGACCCTGAGCCACTACCCGAAGGGCGACCTCTCCGCGGAGGCACACGGCTTCGTCGAGAACTCCTACCGCGCGGGACTCTCCCCGCGGGAGTTCTTCTTCCACGCGATGGGCGGTCGCGAGGGATTGGTCGACACCGCCGTCCGAACGTCGAAGTCCGGCTACCTCCAGCGTCGGCTGATCAACGCGCTCTCCGAACTCGAGACGCAGTACGACGGTACCGTCCGCGACACGAGCGACAAGATCGTCCAGTTCGAGTTCGGCGAGGACGGCACCTCGCCCGTCCGGGTCTCCTCCTCGGAGGAGGTCGACATCGACATCGAGACGATCGCCGATCGCGTCCTCGAGGAGGAGTTCGACTCGGAGGACGAGCGGCGGGCGTTCCTCGGTCGGCGCGAGTCGCTGACGAACCTCTCGGAGCACGCGGACGCCCGTCGGATGGACTCGCCCATGGAGGTGGAGTCCGATGACTGAATACGACGTGAGCGACGACGTCGAGGCGGTCGTCGAGGACACCGAGCTTCCGCGACGGATCAAGGACCGGGTATACGAGACGATCGAGACGCGTGACGGCGTCACCGTCGAACAGGCCGACGAGATCGCCCAGGCGGTCGAGAGCCGATACGTCGACACCCGGGTGGACCCGCTCGACCCCGTCGGGACCGTCTCGGCCCAGTCGATCGGCGAGCCCGGGACGCAGATGACGATGAACACGTTCCACTACGCCGGGGTCGCGGAGATCGACGTCACGCAGGGACTGCCACGACTCATCGAGCTGGTCGACGCCCGTAAGACGCCCGACACGCCGATGATGACGGTCTACCTCGAGGACGAGTACGCGACCGACCGCGAGAAGGCCCACGAGGTGGTCTGGAACATCGAGGCGACGCGCATCCTCGCGCTCGGTGACGTCTCGACGAACGTCGCGGACATGAACGTCCAGATCGACCTCAACGAGGGTACGCTCGAGGAGCGGATGATCGAGCCCGAGGAGGTCGCCGAGATCATCGAGGACGAGCTGGGCGTCACCACGATCCAGCAGGGCACGAACGTCCAGTTCGGTCCCGAACAGCCGAGCTACCGCGAGCTGCTCCAGCTGGTCGAGGAGCTCCGCGAGATCGTCTTCAAGGGGATCGAGGAGGTCTCGCGCGTCGTCGTCCGCAAGGAGAACGTCGACTCGACGGACGAGGACGCGTCCGGCGAGGAGTTCGTCCTCTACACCGAGGGGTCGGAGTTCGGCGACGCGCTCGCGATCGAGGGCGTCGACGCCTCGCGGACCACGTGTAACAATATCCACGAAATCTACCGCAACCTCGGCGTCGAGGCAGCCCGCGAGGCGATCATCAACGAGACGATGGATACGCTCCGCGAGCAGGGGCTCGACGACGTGAACGTTCGGCACCTGATGCTGGTCGCTGACATCATGACCACCCGCGGGACGATCGAGTCGATCGGCCGCCACGGGATCGCGGGCAGCAAGGACAGCGTGCTCGCGCGCGCGTCCTACGAGGTGACGGTCAACCACCTGCTCGACGCGGCGATCCACGGCGAGATCGACGACCTCAACGGCGTCATCGAGAACGTGATCGTCGGGAAACCCGTCAAGCTCGGCACCGGCGACGTCGACCTGCGGATGGGCTCGCTGATGTCGGGCTCCGCCTCGGACTGACGACCGATGGGACGGACGCTCTCGGACGACGCGCTCCGCTACATCACCGTCTTCGAGGACGTCACCGGCGCGCCCGCGACCGACTGCGTGGTCGACGCGGAGGCCGACCGGCTGGTGTTCGTCGTCTCGACCGGCGAGATGGGCAAGGCGATCGGCCCGAACGGGCGGACGGTCCGGCGCCTCGAGGAGCGTCTCGGCAAGGACGTCGACCTCGTCGAGGACGCCGACACTCCCGAGGCGTTCGTCGCCAACGCGCTCTCGCCCGCGGCCGTCTACAACGTCACGATCAGCGAGAACGAGACGACCGTCGCCTACGCCGAGGTCGACCGGGAGGACACCGGCGTCGCGATCGGTTCGGGCGGTCGAAACATCGAGACGGCACGGCTGCTCGCCGAGCGCCACTTCGACATCGACGACGTCCAACTGACCTGATTCGCCGTCGCGTCCTCCTCTCGAACCCCGTTTCTCCCGGCGCTCGACTCCGATCCGAGTTCCTACCGCGTTCGAGCGGCGGGCACCTCGAACCGGGCGGTGTCGCCGCGACCGACGTACTCGACTCTGTCCTCGAGCCCCGCCTCGCGTACCGCCTGCTCGAACTCCTCGAGCGACGATTCGAACACGTCGTAGTCGTCGTAGTGGATCGGGATCGACGTCTCCGCGTCGAACAGTTCGACCGCCTCGACGCCCTGGTCCGCGTCCATCGTCAGCAGGAGGCCGAGCACCTTCGTCCCGCCGAGATGGAGGAGCGCGACGTCGATGCCGCCGTATCGCTCGGGAATCTCCTCTAGCGCGTCGTACATGACGGTGTCGCCAGTGACGTAGAGTCGGAGCGCCGTCCTCCCGGGGGTCCCGTTCGGTCGAAACTCCAGCATGCTTCCCATCACGGGCGGCAACGCCTTCGAGACCCCGGGCGGTCCGTGTCTGCCGGGCATCGAGGTGACGTCGAGCCGGACGTCCCCCTTGCGGACGCGAGCCGCCTCCCAGGTATCGAGCGGGTACGTCTCGCGAAACCCCTTCCCCGCGAGGTCGTCGGCCGCGTGCTGGGTGGTCACGATCGGGAGGTCCTTATCGAGTTTCTCCTCGGCGATCCGATCGAAGTGATCGCCGTGCATGTGCGAGAGGAGCACGAAGTCGATCGGCGGGAGCTCCTCGATGTCGATCGCCGGCTCCGTCTGCCGTTCGGCGCGGATCCCGTAGCCGAGGTGGACGTGATCACCGCTGTGGAGGAAGTTCGGATCGGTCAGGATCGTGAACCCCGCGTACCGGACGATCACCGTGGCCGTTCCGACGAAGAAGATCGAGCCGTTCTCGAGGTCAGCGTCGCCGGCGTCGTCGGGGATCTCGAACTCGTGTCTCGGTGTCACGGCGGACGATCGGTTCGCCGTCACTTACGTCTCGTCCCTTCCGGATCCGGACGTTGATGACGTTCCGACTCCGGCTCGCGCCGTCGACGGCGCGGAAAGGCGATCCTTAAGTGGCTTCACGGGATAGAGACCGGTACTATGGCGAACGGCAAGTACGCGGCGCGCAAGATCAAGCGCGACCGCCAACAGAGTCGGTGGTCCGACTCGGAGTACGCCCGCCGCGAGCGGGGCCTCCGGAAGAAGTCGGACCCCCTCGAGGGTGCTCCCCAGGGTCGGGGAATCGTCCTCGAGAAGGTCGGTATCGAGGCGAAACAGCCCAACTCCGCGATCCGAAAGTGCGTGCGGGTGCAGCTGATCAAGAACGGCAAGCAGGTCACCGCGTTCTGTCCCGGCGACGGCGCGATCAGCTTCATCGACGAGCACGACGAGGTCACCATCGCGGGGATCGGCGGCGCGAAGGGTCGCGCGATGGGCGACCTCTCGGGCGTGAACTACAAGGTCGAGAAGGTAAACGGCGTGAGCCTGATCGAACTCGTCCGCGGCAACGCGGAGAAACCGGTGCGCTAAGATGAGTGCAGAGGAAGAACAGCCGGAACCGGACCAGCCGGCCGGCGACGAGGACGTCGACACCGACGCGAAGCTGTTCGGCCGCTGGGAGGTCGACGGCATCGAGTACGCGGATCCGAGCACCAAGCGCTACATCACGATCACGCCCATCGCCCACACGATGGGCCGCCACGCCTCGAAGCAGTTCCAGAAGAGCGAGATCAGCATCGTCGAGCGGCTGATCAACCGCCTGATGCAGACCGAGGAGAACACGGGCAAGAAACAACAGGCGCTCGGGATCGTCCGCGACGCATTCGAGATCGTTCACGAGCGCACCGAGGAGAACCCGGTGCAGGTGCTCGTTCACGCCGTCGAGAACGCCGGCCCGCGCGAGGAGACGGTCCGGCTGAAGTACGGCGGGATCTCGGTTCCCAAGGCCGTCGACGTCGGCCCGCAGCGGCGCGTCGACCAGGCGCTGAAGTTCATCGCCGAGGGCGCCTACAGCGCCTCCTACAAGAGCTCGACCGACGCGAGTGAGGCGCTCGCACAGCAACTCATCGGCGCCGCCGACTACGACGTCCAGACCTCCGCGATCAACCAGAAGGAGGAGAAGGAACGCGTCGCCGCCGCCGCCCGGTAACGCCTCTCTCGTCTGCTCTCCTTCGTTTCTCTCAGCTCCCTGCCAGTCACCGGCGCGTCCTCCGATCGACGGACCGCCGAGCGACGAGTCTAATCGGCGGCTCGTTCCGCGGGGACGACGTACGAACGGGTCGTCTCGACGAGCGCCTTGCGGTACTCGCTCTCGTCGGGGTCGTCCGCGAGGCCCTTGAACCGGCGCCTAAACGCCTCGAACGCCACCTCGGGCGCGTCCTGAGCGGCGGCGCGTGCCAGGTCGTAGAGGCGGTGGTCCTCCGAGACGAGGTCGTGACGTTCGACCAGCGCGAGCGCGAACGCCGCGTTGACGGCGGCGATGTCGGGATCCGTCGCCGTCGAGAGCCGCTGGGAGCCGGGTCGCGGTGGGACGCCGGGCCGATCCGCCAGCGCTGACGCGAGGCTCGACTCGAGGAAGGAGACGAGCTTGTCGGCGGGCCCGAGCGTGAGCGTGATGTCGTCGGCGTAGATGTCCTTCATGTGGTTCGCGATCTGGTAGCAGTGCGCGAGCTTCCGGCGCTCGACCGTCCGCCCGGTGAGCGCGAGAAAGAGCGCCTCGTCGGTCGACTGGGTGTGCGATGGGTGGGCCTGCTCGTTTCTGTGCATGTGAGCGAACTCGTGGAGCGCGAGTTCGCGGGCCATCGCGCTGGTGGCGGCCTGTCGGGAGATGTTGAGAACGTGGTACTCGCCGGGATGCGAGGTCCAGGTGCGCTCGTCGGGGTCCTCCCGGATGCGGACCTGGACCGGGAGTGAGAGGTCGTACTCGGTCTCGAAGACGTCACGAGCGCTCAGAAACGGGGAGGGCGGGGCGGCACCGGTCACGTGCACGTCCATGGTTACCGGTAACACGGGGTCCGAGACGTATTACTATTGTGTTAGGAGACGGCGATAGGGTCACCCTGAGGCGTCGAAACGGCCGGTCGGGCAAGGGGGCTCGATTCCCGTCTCGACGGCGCGTGCGGTTCGGCGACACGTCGCCGTCGAGGTCGCACCGTCGATCGTTCCGGTCCGGGCTCGCGAAAAACACTACGCTTTTCACGCCTCTTCCGATAGGAGACGGTAATGGGTAGACGCAAGAAGATCGTTCAGGAGTGTGAACGGCTGATGGACAACCCGGAGCACATCCGGAACATCGCCATCGCCGCACACGTCGATCACGGCAAGACGACGCTGACGGACAACCTGCTCGCCGGCGCGGGCATGATCTCCGACGAGACCGCCGGCCAGCAGCTCGCGATGGACACCGAGGAGGACGAACAGGAACGGGGCATCACGATCGACGCCGCGAACGTCTCGATGACCCACGAGTACGAGGACACCAACCACCTCATCAACCTCATCGACACGCCGGGCCACGTCGACTTCGGGGGCGACGTCACCCGTGCGATGCGCGCGGTCGACGGCGCGCTCGTGGTCGTCGACGCCGTCGAGGGCGCGATGCCCCAGACCGAGACCGTCGTCCGGCAGGCGCTGCGCGAGGGCGTCAAGCCCACGCTGTTCATCAACAAGGTCGACCGGCTCATCAGCGAGCTCCAGGAGGGCCCCCAGGAGATGCAACAGCGCCTCGTGTCGGTCATCGATGACGTCAACGAGCTCATCCGCGGAATGACCGAGGACATGGACGACATCGACGACTGGACCGTCTCCGTCGAGGACGGGACGGTCGCGTTCGGCTCGGCGCTCTACAAGTGGGGCGTCTCGATGCCGTCGATGCAGCGAACCGGCATCGACTTCGGCGACATCATCGAGCTCGAGCGAAACGGGAACCGCCAGGAGCTCCACGAGCGCACGCCGCTCTCGAACGTCGTGCTCGACATGGTCTGTGAGCACTTCCCCAACCCCGTCGACGCCCAGCCTCGACGTATCCCGCGCATCTGGCGCGGCGACGACGAGTCGGACATCGCGGAGACGATGCGGCTGGTCGACGACGAGGGCGAGGTCGTCCTGATGGTCACCGACATCGGTATCGACCCTCACGCCGGCGAGATCGCCGCCGGTCGCGTGTTCTCCGGTACCATCGAGAAGGGCCAGGAGCTCTACGTCTCGGGCACCGCGGGGAAGAACCGCGTCCAGTCGGTCGGCATCTACATGGGCGGCGAGCGCGAGGAGGTCGAACACGTCCCCGCCGGCAACATCGCCGCGGTCACCGGGCTTCGGGACGCGATCGCAGGTTCGACCGTCTCCAGCGTCGAGATGACGCCGTTCGAGTCGATCGAGCACATCTCCGAGCCCGTCATCACGAAGAGCGTCGAGGCGAAGAGCATGGACGACCTGCCGAAGCTCATCGAGACGCTGCGCCAGGTCTCGAAGGAGGATCCCACGATCCAGATCACCATCAACGAGGACACCGGCGAGCACCTGATCTCGGGTCAGGGCGAGCTCCACCTCGAGGTCATCACCCAGCGCATCGAGCGCAACCAGGGCATCCCGGTCAACACCGGTGAGCCGATCGTCGTCTACCGCGAGGCGGTCCGCGGGGCGACCGAGACCGTCGAGGGGATCTCGCCGAACCGCCACAACCGGTTCTACCTCACCGTCGAGCCGCTCTCGGAGGAGATCGTCGACCAGATCAAGCTCGGCGACGTCTCGATGGACATGCCCGAACAGGAGCGCCGCGAGGCGCTCCAGGAGGCGGGCATGGACAAGGACACCTCCCAGAACGTCGAGCACATCTTCGGCACCAACGTCTTCATCGACGACACGAAGGGGATCCAGCACCTCAACGAGACGATGGAGCTCGTCATCGAGGGGCTCGAGGATGCCCTCGACGAGGGGCCGCTCGCGGCCGAGCCCGTCCAGGGGACGCTGATCCGGCTGAACGACGCGCGCCTGCACGAGGACACCATCCATCGTGGCCCCGCACAGGTCATCCCCGCAGTCCGTCGGGCGGTCCACCGCGCGCTGATCCACGCTCGCGTCTCGCTGATGGAGCCGATCCAGAACGTCCGCATCGACGTGCCCAGCGAGCACATGGGTGCTGCGAGCGGCGAGATCCAGGGTCGACGCGGCCGCGTCGACGACATGTACCAGGAGGGTGACCTCATGGTGATCGAGGGGATCGCCCCCGTCGGGGAGATGATCGGCTTCTCGAGCGACATCCGCTCGGCGACGGAGGGTCGTGCGTCCTGGAACACCGAGAACGCCGGCTTCCGCATCATGTCCGACAACCTCCAGCGCGAGAAGATCATGGAGATCCGCGAGCGAAAGGGGATGAAGCTCGAACTCCCTGAGGCCGTCGACTACTTCTAAACGGACCTTTTTACGCCTCGGGGTCGCGAAGCGACCCCCTCGCCACAAAAAGCTCCACCAAAAAAGGCCGAGAGCGCAACAGGCGCTCTCGGTCCGCCAGCGGTGGACCGCGAACGGTACGATCCGAACGATCGGATTGGGATGCAGAGATAATGCAGTCGGACGACCCTACACGCCGAGCCGCTTCGCGATCGCCTCCAGGGACTCGATGCCGTGGACCTCGCCGACCCGGTCGGGGAGCGTCCGAACGTCGAGGCCGGCGAAGCGCTCGTCGATCTCAGCGAGGCGCTGTTCGTGGAGGTCCTGGCGGGTACGACACCGCTCGCAGTCCTCGTCGATCTCCTCAAGCACCCGGTTGACGACGGCGGTTCGTACCGGCAGACCCGCCTCGTCCAGCCGTTCGACCAGTCGCTCGGACTCGCTGATCGCCATCGTCTCGGGAAGCAACACGACGCGGAACTCGGTCCGATCGGGGTCCTTCAGCAGGTCGCGGGCGCGCTCCATTCGCGCCTTCAGGTCGGCGAACCCGTCTCCCTCCTCGCTTCGCCGTCCGCCGCCGAAGTAGTAGGCCGGCCCCATCGTCATCCGCTTCGCGGAGTCCGCGAGCCGCTGGACCTGCCCTCGGACCGAGAGCGTCTTCTTGAGGGTGGCGCTCATCACGTCGGGCAGGTCGAGCAGTCGCAGGGTGTGGCCCGTCGGCGCGGTGTCGAGGACGACGTACTCCCAGCGCTCGGAGTCGGCGAACTCGACGAAGACGTCGAGCGCCGCCACCTCGTCGCCGCCCGCTGGCACTCCGGCGCCGAACACCTCCTCGACGTCCTCGTCGTCGAGCTGGAGGCCGGCCGACCGCAGGTCGGCTGCGAGTCCCGAGGCCAGTTCGCGGTACTGCTCGGCGCGCTCGTCGGGGTCGATCTCGGCCGCCCACAGCCGGGGGCGGACCTCCCGGGGCTCGCCGCCGAGGTCGGTCTCGAACGAGTCCGAGAGCGAGTGGGCCGGGTCCGTCGAGAGCACGAGCGTCTCGTGGCCCGATTCCGCGAGCGAGAGGCCCGTCGCGGCCGCACAGGTGGTCTTGCCGACGCCGCCCTTCCCGCCGTAGAGAACGAACTGGGTCACCTCGATCGATAGGGGGGCGGAACGTAAACCTCCCCGGCCGGCAGTCGTCGGTACGGTTCGCCACGTTCAAGCCCGCGCCGTTCGAGCGGGAGGGTATGACACGATCCGTCTGGCTCAAGGCCGACGACGCCGTCGGCGACTGGGAGGCGCGCAAACGCCGAATCACCGCCGGCCTCGAGGCGGGGGTGGACTGGGTGCTCGTCGACGAGGGCGACGTCCAACGGGTTCGGGAACTCGGCGCGGTGAACGTCGCTGCCTTCCGGTCGGGCGGCGACGTCCACGTGATGGACGTCGAGGAGGCCGAACCGCCCGAGGTGGAGGCGACCGTCGTCGGGAAGAAGGGCGAGGGCGACGGGACGGTCGATCTCCCCGAGGACTTCTCCGGCTCGGCGGACCTCTCGGAGCTTCGGCGCGAGAGCGACGTCCCGCAGGGGGCGTACGTCCGCATCCTCGACGAGTACTACGAGGCGTTCGCCGAGGAGGCGGCCCAGGAGGCCGAGTACACGTTCGTGATCGGCGAGGACTGGACGATCATCCCCCTCGAGAACCTCATCGCCCGCATCGGCGACGAGACGGAGCTGATCGCCGGCGTACAGACGCCCGAGGAGGCCCGCACCGCATTCGAGACCCTCGAACGGGGGGCCGACGCCGTCCTGCTCGACTCCGACGATCCCGACGTCATCCGCGAGACCGTCGCCGTGCGCGATCGCTCCCGGCGGGAGACGCTCGAGCTGGAGTGGGCCGAGATCACCGAGGTCGAGCAGACCGGCAGCGCCGACCGGGTCTGCGTCGACACCGGGAGTCTGATGGAACACGACGAGGGGATGCTCGTCGGCTCGATGAGTCGGGGGCTCTTCTTCGTCCACGCCGAGACCGCCGAGTCGCCGTACGTCGCCTCGCGACCGTTCCGAGTGAACGCCGGCGCCGTCCACGCCTACGTCCGCACGCCCGACGGCGGAACGCGGTACCTCTCTGAACTGGAGAGCGGCGACGAGGTCCAGATCGTCGACGCCGAGGGCAACACCCGCGAGGCGATCGTCGGCCGGGTGAAGATCGAACGCCGACCGATGTTCCGAATCGAGGCCGAGACCGATGGCGGCGACCGGGTGGCGACGCTGTTACAGAACGCGGAGACGATCAAGGTCCGGACCCGTGATGGTCGCAAGGCCGTCACCGACCTCGATGTCGGCGACGAGGTGCTGCTCTACCACGAGACGGTGGCGCGTCACTTCGGCGAGGCCGTCGAGGAGCGAATCATCGAGAAGTAGGAGCGGGCTCCTCGGCGTCGGCCGCGGCGCTCGGGAGCGGTTCGGTACACCAGTGACAGAAGTC
This sequence comes from Halalkalicoccus sp. CG83, assembly GCF_037081715.1. Classification (NCBI taxonomy): domain Archaea; kingdom Methanobacteriati; phylum Methanobacteriota; class Halobacteria; order Halobacteriales; family Halalkalicoccaceae; genus Halalkalicoccus; species Halalkalicoccus ordinarius. Next base: position 203,378 of record NZ_JAZDDH010000002.1, read on the forward strand.
GAGTTCGAGTTCCTCGTCCAGTTCGTGACCACAGTGAGGGCATCGCCGGCCCTCGACGCGCTGTTTCGTCCGGCTCGCCTGCCAGTAGGCGTCGCCCGCGCTGAACGCGATCACCGCGAACAGGGCGAGCTGGGCCTCGAACGGGAGCTCGGACGAGAGCGCGAACGCGCCGCTCACCGAACTGATCCCCTCGACCATCCCCTCCGGAACGAACAGCACCACCGACAGAACGACCATCCAGAACCAGAGCAACGCCCGGAACCACGACCGAAGATAGACGTGGCCGAGACCGGGCATGACGATGGCGAGGACTGCCGCCAGCCACGGCCGTTTATGCATATTTCCGGTCACTACAGCGGCGTGAGCACCCCGGCTACTTAACCGGTTCGGCCTCGGCTCAGATCCCCAGGAGCCGTAGAACGACGCCAACGAGGACGATGAGCAGGCCGAGACCGATCCCGATTCCCGGAATCGGCACCGGCAGGAGACCGATTCCGGCCACGATACCGAACAGGATGACCAGCGACGAGATTCTGACCATGGTCGAGGTTCTCGCGTCCGGCCCAAAGGGGTTGGGCCGGCGCTCGCCGTCCCCCGACCCGCGGCCGTCGACGTCAGTAGCCCAGCCAGCGGCCGACGACGCCGGCGATCACGATCAGCAGCGCGACCAGGAAGGCGACTCCCGGGATCGGGATCAGGCCGGCGATCCCCGCGACGATTCCGATCGCGATCGCGACCGTCGAGGCTCTGACCATGTCGTCGTTCGTCGCGAGCGACGGAAAGGGGTTGGGCCGTCGTTCGCCAGTCCATCACCATCGCTAAGTATCACAGGGTTGTTACCCCGGTATGAGCGATCTCGGCAAGGTGGATCGGGCGTTCTTCGACGAGTACATCTACCCGAACCTCGGCGCGGACCGCGACGACGTGAGCCTCGCACCGCAGCACGGCGTCGACTTCGGCGTGATCGAAACCGGAGGGAGGGCGATCGCGCTCGCGACCGACCCCGTGTTCGTCATGCCCTCGCTGGGGTTCGACCGGGCGGCGTGGTTCGCCTTCCACATCCTGATGAGCGACGTCGCGGTCTCGGGGATCCCGCCGACGCACCTCTCGGTCGACCTGAACCTCCCCGCGGAGATCACCGACGAGCAGTTCGCTACCGTCTGGGAGACGATGGACGAGGAGGCCCGCGAACTCGGCGTCTCGATCGTGACGGGCCACACCGGTCGGTACGCCGGCTGCAACTACCCGATGGTCGGCGGGGGCACCGCGCTCGCGGTGGGCGATCCCGGCGACCTCGTTCGGCCCGACGGCGCCCGCTCCGGCCAGAAGGTGCTGATCACGAAGGGGCCGGCGATCGAGGCGACCGGCCTGCTCTCGATCCAGTTCGAGGAGATCCTCGATCTCGAGGACGACGTGATGGCGGCGGCGAAGGACCGCTTCTACGACATGAGTCCCGTCAAGGACGCGCTGGTGGCCTCGGCTGCCGGGCCCGTCACCGCGATGCACGACGCCACCGAGGGAGGCATCTACGGCGGTCTCCACGAGATCGCCCGCGCCGGCGGCGTGCGCATCGACGTCGAGCGCGACGCGATCCCCGTCCTCGACGGCGTTCCGGAGACCTGCGCGGCGTTCGACATCGACCCGTGGATCTCGATCAGCGAGGGCACCCTGCTGTTGACCGTCGAGGAAGAGGGCGCCGCGGACGTCCTCGCCGCGCTCGAGAGCGAGGGGGTCCCCGCCGCGATCGTCGGCGAGACGAGCGAGGGCGAGGGCGTCCACTTCGACGGCGAGGCGGTCGAGCGTCCCGAGCGCGACCCCTTCTGGGCCGCCTTCGAGCAGGGGATGGCCGAACTAGAGGGCGAGCAGTGACCCGCGAACCGGCTCCCCAGGCGCCGCCGGTCGCGCTGACGATCGCGGGCAGCGACTCCGGCGGAGGGGCGGGGATCCAGGCCGACCTGAAGACGATGGAGGCCCACGGCGTCTTCGCGACGACTGCTCTGACCGCGATCACCGCCCAGAACACCCGCGGCGTCGAGCGTTCGCACGTCCTCCCGCTCGAGGAGATCGACGCCCAGTTCGACGCGGTCGTCTCCGATTTCGACGTCGGTGCGATCAAGACGGGGATGCTCGCGACGAGCGAGGTGGTCGACCTCGTCGCCGAGAAGCTCGCGAGCTACGACGCGCCTGCCGTGATCGACCCAGTGATGGTCGCCGCGACCGGGGATCGGCTGCTCGAACCCGAGGCCGAGCGCGCCTACGAGCGGCTGATCGCCGAGGCGACGCTCGTCACCCCGAACGCCGACGAGGCGGCCGTCCTGACGGGCGTCGAGCCCGAGGACGCCGAGGACGCCCGCGAGGCCGGCGAGGCGCTGGTGGAGACGGGCGCGGAGGCCGCGCTCGTGAAGGGCGGGCACCTGCCGACCGAGGAGGTGAAGGACGTGCTCGTCACCGCCGACGGCGCGCGAACGTTCGAACACGCCCGTATCGAGACCGAGGCGAACCACGGCTCGGGCTGTACGCTGGCCTCGGCGATCACCGCCCGACTCGCCGCCGGCGAGGACCTCTCCGAGGCCGTCGAGGGATCGTTGGCGTTCATGGAGCGCGCGGTGCGCTACTCGCTCGACGTGGGCGAGGGGCCGGGTGCGGTCCACCACCTCGCCGACCTACGAAACCGGGCCGAGCGCGAACCGACCGCCGAGGCCGTCCAGGGGATCGTCGACCGCTTCGGCGAGGAGAACGTGCGCGCGCTGGTGCCCGAGGTGGGGATGAACGTCGTCGGTGCAACCCCCTACGCCGAGGACGTCGGAGAGACCGCCGCGGTCGAGGGGCGGATCACCCGCACCATGAGGGGGATCAGTCCCAATGGAGGGGTGCGCTTCGGCGCGTCGAGCCACGTCGCGCGGTTCCTCCTCGCCGCCCGCGAGTTCGATCCCGCCCTCCGATTCGCCGTGAACTGCCGGTTCGACGAGGACGTGGAGCGGGCGCTCGGAGCGCTCGACGCGCCGAGCGCGGAGTTCGACCGTACCGGGAAGCCCGACGGCGTGAAACGCGAGGATGGGGGTGCGATGGAGTGGGGCGTCCGGCGGGCGTTCGGCGACGGGCACGAGGACGGGGAGACGCCCGCGGCCGTGATCGACCGCGGCGAGGTGGGCAAGGAGGCGATCGTGAAGCTCGTCGCCCCGGACGCGGAGATCCTGGTCGAGCGGACGCTCGCGGTTCACGACGCGCTCTGAAGCGGGGGTACGGCTCCTAGAGGACGGTCGTGGCGTTCGTTCTCGGGACGTCCTCGAGGGTCGCTCTCACTCCTCGATCTCGCCCTCCAGACGACGGAGGACGGGAATCTCGTCGAGTCGTTCCTCCGAGAGGAGCGACCAGTCGATCCCCGCGGGCTTCCCGCCGGCCTCGGTCCGAATCGTCCGCTCGGGTGTGACGATCAGGTCCATCGAGACGTCGTGAGGCTCGATATCGACGTCCTCGTCGACGACCTGCATCCCGTGGACGGTGGTCGCCGTCGGGGTGTCGTCGGTCACGAGGTCGAGCTCGCGAAGGACGGCGAACTCCAGATCGGAGTAGCCCTCGCCCTTGCCGATTCGCGCGCCGTCCTCGGTGACCGCTACGCTGCCGGAGACGATCAGATCGATCTCGGGCATCTCGTCGGGCCCGACCGGAACGCCGTGATCCGAGACGCCCGAGACGGTGGTCGCCTCGTCGATATCGCTGACCTCCGCGGGATCGAGTTCGAGAAACGGCTTCTCGTCGCGGAGACGTGGCTGGGCCATGTAGAGGGTCTTTCCCGCCCGGAGAGCCCGCCTTCGTACGGGAAGCTGTGGGGCGTCGGGGTTTGCCTTCACCGTCCGAGCGTCCGCCCACTCGGGCCGGTCGGCCAGCGGCCGGGCGGCCTCATCGGCCCCCGCGAAGTTAGGGATGCGCCCGTGGGGCGGGAACGGAAAGCGCGCTTCGCCGCTCTGCTCGAGAGCGTCCCAGATCCGCTCACGGATCGTCGGTTTGTCCATGCCGCCGCCTTCGCGAGCGGGAGCAAAAGGGTGGCGCGTCTCAGCCGCGACGCTCGGCTCGCTCGTCGAGGAAGCGCTCGGCGCGCCGAGCGCCGCGCTGCATCAGCCGTTCGATGAACTCCGGATCGCGATCCAGTTTCGAGGACGTCGACAGCTCGCCACCCATCTCGATGAACTCGACGTCGACCGGCTTGTACTCCCCCGAGAGCGTCCCCTCCTCGACCCACTCGTTCACCTGCTCGATGAAGTCGACCTCCTGGTAGAGCGAGAGGTTGCCCGCGAGTTCGTTGCGGCGGTCGGCGATCTCCTCGAGCGACTCGGGCACCTCGTCGCGGCGTCGAGGGTTGATCTGAATGATCCAGATCTCGTCGGGCTTGTCCTCGAGATCGCGGGGCTCGAGGAACTCCCGGATCGGCGGGTTCTGGCTGAACAGCCCGTCCCAGTACCAGTGGTCGTCGATCTCGACCGCCTCGAACAGGGTCGGGATCGCCGCCGAGGCGAGCACCGCCTTCGACGTGACCTCGCCGTTTCGGAAGGTGGCGAACTCGCCCTCGGTGACGTCGGCCGCCCCGACGATCAGGTCGAGGTCGGCGTCCGCAGCGAGGTCGGGCACCCGCTCGAAGTCGATGTGCGACTCGAGCGTGTCGAGAAAGCGCCGTCGTCCGACCGACGTGAAGGGCACGTCGTAGGGGCTTGCCTCGAGAACCGGCCAGCCCCGCTCGGCGATCTCCGCCGTTCGGACGGTCCACTCGTTGGCCATTCGATCGAACAGGGAGCGGGCTGCCATGTCCCGCCAGACCCCCTCGAGGGTCTCGATGGCCCGTTCGGCGTCGCCGTCGAGCAGCCCGTACCAGGCGGCGGCCGCACAGACGGCGCCCCCCGAGGTGCCGCTGAGCGCGACGGGCTCGAACGAGCGATCCTCGCGTTCGCGGAGGAGGCGCCCGAGCACGCCGGCGGTGAACGCCGTGTGGCTTCCCCCGCCCTGACAAGCGATCGCGACGCGATCCGGGTCCTCGGCGTCGGTATCGGTGCTCATGCGCGTTGATACGAGCGGCCTGGCTCTTAGTTCAGGGTGATGCCAGAGGAACCGAACGCCGACGACAGCGGTTAACCGATCGGGGCCGTATCGCCGAGCCATGACGAACGACTACGGCATGATCGACGTCACCGAAGCCGAGCGGACGCCCTCCGCCTCGTCGGGGACCGACCACGTCGACCTCGTCTCCGAACTGGGCTGTACGGAGATGCGCCCGAAGCTGTGGGAGCTCTCGCCGGGCGATACGATGAGCTACCACCGCCAGCGCGAACAGGAGGAGTTCTACTACGTGCTCGAGGGGCCCGCGCGGATCCGTATCGGCGACGAACGGATGGACGTCCCCGAAGGGACGGCGATCCGGATCCCGCCCGAGACCCCCAGACGGGTGTTCAACGACACCGACCACGAGCACCGCTGGTTGATCGTCGGCGCGCCCCCCGTGGAGAACGACGGCGAGGTGTTCGAGGAGTAACGCTCCGGACCCAACACGGTTTTAGCCCTCACGGTCGACCCTACGGGCATGACAACGGGCGGAATCGTCGGGGAGTTCCTCTCGCTGAAGGAGGGGACCGACGCCGACCTGCTGGCGATGCAGTGTGGTGACTTCTACGAGTTCTTCGCCGACGACGCCGAGACCGTGGCCGAGGAGCTCGATCTCCGGGTCTCACAGAAGTCCTCGCACGGTTCGTCGTACCCGATGGCCGGCGTCCCGCTCTCGGAGCTCACGCCGTATTTGAAGGCGCTCGTCGAGCGGGGCTATCGCGTCGCCGTGGCCGACCAGTACGAGACCGAGGACGGCCACGCCCGCGAGATCACCCGCGTAGCCACGCCGGGCACCTTGCTCGAGACGAGCGACGACGACGCCCGTTATCTCGCTGGGATCGTCCGCGTCTCCGAGGGGCTCTACGGGCTGGCGTTCGCCGAGGTGACGACCGGGCGATTCCTCGTCACCCGTATCGAGGGCGAGAACGCCGTCGAACGGGCGATCACGGAGTGTTACCGTTACGATCCCGTCGAGGTGCTTCCCGGCCCCGACCTGCGGGAGGACGAGGGGTTCCTCGAACGACTCGAAGAACGGGTCGACGCTTCGGTGGCGCTCCACGAGACGAACGCCTTCGCGCCCGGCGCGGCGACCCACCGCACCCGCGAGCAGTTCGGCCGCGAGACGCTCGCCGGCCTCGGACTCGAGACCGAGGGACCGGAGGTCCGGGCGGCGGGCGCGGTGCTCTCCTACGTCGAGGAGACCGGCCTCGGTGTTCTACCCTCGATGAGCCGGCTGCAGCCCTACCGGCCCGACGACTACGTCGCCTGCGACGTCACCACCCAGCGCAACCTCGAACTGGTCGAGACGATGACGGGCCACGGCGGCTCGCTGTTCGCGACGATCGATCACACCGCCACGGGGGCGGGCGGACGACTGCTGAAGGAGTGGCTCAAACGCCCCCGGCGGTCGCTCGGCGAGCTTCGGCGCCGCCAGGACGCGGTCGGCGCGCTCTGCGAGTCGGCGCTCGCCCGCGAGGACCTGTGCGGGACGCTCGGGGGCGCCTACGACCTCGAACGGCTGGCGAGTCGCGCGACCCACGGGAGCGCGGACGCCCGCGCCCTGCTTCGGGTTCGCGATAGCCTCGCACTCCTCCCCGCGATCGCCGAGCTGATCGAGGGTGACCGGCGCCTCTCGGAGTCGCCCCTCGTCGACGTGCTCGATCGGCCCGATCGGGAGGCGACCGCCGACCTGCGCGAGGAACTCGACGAGGCGCTCGCGGAGGAGCCCCCGAAGACCCTCCGCGAGGGCGGCCTTCTCACCCGGGGCTACGACGAGGAGCTCGACGCGCTCATCGAGGATCACGAGGCGGCCCTGGAGTGGATCGAGACGCTCGCCGGTCGCGAGAAGAACGAGCACGGACTCACCCACCTGCAGGTCGACCGGAACAAGACGGACGGCTACTACATCCAGGTCGGGAAGAGCGAGGCCGACGCGGTGCCCGAGGACTACGAGCAGGTGAAGACGCTGAAGAACTCGGTTCGCTTTACCACCGACGCCCTCGAGGAGCGCGAACGCGAGATCCTCCGGCTGGAGGAGAAGCGCGGCGAGCTCGAGTACGAGCTGTTCTGCGAGCTTCGCGATCGCGTCGCTGAACGGGCTTCACTGCTGCAGGACGTCGGGCGAGCCTTCGCGGAGATCGACGTTCTAGCGAGTCTCGCGACCCACGCGGTGGAGAACCGCTGGAGCCGTCCCGACCTGGAGGAGGGAGACACACTCGACATCGAGGCCGGCCGTCATCCCGTCGTCGAACGCACGACGGAGTTCGTCCCGAACGACGCTCGACTCGATTCTGAACGAGCCTTCCTGATCGTCACCGGCCCGAACATGTCGGGGAAGTCCACCTACATGCGCCAGGTCGCGCTGATCGTTCTGCTGGCCCAGGTGGGAAGCTTCGTCCCCGCCGAGCACGCCCGGATCGGGCTCGTCGACGGCATCTACACCCGCGTGGGCGCGCTCGACGAGCTCGCACAGGGCCGCTCGACGTTCATGGTCGAGATGCAGGAGCTCTCGAACATCCTCCACTCCGCGACGGAGGACTCGCTGGTGATCCTCGACGAGGTCGGGCGAGGGACGGCGACCTACGACGGCATCTCGATCGCGTGGGCCGCCACCGAGTACCTCCACAACGAGGTGCGCGCGAAGACGCTGTTCGCGACCCACTACCACGAGCTGACGGCGCTCGCGGAGCACCTCGATCGGGTCGAGAACGTCCACGTCGCGGCCGAGGAACGAGACGGCGAGGTCACCTTCCTGCGGACGATCCGCGAGGGGCCGACCGACCGTTCGTACGGCGTGCACGTTGCCGGCCTCGCAGGCGTCCCCGACCCCGTCGTTTCCCGATCGCGCGACGTGCTCGATCGGCTGCGCGAGGAGAAGGCGATCGAGGCGAGAGGATCGGGATCGGCGGGATCGGACACCCAGCAGGTGGTGTTCGACGTCGGCTCCGGGCAGCTACGGACCGCGACGACCGACGGCGGCGACGGCAGCGATGGAACCAACACGGAGAACGGCGAGGACGACTCCGACGACGCGCTCGATCCCGAGTCGGAGGCGGTCCTCTCGGAGCTCTCGGGGATGGAGCTCGCGAACGTCTCGCCGGTCGAGCTCATGAGTCGGGTCCAGGAGTGGCAGGGGAGGCTCCCGAGATGACTCGCCCCGAGATCCACGAGCTCGACGCCGCGACCGTCGATCGGATCGCCGCCGGCGAGGTGGTCGAGCGGCCCGCCTCCGTGGTGAAGGAGCTCGTCGAGAACGCCCTCGACGCCGACGCCTCCTCGATCACCGTGGAGATCGATTCCGGCGGCGTCGACCGGATCCGCGTCGTCGACGACGGAATCGGGATGACCGAAAACGAGCTTCGGACGGCGGTGAAACAGCACACCACGAGCAAGCTCCGCGACGCCTCCGATCTGGAGGCGGGGATCGAGACGCTGGGCTTTCGCGGCGAGGCACTCCACACGATCGGCGCGGTCTCCCGGACGACGATCACCACGAGGGCGCGCGGTACCGAGGGTGCGGGGACGAAACTCATCCTCGCGGGCGGCGAGGTCGAGTCGGTCGAGCCCGCCGGCCCGCCGACGGGCACGGCGGTCGAGGTGAGCGACCTCTTCTTCAACACGCCCGCCCGGCGGAAGTACCTCAAGCGCGAGGCGACCGAGTTCGACCACGTCAACACCGTCGTCACGCGGTACGCGCTCGCGAACCCGGAGGTGGCGTTCACGCTCGAACACGACGGCCGCGAGGTGTTCTCGACGACTGGACAGGGCGGGCTCCGCGCGACGATCCTCGCGGTCTACGGCCGGGAGGTCGCCCGCGCGATGGTGCCGATCGAGGACGTAGTCGAGGGTCCCCTCGAGGCGATCACGGGCTACGTGAGCGACCCCGAGACCACCCGCTCGAGCCCGACCTACGTCTCGACGTTCGTCAACGGCCGGTACGTTCGCAGCGGGGCGCTCAGAGGGGCGGTCGTCGACGCCTACGGCACGCAGCTCGCGCCCGACCGCTATCCGTTCGCAGTGCTCGACCTCTCCGTGCCGGCCGAAACCGTGGACGTCAACGTCCACCCCCGCAAGATGGAGGTGAAGTTCGAGGAGGAGGCCGCGATCCGCGAGCAGATCGAGGCGAGCGTCGAACGGGCGCTGTTGGATCACGGGCTGGTCCGCGCCTCGGCCCCGCGCGGCCGCTCGGCGCCCGAGGAGACGACCGTCGCGCCCGAACCGGACACCGAGACCGAGACCGAGACTGAGGAGGCGACCGGTGAGGCGAACTTCGAGGGCACGGCGAGCGCTGCGGGGGTGGAGTCGGCTGCGAAAGCGGGAGAAGAGGCGGGAACGGGATCGAGCACCGGGACCGAGCGGGCGGCCGAACCGCGCCGTTCGGTCGGTGAATCGGCGAGCGCCGATCGAGACGGAGACGAGCGGGAGACGACGCCACGGCGGGACGAGCCGCGCTTCGTCGCGACCGAACAGTCCACGCTCGACGGACCCGCCGCGGGGCCCGAGGCCGTCGACGAGGGGTTCGAGCGGCTCCCCGACCTCCGGGTGCTCGGCCAGCTACGCGACACCTACGTCGTCGCCGAGGGCTCGGAGGGACTCGTCCTCGTCGACCAGCACGCCGCCGACGAACGGGTCCAGTACGAACGCCTGCGCGGGGCGCTCTCCGGCGGGACGACCACCCAGGCACTGGTCGAGCCCGTCGAGATCGGGCTCACCGCCCGCGAGGCCGAACTGTTCGACGCCCACGCCGAGGCGCTCTCGCGGCTGGGCTTCTCGGCCGACCGGGAGGGTCGCGTCGCACGGGTGCGGACCGTCCCCGCGGTCTTCGACGCGACGCTCTCGCCCGAACTGCTCCGCGACGCACTCGGAGAGTGCGTCTCGGGCGACCCCGGAGAGACGGTCGACGCGACCGTCGACGGGCTGCTAGCGGATCTCGCGTGCTACCCCGCGGTGACGGGCAACGTCTCGCTGGCGGAGGGATCGGTCGTTTCGCTGCTCTCCGCGCTCGACGACTGTGAGAACCCCTACGCTTGTCCACACGGCCGACCGACGCTGATCCGCGTCGATAACGAGGAGCTCGCCGACCGCTTCGAGCGCGACTACCCCGGACACGCGAGCCGCCGCGAGCGCGAGTAGTCGGGACTTTTACGCCGGCGCGCGAATCACGGCGCATGACCGATCTCGTGACCTTCGGCGAGACGATGCTTCGGTTCTCGCCGCCGGGCAACGAACGTCTCGAGACGACGACCGAACTCGAAGTCCGCGCGGCGGGCGCGGAGAGCAACGTCGCCGTGGCGGCCGCCCGGCTGGGTGCCGAGGCGGTCTGGATCTCGAAGCTACCCGACTCGCCGCTGGGTCGACGGGTGACGAGCGAGCTCGAGAGCTACGGCCTCGAGACCGACGTCGTCCGGAGCGACGAGGGCCGCCAGGGCACCTACTACCTCGAGTTCGCGGGCGAACCCCGGGGTACGAACGTGATCTACGACCGCGCGGACGCGGCGGTGACGACCGCGAGCGCGGAGGAGCTCCCCGCCGAACGGATTCGCTCGGCCGAGTGGTTCTACACCAGCGGAATCACGCCCGCGCTCTCGGAGACGCTTCGCGAGACGACCGAGACGTTGTTGTGGAGCGCGCGCGATTCGGGGACGAAGACGGCGTTCGACCTGAACTACCGGAGCAAGCTCTGGTCACCCGAGGAGGCCCGCGAGACGCTCACGAACCTGTTCGAGCACGTCGACGTGCTGGTCACTGCGGTCCGTGACGCACGTGAAATCCTCGGACTGTCGGGCGACCCCGAGTCGATCGGTCGCGAACTGGTCGACGAGCACGACTTCGAGACCGTCATCGTCACCCTCGGCTCGGAGGGCGCGCTCGCGATCCACGACGGCCGGACGATCGAACAGTCCGCCTTCGAGACCGAGACCCACGACCCGATCGGCACCGGCGACGCGTTCGTCGGCGGCTACCTCGCCCGGCGGATCCGCGGCGCCGACGTCGAGGAGGCGCTCGAGGTCGGGGCGGCCACGGCGGCGCTCAAGCGCACCATCCCCGGCGACATCGCGGTCATCACCCCCGAGGAGGTCGAGCGCGTGATCCGCGAGGGCGGCGAGGGGATCTCGCGGTAGCGACCGTTGCGGCCGATGAAACGGTTCTGACGCCGAGAGATACTGCGCCGTAACCTTTATCGGATGATGATTTCACTGTATAAAATATGAAAAGAAGGGAGTTCATCGCGGCGCTGGCTCTCGGAGTGATGGGCGCTCCCGTCGCTGCACAGGGAGACGGCGAGGCGTACGCCGGGACGAACGTCTCGTTCGACGTGGACGATCGGGCCGTCGTCGACTATCAGGTCGGTGGCGCGCTGCTGTTCGAATCGGTTGCCGTCGAGGCACAGAGCGATCACGACGGCAGGTCCGGCGCCGGCGTCGGCGCGGACGTCGAGCTGTCGGCCGTAACCGACCTGCGGGGGGCGGCGCTGTCGATGAGTGCACGGACCGAGACGCGCGCGACCGTCGAGACCGATGGAAGTGCCGAGATGACCGCCCACGATAGCGAACGGGGACAACTCGTCGTCAGCGCGAACGGCGAGTCGCAGTTCGTCGAAGCCGAACTCGGTGCCGACGCCACCGTCGAGACCGAGGACGACCGGCGGGCTGTCGTGACGACCGGCGACGGAGGCTACGTCACCGCGATCGTCGTCGGCGACGGCGGCGTCGCGGTCAACGGGAACGACGACCTCGTCGCCGACCTCGACGGCAACGCGACGGTCGTCTTTCGAGCCAGCGGCGAGGAGCGCAGCGAGGACGACGAGGAGGCCGAGCGCCTGATCGCCGACGGCGAGGCCGCAATCGAGGTCTACGTCGATCGCGCCGACGGTGAGGCCGTGAGCGACGCGGTCCGGTACGCCGACGACACGAGCGCCGGGGTGCGGGCCAGCGCCGAGAACACCGTCGAGGTGACCGTCGATCGGACCACTGACGAGGGGACCGTCGTGCTGACCAGCGTCTCCGAGGCGGCGATCGGCGCGACCGAGGAGTTCTCGGTGACCGTCGACGGCGAGGCGGCGACACGGGTCGAGTCAGCCGGTGAACTCGCAGGTGTCGCCGACGAGGGGCCCGCGTTCGCCGTGGCCCGGGGCGCGAGCGCCGACGCAAACGCCGAGGTGCTTGTCGCGGTCGATCACTTCTCCGAACGAACGATCGCGATGAGCGCCGACGACGAGACCGGCGACGACGCTGGCGGTGCGAACGCCGAGACCCAGCCCGGCTTCGGTGTCGCCGCCGCACTCGGCGCGATCCTGGCCGCCCTGCTCGCGGGACGGCGGTGAGGTGCGAGAGCCGTCAGATCACCGAACGGCTAAGCAGGCGGCGAACCCAGAGCATCGTATGACACACGTCGCGATCGTCGGCGCGTACGGAAGCGCGGGCGTCGCCGTCGCCGGTTCGCTGGCGGAGGAGTCCGGAATCGAACTCACGTTGATCGACGACGGCGAGCCGGGCGGCGGCCTCTGCATCCTCCGGGGTTGTATGCCCTCGAAGGAGGTGCTCTCGGCCGGCGCACACCGATTCCAGGCGCGAAACGACCACCGCCTGAGCGGCGTTCCCGACGTGGATCTCGAGGAGGTGGTCGCGACGAAGGACGAACACGTCGAGTCGTTCGCCGAGCACCGGCGCTCGGCCGTCCACGAACTGGCCGAACGCGAGAACGTCGAGTTCCTCCACGAGACCGCCCGGTTCGTCGACGACCACACGGTGGCGGTCGGTGACCGGGAGATCGAGGCCGACTACGTCGTGATCGCGACCGGCTCGACGGTGAACGTTCCCGACCTCCCCGGGATGGACGAGGTCGAGTACACGACGAGCGCCGACGTCCTCGACGCGACCGGGTTCGGCGAGCGCGGAATCGTCATGGGCTTCGGCTACGTCGGCCTCGAACTCGTCCCCTACCTCTCGGAGGCCGGCGGCGTCGACTTGACGGTGATCGAACACGACGACGCCCCGCTCGACGAGGCCGATCCGGTCTACGGCGAGCGGCTGCTCGAGCTCTACCGCGAGAAGTTCGATCTCGAGATACTGACGACCACCCTCGAACGAACGGTCGAACCGACCGACGACGGGGGCGTCAGGATGGAGGTCGAACGCGACGGTCGCGAGGAGACGCTCGAGGCCGACGAGCTGTTTCTCTTCACCGGTCGCCGACCGAGCCTCGACGGGTTGGAGCTGGAGAACACCGCTCTCGAACCCGAGCAGGGGTGGGTCGAGCCCACGATGCGGGCCCGCGACGACGAGCGGACGTTCGTCGTCGGCGACGCCAACGGCCACGAACCGATCCTGCACGTCGCAAAGGAGCAGGGCTTCGCGGCCGCGGAGAACCTCCTCGCCCACGCTCGAAACGAGCCGCTCGAACCCTACGAGAACGTCCACCACCACGTGATCTTCACGGCTCTCGGCGTCTACCCCTTCGCCCGCGTCGGCCACGCCGAGTGGACCGCCGAGGAGGCCGGGATCGACCACGTCGCGGTCACCCGCGAGGCCGCAAGCGACGGCATCTTCAAGACCAAGGACGTCCCCGAGGGGCTCGCGACGCTCGTGGTCGGCGAGGACGGCACCGTACTCGGCTACCAGGGACTGCACTACCACGCGGACGTCATGGCCAAGACGATGCAGGTCGTGATCGAGACGGGCCTCGACGTGCGCGAGCTACCCGATCGGGCCTACCACCCGACGACGCCGGAGATACTCGACGGGCTCTTTCGCGAGGCGAGCGCGCGCCTCGAGGAGTAAGCGCGAGGACGACCGCGTTGCTCGACTCGGCTGGCACGGTCGAGACGGGTCGGCAGGAAAAGTCAGCAGATCTGCCAGCCGCCGTCGACGGCGAGCAGCTCCCCGGTCGTGTAGGCGGCCGCGTCGCTCGCCAGATAGAGGGTGGCGTCCGCGACGTCCTTCGGGAAGCCCGCCCGCCCCATCGGGATCGGCTTCAGGAACTCGCCATCGCCGGCGCGCTCCTGGGTGCTCTCGGTGCCGTTCTCGGTGAACTCGGTCGCGATCTGGCCCGGCGCGGTGGCGTTCACCCTGATCCCCTCCTCGGCGAGTTCGAGCGCCGCGCCCCGCGTGAGCATGCGAAGCGCTCCCTTCGTGGTGTCGTAGGCGACCTGGCCGTGCTGGGCGAGGTTCGAACTGATCGAGGCGGTGTTGACGATCGAACCCTCGACGCCACGGTCGAGCATGTCGCTCGCGGCCGCCTGGGTGCCGACGAACATCCCCCGGACGTTGACGCCGTAGCCCGTATCGAGGTCGTCGGCGTCGTACTCGGTGAACGAGCCGCCGACGAACACTCCCGCGTTGTTGACCATGACGTCGACGCCGCCGTACTCGCGGGCGGCCTCGACCACCGAACGAACCTGCTCGGGATCCGAGACGTCCGTCTCGACGAACTCGGCGGTTCCGCCGGCCTCCTCGATCGTCTCGTGGGTCGGGAGGTCGGCGTCGGGATCCTTCGGATCGGCCCGTTGATCGGCGACGATCACGGTCGCGTCCGCCTCGGCGAACTCCAGCGCGATCGATCGCCCGATGCCCGATGCGCCGCCGGTGACGACGGCGGTCTCGTCGGCGAAGTCGTAGTGAACGTCGCCCATGGTACGACGACGACGGCCCTCGGTCAAACCGGTTTTGCCTGCAGCCGGATGCTCGGGTTACGCGCCGTCGTGTTCGACGGTTACGGAGGTTCCTAACGGTCGGTAGGCGTTGTTGCCGTAGCCCTGTGTGTTCCACGGATAGGTGTCGTTCTCGATCCCCGTCTGCTCGGGGTCGGGTTCGGCGATCCGGGCCGGTTGAACCCGTCCCTTCGCGTCGGTCGCCCGGGCGAGCAGTCGGTGTTCGCCCGCCTCGGGCGTCCACTCCGTTCTGAAGCGCCGCCAGGCGTAGCGCCCGAGCGCCGGCTCCAGGAGGTCGATGTCGGCCCACGTCTCGCCGCCGTCGGTCGAGAGCTCGACGCGTTCGACGCGGTTCTCGCCGGCCCACGCGAGCCCGGTGATCTCGACGGCTTCGCTCGCCCGCAGGGTCGCCCCGTCCGCGGGAGCGGTGATCAGCGACTTCGGTAGCTGGTCGTAGAAGTAGGCGTGGCGCGGCTCGTCGGCCGCCATCTGTTCGTAGGTGTCGGGCGTCTCCACGCGGTCGAGTTCCTCGGGTTTCTTCCCATCATCGAAGCGCAGGCGGTACTCCAACTGCTGGTACTTGGTGTACCCCTCCCACTCCTCGCCCGTGGGCATCGACTCCGCGACGTGGAGCCGCTCGACCCACTTCACGCTGTTGTTGCCGAACCAGCCGGGCACGAGCAGTCGGACCGGGTGGCCGTGATCCGGCGGCAGCGGGTGGCCGTTCATCTCGTAGGCGAGCACGCAGTCCTCCCGCACCTTCTCCATCGGCAGCGACCGACAGAAGACGTCCTCGCCCTCGGGGGCGTCCCCGCCCATGACCGTGACCCAGCCCTCGGCGGCCGCGTCGTACTCCTCGAGGAGCGCCCGGACGGGCGTGCCGGTCCAGACGGCGGTGCTCACCGCGCCGTCGGTCCACTGGTGTCCCTCCGCGTCGGGCTCGAAGAAGGCCCGGCCGTTGCCCGAACACTCCATCGTGTGGACGACCGACTCGGCGGGGTAGTCCTCGCGCAGTTCGTCCATCCCGACGGTCGGGCCGTCGGCGTCCGGTCCCGTCTCGCCGCTTCCGCCGATCAGCCCCGTCAGCGAGACCGTCCATTCCTCGGCGTCGGTCTCGGGCGTCGGGTAGTGGTTCCGGACGTAGTGGGTCCCCTCGGGCGTCAACAGCCCGTCGAGGTCGGATCGGGAGGCGACCTCGGCGTTCTCGGGCGACGCAGAAAGCACCTCGAGGCGCGGAAACTCCTCGTCGAGCGGCGGCTCGTCGTCGGGACGGAGCTCGCGTGGCATGGGTGGCGGTTCGCCGCGTCCGTCGGTAATCGTTGCGCTTGCGTACGGGTCGAGGAGACGGCCGTCGACACGGATCGAACCCGGCGCGTCTGCACGGGCGGCGCACGGGTGCGAAAGGAGAACCCACGTGGAGGGCCTTCGAACCCGCATGACGATCGATTGCACCTACTGTGGGAGCGACGTCCGGGCACACGAACCGCTGTTTCTCGAGCGGGAAGAGGACGGCGAGCGGCGACCCGCCGGCCGGTTCTGTAACTACGCGTGTCTGAGCACGTACGTCGAGGAGGAGGGGCTCGTGACCGGCGCGACCTGCGAGTTCGAGCCCGGATCGGGGACCTGATCCCGGATCCCGGTTCGGGGCCGGGAACGAACGTCGGAGTCCTGTTCAGGCCTCGACCGCCAGCCCCGCCTTCTCGATCGCCTCCTCGGCGCTCGCGTCGTCGTGGACGACCGCCGCCACGGCGCGCGCGATCGCCTCCGGGTCGTCGTGCTGGAAGATCGAGCGGCCCATCGAGATGCCTGCACCGCCGGCGTCCATCGTCCCGCGGACCTTCTCGAGGGTCTGGCGGTCGGTCCCGCGCGCGCCACCGGCGATCACCACGGGTAGACGTGTCGACTCGACCACGTGCTGGAAGCTCTCGGCGTCGCCCGAGTAGCCCGTCTTGACGAGGTCAGCGCCGAGCTCCTCGGCGAGGCGGACCGCGTGGCCGAGCGCCTTGGCGTCGTCGCTCTCGATGTCGGGCCCGCGGGCGTAGGCCATCGCCAGGACGGGCATGCCGAAGCGATCCGCGCGTTCGGTGAGTTCGGCCAGGTCCTCGATCTGCTTCGGCTCGTAGTCGGAGCCGACGTTGATGTGAAATGAGACGGCGTCGGCGCCCGCGCGGATCGCCTCCTCGACGGTGCCCGTCACCCGCTTGTCCTGCTCGTCGGGACCGATCGTCGTCGAACCGTTGAGGTGGACGATGTAGCCCGCGCCGTTCGTGTTCGGGTGGACCCGCGAGGCGATCCCCTTCTGGGTGAGTACGCAGTCCGCGCCGCCGCGGGTCACCGCGTCGATCGTCCCCTCGATGTCCTTCAACCCCTTCACCGCGCCCATGGTGATCCCGTGGTCCATGGGGACGATCAGGTACTTTCCGTCGGTGCCGATCCGGTCGAGTCGTGCGTCGAACCCTGCGCTCATAGTATGTGAGACTCCGGCATGGAGCGGTTATGGGCGTTCCGGTCGAGGCCGACGTTGCTCGAACCCCTCGAGTGCACCCTCCTTCAGTTCGCGGGCCTTCCGCTCGAGGCGTTCCGCGACGGTTTCCTCCTCGGTGTCGCCCTCGGCGACGTCGTCGGACCCCGTCCGACTGTCCGCTGAGGTCCCCTCGGCGACGATGTCGACCAGGGCCGAACCGACGATGATCCCGTCGGCCCCGCCCGCGACGATCCGTTCGGCGTGTTCGCGCTCGCTGATTCCGAAACCCACTGCCTTGGGAACGTCCCACTCCCGGAGACGCCCGAGGCTCGCGTCGGTCTGGTCGCTCACGTCCGTTCGCGCGCCGGTCGTCCCCAGGCGTGCCTGGACGTAGACGTAACCCGAGACCTGCTCCATGATCCGCTCCAACCGTTCGCCGCGCGTCGTCGGCGCGACGATGAAGATCAGGTCCAACCCGTGCTCGTCGCAGGCCTCCCGAAGGGGGTCGGACTCCTCGGCGGGCAGGTCGGGGACGACGAACCCGTCGATCCCGACCTCCGCCGCGCGGCGGACGAACGGCTCGGGGCCCTCCTCGTCCGCGGCACCGCTCCCGTCCGAGGTGCGTGCCGCCTCGCTCGCCCCGTAGCGGTAGATCAGGTTGTAGTAGGTCATGCAGACGACCGGCACCTCGACGTCCAGATCGTCGACCAGCTCGAAGTAGCTCTCCGGGGTCATCCCGCCCTCGAGCGAGCGGACGATCGCGTTCTGGATGGTCGATCCCTCCGCGATCGGTTCCGAGAACGGCAGGCCGAGCTCGATCACGTCCGCACCGCCACGAACCAGCGCGCGGACGTACTCCTTCGTCGACTCGGTATCGGGATCGCCCGCCGCGAGATACGGGATGAAGGCGGGGCCATCGGCGAACGCCTCGGCGATCCGGCTCCGGCTCATAGTCCCCCGCTGAACACGTCCATGTCGGGCGCGCCCTCGATCTCGCGCTCGGCCGTCTCCTCGATCACCGACTCGAGGTCCTTATCGCCCCGACCCGAGACGTTGACGACTACGACGTCGCCCAGGCTCTCGTGCTCGCGTTCGAGGTAGGCGAAGGCGTGGGCCGTCTCGAGCGCGGGGATGATCCCCTCGAGCTGTGAGAGGCGGTGGAACGCCTCGAGCGCCGCATCGTCGTCGACGTTCGTCGGGACGACGCGCCGCTCGTCGACGAGGTGGGCGAGTTCGGGCCCGACGCCCGCGTAGTCGAGCCCCGAGGAGATCGAGTGTGACTCCATGATCTGGCCGTGTGCGTCCTGCAGGAGCCTGGTGCGCGCGCCGTGGAGCACGCCCTCGCTTCCCGTCGAGAGCGACGCGGAGTTGGGCGCGACGCCGCCCTCCTCGTCGACTTCCAAGCTACTCCCGCCGGCCTCGACGGCGTACAGATCGACGTCCTCGTCCTCCACGAACGAGTGGAAGGCGCCCATCGTGTTCGAACCGCCGCCGGCACAGGCGAGCACGCTGTCGGGCATTCTCCCCGTTTTCTCCTCGATCTGGGCGCGTGCCTCCTCGCCGATCACCGCCTGGAAGTCCCGGACCATCCGCGGGAACGGGTGGGGACCGACCACCGAACCGATCACGTAGTGGGTGTCCTCGACGCTCGTCGCCCAGTCGCGCATCGTCTCCGAGATCGCCTCCTTCAGCGTGCCCCGGCCCACGCTCACGGGGTTCACCTCGGCGCCGTTGAGCCGCATCCGGAAGACGTTGGGGCGCTGGCGGTTGATGTCGCGCTCGCCCATGTAGATCTCACAATCGATCCCCAGATGCGCACACGCCATCGCCGTCGCGGTGCCGTGTTGGCCCGCGCCCGTCTCGGCGATGATCCGTTCCTTTCCCATGTACCTCGCGAGCAGCGCCTGGCCCAGCGCGTTGTTCAGCTTGTGTGCGCCCCCGTGGAGCAGGTCCTCGCGTTTGAGATACACCTCCGTGTCGTAACGCTCGCTCAGCCCCTCCGCGTGTTGGAGCGGCGTCGGTCGACCCCCGAAGTCCCGCAGCCGATCGCGGAAGTCGTCCATGAACCCCTCCTCGTTCTCGAGGACGTATCGTCGGTAGGCGTCCTCGAGCTCCTCGATCGCGGGCATCAGCGCCTCGGGCACGTACTGGCCGCCGTAGCGTCCGAACTTCGCGTCCGTACTCATGCTGTGGTGAACCCCTCGACGTTCTCCCGTACGTCGCCGTCCATGATGGCGGTACCGATCAACAGCGCGTCCGCGCCCGCCTCGCGCATCCGCCGGACGTCCTCTCTGCTACCGATCCCGCTCTCGGCTACCAGGATCGTCTCCTCCGGCGCCTCGCTTGCGACCCGCTCGAAGGTATCGAGATCGACCTCCAGCCGAGCCAGGTCGCGGTTGTTGATCCCGACGACGTCCGCCCCGGCCTCGATCGCTTCCTCGAGCTCGTCGCGGTCGTGGACCTCGACGAGCGGCTGGAAACCCCGCTCTCTCGCCGCGGCGATCAGTCCGGGAAGGTCGTCGACGAAGCGCGCGATCAGCAGGATCAGGTCGGCCTCGACGGCGTCCAGTTGAGCTTCGTCGAGCACGAAGTCCTTCCGGAGCACGGGCACGTCGACCGCTTCGCGAACCCGCGTGAGCGTCTCCGGCGACCCGCCGAAGTGCTCGGGTTCGGTCAGCACCGAGAGCGCGGCCGCCCCGCCAGCGACCATCTCCCGCGCCAGTTCGACCGGATCGCCCTCCCTGACCCCGTCGGTGGTCGGACTCGTCGGCTTCACCTCGGCGATCACCGGCACCCGTCCCTCGCGTTCGGCGGCGGTGAGCGCCCCGTCGAAGGGTCGTGCGTCGACGGAGACGCGCCCCTCCGGCGCCTCGCGTTCGCGCGCCGCCCGAAGGATCGACCGCACGGCCGGTGCGATCGAGTCGCTAGCGTTCATCATTGTACGATAACGGACGGATCTGTACATAAGACTTGCGTCATCGGGTTTGAAGGGTCGGTCGAGCGTTCTCCCGACATGGACGCTTCGGACACGGGAATCTACGCCGGCGAGGTGGCGGGACTCGATCGCGTCGTCCAGATCGGGATCGCCTCCGGGCGGGTGATCAGCCTCTCCTTGCCCGACGAACCCGACGAGGACGCGAGCCGAAACCACGCACTGCTCGACCGACTGGGTGCGTACTTCTCGGGTGAGCGCGACGAGTTCTCGGACGTGCCGGTCGCGCTGACGGTGCCCACCGATCACCGCGCCGTGCTCGAGAGAGTGGGCGAGGTCCCCTACGGCGAGACGACCGACGTCGCGACGCTCGCCCGCGCCGTTCCCGGAATCGATGCCGAGGACGAGGGGGAACGAATCGTCCGGGCCGCCCTCGAGGCGAACCCCGTTCCCGTCCTGATCCCCGACCATCGGGTCCGCGACGGACCGAGCGCGACTCCGGACGAGGTGGCCCGCGCGCTTCGCTCGCTCGAATCCTCGGCGTGATGTCGGCAGAAAGATATTTATTTCAATATGTTTCTATACGGTAGTATGGCTACTTCGCTCGCGGATCTCGCCCCCTCGACCGGCCGTCGCCACGCCGGCAACTGTCTGGCCTGTGGACTCGTCATGGGCTTCGGCTGGATCGCGCTCCTGTTCGGCACGCACCTGTTCGTCACCGAGTACCTCCCCGAACTGGAGCCCCAACTGCTCGCGCTCTCGGGTGGCTGGACGGTGCTCGGAACGACGCTGCTGCTCGTCGGCTGCGTCCGTGCGTACAACGTCCTCTTTCGGCCCTACTGAGGCACCGACTCGCCGATTACTCCTCTTGACAGACCCCGTCTCCCGCGAGTCCGACGATTACCCCGCCCAGTCGATCCCCAACCCCTCGTGGACGACGAACTCCAGGGCGTTCACGACGTAATGGGCGATCACGACGACCAGCAGGCTCCCCGTGAGGACGAACGCCGCCGCGAGGACGAACCCCAACAGGCCCGTGACGACGACTCCCGTTCGGCCCTGCGCGCCGTGGCCGAGCGCGAAGAGGACCGACGAGACGATCGCCAGCAGCCAGGGCGAGACGCCGTAGCCCGCCGCCACGGCACCGATCAGCGCCGCTCGGAAGAGGAACTCCTCAAAGGCGGCGATGACCGGGAGCACGAGGCCGAGCAGCACCGCCCACCCGCCCGCGGAGCGGGGTGCGAGCAGTCCCCGGAGGCGTTCGTCGTAGGTGAATCCCAGACGGTCGGCGAGCGCTCCGCCCGCCTCGCTCGCGAGGTACAACGCGAGTCCGAGGCCGAGGCCGATCCCGACGGCCCCGAGTCCGCTCGTGCCCGCGTCCGTCCCGATCCCCAGCGCGGCGGGCGGGATCTCCGTATACCAGGCGGCAGCGAGCAACACGGCGGCGAACAGCCCCTGTGAGAGCGCGACGTTCGCGAGGAGCGCTCCGGGGGTGATCTCCGGGTCCGGGGTCTCCGTCCGTTCGTCACGTGGCTCGACGACCGTCCGGGAGAGGTGTGCGAGCGCGAGAAGGAGAACGCATACGACGCCCGTCAACCCGACGAACGTCGCCCACTCCGCCACGACTTACTGGGGCGTGGGACTGCCGCTCGGGACCTGCCGGTCGCGATCCAGCGCGGTCGTGATGTTCTTCAGGCGGTCGACCAGCCCGTCCTTCTCCGGTTCGCCGACCAGCGCGATGTCGAGCACCTCGCTGATGTGCGAGACGGGGATGACCTCGACCTCGTCCTTGTACTCGTCCTCGATCATCACGTCCTGCTCGTTCGACTTGGGGATGATCACGGTGTCGATGCCGGACTTCGCGGCGGCCTCGATCTTGTGGGTGACCCCGCCGACCGGGAGGACGTCGCCCCGAACGGAGAGCGAACCGGTCATCGCGACGTTCTGGGCGACCGGGATCTCCTCGAGGGCGCTGATCACCGCGGTGGCGATCGAGATCGACGCCGAGTCGCCCTCCACGCCCTCGTAGGACTGAAGGAACTGGATGTGGACGTCCATCTCGTTGATGTCCTTGTTGGTGAACTTCTTGATGATCGCGGAGACGTTCTGGACCGACTCCTGGGCGATCTCCTGGAGCTTTCCTGTTGCAATTACCTCGCCGTGGCCCTGGGTCACCTCGGCCATGATGGGCTTGACGATACCCGAATCGTCGCCCATCACCGCCAGTCCGTTGACCCGGCCGACGACGCCGCCCTCGTTCATCGTCATGTCGTAGTCGCTGTAGCGCTCGATGAACGTGTCGGCGAGCTGCTGTTCGATCGAGCGCGAGCGCTTCTTCGCCGCGAGCACGTGATCGCGGGTCGTGTACTCCGTGCCCTCCGCTCGCGCGAGGTCGCCCGCGACGCGGATGAGCCCGCCGAGGTTACGCAGCTGAAGCGTCAAGTGGCCCTTCCGGCCGGAGCGTCGCTTGGCCTCGAGGATGACCTCCTCGATCGCCTCGCGGGTGAAGTGGGGCAGGCGGCCGTCGTTCTCGACCTCCTGGGCGATGAACCGGGCGTACTTGCGGCGCATCTCCGGCTCGTCCTCGATGGTGTCGTCGAAGAACACCTCGTAGCCGTAGCCCTTGATCCGCGAGCGGAGCGCGGGGTGCATGTTCTCCAGGGCGTCGCGGTTGCCCGCCGCGACCATGATGAAGTCCGTCGGGACGGGCTCGGTCTGGACCATCGCACCCGAGGAGCGCTCGCTCTGGCCGGTGATGGCGAACTCGCCCTCCTGGATCGCCGTCATCAGGTGCTGTTGGGAACGGACGTCGAGCGTGTTGATCTCGTCGATGAACAGCACGCCGCGGTGGGACTTGTGGATCCCGCCGGCCTCGACGCGGTCGTGACTCGGCGTCTCCATGCCGCCCGACTGGAACGGGTCGTGGCGGACGTCGCCGAGCAGCGCGCCGGCGTGGGCGCCGGTGACGTCCTCGAAGGGCGCGGTGGTGTTGTCGGCGTTGTTGATCAGGAGGTTCGGGACCATCGCGTCGCTGCCGCGGTTCGCGTACTTGAATGCGAGGTAGATGATCGCGGCGGCGATGATCCCCAGTAGGATGTTCCCGATGAACAGCGAGTAGCCGAGGATCACGATGATGATCAGCCACATGAGGATGGTCCGCATCGTGTTGCGCTTGCGGGCCTCCTCCTTGTGGGCCTCGACGATCTGTTCGCCCTTGCCCGCGGGCACGGTCCTGATCTTCGGCTCGTTGCCGTCGTCGGGGTTGTGGTAGACGAGGACGTCCTGGAGATCCTCGTTGGGCAGCAGCTGGCTCATCGCCTTCGCCAGCATCGACTTACCCGTCCCGGGCGAGCCGATCATCAGCATGTGGCGTCGTTGCTTTGCGGCCTTGCGGGCGACCTCCTGGGCGTGGTCCTGGCCGATCACCTGATCGACCAGCTTGTCGGGGACCTCGATGTCCTCGGTGGAGTCGATCTTGAGCCCGCCGAGGAGGTCGTCCTCGTTCTCCTCGTCGATCTCGGCCTCGAAGCCGACGTCGACGTCACTGCCGAGCGCGTCGTCCTCCGACTCCGGCTCGGAGCCGTCGCCGACGTCGGGCTCGGGCCCCGCGTCCGAAGACTCGTTCACCCCGTCCTCGTAGGGGGGTTCGCCGGTGTCTCTCTCGTTGCTCATAGAATCTGGTTGCTGATGAAAATCAGGGTTGCGCAACTGATATACTTTCTCCCTGCTCGTGATCGATGGACCGACTCGCTACGCTTTTGAGGGCACGGATTGTCGGTTCGAGCAGAAATATGAGGCGGGGCTTCTACATCGGCCGGTTCCAGCCGTACCACAACGGCCACCACCGCATGGTCGACCGGATCGCGAACGAGGTCGACGAGCTCGTCCTCGGGATCGGCAGCGCGGGCGACTCCCACTCGAGACACGATCCGTTCACCGCCGGCGAGCGCATCATGATGCTCACCAAGTCGCTGGTCGACTACGATATCGTGACCTACGCCGTTCCCATCGAGGACCTCGATCGAAACTCGGTCTGGGTCAGCCACGTCCAGAGCATGAGCCCGGACTTCGAGGTCGCGTACTCGAACAACCCGCTCGTGATCCAGCTGTTCAGCGAGGCCGGCGTCGAGGTGCGCCAGTCGCCGATGTTCAACCGCGAGGAGCTCGAGGGTACCGAGGTACGCGAGCGCATGATCGAGGATCAGAACTGGGAGAAGCTGGTCCCCGATCCCGTCGTGGAGGTCGTCCGCGAGACCAACGGCATCGAACGACTCCAGCGGGTCAGCGAGACCGACACGAACGGAACAGAATGATCACGCTCGCTTCGGACTTCGGCACGCCGTATCCGGCGGCGATGAAGGGCGTGATCCTCTCGCGAATCGACGCCCGGCTCGTCGATATCGCCCACGACTTCCCTCGCCAGGACCCCCGTACCGCGGCGTTCTGGTTGCGCGAGATCCTGCCCTGGTTCCCGCCCGCAGTCCACCTCGCGGTGATCGACCCCGGCGTCGGCACCGACCGCGCGGCGCTGGTCGTTCGAGCGGGCGAGGGTGCGCTCGTCGGCCCCGACAACGGCGTGCTCCTCCCGGCGGCCCGCCGTCTAGGGGAGCCCGAGGTCCTCGCGATCGACCCCTCGGACGAGACGTTCCCCGACATCGGCGGGGAGGGAAGCACGTTCGACGGCCGGGACGTCTTCGCGCCCGCGGCCGCCGAGATCCACGAGGCCGGGGTCGACACCCTCGAGGAACTCGAGTGGCTCTCGCCCGTCGAGGACGAGGAGTACGTCGACCTCGAGTTCCCCGAGCCCGAGATCCGCGAGAGCGAGGCCATCGGCGAGGTGCTCGTGCTCGACGGCTTCGGCAACGCGATCACCAACGTTCCCGGGAGCGTGCTGGAGGGCCGGTTCGGCACCGAGGTGGCGGTCAACGGCACCGCCGTCCCCGCCGAACGGAGCTACGCACACGTCGACCCCGGCGAGCGTCTCGTGACGGTCGGGAGCCACGGCAACGTGGAGCTCGCGGCCAACGCGAGCCGCGGCGACGAGGCGTTCGGCGTCGAACCCGGCTCGGAGGTTCGGATCGACTTCTGATCAGCGGGATCCGCCGTCAGTCCCGGAACGATCTCTTATGCCCCTCGTCCATCAGGTGGTCCCTCTATACGGTCCGCTAGCGTTCTACTACGTATGGGTGCCCCTTCCCCTCGGTCCAAACGAACGGCATATGCAGCGAAAATCGCTCGCGCACGAGGAGGTGCTGATGAGTATGACGAGCGAGCGAAAGAGCAGCGTCCGCGGTCCTTTGCGGCACGGATCGCCTGGGCTCGCAACCGGTAGCCACGGCTGGCCGTTCTCGAGAGTCGTCCGGTTCCTTCCCGTCGGTATTTCGGCCTCGAACCGTGATGATTCTCGGATCGAACTCAAGCGTTCCCCTGAAGGAAACGACACGCTCGTGGATAGCCTCGAATCATCGAAGGGAGTGGAGCCTTAGATGAACCACTCGGCAGTCGAGAGATGTGCCGTGCTGAATACAGAGCGCGTATTTCTCACTCGACGCTTCCGGACGGAGTCGATCGAATCGGCGTAGACGGCCGATACGGATGGTACTGACTACGGCACGGGGCATCGATAAAAGTAGGGTCGTGTTTCAGTGTCGCCGATAGGCGACGGGCTGAAGCAGGTATTACGCGCGAACGACGTTCGTCGCTCGGGGGCCCTTGGGAGCCTGTTCGATATCGAACTCGATGTCCTGTCCTTCCTCGAGGTCCGGGCCGCCGACGTCCTCCATGTGGAAGAAAACGTCATCGTCCGCATCCTCAGTGGAAATAAATCCGTAGCCGCCAGTGTCGTTGAAGAAATCAACCTTTCCGTTTGCCATTGCAAACAGACGTAGACCTGAAGTGCGGATAACGGTTCCGAGAGTCGTGGTATCACGACCGCCGTCGAGTCCGAATGGGGATCATCCCTGATTCGACCCTCCCACAGCAGCTACTAACCGCCCTCTTAGCACGATCGTATGCTACTCTCCAGGAAAGCTAGCGACGAGAAGTGAAACGAACCGCGGCCTGTCCTGACGAATTCGTCCTCTGGATCGTGTTCAGACGCCGAGCAAGCACGGTTTTGCCGGCTTCTGCGGATAGCATTACCGGCTCAGCATTTCTTCACGGGGTTTCATCGTTACCGATCTAACTACTCTGTACGATCCACACCACGTCTAAACGCGACCCGGAGGATGAGAAATACAGATACGACGCTGATCGATGGAGGTGACCCCATCAGCGGGCCATCAACGGGATATCAGTCCCTGTATTCGGTTTCGAACGTCGTCGGCGGAGTTGTATAGTTCATCGTCGATCGAAGCAAGCACTTCTCTAATGGTTTTCGACCCGCCCTGTGTTTCGACTTCATGGTCGCCGTGGGCGCTGATGAGTTCGTCGGTGGTCGTCGGATAGTCGTGATTTTCGAGCTCTTCATCCAGGTCGCCGAGCTGATCGTTGGATTCGGAGTCTATCGGTTCGGGTTCGTCGGCGCGGTCACGCGCCTCCTGAAGTTCCCGTTCTCGTTGGCGTCGCTCTTCGTCATCCGCTTGCTTATCTCGTGTGTTTTTGGTATCTGCCATCCTACGATTTAGAACTGGGAGCGGGATAAGGGTGTGGCCGTTCGCCGGTCCGTTCCTCCCGGATTCACCTGACGGCCGAGTACACGGTATCGACCACCGGGTCAGTTACTCTGCACACGTACTGAGCAGCCGATTCAGCGTCGCTCACTCGAACGCTCGAAATCTGCGTGCTGAACTCAGCCTCCGTATTCAACACGCCGACCCCGATCAGTTCGCGATCCGTGACGTTGAGTATGGACGACTGGAAAGGGGCGAAGCACGCGCCGTGCGCCGACGGGAGCGATGCGACGAGCGGGACTACGGCTGTCGGATCTGCGGCTCTCCGTACCGGTCGAGACCCGCGGTCCGTTACGACTGCGGAACGAGACGGTCGTGGCGATCGAACGCGTCCTCGCCGGAAGCAATCCGTAGCGGCGTCACACGACACGTTCATCGGCGATCGTCCTCATCGGGCGGTTCCTCGGAGAGGGCAGCCGTCTGGAGCTCAAGAAACGCATACCGCGATTGAGAAATCGCCGACCGTCCGAAACGGCGTCGGATGACGGTTCGGAACGGAGCCGACGGAAACGGGTTTTCGAAGCGCGTTGGGCGGTCTCTGTTCAGCCGTTGACGACCGATCCGCCGTTGAGATGCAGCGTCTGGCCGGTCATGTACGAGGAGTCCTCGCAGGCGAGGTAGACGTACGCCGGGCCCAGTTCGCTGGGCTGGCCCGGACGTCCCATCGGGACGTCGGTGCCGAACTCCTCGACCATCTCGGGGTCGTACTGGCCGATCGTCGCCGGGATCAGCGGCGTCCAGATCGGCCCCGGCGCGACCTGATTGACCCGGATGCCCTCGCTCGCGACCTGCTGGGAGAGCGAGCGCGTAAAGGCGACGATCGCGCCCTTCGTCGAGGAGTAGTCGACCAGCGTGGCCTTGCCGACGTAGGCGTTGATCGAGGTCGTGTTGATGATCGCGTCGCCGTCGTCCAGGTGCGGCAGCACCGCCCGCGCCATGTAGAAGTAGCCGTGGACGTTGGTGGCGAACGTCTCCTCCCACTGCTCGTCGGTGATCTCCGCGAGATCGCTCTTGACGACCTGCGTCGCCGCGTTGTTGACCAGGACGTTCACGCCGCCGAACTCCTCGGCGACCTCCTCGACGACGGCCTGACAGAACGCGCTGTCGCGGACGTCTCCCTCGATCGTCAGGCAGTCTTGTCCCTCCGCCTCGATCATCTCGGCCGTCTCCGCCGCGTCCTCCTCCTCCTCGAGATAGACGACGGCGACGTCGGCGCCCTCCCGGGCGAAGTGCACCGCGGCGGCCCGCCCGATGCCGCTGTCCCCGCCCGTCACGATCGCGACCGTCCCGTCCATCTTTCCGCTTCCCCGGTAGTCGTCGCGGATGAACTCGGCCGAGGGCTGCATCTCGCCCTCGACGCCCGGGCGTCGGTCCTGTTCCTGTGGCTCGATCTCTTCGGCCTTCTCGCGCGCGTCCTGATGCGTCATGGACGGCGATACTCCCGGAGGCGTGTTGAGCGTCCGCGTTGCCATGGAATGCTTTCGCCCTCCCGGATCGCCGACATCCACGCGTTTAGGCCCCTTCGACGAGGACGATGGTCCGTGACGCGTTCCGCGGGCCGACGGAGCTACCTCGCGCTCGTCCTCGGGAGCGCGAGCTACGCCTGTCTGTTGTTCGTCTGGTTCCTGCTCCCGGCGTTTCTCACGCCGGTCATCGACGACCTCGGCCTCACGGGCTGGCAGGCCGGCGTGCTCGTCGGGGCCGTTCCCCTCACCTACATCCCGCTCTCGCTGATCAGCGGGCTCGCGATCGACCGGATCGGTCCCCGCTGGGGAATCGGCGTCGGCCTGCTGGTCTTCGGCGCCGCGGGCGCCGCCCGCGGGTTTGCGACCGGCTTTCCGACGATGCTCGTACTGACGCTGTTGGTGGGGGTGGGCGCGACCGGCATCACGTTCGGGCTTCCCAAACTCGTCGCGGCGCTCTTTCTCGAGGACAGGGTGGGCTCCGCCTCGACGGTCTACGTGCTCGGATCGTACGCGGGATCGGCGTCGGCGTTCGCGATCGGCCGGCCCGTTCTGGGACCGGCGCTGGGCGGCTGGCGGCCCACCTTCGTCCGCAGCGGCCTCGCCGTCATCGCGTTCGCGCTCGTCTGGTTCCTCGGGACGAGACGCATCGACCCCCGCGACGCGGACGACGGACGGGCCTTCTCGCTCGGTTCGCTGCGCGAGGACGCCGCTCGGGTGCTCTCGAACCGCTCGATGGCGCTGCTCGTGGCGATCGGGACGGCCTACCTGCTCGTGAGCCACGGCCTGCAGGGCTGGCTCGTGACGCTCTTCGAGTCCCGCGGCGTCCGTCCCGCGCTCGCCGGACTCACCACCACGGTGCTCGTCGCCGGACAGGTCGTCGGCGCGCTCTCGATTCCACCCCTGTCGGATCGACACTCGGCGCGCCGGCCGGCGGTCGTCCTCGCGGGGTTGCTCGTGACCGCCGGGACGACGACCCTGCTGGTGTCTGACTCCACGCTCGCGCCCGCGGCCGTCGGCATCGTCGCCGTCGGGATCGGTCTCGGCGGGATCGGGCCGCTGTTGCGCGCGATCCCGGTCGAACTGGAGGGGATCGGTCCCGGTCTCACTGCGACGGCGGTCGGGTTCGTCTTCGCCGTCGGCGAGATCGGCGGTTTTCTGGGGCCGTTTCTCGTCGGCTCGCTTCGCGACGCGACCGGCTCGTTCGTCCCCGGGCTGGCGGCGATCGCGCTGGCGGGACTGGCGATCGCCGCCGCGGGCTGGCAGATGACCGGGATCGACTCGTAACACGAGAACCTGCCGGTCGCTCCGGCTCGACGTACGAACCGGTTCGGCGTCGGCTCGTCGGGACGACTCGGGCGAACGAACTCCGCACCGATCACGTGAATAGGGGTGATGGTCGAGTTGTGCTCGGAGATGAGCGACGCTTTCGCGCTGATGAACGTGATCGGCCTGCTCGCGTTCGCCATCGTCGGATCGCTCAAGGGTGCGGAAGCCGACCTCGATCTGTTCGGCGTCGTCGTTCTCGGGGTTCTGACCGCGCTCGGCGGGGGGACCGTCCGAGATACCCTCGTCGGTCAGGTCCCGCTCGCGCTCCGCGCGACGACCGACGTGCTGGTAGTGCTTCTGGGCGTCGGCCTCGCGCTCGTCGTCATCCGATCGTTCGGCGATCTGCGTGATCACCCGATCGTGTTGATTCCCGACGCGGTCGGACTCGCGGCCTTCGCGGCGACCGGCGCGTCCGTCGGCTACGAGGCCGGCCTCACCCCGTTCGGGATCGTCGTCCTCGCCGCGCTGACCGCCGTCGGCGGTGGGAGTCTCTGTGATCTCCTCCTCGTTCGTGTGCCGGTCGTCCTCCGTGAGGGTTTCTATGCGACCCCTGCCGTGATCGGCGGGGTAGCCTTCTGGATCGCCGTTTCCATCGGTATCTCGATCGGTCTCGCGACGATCGGCTGTGCCGGACTCGTCCTCGCGCTTCGCCTGCTCGCGCTGCGTCGTGGATGGGGATTGCCGACGGTGTAGCGGCCCGCGTCTCACACTCACGAGCGAGCCGCGAAGCGGTGAGCGAGCGTCCCGAAAAGTGCGTAGCACTTTTCGTGTGCCAACCAGATCGTGCAGCGATCTGGTGACGGTAGCAGGAGCCTCCCGGTGGTCGACTCCTGTGCTTTTGCGCTAGAAACCTCCGATTTCTGGCTGCTTGCCGGACTGTGTCCGGCACTGGTCCTGCTTTTGCAAGCGAGCCGAAGGCGAGCGAAGTAAAAGGTGGGCGTTAGTTCGCGGCGATGACGTCGTCGATGCGGACGATCATCGTCGCGGCCTCCGTGGCGCTCTCGACGGCCTCACGCTTGACGGCGGCGGGGTCGAAGACCCCCTCCTCGAAGGGATCGCCGACCTCGCCGGACTGGCCCTTCGAGATGATGCCCGCGCGGCCGCTGGCGTCGTACTCCGAGCGCAGGTCCACCAGCGCGTCGATCGGGTCCATCCCCGTGTTCCGCGCGAGCGTCCGAGGCAGCACCTCGACCGCGTCGGCGAACGCCTCGACGGCGAGCTGTTTGCGGCCCGAGACGCCGGCGGCCTCGCTGCGGACGCGCTCGGCGATGGCGATCTCGGTCGCGCCCGCACCGGGGACGACGCCGCCCGAGTCGATCGCGGCGGTGACGACGTCGATCGCGTCGGAGATCGCGCGCTCGAGCTCGTCGACGACGTGCTCGGTGCCGCCGCGGACGAACAGCGTGACGGTCTCGGCCTCGGCGCCGCCCTCGACCACCGCGAGCTCGTCGTCGCCGTACGTCTCGACGCGGATCGACTCGGCGTGGCCGAAGTCCTCGCCGTCGAGGTCCTCGACGGCTCCTAGACGCTTCGCGCCGACCGTGCGGGCGACCGCACGGGCGTCGCTGTCGTCGACGTTCTCGAACGCGAGGATGCCGGCGTCGGCGAGCGCGCTCGCGACGCGGTCCTCGATGTCGTCCGTGACGAACGCGACGTCGACGCCGGCCTCCGAGAGCGCCTCGGTGTAGCCTCGAAGCTGGTTCTCCTCGGCCTCGATCGCGGCGTTGAGCTGGTCGATGTCGGTGATGTTGTACTCGGCGTCGATGTTCGCCTGTCGGACGTCGAGCTCGACGTCGAGCACGGCGACCGTGGCGTCCTCGATCGAGCGGGGCATGTTGTCGTTGGCGGGCTCCTCGTCGACGACGACGCCCTCGACGAGTTCGCTCGCGCCCGAGCTGGCGCCGACCTGGGTCTGGATCTGGATCTCGTCGCGCTCGATGCGCTCGTCGGTCTGGACCTGCCTGACCGTCCGGACGACGAGCTCCGCGAGCCGCTCGGCGCTGACGTCGCCGGTGCCCTTGCCGGTCATGCTGGACTCGGCGACCGCCCGCAGGCGCTCGTCGTCGGGCTCCTCCTCGAGGGTGAGCTCCTCGATCGCCTCCTGGGCGATCCGAGCGGCCTCGTTGTAGCCCTCGACGATCGTCGTCGGGTGGACGTCGTCCTCGACGAGGTCCTCCGCCTGCGCGAGGAGCTGACCCGCGAGCACCGCGGCGGTCGTGGTGCCGTCGCCGACCTCCTCCTCCTGGGTCTGGGCGACCTCCACGATCATCTGTGCCGCGGGATGCTCGATGTCCATCTCATCGAGGATCGTCGCGCCGTCGTTGGTGATGACGACCTCGCCCGAGTTGTCGACGAGCATCTTGTCCATCCCGCGGGGACCGAGCGTCGTCCGTACGGACTCGGCGACCGCCTTGCCGGCGGCGATGTTCGCGGTCTGTGCGTCCCGGCCCTGCGTTCGCTCGGCGTCGTCGCTGAGGATGAACACCGGGCGTCCGCCCATGCGTCGCTGTGATGACTGTGACATGTGTACTGCTCGGATGAACTGTCGTTAGCGGTTCTATATAACGTTTGCTACTCCGGTCGTCGGGGTCGACGGCGACGATGCCAGTCGTATCGCTCGACGGCGCGGTCGCTCCGGCTCGAGATGCCGTTGGGGTTGCGCCTCGACGTCCGGTCGCTCACGCGGGCTCGGAGCCCGTCTTTTAGGCCGTAGAGCGTGCTCGTCGTGACCGTCCGGCCGCCGCCGAGCCAGCTCGTCGGCGTGACCTCGCCCTTCAACACGCCACGGATCGACGTGGCGCCGTCGGTCGTCGTATGGCCGGCCAGCCGGCGGAAGACGGTGGGACGAGGGCCGTAGTTCTTCGCGAGGCGATAGGCGAGCGAGCGGTACTTCCAGGCCCATCGCTGCTGGATCTCGCCGCCCACGATCGTCCGGCCGTGTCCGTGGCGGACGATCCGCGGATCGCCCCCCGGATCGTCGCCGCCGTCGGTCTCGATGCTGTCCCGGACGCCCATCCCCGGTCGCCAGTCGACGGTCCGCCCCTGACCGGCCAGCCGGTGGGCGAGGTCGCGAGCGCCGCCGGTCTCCAGGTACTCGTCGAAGCCGTCGAGCTCCTCGATCGCCTCGCGGGTCAGCGCGACGTTCCCGCCGTCGAAGTAGGTTACCTCCCGACCCGCGATCGTCCGACGCTCCCTCGCCTCGGTCGTGACCCCGCCGCGGACGGGCCGATGGCTCGGGCCGGTCACTACGTCCGCCCCCGAGGCGATCGCCTCCTCCACCGTTGCGAGCCACGTCGTCTCGACCAGGTGGCTCTCATCGAGCAGCGCCACCACGTCGCCGCTCGCGGCGTCCAACCCGGCGTTTCTGGCGACGTTGAGGTTCCGGTCCGCGATCTCGACGAGCACGTCCACGTCCGAACGCTCGTGGATCATCCCGCTCGTTCCGTCCGTCGAGGGCCCGTTGACGACGACGACCTCGGCGTCCGACAGGCGCTCCTCCAGCGCGTCGAGACACGCCGCGAGCTGGCGCCGACCGTTGAGCGTCGGTACCACGACGGAGAACTCCATACCACCCCGTAGCGACTCCCATCACTAAAAGCTCCGTGGATGAAACCCGTCGTTCCGCGGAGGTCGCAACTGCTATCGGTCGATCTCGGGCTGTTCGCGGATCCGGCTGTTCCAGTAGGTAACCGACGCCAGGTTCTCGCCGACGTCGGTTCGTCCGAGGCGTTCGTCGGCCCGGTAGATCGCCTCGGCGATCGATCCCGGGATCGCCCGATAGAGACCGTAGGGTACGAGGAAGTCGTGCTCGGCGGAGACGAGGTCGAACTCGGTCCGATCGAGCATCCCTCGGACGTCCATCTCCGAGTAGAGCCGTGATCCCATCGGCAGCAGCCAGTTGTAGACGGCCCGCGTGCTCGGCGTGTTGAACGTGTCGAACACCAGTTGGTCGTCGGTTACCCGGCGGATCTCGCGGAGATACCGGTCGGGGTTGGGGATCAGGTGGAAAAACCGCATCGCCAACACCGCGTCGAAGTGATCGTCGGGAAACGGGAGTCTGGAGGCGTCACCGCGGACGAACTCCAAGTGATCATCGACGCCGCTCCGATGGGCCTTCTCGCGGCCCTGCGACAGCATCGCGTCCGAGATGTCGAGACCGATCACGTCCGCGCCCTGCGAGGCGAGCATCGCCGAGAACCGCCCGGTACCACAGGCGATCTCGAGGACTCGTTTTCCCTCGAGGGGGTCGAGCGCCGAGAGCACTGCCTCCTTCTCCCGGCGATCGATCAGGCGGCCGCCGCGGGAGAAGCGCTTGTCCTCGTATTCCTCCGCGACCTCCGCCGTCTGGTACCACTCCTTGCCCTTCACGACCCCTGCTACTCCCGCCGGGGAATAAAACCCTGCCGTCTCCCGTCGCCGGGAGCGACGGGCCGTCCCGTCGATCGGGAAATCGAGCGTTCGTCCCACCGCGAACGGCACCGCTCTCGTCGATCGGTTCGAGTTATCCTCTAGTCAAAGGCGACCAGTAGGTATGACAATAATACTCTTTACGGTGTATATATTGTTTCCACCTCCATATAGCCAAGGTTTACCACCGGGAGGCGGCGAGAAGGGGTATGAGCACCAGTACCGAGGACCGCGCCATGGGGGGCGAGACGATCCTCTCGGAGGAGGAGTACAGGGAGAGGCTCGTCGAACTGCCGCCGAGCGCGAAGCTCGTCGCGAAGGTCCTCGAGACCGACGCGCCGCTCTCGCAGGGCCAGCTCGCCGAGGAGTCGCTCCTGCCCGATCGAACCGTGCGCTACGCGCTGAACCGTCTCCAGGAGGTCGACATCGTCGTCTCCCGGTACAGCTTCCGCGACGCGAGAAAGCAGGTCTATCACCTGCGTCGATAGCGGCTTCTTCCCCGAACGCGATCGCCATGAGGATCGATCGATTCCCCGTTCCGACGACCACCAGCGCTCCAGCCGGTGCGACGAACGCCTACGTCGTCGGGGACCTCGTCGTCGACCCCGCCACCCGGAGCGACGCCCTCGATTCGGCTGCCGTGGACGCCTCGCACGTCGCGGTCACGCACACCCATCCGGATCACGTCGGCGCTTTGGCCGAGTACGCCGACTCCCGAACGGTCTGGGCGCTCTCGGGCCACGAGGACCGACTGCGTGAGGCGACGGGCGTCGATCCCGACCGGAGCTTCGAGGACGGTGACTCGATCGGCAGCCTCACCGTCCTCGAGACGCCCGGCCACGCTCCCGATCACGTCGCGTTCGCCGCCGACGACGCCGTCCTCTGTGGCGACCTCGCGATGGCCGAGAGCAGCGTCTTCGTCGGCGGCGAGGGCGCCGACATGGGAGCGTACCTCGACTCGCTCCGTCGAATCCGCGAGCGCGAGCCCTCTCGCCTGCTTCCGGGCCACGGCGAACCGATTGAGGCGCCCGCGGAACGGCTGGAGTGGCTGATCGACCACCGGCTCGAACGCGAACGGCGGGTGCTTCGCGCGGTCGAGGACGGTAATCGAACCGTCGAGGGGATCCGCGACGCCGCCTACGAGAAGGAACTCTCGGGGCTCGAGGAGCTCGCGAGCGCGACGGTCCGCACCCACCTCGCGAAGCTCGCCGAGGAGGGTCGGGTCGAGTTCGACGGTACGCGGGCCCGTCCCACGTAGACGGCCCGGCGACGGGCTTTTGGCCGGCGGCCCGCTTCTCGAGGTATGGAGTCGCTCGAGACCGAACTCGATCGCGCGCGAGCGCTGGACCCGGGGAAGCTCGCGGACGCCATCGAGTCGATCGGCTTCGAGTGCACCCGATGTGGGGCCTGCTGTAAGAGCGAGGCCGAGGATCCCCACACCGCCACGGTGTTCCCCGACGAGGTGCGCGAGCTGCAGGAACGTGGAGATTACGATTGGCGCGACGTCGCCCGTCCGATGCCGTACGGACTCGACGCGGGCGAGGACGGCGAGGGCGAGACCTTCGAGTGGGCGCTCGCGACCGACGGCTGTGGCGACTGCACCTTCTACGAGGAGGAGGACGGCGTCGGCGCCTGCACCGTCCACGAGGATCGCCCGCTGATCTGTCGGACCTACCCCTTCAGCGTCGTTCTCTCCGAGGACTCGGAGGGAGGCCAGCCGATGGGCGAGGCAGTTGACCGTAAGGGACCCGTCCGCGCCCACGAGTGCGAGGGACTCGGCCGGGAGATCGATCGCGAGGACGCCGAGGAGCTGGCCGAAGCCCTGAAAGAACGCGCGATCCGCGAACTCGAGGAGGCGATCGGCGTTCGCGAGAACTACCGACCGGTCGAGCGTGCTCCGGGCGAGGTCGTCGTCCACGACTCCGAGGGACCGAAACGGGGCGACGGAACCTCCGTAACGGCCGGCGACACTTCTATAACGCGCGACGCCGACGGCTAGTCCGGAGGTCTCCATGGAAATATCTGATAAACTCCTGTGTCTGTTCAACGCCGAGCTCACCGAGACCGACGACGGCTACGTCGTCGAGGTCCCCGAGAGCGAGATCGAGACCGGCTCTCTCGATTCCGGCGAAACCTACCGCGTCGCGCTCATCTCACGTGAGGCGATCGAGAGCGAGTCGGGCGAATCGAGCCGTTCGTCGCGCCCGTCGACCGAGCCACAGCCGCCGGTCGAACAGGGCGAGATCCGCTACGTCGAGATCGAGGACATCGGCAAACAGGGCGACGGCATCGCCCGCGTCGAGCGCGGCTACGTGATCATCGTCCCCGGCGCCGAGATCGGCGAACAGGTCAAGGTCGAGATCAGCGAGGTCAAGTCGAACTTCGCGGTCGGCGAGGTCATCGAGGAGACGCTATAACGCACGTTTTTCCGACTCGGGGTCGCTTCGCGACCCGCTCGCCGCAAAAACCTGCACTAAAAAACCGCGAGCGAACGACGTTCGCTCGCGGACCACACCGCTATCTTCTTACAAGCGCGACCGTTTCGTCCTCAGTCGCTCACGCGAATCGACCCAGGTCGACGCCGAGTTCCTCCTTGAGTGTACGCGCTGATTCGTGGGGTCGGCCGACGACGATGTCGCCCGCCGTCGACCGGCCGACACCGGGGATCGCCGTGAGCTCGTCCATGCTCGCGCCGTTGAGGTCGAGCGGGTAGGGGACGCCGGTCACCGATCGGTAGCCGTGGTCCACGACCGCGACGTCGATCGTCCGCCCGAGTTCGCGCTCGCCCGGGATGCCGATCAGCAGCGAGTAGGTGCCGGGCTGGCGGCCGAACGTCCGGCCGTCCTCGTGGTACTCGAGGTGGACGTCCTCCAGGACGGTGCCCGGCGGCACGACCCGCTTCAGCATCGGATTGTCGATCTCCTTGCGGACCTCGCGCTTGTACGTCTTGAACAGCTGCTTGTGCTCGCGGGCGATCTCCGCGCCGGTCTCGCCCATCTCCGTACCTGCGAACGCCATCACCTGGCGGATGTTGATCCGCCGTAGCATCAGCCCCTCGTCGTAGACCCGCTGGAGGAAGCGCTTGTTGTGCTCGTAGGTCTCGCGGCGCTCGCCCTGTAGCCCGTGGACGAGGTTGATCCCCGGCAGGAGTTTGGGAAGGCGGTTCGGGGCGTCGGTGCCAGTTGCGGGACCGGATCCGGGCTCCTCGCCCGGTCGCCAGCCGCCCTCCTCGTTGACGACGCGTACCGCCTCGAGGCACTCCTCGGCGGTGACCAGCAGGTCGTTCTCCTCCTGGACGACCGGATCCGCGCTCTCGAGGCCGAACGCGGCGGTGTCGCCGGGGGTGTTGTGCTCGGCGATGGTCCGGATCCCCTCGCGCGAGCGCTCCGGGTAGTCGACGATCGTCACGGGGTTCATGTTGTCGAGATGCAGCGTCCGGAGGTCGGGCGCGACCTCGCGAATGCCGCCGTAGAGCTCGCGGAGCGCGTCGGGGTTGGGTGCCTCGCCGTCGCCGCCGAACGCGAGGATGTCGGCCTGGCGTCCCAGTCGGAAGTGCCGAGCGCCGCGATCCGAGAGCCCATCGACCTCCTTCACCACGCTCTCGGCGCTGCGGAACGCGGGGTCGCCGTAGAGCGGTTCGGTGCAGAACGAACACCGGTAGGCACACCCTCTCGACGTCTCCATCTCGCAGATCAGGTAGTCCGGGTGGTTGGGGTGCTGTTCGATCACGAACGCACCCTTCCGTGCCCACCGGTCGATCTCCTCGTTGCTCCGCATCCGGTCGCCGAACCCCTCGAGTCCGCCGTCGACCAGGTCGTAGGCGGCGGCCTCGACGTCGCCCTTCGCGACGAACTCGTAGTCGAGGTCCTTCCGCTCCATGTCCTGTGCACCGGCGTTCTCCTCGCCGACGCCGAACCGCACGGGTCCGCCCATCAACGAAGTCCCCCGAGACACCCACGCCAGTTTCTTCACCTCGTCGGGCTCGGCGGGCGTTCCGCCGACGTAGTTTCCGGGGACGGTCATCCCGCCGATGTAGATCATCAGGTCCGCCTCCTCGACGTCGCGCCACTTCGACCGGTCATCGCGTAGTTCGTCGATCGTGTGGTAGGTGACGTTCCCGGGGGAGACGCCCGCGTCGACGAGCGCGCCCGCCGTGTACCGTGGGTAGGTCGAGATGTAGGGAGGGACGCCGAAGTGCGCCGGCTCGTCGACGTAGCCGTCGACGAGCGTCACCGAGAGATCCGCCGGATCGGTCATGGAGGTCCTAGTCGCCCGAACGACAAAAGCGATTACACCCTGACCTCGAGGAACCGCACCTCGTCCGTCTCGGTGTCGAGGATCGCCACCGTTCGGTGTTCCTCCGGTACCGTCGGGAAGTGCGCCCCGGGGTTCACGACGACGGTGTCGTCGACCTCCCGGCGCTCGCGTTCGTGGTGGTGGCCGTAGAGCACGTAGTCGTACTCGCCGGACTCCGCGTAGCCCTCGACCTCCTCCTTCGATTCGCCGTGGAGCACCGCGAAACGCTTCCCGCCCAGCTCGAGGTCGGCGAAGCGGCCGTGGAGCTCGCCGTCTATCGCCTCGAAGCCGGCCTCGAGCCCCTCGAGTTCGCCGTCGTTGTTGCCGAGCACGCCGTGGAGCGAGAAGTCCTCGAAGAAGGGGAGTACCGGCGGCGCGATGAAGTCGCCGCAGTGGATCAGCGTCTCCACGCCCTCCTCGCGGAACCGCTCGGTCGCTCGCTCGATCGCCGCGACGTTGTCGTGGGTGTCCGAGACGATGCCGAGTCGCATGGCCGGCGCTTCGGGTTCGATCCATAAAACGATGGACGGCGACTACGGTTGTACCGAACGGCTCGCCGGTCTGCCTCAGACGTCGGGCCGTCCGTTCTCTCCCTTCGACTCCTCGACCCGTTCGTGGGTTTCCCGGGCCGTTCGTCGGCCCCGTCACGACGCGGACCGGATCCATCCAGCGTCCGTTCTGTCATGGTCGGCTGTGGATGGGGAAGGTAGATGCGTGACCCCGACGACTGGCGACCGGACCGGGGTCG
Source organism: Halalkalicoccus sp. CG83 (assembly GCF_037081715.1). Lineage (NCBI taxonomy): Archaea > Methanobacteriati > Methanobacteriota > Halobacteria > Halobacteriales > Halalkalicoccaceae > Halalkalicoccus > Halalkalicoccus ordinarius. Next base: position 242,428 of record NZ_JAZDDH010000002.1, read on the forward strand.
CACGCCCCGGCAACCGGCGGCATGCCGGGCGTTTATGCGTCTGGCAGCCGTACGCCGATCCATGCCAGCGACCCTGGAACTCGTCTGTACGGACGACGACTGTGAACTCGACATGTTCGAACTCCACTACACCTACGACATGCCCGACGACGTGGGCGTCGACGACTTCCAGTGTCCCTACTGTGGCGGCGTCGACTGCCTCGAGGCGGTCGAGCTATGAACGTATGGGAGGTCGGCCGATCGATCGGCAACCGGGTCGCCGAGAGCGTCGGACGCGTCGCGAGCCGGGTCCAGGAGAGCCGACCGCTGGGCGCCGATCTGCTCGAGAGCGAGGACGCCTACCTCGTGGTGTTCGACGCTCCCGGCGTCGAGAAACGGGACGTCCAGGTCCGGTTCGCCGACGGCGACGTGCTCGTCCGCATGGATCGGTTTCGGGAGTTCTACGAGGACTTCGAGATGCGCTTTCCCGGTCGCGGACTCTCGCTCGACGGCCGGGTGCGGCTGCCCGATGACGCGGTCGACGCGGACTCGGCGACCGCGACGCTGCGGACGAACGGCACGCTGCAGGTCCACATCCCCAAACGAGAGGTCGACGCGAACGTCACTACCGTCGAGATCGAGGAGACCGCGGCGGAGGCCGACTCCGACGTCGGCGTCGGAACCGACGACTTCGACGACGGTGCGGACGCCGGCTTCGACGCGGACGGCATCGCCGACGACGAGGACCCGGACGTCGACCCCGACGAACCGGTCGGGAACGCCTGACCGATCAGTCGACGGCCATCCCCTCGACGATCGCGAACTCCTCCTCGCCGGTGAAGCGCGTCGGATCGAACGCGTCGATCCCCGGCTCGCCGCATAGCTCCCGTGCGATCCGCTCGCCCAGCGCCGGCGATCGCATGAACCCGTGGCCCTGCCAGCCGGTCGCGACGTAGAGGCCTCGGTCCTCGTCGAGCCAGCCCAGAAGCGGGTTCCGGTCGGGAGTGGCCGTGCAGAGACCCGCCCACGCCTCCTCGACGGCGAGTCCCTCGACGGCGAGCCGTTCGCCCGCCCGCTCGAGCGCGCTCTCGACGAACTCCGGATCCGCGCCGCGTTCCCACTCGTCGGGGTCCGATTCGACCTCCTCGGTGCCGTCGCCGATCAGCAGTCCGTCGGGGTGGGGCCGGAGGTAGAACCCCGCGGTGGCGTCGTAGACCATCGGCACTCCGGCGTCGTCGGTCGTCCGTCGACTCCCGTTTGGCTCGCCTCGGGCCTGAAACCCGGCGGTCAGCGCCTGCACCCGGTAGGGTTTCGTCGCGATCCGATGGCCGGCGTCGGCGAGCAGTCGTTTCGTGTGCGCGCCGGCCGCCACCACCACGGCGTCGAACGACTCTTGCCCGTCGTCGAGCACGACCGCTCCGTCGAACCCAGCGTCGAGCGAGACGGTCGTCCCAGTCCGTACCGTTGCACCCTCGCGTTCGGCCTTCCGAACCAGCAGCCGGGCATAGCTCGCCGGGTCGGTTCGGCCCGCGTCGCGGGCCACCGCGGCGGCTCCGACGTCGTCGGTCCGCAGCGCGGGCGCGACCTCGGCGAGTTCCCCGGGAGCGAGGAGTTCGACGTCCACTCCGTGGACCCGCATCCGCCGGACCTGCGTCTCTATCGCCTCTCCCCGCCGCTCGTCGCCCTCGCGGGCGAGCCAGACGTACGGCGTCTCGCGGAACTCGAAGTCGCCCTCGCCCGAGAGCTCGCGAAACCGCTCGATCGACCGCCGGCCGATCGCGGCGTCGCGGTCCTCGGCGAACGCGCCGTAGAGCACGCCGGCCGCCCGGCCGGTGCTTTCGCCCGCGATCCCGCCGCGCTCGAACAGCGTGACGCGCACGCCACGGCGTACGAGATCGTACGCGGCCGTCGCGCCGACCGCGCCGCCGCCGATCACGGCCACGTCGTTCGGCCTCATCGGTGAACGGGCGAACGCAGGAGGGATAGCCCTGTCGATCAGTCGAGGAAGGACTCGATCCCGCGGGCGGGATAGCCCACGATCGTGTCGGCGCCCGCCTCGCGCAGGCCGTCGATCCGCTCGCGGATCGCCTTCGGGGTGCCCACGAGCGCGAAGTCCCCGGCCGCAGCGAGCAGCACGTCACGGGCACGACCCTCGGCACCGGCGTCGGTCGGCGCGTCCGGGGGAAGCGCCCGAGCGACGGGCCGACGACGGGCGACGTAGGCGCCGACCGCGTCGAGCACCGCGTCGGCGTCGTCGGTCAACACGGTGGGCGCGTAGACGGCGATCTCGCCGTCGAACCCGGCCGCTCGGAGCGCCCGGACGTCCCGCTCCGTCGAGCGCCCGAGCAGTTCGAACTGCGTCGCGCCCGTCGCCAGCGCGATCCGCTCGACGCCCTCGGTGCCGACCCAGGCGTCGGGCGCCTCCGCGATCGCGGCGCCGAAGCGCGGCGCGAGCGCCCGCGAGCGCTCCGATTCCTCGAGGTAGGCGGCGTGGCCGGCGACGAGCACCCGCCGTGCCTCCTCGGGAATCCGATCGAGCAGCGAGTCGTCGCCCAGCGGGTCGAACCCGTCGGCCCGCACGGGGGTGGTCAGGTGCAGTTCGTGCGTGACGGCGAGCGTCTCGAGGGTCCCTCGCTCGGGCAGGTGCTCGCGACCCTCGTAGTCAATCACCACGGTGTCGAACGCTAGCCCGGTCGCCCGCGAGACGTCACACTCAGCGGGCTTGAGCGCGGCGGCGTCGATGCCGGTCTCGAGAACGGACTCACCTCTCGCCATCGACCCCTCCGGAGAACGTGAACGCGTCACTGCTGGCGCGGAACCCGAGCGTTCGCGGGGTTCCATCCCGCGAGCGTTCGAGCGTGGCTCCTCGTTCGTGCGATCATACTCCGCGGTATCGCGCTCGCGCGCAAAAGCGTGTCGCTTAGCCGTAGGACTCCGGATCGAGGCGGACGGGGGCACGCCAGTCGGTGGCGAGTTCGAGGAACTGGACGACGATCCGTCCCGTCGCCCCCCAGACGGTGTAGCCGTCGATGCGGAAGTAGTGGATGACGATCTCGCCGTAGTAGGGGTGTTCGCGGCGTTCGTGCTCGTGGTTCGTCTCGTCGACGAGCGCCGCGATCGGGAGGACGGCGATCTCCGCGACCTCGCGGTCGTCGGGCTCGTAGCGCCGATCCGGGATCCGGACGACGAACGGGGTGATCGAGTACTCGGTGACGGTGCGGATGTCGTCGAGCCGGCCGACGAGTTCCGCCTCACCGTCGAGAAGGCCGATCTCCTCGTTGCCCTCCCGCAGCGCGGTCGCGTAGCGGTCCTCGTCCTCGGTCTCGCGCCCGCCGCCGGGGAAGCTCATCTGACCGGGGTGATCGCGGAGGTCCTCCGATCGCTTCGTAAACAGCAGATGCGGTCCGCTCTCGCGCTCGATCACGGGGACCAACACCGCGGCCTCGCGCTTCTGGTCGGTGACCCGCCGCGGCGTGTGTTCGGCGACCCGGCTGAGGTCCATTGGCCCCTCTTGCGTCCGGTCCGTATTGGCGTTCACGATTCCTCCCCCTCCGACTCCAGGCGAGCGCGTACGTCGCTCGCGTCGACCGGCGCCCACGCCTCGAGGTCGTAGCTCAGTTCGCGCAGTCGTTCCGGATCGTCCCTCTCGACGGCCGCGAGCAGGTCGTCGCGGACGCGCTCGCCGATCTCCTCGTGATCGACTTCGCGTTCGGGCACGTCCACGATATACGGGAGGTCCGACGCCTCCGGCGGCAGCGTCGGGAACGCCGCGGGTCCGGCGACGAGCAGTCCCTCGTGTTCGACCAGCGCGTACTCCTCGAGCGCGGCGTCGACCGCCGCCGGGTCGGGCTCCTCCTCGCCCTGCCGGAACGCGAGCTCCGAGCGTGCCTCCGCGAGCTCCTCGCGAGTGAGCGCGCCGAAGAGGTCGACGACCCCGGCGAGCTCGTCGTGTGTCACGTCCGTAGCTACGCCCCCGCCCGCAAGGCCCTTTCGGCCCGGCGTGGTAGTTCCGGCATGGACGACGCCGACGTGCTCGAGGCGGTCCGCGACTGTGACCCCGCGACGGCGAAGCGGATCGCCGATCGACTCTCGATATCCCCCGAAACCGTCCACGAACGCCTCGCGACCCTCGAGGAGGACGGTCGAATCGAGCGTGCCGACGACGGAGACGGGGACGACGGGCGGTGGACGGTCACTCGGGACCCCCGCATCGACGAGAGCGTCGATCGGATGACCGATCGCCTGGGCCGCGAACGACGGCGCTAGCCCGAGTCGATCGCGTCGGCCGAGACGGCCGCGACCCTTCCGGGATCGACGGGGACGGCCGACCACGGCGGTAGCCGGCGATCCGCTTCAGGGGGTACGATCGCCTCGACGTACCGACCCACCTGGGCACGCTCCTCGTCCGGATCGTACGAGAGGCCGTTGAACGCCGCGTCGGCCGCGTACTGCCGGACGAACCGTGTCGCGACCTCGGGGTAGCGCTCGGCCAGCCGCTCGAAGTCGGGCTCGATCCCCTCGTCGGCGAGGACGCGGAACAGCGCCGCCCCGACCCCCCGACTCATCTCCGCCAGCCCGGCCGAGCCGCCGACTGCACGGTGGTCGTGCTCGTGGGCTCCCAGGTCGACCTGTGCGGTCCCCGCGAAGCCCGCCCGGGAGAAGGCGTCGCCGAGGACGCCGACCTCCAGCCCCCACGTCGGCTCGACGCGGAGCTCGCGAGCGAGGTCGGCGGTCATCCCCATCTCGCCGGCCAGCGCGTAGCGGAACGCCCCCAGGTACTCCAGGATCGCCGCGTCGTGGCGTTCGGCCAGCGCGGCGACCAGCGGCTCGTAGAACAGCCGGAACAGCCGGCCGTAGAGCCGTCCGTGCTCGACGCGGGCGTAGTAGCCCTTCGCGAACTCGAAACCGGTCGAGAGCGGCGCGAGCAGCCGGGCGACGTGGCCCGGACCGTACGTCCTCGCGTCGGCGTCGTGGACGACGACGAACTCCTCGCGTTCGGCCGCGAGTCCCGTCCCGAGCCAGACGTCGCGGCCCTTGCCCGCCTCGCCGTCCAGCCCGTGTTCGGCGAGCAGCGCCTCGACGGCGGGGGCGTTACACCACAGCACCGTGAGGTCGAGATCGAAGTCCGACAGCCACTCGACGAAGGGGCCGACGCGCTCCTCGGGCGCGCGAAGCGGGACGATCACGCGTCCCGGATCCACCGTCTCGAGCGTCGCCAGGGTGTGTTCGGGCGCCAGCCCCGCGTACTCCCGGTCGGTCATCGGCATGACGACCGCCGCCCGGCCCGTCGGCGTCTCGGGCGTCGGGTCGGTCAGGTCGTGGAGGGTGGCGATCCGCTCCTGGACGTACTCCATCATCCGGCCCTTGGCGCGAGCGACTAAAAGCGGGCCGTTACGCGTCCGTCGCCGCCGGCAGGCGTCCCGTCGCGCCCAGCAGCGCGAACGCACAGACCAACAGCCCGAGCGCGAGCGCGAGTCCTTGGAACACCGCGTCGTAGGCGAACCCGTACTCGACCAGCCCGCCGACGAACCAGCTGCCGAGCGCCTGGCCGAACATCATCCCGCCGCTGAACGTGGCGTACGCCCCCCCTCGATGCTCGTCGGGGAACGACGAGAGGAGGAACGTATCGGCCGCGGGGAACATGCTGTGGATGACGTAGCCGACGACGGCGCTGAGGACGACGATCCCGAGCAGGCCGTTCGTCACGGTCAGCAGGAGGACGCTCGCGACGAACGCCCCGATGACGGCGAGCAGGTAGGGGAACGTCGGCAGCCGGTCGACGAGCAGTCCGCTGATCCAGAAGGCGGGCACGCCCGCGGCGAACGCCACCGTCAGCAGGTTCCGTGCCGTGCCCGGGGAGAACCCGCGTGCGGTCTCGAGGTAGGACGGGTAGAAGTTGAACAGTCCCTGCCAGAGGAAGCTCGCCGCGCCGAAGATCGCGATTCCGAGGGCGATCAGACGCCACTGAGCCCTGATTGCGCCGAGGAAGTCACGGTCGGCGCCGCTCGCCGCGGGGAACTCGGTCCGTTTCGCGGTCCGGTAGAGGACGACCGTCGAGACGAGCGCGCCGGCCGCGATGGCTGCGAACACCAGCCGCCAGGAGACGAACAGCGCGAGCGTCACCATCGGCGCGGCGACCACGGCAGCGAGCTGGGTCGCCGTGCCGTGGATGCCGAGCATCCGTCCGACCTGCCCCGTGTAGAGCTCACTGATCAGCGGGTTCGCGGCGACGAAATACCCGCTGGTCGCGGTTCCGATCAGGAAGGCGCCGAGCGCGAGCGTGAGCACCGAGTTCGCGAACGTCGCGACGAGCGAGGCGCCGCTCAGCATCGTGCCCGCCAGCAGCACCACCCGATGGCGGGGGACGATCGTCAGCAGGTAGCCGATGGGGATCCTGGGGAGCGCGCTGCCGGTCCACACCAGGGTGACGATCAGTCCGATCGTGCCCGGCCCGACCGAGAACGCCGCCTGTAGCGGCTCGACCAGCGGCGCGTAGACGACGCGGACGAGGTTGATCAGGAACGCCATCGAACACAGCGACGCGAACAGCCGGGTCGATGCCACTGTCTCGAACGAGGCGGGGTCGGATGGCAACCCTTTCGAAACGCGGCGGCCTTGCCGTCTACCGTCCGTCGTGTCGGACGAAAACGGTGTCCGCGTCGATCCGGGCGCTGCCGGCGAGTGCTCGACGTATCGTCCGTACGGATCGCCGGCTTGGAGACGGCTATCGCGTCCGCTCAGTCGAGCGTTACGCTTCGGTCGGAGAACGCGTACGTCGCCCCACCGAGGGCGATCCGATTTCTTCGGACGACCCTCGCCGTCCGCAGCCCGATCGAGCCGTCGACCCAGATCGTCCGCTCGTCGGCGAGCCACCCGTCCGGAAGTACGCACTCGAACGAGACCCGTCCGTCACCGGCCGGCGTGATCGACTCGAGCTCGACGTCCGCCGGCGGCGGACCGACGTCGTCGGACCAGTGGACGCGGTGAAGCGTCTTCCCTCGCCGGGTCGCCCCGATCCGCAGGTCACACCCCGTGATTTCGGCGTGCGCGTTCGTCGGACCCCGAAACCGAAGGGCGAACCGAACGCCGGCGGGGGGTTGCTCGTCGTGGATGGTCTCGATCGCCGCGAGTTCGACGTCGCGGGCCACCTCGTCGGCGGCGCGACGATGCACCCGTCGCGAGAGACGCGTCCCGAACACGGGGACGACCTTTCCGACCGCCTTCACGAGCAGGTAGTAGAGGAGGTACAGCAGCGGGATCATCTCGGCAGAGAGTCGCGGGGCGTCTCGGTGCCGGATGGGGCTCGATCCGGGCTCATTCGAACACCGAGTCGAACGCGTCGGCACCCATCGGATCGTAGCGTCCGGCGTCGAGGTTCTCCGCGACGTGGTTCCGATCGCTCATTCCGACGAGCGCGCTCGTCACGCCGGGGGCGCTTCGTGCGAAGTTGATCGCCCGCTGTGCGGACGTCTCGCCCTCCAGACGGTCGGCTACCGCCTCGGGCAGCCCCTCGGCGAGCCGTCCCTGACCGATGCTCGCGCTCGCGAAGACGTTCAGTCCGGCGTCCCGGGCGAACCGGAGCGCGCTCTCGACCCCCTCGGAGCCCTCGTGGGCTTCGACCGTGAACGCGTCGGCCATGTGGACGTTGAACGGCAACTGGATCGCCCGGAGGTGGGTCGCGACGTTCCCGGCGGCCTTCGCCGCGCTTCGTGCTCGCGAGACGACCTCCGGGAGCGAGAGGTAGCTCGCGTGTTCCTCGTGGACCCGGAACGCCTCCCAGGTCGCCACTCCGTAGTAGCGCAGATCGCCGTCGGCGACGCGCTCCTCCAGGCGCTCGAAGGTGGCCTCCAACCGGGCGTAGACCGCCTCGCGCGAACGCTCCTGGAGCTGGCCCTCGGGGTTGTGGACGTAGTAGAGATCGATCGTCTCCACGTCGAGATTGGCAAGCGAGCGATCGAGCTGATCGTCGAGGAAGTCGGGCGCGATGCAGTGGCTCCCTCGGACCAGTTCCGAGCGGTCCACGACGCCCGAATCGACGTACTCCTCGCGGACGTACCTCCCCGGGTCGTCGGGTCGCTCGCCGTCGAACGGGACGAAGCCCCCCTTCGTCGCCACCACGACGGCCTCCCGGTCGACGTTGGCGTCTGAGAGCGCTCTCCCCGCTACTCGCTCGCTTCGCTGGTGGCGGTAGTTGATCGCGGTGTCGATCAGGTTACAGCCCGACTCGAGCGCCGCGGTGATCGCCTCCTCGTACCGGTCGTCGACCTCGGCCGTGGGCTCGCCGAGGTAGGTGCCGAGACCGACGCTCGAGACGACGCCGTCGCCGAATCGTCGGAAGTAGGTGCGCCCGAACTCCTCGGTGAAGCGATCCCGATACGCCCAGGTCCCCTCCTTGGTCGCCATGTCCGTTCATCGGGGCGAGCACACTAACCCTAACCGGCTCCAGCCCTCCCGCGGATCGCCTCGAACTACCGGTCCCGATAGGCCGTCACTGCCTCCCGGTATCCCTCGCGGAACGTCGGGTACTCGAGTTCGTAGCCGAGCTCGCGGAGCTTCGCGTTCGAGCAGCGCTTGCTCGTGAGGATTCGCCGGCGGGCGGCCTCCGAGAGGTCGCCCTCGTCGAGGCGCTCCTCCTTCGTTCGCTTCGGCGGCGTCTCGACGCCGCACTGCTCGGCGAGCCAGTCGGCGAACGCCCACTTCTCGGCGGGTTCGTCGTCCGAGACGAGCACGGCCTCCCCGCGGGCGAGGTCCTCCTCGAGCAGGTACCGGACGGCGCCGGCCGCGTCGTCGCGATGCACCATGTTGAGGTAGCCCGCCGTGACGGGCCCCTCGAGATACCGCTCGAGTCGGTAGCGTTCCGGGCCGTAGAGCCCGGAGAAGCGCGCGACCGTGCCGTCGATCGCGATCGACGACTCCAGTGCGATTCGTTCGGCCTCGGCGAGCACGCGCGTCTTCTCGGTGGTCGGTTCGATCGGCGTCTCCTCGTCGACCCAGTCGCCGCCGTGGTCGCCGTAGACGCCGGTACTCGAGGTGTAAACCAGCCGATCGGGCGGGTGTTCGCGCGCCGAGAACTGGTCGATCGCCGTCTCGAGACCCTCGACGTAGACCTCGCGGGCGGCGTCGGCACCGCGGCCGCCGGAGCTCGCCGCGAAGACCAGCGCGTCGGCGTCGGGAACCGTCGAGAGCCCCTCAGGGTCGGTGACGTCCGCCCGCACCGCGTCGAATCCGGCGGCCTCGATCTCCTCCACCCCCTCCGGAGAGCGCCGGACGCCGACGACGTCGTGGCCGCGCGCGAGAAGCCGTCGGCCGAGTTCGAGGCCGACGTAGCCACAGCCCAGGATCGCGACGCGCATCAGTGTTTTCGCTCCGCGATGAGGTAGTGGATCTCGGCGTACTCCGCGAGGCTCATCGATGCGCGCCCCTCGACGCGCTGGTGGACCTCCTTGCCCGAGAGGTCGCGCTCGAGGTTCGCGGCGATGGTGTCGACGTCGAGCACCGCTGTGGTCATCCCCAACAGCAGTCGATCCTCGATCTCGGCGCGGACGATCTCCGCGTCGGGCTCCTCGGGATCGAGCGCGAGGATCGCGCTCGCCTCCTCGACGGTCAGCTCCGGCGAGTCCCCCTCGACGAGCGCACGAAGCGTCTCGGTGTCGACGCCCGTCTCCTCGGCGGCGGCCTCGATGCCGACCCCTTCGACGACCTCGGCGAGTTCCGCCTCGTACTGTTCGCGCAGGTTGTCGGGGCTCTCGGCTTCGCTGCCGTCGAGGTCGCGATAGAGCATACCCGGGGTTACGCGTCCCGGGGTAAAAACGCGGGGTCTCTCAGACCAGGCTCGCGCCGTCGAACTCGCCGCGATCGAACTCGACCTCCATGAGTTCGAGGATCGTCGGCGCGATGTCGTAGAGGTTGGCGTCGCTGATCGAGGCGTCCGGGTCGTCGATGTGGAGCGTCGCGTTGTCGAAGCTGTGCATCCCGTTTCGGGGGCCCTTGTCGAACACCTTCCCGTAGCCCTTGAACCCCGACTTGAGGTCGAAGCCGTGGTTCGGGATCGCCACCAGGTCGGGCGCGATGTCGTCGTGGCCGCCGCGGAAGGCGTCCTCCTTCTCGACGACACGATCGCACACCTTCCGACCGTCGGGACCCTCGAGCGCCTCGAGGTCGGCCTTGAGCTCCGCGCGTACCTCCTCGTACTCCTCCTCGGGAACGGCTCCCCGTGGCTCGCGGCCCTCGAGGTTGAGATAGAACCGACCGGGGATCAGCGAGTAGGCGCGGGCGTCGTCCGCGATGTCCGCGAGCTCCGAGTGCTCCTCGTTCTCGAACGAGAGCCAACCCTCGTCCTCGAGCCACTGGTTGAAGTGGACCTCGTGTTCGAGCGTCGTGAAGCCGTGGTCGCTCGCGATCACGAGGGTGACGTCGTCGGCGAGGCGCTCGCGCAGGTCGCCGACGTACCGGTCGAGCTTCCGGTAGAACTCCATGAACTCCTCGTAGTACTCGCCCTCCTTCTCGTAGTCCTCGAAGAGGAAGTGGTTCACTCGATCCGTCGTCATGAACACGCCGAAGAAGAGGTCCCAATCGTCGGCATCGAAGTAGTGTTTGAACGCCTCGTAGCGCGCATCGAGCGTCTCGTGGGCGTCCTCGACGAACTCGCTCTTGTCCTCCTGGTGGCCGAGCTTCGCGTTCACGTCGATCCGGTAGTCCAGACCCGAGAGCGTCTCGCGCAGTTCGTCGGGGTAGGCCGCCTTGTCGAGACCGGGTGAGAGGAAGCCCGAGACCATTCTCTGTACCGTGCGCTGGGGCGGGAACGTGACGGGAACGTTCAGTACGCTGGCGTTGCGGTTCGCGTCGGTGACGCGGTCCCAGAGGCGCTCGGCCTGGACGTCCCTGCCCATCGGGACGTACGTCTCGTAGGAGTCGACCTCGCGGTCCTGAAAGCCGTAGACGCCGGTCTCGCCGGGGTTCTTCCCCGTCGTCAGCGACGGCCAGCACGCGCTCGACTCCGGCGGAACGATGCTCTCGATCGCGCTCGCGGTACCCTCCTCGGCGATCGCGGCGAAGTTCGGGAACTCCTCGGGGTGTTCGGAGAGGAGCGTATGTGGCACGCCGTCGATGCCGATGAAGGCGACACGGGGCGCATCGTCGCCGCCGCGTATTCGGTCGAAGAGACCCATGGCTCCTCCTACTGTCGTCCCCTACAAGAAGTTTCGTTTCACCGCTCGGCGTGCGGATCGTCCCCATCCTGCGATCCGCCCTCCTGACCGTTCTCGGCGCCCTTCTCGAGGTTCGTCGGGACGATCGTCGGATGATCGATGCCGACCGCGGCTGAGTTGGTTGCCATCGCGTCACCGTAGGGTACGACTCGACAAAAGATTACCCATAAGCATAACACATCGGTCGAGCGGGTGCTGATTACCGTCGTACATTATTCGGGAACGAGAAGGGACGGGAGCCGCCGGAACGCTCAGTCGAACTGCTCCTCGTAGAGCTCCTGGGCGTGTTCGATCGCGTCGTAGGCCGCCTGACGGTCCTCCCAGCCCTGGGTCTCGACCTCCTTGCCCTCCTCGAGGTTCTTGTAGGTCGAGAAGAACTCGTCGATCTCGTCGATCGTCTGCTGGGGGATGTCCTCGAGGTCCTCGATGTGGTCGTATCGGGGGTCCTCGCTGGGGACGGCGATCACCTTGTCGTCCTGCTCGCCGTCGTCGTCCATCTTCATCAGCGCGACGGGACGGGCCTCGACGACACAACCCGGGAACGTCTGGTCCTCGACGAGCACGAGCACGTCGAAGGGGTCCTCGTCGTCGTACCACGACTGCGGGATGAAACCGTAGTCCGAGGGGTAGTGGACGTTCGAGTGGAGCACCCGATCCAGCACGACGCCGGGGATGTCCTTCTCGTATTCGTACTTGTTGCGCTCGCCCTTCAGACACTCGACCACCGCGTAGATCTCTTCCGGCGGGTTCGGGCCGGTTTCTAGGTCTTCCCAGAGGTTGGTCATCGTCACCTTCCTCTGCTTCGGGCGGGGAAAAAGTCCTTTCGACACCCCGATAGCACGTGAACGATGGTAACTAACCCCGCACGACGTCTTTCATACCCGTACGACGAACCTCTTCGCTCCGTTCCCGTTTCACCCTCTAATAGTATTATCTGTGAGTACTTTCTTAAACAAGGCGGATGGTTGATAACTGTTAAATAGATGGATGACATGTTCTACGGCGATGTCAGAGGCACAAGAAGTTCAGGGCACCCAGCGAACGGCACACGACTTGACTGCGTTCCAGCACAACATTCTGGTGATCCTCGCCGAGGAGCCGATGTACGGGCTGGCGATCAAGCGCGAACTCGAGAGCTACTACGAGACCGAGGTGAACCACGGGCGGCTCTACCCCAATCTCGACGACCTCGTCGAGCGCGGTCTGGTCGAGAAGAGCGAGCTCGATAAGCGGACCAACCAGTACGAACTCACCGACGACGGCTACGGAACCGTCCTCGGCCAGCTCGAGTGGGTCTTCTCGAAGCTCATCACCGACGACGAGCGCGCGGCCGACGTCCGTGAGCTCGTCGACGGCCAGGCACAGAGCTCGACGCAGAGCTAGGAGCGCTCCTCCTTCGCGACCCGCTCGACGTGTTCGAGCGACAGCTCCACGACCGTCTTCTGCTCCTCGCTCGGCCACGCGTTCCGCACGAAGTACTCCGTGAGGAACTCCGCGCGTTCCCGCGGCGTCGCGGTCCCGACCCGGCGGGCGTAGTGGTTGCCCATGAAGTCCGCGAAGGCGTCGGCGTTCGCCCCGTGGACGTCGCCGTGCTCCTCGCGGACGCGCCGTGCGACCGCGCGGTTGTGCTCCTCGATGATCCCCCAGTCGTCCGGGTCCGCCGGCCCCGAGAGGTGGACCTCGATCGCCCGGTCGGTGTCGTCGATCCGTTCGGGACGGATCGTGCCGTCCTCGACCCACTCCTCGGGGTGGAGGACGAGCGTCTCGGTGGCGTCGCCCTCGCGGACGCGGGCGGTAAAGGCGTGATCCGCGAGCAGCGTCTCGCGTCGATCGCGATAGAGCGCCGCTTCCTCGTCCGTCGGCACCTCCCGGGCGAGCCTCGTCAGCCGTTCCGCCTCCTCGATCACGTCATCGGGCAGGTCAGCCATTCTCGAACGCCTCGTTCACCAGTTCGTCGGCGCGCTCGTTTATCTCCCGCGGAACGTGCGACAGCGACCACTCGTCGAACGCCTCGAGCAGCTCGCGGACTCGCACGCGTCGCTCGCGCAGGTCGGGGTCGTTCGTGTTCCACGCGCCGCGGACCTGCTTGACGATCAGTTCGGAGTCGCCACGGATCTCGAGGACGTCGAACCCGTAGTCGCGTGCCGCCTCGAGTCCCCGGATCAGCGCCTCGTACTCCGCGAGGTTGTTCGTCGCCTGCCCGATGCGTTCGCCCCCCTCGGCGACGATCCCGTCGCCGCTCACGATCACCCAGCCGATCGCGGCGGGACCGGGATTGCCGCGGCTCCCGCCATCGAAGTAGAGGTGGGCTCGGCCGCCTCCCTCGCGCAGCACCGCTTTGATGTCGGCCGGACGTTTCCCCTGTACCACCACCGTCCCGTCGTAGGCGACCGCGCTCGCCTCCCCTAGACTCGCACGCCAGCGCTCGTGGTCGGTGTTGCCCGGCGAGAGTTCCGCGCCGGCCTCGCGCAGTCGTTCGCGGGCCGTCTCCGGGTCGCAGTCGAGGCTCGGCATTGTCCGACGCTCGCCGCCTCTCCGATAAAACCGTTCTGATACGCCCCTCGAACCGGAGACGGCCGTAGAGACGCGGCTGACGGGGGCTCGACCCTGATCGAGGGTGTTGTGTCGTCCGACGTAGGTCTCGATCTCGACCGAGGGTTTAAGTGTTTCGGAACCACTACCACTTAAGTGCGATGACACGGTCCACCCGTCAGCGGGAGCGCGAGCACGAGGCGGAGCATACAGACGAAGCCACGGACTCGGAGGGGGTCCGCACCTGTCCGGAGTGTGACTCCGAGAGCCTCGTCAAGAGTTCCGATCGGGGCGAACTCGTCTGCGATGACTGTGGTCTGGTCGTCGAGGAGGGGAACATCGATCCGGGGCCCGAGTGGCGCGCGTTCAACCACTCCGAACGCCAGAGCAAGTCCCGGGTCGGCGCGCCCACGACCCAGACGATGCACGACAAGGGACTGACCACCACCATCGACTGGAAGGACAAGGACGCCTACGGCCGATCGATCTCCTCGAAGAAACGCAGCCAGATGCACCGACTGCGAAAGTGGCAGGAGCGCATCCGTACGAAGGACGCCGGCGAGCGCAACCTGCAGTTCGCGCTGAGCGAGATCGACCGGATGGCCTCGGCGCTCGGCGTGCCCCGCTCGGTACGCGAGGTCGCGAGCGTCATCTACCGGCGCGCCCTGAAGGAGGACCTCATTCGCGGGCGATCGATCGAGGGCGTCGCGACCGCCGCGCTCTACGCCGCCTGTCGGAAGGAGGGGATCCCGCGCAGTCTGGAGGAGATCAGCGAGGTCTCGCGGGTCGAGCGAAAGGAGATCGGCCGCACCTATCGGTATATCTCACAGGAGCTCGGCCTCGAGATGCGTCCCGTCGACCCCAAGAAGTACGTTCCCCGATTCTGCTCCGAACTCGAACTCTCCGAAGAAGTACAGTCGAAAGCCAACGAGATCATCGAAACCACGGCCGAGGAAGGCCTCCTTTCGGGCAAATCCCCGACGGGCTACGCCGCCGCGGCGATCTACGCCGCCTCGCTTCTGTGTAACGAGAAGAAGACCCAGCGCGAGGTCGCCGACGTCGCCCAGGTGACCGAAGTGACGATTCGCAACCGCTATCAGGAACAGATCGAGGCGATGGGCATCCACAGCTAGCTCCCGGCGCTCTTTTTGGTTCGGAGACGCCTCCCGTCGGTCGAGACGCTCTCGTCTTCCGTGTCTCTACGGGTTATAGCGACTCTAAGCCGTATGGTTACAGGACGTACGCAACTCCTATGGCTTCGCGAGTAGTACATTATCATACGTGAAGGATAATGGCTAACGCGGACGGATGGCAACTCACGGAGAGCGGCCCCGAGGCATACGAGCGGTATCTGGTACCGGCGCTGTTCGCGCCGTGGGCCGAACGGCTCGTCGAACACGCGACCCTCCAGGAGAGGGATCGCGTGCTCGACGTCGGCTGTGGAACCGGCGTCGTGGCGCGACGCGCGGCGTCCCGCGTCGGCGAGACGGGAGCCGTCGTCGGCCTCGACGTGAACGAGGGAATGCTCGAGGTGGCCAGAGCGACCGCCGTCGAGATCACGACGCCAACGATCGAGTGGAAACGAGGCGACGCCACGGATCTACCGTTCCCCGACGGGGCGTTCGACGCCGTTCTCTGTCAACAGGCCCTCCAGTTCTTCGAGGAACCCTCGGTCGCGCTCCGGGAGATGCATCGCGTGCTCGCCTCGAACGGCCGGCTAGCGATCAGCGTCCTGCGGCCGCTCGCGTTCAACGGCGGATACGACGCGCTGTCGGATGCGTTGGAGCACCACGTCGGCGATGACGCCGGAACGATGATGCGTTCGCCGTTCCCCGAGTGGACCGGGGACGAGCTTCGTGCCCTCGCCGTCGATGCGGGGTTCCGCGACCCCGTCGTCACCATCGAGATCAGCTCCGTGCGCTACCCGTCGGTCGAGGAGTTCGTCCGTCGAGAGGCCGCCAGTTCGCCGCTGGCCGGTCCGCTCGGCTCGCTGGATCGGGACGTCCGAGAGACGGTGATCGGGGAGGTCGAAGACGCGCTGGATGAGTACACCGACGACCACGGGATCGTGATTCCGCTCGAATACTACGTCGTCGTCGCACGTCGCTAGCGACGAGCCCGTTTTCGAACCTCGCGGACGCGTTCGATGGCCGTCCTACCCGATCCGAAAGCGCGATCGGCGAA
Organism: Halalkalicoccus sp. CG83; assembly: GCF_037081715.1. Classification (NCBI taxonomy): domain Archaea; kingdom Methanobacteriati; phylum Methanobacteriota; class Halobacteria; order Halobacteriales; family Halalkalicoccaceae; genus Halalkalicoccus; species Halalkalicoccus ordinarius. Next base: position 258,330 of record NZ_JAZDDH010000002.1, read on the forward strand.
CACCCGTGGTGAGCGTCCGAACGTCCGCCGACCGAACGTTCAAGCCCCTCCACCCCTTATAACGGCCGATGCGACTCGACGAGTACATCGAGGGGCTCGAGCGCGACGAGGCCGCCGAACGACGGCGCCTCGCCCGCGAGAAGTCCTACGCAATCACCGAGTACCTCGAGGACGTCGAATCCCGCTTCTCGGAGGTCGTCTCCGGCGACGCGATGGTCGGTTCGACGGCTCCCTCGATCTTCGTCGGCCACTCGAACTACCCAACGGTCTCGACGGGGCTGCTCTCGCCGGTCGGCGACGAGGAGCGCGCCGAGGAGTACGTCACCGACGCGGAGTGGTACCGAAAGGGGCTCTCGATCGACGACGTCTTCCAGCGTCGAACCGGCCTGCTGAACGCGAACCGAACGACGGACGTCACGAGCGTCGGGGAGAGTCCCGCAGGAGGGTCGACGCGAGCCGCCGAAAACGTCCACGACGTCTGGGAGGGGTTCGTCGGCACACAGCGGGAGGTCGCCATCGCGGGCCGTCCCGTCGGCGTCGAGATCGGACTCTCGGACTCGCGGCTGGACTTCGACCTGCCGGCCGACGACACCGCCGCCCCGCGGGGCCCGCGCACTCGTGCCCGATCGGCGGACCTCACCGAGAACCCCTACGTTCCTCGACCGGTCGAGAAGACCCTCGAGGACGACGACTGGCGCGCGGAGGGTGCGATCACCTACCTCTATCGCCGGGGCTTCGACGTCTACGAGATCAACCGAATCCTCTCGGCGGGCGCGCTCGGCGAGGCGGAGAACCGCCGACTCGTCCCAACGCGCTGGTCGATCACGGCGGTCGACGACGTCCTCGGGAACTACCTCCGGGGCTCCCTGCAAAGCGCCGAGAGCGTCGACGAGACCCGCGTGTGGACCAACGAGTACATGGGAAACCGATACTGGGTGATCGTCACGCCCGGTCGGTGGGAGTACGAACTCGTCGAGATGAAGGCGCCCGGCAGCGTCTGGAACCCCGACCCCGAGGCCGGCGTCTGGATCGCGAGCGACTACGAGGGCTACGAAGGGAGGACGAAGTACGTCGACGGCGGCACCGCCGGGGCGTACTACGCGGCCCGTCTCGCCGCGCTCGAACACCTCGCCGAGCGGGGCCGGCAGGCGAAGGTGCTCGTCCTTCGGCACGTCTCCGACGAGTACTGGGGGCCCGTCGGCGTCTGGCAGATCCGCGAGAGCGTCCGGAACGCCTTCGAGGAGGAGGGGGGCGTCTCGGAGAGCTTCCACGACGCGGTCGGGGCGATCGAGCCCCTCCTTCCGGTCTCGACGAACGACCTGCGTCGTTCCTCCGAGATGGTCGCGGGCGTCCAGGCCTCGCTCGCGGACTTCTCCACGTGAGACGGCGAAGAGGGGTGAAGCTTATTCGCGCCGATCCGCTTCGATCGGTATGGACTCCGTCGTGCTGGTCGGATCGCTCACCGGCGTCGAACTCCTGTCGCTCGCGTCGCTGGCGCTGGCGGTCATCGCGCTCGTGGGACTCGTCGTCGGTCTCGAGCGATACGTCTTCGTGGAGAGCGACGTCGATCCCGTCGGACTCGACGACCTCGAACGCGACGAGGACGTCGACGGCGACGCCTGGCGCTAGCGAACTCGAACGGAACTAGTTGTCCGGAGCGTCGCGTTGTGCACCCGAACGCTTCCCCTGGCCCTCGCGCTTGCCGCCCTGACGGCCGCGCGGCTTCTCGCCGCCGGAGCTCGCCCCCTCCTCGGCGGTCTCGAGGTTTCCGAACGCCTCCTCGACCAGCCGGTTGGTCCCCTCGACGACCTCCTCCCAGTCGTCGTCGTCCGGGGCGACGCCCGACAGGCGGGCGATCTTCATGATCGAGACGTGATACACCTGCTGGACGCCCGGCTCGATCTCCCAGACGACGACGTTACACGGGAACAGGCCGCCGATCTGGTTCGTCACGTCGAGCGCCTCGTTGGCCATCTCGGGGTGACACGCGCCGAGGACGTAGTAGGGGTCGCGATCGACGTCGATCTTCTCGCGAAGCAGTTCCGAGGGCGAGAACTCCACCGGAACGCCGAAGCCCGCCTCCACGAAGGCCTCTCGGACGTGTTCGACCGCCTCGTCGTGGCCCATGTTCAGCGTGAGCTGTCGTTCGCCGATGTCGTCCGCGGTGAGTTGCGTCGGATCGATCGGTAGGCTCATGACCGACCCATCGGCCGTCGATCCCAAAAAACGTCTGCAAGCTACAGCGGGAGCGGTATCCACGACAGCCACCCCACGACCGACTCGGACGAGACGATCGGATCGTGGAGCACGAGCCAGTCGAGCAACACCAGCCCGCCCCCGTGGGCGACCGTCGAGGGGAGGATCGAGTCGGCGTGGTAGTCGACCGCGCCGAACAGCACGTCGGTCGGTCCCGAGAGGACGAGTTCGACCGGCGGCTTGTTCAGGTGCAGCGCCGCGTAGACGATGGGGCTGATGAACACGCACTTGGGTCCGAGGTCCCGCACGCCCACACAGAGCAGTCCGCGGAAGTAGGTCTCGGTGGCGAGCGCGAGCACGAACAACTGGATCGCGTGGGGGACGAACGCGCCGAGTTCGGGCGTGGTCTCCCAGATCGGATAGTAGGTCCTCACCGTCGGCAGCGTCGAGCCAACGAGGTAGAACGGGAGGACGAACGCCGACAGCAAGAGGGTGTTTCGCACCGCGAGGCGGTCGATCCGCCAGCCGATGTGTCGACCGTGGACCAGCCCCAGCGCGAGCGGGACGAACAGATACAACAGCGTGTCGCGGACGACCCGTTCGGTGAGACCGTCGGTCCGCCAGTTCACCCAGATGACCAGTACGACTGCGGCGACCAGAATCGATCGATGGATCCAGGCGAGCCGGAGCCGGGCTCGGAGTCGCCCCGGATCCATCGCCGATCACTCCGCGGTCGGAACCGGCCCGGTGCCGGTCACGTCGCGGACCGCGTTGACGAACTCCTGGCGGCTCTGGAAGTAGGGGTTCTCGACCGCCTCGAGCAGTTCGTCGACGCGTTTCGGTCCGTCGGGCGTCCGGACGACGGTCTCGCCCTCCTTGCGGCTGACCTCGCTCTGCTGCTGGGGATAGGCGAGCCGGGAGGCGACCTGCGCGAGCGGCACGCCCTCGACGGAGACCGACTCGCCGAGTTCGACGAGCGGCTCCTCCTCCTCTTCTTGCTGGTCGTCGTCGTCGCTCATGCGCCCGGATTTGCGACCGGCGCGATTCAACCTTTCGGTCCGCATGAAAGGCTTTTACCCCCGACGCGGTAAGGTCGGAGCATGTACGTCCGGGACGCCAAGAACCGAGAGGAGGTCTGGCTTCTCGACCAGATCGAACGCCTGGAACTCGACGAGACGGCGTTTCGTTCCCGGGACTACGTCGTCGCGCTCGACGAGGACTCGGGCGAGAAGGCCGGCTTCGGCCGGATCCGCATCCACAAGACCGACGACGGCGACGTCTGTGAGCTCACGAGCATCGGCGTCCTCGAGCGCTGGCGGGGCCAGGGCGTCGGCGCCCACGTGATCGAGCGGCTGATCGACCACGCGGGCGATCAGGGGTTCGAGACCGTCTACACGCTGGTGGGCGTGCCGAACTACCTCGTCCAGTTCGGCTTCGAGCCGATCGAGCGCGAGGAGCTACCCGACGTCCTGGAGGCACGCCTCGAGACCAAACGCGAGACGATCGAACCCGAGGCGATCCCCATGGCCCTCGACGCCGAGGAGTTCGAGATGCCCGATCGCTTCCGGGAGGCGTTCAAGCAGGCATCGCCGACCGCCACCGAGGAGGAGGCCGCCCGCGAGGAGGTCGACCCCGCGGAGGACTTCGGGATCGACCCCGAGACGGCCACCTATAAGTACGACACCGGGGGCGGCCGCCGGTAGGCGGTAACCGGCCGGTGGGCCGGCTCAGCAGTCCCTCACCCACCGTTCGTTCGCGAGTACTTCCTCTCAGGACCGCGTACCTCTATGCCGTCCCTCGGCGTTCCGTTCGGCATGGGAACGACGAACGCGAACGAACTGGAGTGGACCACGCTCGAGAGGGGCGAGACGTTCCTCAAGCGAAAACAGCTCGGCGAGGCTGCCGGCGGCGACCGGCTCGGCTGCAGCGTCTACGAGCTCCCCGCCGGACGACTGTCGTGGCCCTATCACTATCACACGGCGAACGAGGAGGCGATCTTCGTCCTCTCCGGTACGGGACGTCTCCGGCTCGACGGGGAGCTACTGGCGCTCACGGAGGGCGATTACGTCACCCTCCCCGCCGACGAACGCGGAGCCCATCGGGTCATCAACGATTCCGACGGGTCGCTCACCTACCTGGCGGTTTCGACGATGAACGAGCCGGACGTCACGGCCTATCCCGATTCCGAGAAGATCGGCGTTTTCGTGGGATCGCCGCCGGGAGGGCGCGGGAACCGGGAGATCCACGGCTACTACCGGATCGACGAATCCGTCGACTACTGGACCGACGAGGAGGACGTCGAGACCGAGTAACCGGGGAACCGGCGTCCGTTCCGACGGTCACCTCCCGATCCACGCGTCGTTACCGGTCGAGGTCGGGGCCGATCAGTACTCCTCGCGGTCGGTGACGAAGCCGCTCTTGAACGCGACCCAGGTCAGCACGCTCATGAAGAGGACCGGAGGGAGCATCGCGAACACCCAGAGCGGCTCGAGCCCCCACCCGAGCACGAGCACGACGTTCAGGACCCCGAGCGCGAGAAACGGGAGCGTGTAGAGCGCCGCCCGTCGCCGGTCGCGGTCGCCGTCGTCGGTCGGGATCGGCGGCCCCTCGTCGCTGCCGTCGGCGTCGACCGGCGTTCCCATGTCCGTTCGTCGGCGTTCCAGCGCCAAAAAGGGCGTGGAGCGATCGTCCGATCGGGCGGGCGGCATGGCTTAAGAGTCTGCGCACGGTACGATATCGCATGTTCGATCAGGACGAACTCGCGACCATCCGCGAGGAGAAGGAACGCTGGGAGGAGGAGACCCGCGGACCGACCGTCGAGCGCTTCGGCGAGCGAAAGGAGGAGTTCACCACCGACACCGCCGGCCACGAGATCCAGCCGCTCTACACGCCCGACGACGTCGCGGACCTCGACTACGACGAGGACCTCGGCTTCCCCGGAGAGGACCCGTACACGAGAGGGGTCTACTCGACGATGCACCGCGGTCGGCTGTGGACGATGCGCCAGTACGCGGGGATGGGCACTCCCGTCGAGACCAACGAGCGCTACCGATACCTCATGGATCAGGGCCAGACCGGCCTCTCGATGGCGTTCGACCTCCCCACGCAGATGGGCTACGACTCCGACGCCGACATGGCCGCCGGCGAGGTCGGCAAGTCCGGCGTCGCCATCGACTCCCTGCGGGACATGGAGACCGTCTTCGACGGCATCCCGCTCGACGAGGTCTCCACGTCGATGACGATCAACGCCCCCGCGAGCGTCCTGCTCGCGATGTACGTCGCGGTCGGCGACGAGCAGGGCGTCCCCCGCGAGGAGCTCAGGGGGACGGTCCAGAACGACCTGCTGAAGGAGTACATCGCGCGAAACACCTACATCTACCCGCCGGAACCTTCCATGCGGATCGTCACGGACATCTTCGAGTTCTGTGCCGAGGAGGTGCCCAACTTCAACACGATCTCGATCTCGGGCTATCACATCCGCGAGGCCGGCGCAAGCGCGGCCCAGGAGCTCGCCTTCACCCTCGGAAACGGCATCGAATACGTCGAGGCCGCGCTCGACGCGGGCCAGGAGGTCGAGGAGTTCGCCCCGCAGCTCTCCTTCTTCTTCAACGCCCACAACGACATCTTCGAGGAGGTCGCGAAGTTCCGTGCCGCACGTCGAATGTGGGCGAAGATCATGGAGGAGCGATTCGACGCCGAGGACGAGAAGGCCAAACAGCTGAAGTTCCACACCCAGACGGCGGGCTCGACGCTCACCGCCCAGCAGGTCGAGAACAACGTCGTCCGCGTCGCCTACCAGGCGCTCGCGGGCGTCCTCGGCGGGACCCAGAGCCTCCACACCAACGGCAAGGACGAGGCGCTCGCGCTTCCCACGGAGAAGTCGGTTCGAACGGCGCTTCGCACCCAGCAGATCCTCGCCCACGAGTCGGGGGCGGCCGACACGATCGATCCGCTCGCGGGCAGCTACTACGTCGAGGCGCTCACCGACGACATCGAGGAGGAGGCGTTCGAGATCATCCGCGAGGTCGACGACCGTGGCGGGATGCTCCAGGCCGTCGAGGACCAGTGGGTCCAGCGCCAGATCCAGGACGTCGCCTTCGAGCGCCAGCGCGAGATCGAGGAGGGCGAGCGGGTCATCGTCGGCGTCAACGAGTACGAGGTCGACGAGGAGCCCGAGATGGACATCGAGGAGGTCACCGAGGAGGACCAGCAGCGCCAGATCGACGGCCTCGAGACCGTCCGCGCCCAGCGCGACGAGGAGACCGCCGAGGCCGCGCTGGCCGCCCTGGAGGAAGCCGCGAGCGGCGAGGAGAACGTCATGCCCCACATCGTCGACGCCGTGAAGGCCGAGGCGACCATCGGCGAGATCTGTGACGTCCTCCGTGACGTCTTCGGCGAGTACCGTCCCGGAAGCGCCCTGTAACGGCCACCCACCTTTTTCTCGTCCTGGATGCGCTCGCAGAGCGCATCCGGAGCGGAAAAACGTGGGCGAAAAATCCGCTCCGTCCGTCCGGTCATTTACGCCTGATTGCGCTCCGATCGCCCCGGCAGCGTTTTCGTGCCAGCGGCGTTTCGTCGGAAGTCATCCCCGCCGGTTAACTACTCGTCCGTCCAACGTCCGCCATGTACTTCGATCACGCCGGGATCGCGACCGACGACGCGGACGCGCTCGCGGAGCTGTTCGGGGACCTGTTCGACACAGCCGTCGTCCACGAAGAGGAGTTCGACGGCATGACCGTCCGGTTTCTCGATCTCGGGAACGGCTACTTCGAGCTGCTCGAGTCACACGAGGGTGGACCGATCGCGACGTATCTCGAGCGAAACGGACCGGGCATCCACCACCTCGCGCTCGCGACCGACGACGTCGAGAGTGCGCTCGAGGACGCCCGCGAGGCGGGCGTGGACCTCATCGACGAGGAGCCCCGTCCCGGCGCGTGGGGCCACGAGGTCGCCTTCCTCCATCCGGGATCGACCGGCGGCGTCCTGATCGAGTTCGTCCAGCACGGCTGACCGGCGGCTCCCTCGTATACTCCTTCCTCGAGACCTGCGTCTCCTGGCAGGACCGATTACCGGAAACGGGGCCCGTATTCCCCACGCCGCACGGCATCACGACGGGTTACTCCAGAATCCGATCGACACTTGTCGCTGGTTACCGCTACCCGAGATATGGCGACCCCCTCGAAAGGGCGATGGCGATGGGCGAACGTCCCGATCCCCGAACCGCACGTGTTCGGACTGTTCGTGAGCGTGGCGCTCCACACGTACAGGCCGTGGCGAATCACCGACCGCCGGGAACCCGCTCGAACCATCGGCTGGTCGGTAGTCGGAGCCAGCGTGCCGTGTCTGGCGTGGGCGGTACGAACGGCCGGCGACGCCGACGTCGAGGAGCCGGCCGCTCTCCTCACCGGCGGACCGTACGCGTTCAGCCGAAACCCGATGTACGTCGCGTGGACGGCGCTGTACGTGGGTATCGCGCTGCTCTCGAACTCCCTGTGGCCGTTCGTCCTCTCGCCCGCCGTGCTGGCCGCTACCCACGGTATCGTCCGACGGGAAGAACGCTTGTTGGCCCGCGCGTTCGGCGACGAGTATCGCACCTATCGGCGTGACGTTCCTCGATACCTGTGAATCGGGATCGAACCTATCCGAAGTTCTCGACCTTCGCGCCGTCCGGGTCGCCGCCGGCCCCCTCGAGCGCGTCGAGCGCATCGGTGACGAACTCGCCGAAGCCGTAGACGAACACCTGCTGGCCGTCGTAGTAGCTCGCGACGTGGTCCGCGAGCTCGTCGGTGACGACGACCGTCGCGCCGGCCTCGCGAAGCGCCTCCAGCCGATCCTCGTGGACGGGCTCGTCGTCGCAGTAGACGACCGTCACGTCGCCGCCGTCCTCGACGGCGCGTTCGCCGATGCCGACCGCGGGACCGACGCCGGGGCCGCCCGCGAGGATCAGCAGTTCGGACTCGTCCTCGTAGTAGGCGCTGCCGTAGGGCCCCTCGACGGTGACCGTCTCGCCCTCGCGGTCGTCGTCGGCGATCCACGGCCCGAGCGTCCCCTCGGGGTCGATTCCGATGGTGATCTCGAAGCCTCCCTCGACGTCGGGCGAGGAGAGGGTGTAGAATCGCGAGACGTGCTCGCCCTCGACCTCGGTCTCGAGCTTGACGAACTGGCCGGGCCGGGCGTCGAACTCCTCGGGCGTCTCGAGATCGACGGCGACGGTGTCGGGGCCGACCTCACGGACGGCCTCGATCGTGACCTCGGTTTTCTCCATACGCGGAGCTACCGCCGGTTCCGACAAAGGACTTGCCCTCTCGAGCGAACTACGCCGAGAGGGCGCGCTCGATGCCGGCGGCGACGCGATCCTCGTCGGGCAGGTACTCCTCCTCGCGGGCGAACAGGGGGAACGGCACGTCGTAGCCCGTCACCCGCTCGACGGGCGCCTCGAGGTAGTAGAGCGCCTCGTCGTTGATCCGGGCGATTATCTCCGCGGCCATCCCCGCCGTTTGCGGCGCCTCGTGGACGACGACACACCGGCCGGTCTTTCGCACCGACTCGAGGATCGTCTCCGAGTCGAGCGGGAAGATCGTCCGCGGGTCGATCACCTCGACGCTCGCGTCGACGCGTTCGGCCGCACGGGTCGCCTCGCGCACCATCGCGCCCCAGGCGACGACGGTGATATCGTCGCCCTCCTCGACGACGCGGGCCTCGCCCAGCGGCACGGTGTGATCGTCCTCCGGAACGGGTTCGCGGAACGCGCGATAGAGCCGCGTCGGTTCGAGGAAGACGACCGGATCGGGGTCGCGGATCGAGCTGGTGAGAAGCCCCTTCGTGTCGGCGGGCGTCGAGGGGACGACCACCTTCAGTCCGGGCGTGTGGGCGTAGCCCGCCTCGAAGCTCTCGGAGTGGTGTTCGAGCGCGCGGATCCCGCCGCCGTACGGCGAACGGATCGTCATCGGACACTCGTAGCTTCCGCGTGATCGACTCCGCAGGCGCGCGGCGTGCTGCTGGAGTTGGTGGTACGCCTGGTGCATGAACCCCGAGAACTGGATCTCGGCGACCGGCCGCATCCCGTGGGCCGCCAGTCCGACGCCCAGCCCGACGATCCCGGACTCGGCGACCGGCGCGTCGTACACGCGGTCGGGGTAGCCCTCGACGAGTCCCTGGGTCGCCCTGAAGACGCCGCCGTTGACCGCGACGTCCTGTCCGTAGACGACGACCGACTCGTCGCGTGCCAGCTCCTCGCCGAGCGCGGTCCGGACCGCCTCCACCATCCGCAGCTCATTCGCCATTCTCCTCACCCCCGAAGGCCGCGCGCTGGGACTCGAGCTCCGGCGGAAGCTCCGAGAAGACGTGATCGAACATCTCCGCGGGATCGATCTCCTCGCGTCCCTCCTGTGCCCGCTCGACCGCCTCGGCCAGCTCCTCCTCGATGGCCTCCTCGATCTCCTCTCTGGTCTCGTCGTCGAGAATCCCACGCCCCTCGAGATACGTCTCGAAGCGGTCGATCGGGTCCCGTTCCTCCCATCCCTCCTCCTCCTCGCGTTCGCGATAGACTGAGGGGTCGTCCGCGGTCGTGTGCATCGACTGACGGTAGGTCATCGCCTCGACGAGCACCGGCTCGCCCTTCCGCGCCATCTCGAGGGCCTCCTCCACCACCCGATGGACGCCGAGGACGTCGTTGCCGTCGACCTGTACCCCCGTGATCCCGGCGGCGATCGCCTTCTGGGCGATCGTCTCGGCACGGGTCTGTTTCTCGCGAGGAACCGAGATCGCGTACTGGTTGTTCTGACAGAAGAAGACGGTGTGGGCGTCGTAGACGCCGGCGCAGTTCATCCCCTCGTAGACGTCGCCCTCGCTGGTCGCGCCGTCGCCGAAGTAGCCGATGGTGGCGTGTTCCTCTCCCTTGATCGCCTGTGCCCAGCCGAGCCCGGCGGCGTGGATCGCCTGCGAGCCGACGGCGATCGACGGCGGGAGGTCGTTCTGTCCGTCGGGGATCTCCGCGCCCTCCTCCATCCCCATCGCGTACCACAGCAGTGCGTGCGGCGGCGTTCCGCGCGCGAGATACGCGGCGTTCTCGCGGAACGACGGCACCATCCAGTCGTCCTCGGCGAGCGCCACGGCGCTTCCCACCTGGGCGGCCTCCTGGCCCAGTGCGGGGGCGATCGTGCCGCTCTCGCCGCGGCGCTGGAGTGCGATCGCACGCTCGTCGAGCCTGCGGGCGCGCTTCATTCCCCGGTAGAGCTCGAGCAGCCGTTCCTCCGATAGATCGGGATCGAGCTCCTCGTCGACGTTCCCCTCACGGTCCAGCACCTGCACGTGGTTGATGGTGAACTCGGCGGCCCGTTCGCTTGGCATACCGGCTACGTGTCTCCCCTGGTACTTATCATATGCCGACTGGCCTTCGTCCACCCCGACATCAGGTGCCTGCACCCGCAAGCGCGGCTCGTAGTACACTTACGGAAGGCTTTTTGCCCGCGGCCGGGCTACCTCTAACCCACATGCCTGAGGACCTCAACTGGGCCGTCGGCGGGGAGGCCGGCGACGGGATCGACTCCACTGGAAAGATCTTCGCCCAGGCGCTCTCACGGGCCGGACGGCACGTCTTCACATCCAAGGACTTCGCCTCGCGGATCCGCGGCGGCTACACCGCCTACAAGATCCGGACGTCGGTCGACGAGGTGAACAGCGTCGTCGATCGACTCGACGTCCTCGTCGCGCTCACCCAGCGCACCATCGACGAGAACCTCGACGAACTCCACGAGAACAGCGTGATCATCTACGACGGCGAGCGTTCGTGGGAGGCCGACGTCCCCGACGAGATGGTCGAGCTCGACGTCCCGCTCAAGAGCCTCGCGGAGGACGCCGGCGGCGCGATCATGCAGAACGTCGTCGCGCTCGGGGCGGCCTGCGAGGTCGCGAACTTCCCGATCGAGCACCTCGACAGCGCCCTCGAGAAGCGCTTCGGCGACAAGGGGCAGAAGCTCGTCGACAACAACCAGGAGGCCGCTCGGGCCGGGCGAGACTACGTCCAGGAGAACTACGACCATGACTACGGCTACGACCTCGAGACCACGGACAACGACTACGTCCTGCTCAACGGCGACGAGGCGATCGGGATGGGCGCGCTGGTCGCGGGTTGTCGGTTCTACGCGGGCTACCCGATCACCCCGGCGACCAACGTGATGGAGTACCTCACCGGTCGGATCGACCAGTACGGTGGCACGGTCGTCCAGGCCGAGGACGAGCTCGCCGCGATCAACATGGCGCTCGGCGCCGCACGCTCCGGCGCGCGAGCAATGACCGCCACCTCCGGGCCGGGCATCGACCTGATGACCGAGACGTTCGGCCTCATCGCCACCACGGAGACGCCGCTGGTGATCGCCGACGTGATGCGTTCGGGGCCCTCGACCGGGATGCCGACCAAACAGGAGCAGGGCGACCTGAACATGGCGCTCTACGGCGGTCACGGCGAGATCCCCCGGTTCGTCGTCGCGCCGACCACCATCTCCGAGTGTTTCTGGAAGACGATCGAGGCGTTCAACCTCGCCGAGAAGTACCAGACGCCGGTCTACGTCATCTCAGATCTGGCGATGGCGGTCACCGAACAGACGTTCTCGCCCGAGGAGTTCGACATGGACGCGGTCGAGATCGACCGCGGGAACGTCGTGAGCGAGGACGACATCGACCAGTACCTCGACGAGCAGGGGCGCTTCCAGCCCCACTACGACGCCGCCGACGGCATCAGCCCGCGGGCGTTCCCCGGCACCGCGGAGGGCGCACACATGACGACCGGCCTCGAGCACGACGAGCTCGGCCGGCGGACCGAGGACACCGAGGAGCGCGTCCAGCAGGTCGACAAGCGAAATCGAAAGGTCGAGACCGCCCAGCGCGAGGAGGACTGGTCGCCCCGCGAGTTCGGCAACGAGGACGCGGAGAACCTGGTGATCACGTGGGGGTCGAACGAGGGCGCGATCCTCGAGGCGATGGACGAGCTCGACGACGACGTGCGGTTCATCTCCGTCCCCTACCTCTTCCCCCGGCCCGACCTCACCGAAGCGGTCGAGAACGCGGATCGGACCGTCGTCGTCGAGTGTAACGCGACCGGCCAGTTCGCCGACCTGATCGAACGCGACACGCTTACACGAGTCGAACGCATCAACAAGTACAACGGCATCCGGTTCAACGCCGACGAACTCCGCGAGCGGATCACGGAGACGTTCGCGGCGGAACCGGAGGTTACAGCACAATGAGTTCCCAGGCACACTTCACCGACTTCAAGAGCGACAAGCGACCCACGTGGTGTCCCGGCTGCGGCGACTTCGGGACGATGAACGGCATGATGAAGGCGCTCGCCAACACCGGCAACAGCCCCGACGACACCTTCATCTGCGCTGGCATCGGCTGTTCGGGCAAGATCGGGACGTACATGCACAGCTACGCGCTCCACGGCGTCCACGGACGCGCGCTCCCCGTCGGTACGGGCGTGAAGATGGCCAACCCCAACCTCGAAGTGATGGTCGCCGGCGGCGACGGCGACGGCTACTCGATCGGCGCGGGCCACTTCGTCCACGCGGTCCGACGTAACGTCGACATGACCTACGTCGTGATGGACAACCGCATCTACGGGCTCACGAAGGGCCAGTTCTCGCCCACCTCCCGCGAGGACTTCGAGACCTCGACCTCGCCCGAGGGGACCCAGCAGTCGCCGGTCCACCCGCTCGCGCTGGCGATGGCCGCGGGCGGCAGCTTCATCGCCCAGTCGTTCTCCTCGGACTCCCAGCGCCACACCCAGATTATCGAGGAAGCGATCGAGCACGACGGTTTCTCGCTGGTCAACACCTACAGCCCCTGTGTGACGTTCAACGACGTCGACACCTACGACTACTTCCGCGACTCCCTGATCGACCTCGACGAGGAGAACCACGACCCCAACGACTACGACCAGGCTCGCGAGAAGATCATGGACTTCGACAACATCTACCAGGGCGTGATCTACCAGGACGACGACAGCGTCGGCTACGAGAAGCGCCTCGGAATCGAGGAGCCGATGAACGACATCCCCGACGGCGCGCCCGAGGGCGCGATGGACCTCGTCCGCGAGTTCTACTGACGGCGGCTCATCCCTCTTCTCCTGTGTTCGAGGCGAGCAGTCACGTCGTTCTCCGCGATCGAGACCTGCGATACCGGTCGGCGATCCCACACGAGTCCCGGCGATCGGCCGGCCGGTGACGACCCCGAGGCCCGGTCGGGTTCCTCGCCCGTGGCGCGTCGCGCCAGAGACGTGTTGGCGGACCTACTATCCCTGGTTTCGTGAAGCGATCAACTGTTCCACCTCATGACTGCGAACCGCACGACGTCGTAGTGGGCGATGGCACGGCGGGTGCCCTCGTCGCCGCGACGGCTGCCGGTTTCTCGACGGTACTTCTCGAACGGAGGGGTCGGGAGGAGGCCGGAGCGGGACCTCGACGATGAATTTCACGCTGAAGCTCGAGACGCTGATCGACACGTTTGGTCGTTGGGATCTGCTCTACGAGCGCCCTCACGTCCAGAAACGCGCCACGACGCCCAAGCAGCACTACGACGCATGCCCGAGCACGTCGGTCGTGTTCGAGGGGTGGCGAAGCGAGCGCGAGCGCGTACTCGAGGAGATCTCCGAGATCGCCGGCGCCGAGCCCGAGTACAGATCCTCACCGGCGAGCGTGCGACGTCGGTCTACGTGCCGCCACCGCTACTGGCGTCGGCCGGCGGCCGCGTCCCCACGGTCAGGTCGACGGTCGTCTCGCTGCCGTCCCGCCGAACGGTCGCGGTCGTCGTTTCCTCGGGCGAGAGATCGAGCGCAATGGTCGAGGACAGCTCCGAGGGCGTCCCGATGCGCTGCTCGGCGAGGGAGACGAGGACGTCCCCGCCGGTCGGTACGGGCGTCCCGCTCACGGTCGTCTGCCCGGTCGAGCCCCGAAGCACGGCCGCCGCCGGGCCGTTCGGCGCGACCTGGTTTACGTAGACGCCGATCGGCTCCTCGAGCCCGTTCGCCTCCGCGATCGCGGGCGTCGTGGGGACCGCGTTCACGCCGAGATAGGGGGCGTCGTACTCGCCGTTCTCGATCAGCGCGGGCACCACGCGCCTCGCGAGCGCCGTCGAGACGGCGAAGGCGATGTTGTCGCCGCCGCCCGCGCTGATCACGCCGGCGACCGCACCCTCGAGGTTCACGAGCGGGCCGCCGCTGTTGCCGGGGTTGACGGCGGCGTCGGTCTGGATCGCGTCCGGGATCGTCACGCCCGAGGGGTTCCGCAGCGAACGATGCACACCGCTGACGATCCCGGTCGAGACCGAGGCGTTCAGCCCGAACGAGTTGCCGATCGCGACCACCTCGGTTCCGACGGCGGGATACTGCTCGAGAAACGAGAGCGACCCGGCGTAGTCGGGCGTCTCGGCGTCGAGGACGGCTAGATCCGCATAGGCGTCCTCGCCGACGAGGCTCGCCTCCTGCCAGTCGTTTCGCCTGAACTGGACGGAGACCGTCGACCGACCCTGCGTGATGTGTTGGTTGGTGATCACGTAGTCGTCGTGGACGAACCCCGTCCCCAGTCCGCCCCGCTCCTGGCCCTGCTCGCCGCTCACCCGGACGAGGACGACCGAGTCGACGGTCTCCTCGTAGACCCTCGTATACGGACTCCCGTTCTCGGAGCCGGAGGCGTTGTCGCTCTCCGTCGTCGAACCGCCGTTCTCCCCGTCGACGGCACTGAGACACCCCGCCGTCCCGGCGAGCGTGCCGGCTCCGATCGCGACGAGCAGACGGCGACGCTGCCATCCCGATCGGTGGTCCCTGGGCATGGCTTCTCTACCGGTCGTGTGCTAATGAATCCACTCGGAGACCGGTTCCGACGTCGTTCGAGCGACCGGTGACGGTCGCTCGAGCCACGCTCGAACCCGGCGGTGACGCATCGACGCCCGGACGTACGTGACGGAAAACGCGTCAAGGGGGATCGACGTCGGGCCGTCCGCGAGAACGGTCGTCGATCGACCTTCGTGGGACCACCCTATCGTCGCCGGCTCCGCGGTGGACGTATATCGTATCGATCCGTAGCGGGGCCGGCCTCGTTCAGTCCTCGCTCGCCGCGATCGACCCCTCGCTTTCGGCCGCGAACGGGATCTCCGCGTCGTCGTCGTCGTCGCTCGCGCCGAGCGCGTGTTTGACGAGGTTTCCGTGGCCGCGTCGGAGCCGCTCGGAGAGCGCCTGGTGTGAGATGTCGAGCGTCTCCGCGAGGTCGGTCAGACTCGACTCGCGCGGGACGTCGTAGTAGCCGTGTTCGAGCGCCGCGAGCATCGTCTCGCGCTGCTGGCCGGTCAGTCCGAACTGCTGGTGGGAGTCGTCGTCGAACCCGTAGATCCGGTCGACCGTCATCGAGAGTCCGTGTTCCTCACAGCGCTCGTAGGTCTGCGAGAGCGACTCGCGGTCGGGAAACAGCGCCCGAAGGCGCCACTGGTCGTCGACGGTGTTCGCCTCCAGGACCGTCGTCCCCGCCTCGAGGATGAGATCGACCGCCGTCTCGATCGACTCGATCCATCTCGTCCGATAGACCCGGCTCTCGTTCATCGCCGCGATGCACTCGACCGACTCGAGCGTCGGATCGGTCTCCAACAGTCCGTCGAGGTCGGCGAGCGCCCGTTCGTCGCCGGTCGCACGAACCAGCGGCAGTACGCGGTCGGCATCGTGAGCGATGATTCCAACGAACTCGAAGGACGCATCCGTGATCGGCACCGTCTCCGCCAGACAAAACTCCTCCGTCGGCAGACGAAACTCCGCTACCGAGGCCACCACTCTTCCCTCCTTTCTGAGCGGTGCCACTCCGCACTGCTCGGCCCGATGATATCCATACAGTAGATACGCGCTATCGTTTTAGATAAGTGAATGACGTGCATATGTAAGGCCTTTATATACTCCTCGTCGCCGGATGGCCGCATTCCCAACATCTATCCCCGATTCGTCCCTCGAGGGAGACATGGCACGATCCAGCAGTGACGACGTCCCGACGGCCGACGGCATGCCGATGCTGGGACTTGGGACCTGGGAGAACGAGGACGAAGAGGAGTGCGCCGAGAGCGTTCGCACGGCGCTGGAGATGGGCTATCGCCACATCGACACCGCGCAGGCCTACGGCAACGAGGAGAGCGTCGGCGAGGGGATCGCCCGCGCGGACGTCCCCCGCGAGGACGTCTTTCTGGCGACGAAGGTCTGGATCGAGAACCTCGCGTACGACGACGTGCTCGAGTCCACCCGCGAGAGCCTCGAGAAGCTCGGGACCGACTACGTCGACCTGCTGTACGTCCACTGGCCGGCCGGCGAGTACGACCCCGTAGAGACCTTCGATGCGCTCTCGGAGCTCGTCTCCGAGGGGGCAGTCGAGCACATCGGCGTCTCGAACTTCGAGCCCGAACAGCTCGACGAAGCCAGGGAGAAAAGCGACGAGCCGATCTTCGCGAACCAGATCGAGTGTCACCCCATGCTCCAGCAGGAGACGCTTCGTGCCTACGGCGAGGAGCACGACGTAAACATCGTGGCGTACTCCCCGCTCGCGCGCGGTTCGGTATTCGATGCGTCCGAGCTGGGCTCCATCGCGGAGAAACACGGGGTCAGCGAGGCCCAGGTCAGCCTCGCGTGGCTCCGCGAGAAGGGGATCACCGCGATCCCCAAGGCGACCGGCGAGGAGCACGTCCGCGACAACTGGGAGTCGCTCTCGCTCTCGCTCGACGCCGAGGACGTCGAGACGATCGACGGGCTCGGCCGCGGCCAGCGCGAGGTCGACCCCAGCTTCGCCCCCTGGTAGCGATTTCATTTCTGCCATAACAGTAAAGTAATTTGATGGCGATCGGAGCGTATGGCCGTGCGGTCACGTCGCTCGCCGGCGATCGAGGCGATCCGTCTCGACCTCCGGCGGTTGCACGAACACTGGATGGAACTGTTCTTCCCGCGACAGCGTGCCGCTCACTCCGTGCTCGGGAAGTGGCGGCCGAGCACGCGAGGTGGACGGATCGCCTATCGGTTCTTGGGTGCGCTCGGCACGCTCGTGGTGGCCCTGCTCTACCCGCTCGTGCTGGTCGGCTTCGCGGCGCGGTTCCATACTCGCCGAATCGACCGAGCGGCGGCGGGCCTCGGGCTCGCCGGCGTCGTCTCGCTTACCGCGCTCGTCTGGGGGGTGCTCGCGGCCGTCGCACGCCTCCAGCTCTCGCGAGGGGGATTTTTAGCAGTCGCGGCCGCCGCCGCCGTCGCGACGGTCGCCGCCGCGCTCGCGGTTGCGTTCGCCCGGATCGGCGGTCGGGGAACGACCGTCGTGTTCGCCTACCCGGCGGCGACGACCGCACTGTTCCTGCCGCCGGTCGTCGCCGCGCTGTTCTCGACGACGGTGGGATCGGTCGTCCTGCCGGGGAGCACCGAACTCGCGATCGGCCTGCTCGACGGGCCGCTCGCGTTGGTCGGTGTGGACG
Source organism: Halalkalicoccus sp. CG83 (assembly GCF_037081715.1). NCBI lineage: Archaea > Methanobacteriati > Methanobacteriota > Halobacteria > Halobacteriales > Halalkalicoccaceae > Halalkalicoccus > Halalkalicoccus ordinarius. The sequence continues at coordinate 276,003 of NZ_JAZDDH010000002.1, forward strand.
GCTACCTCCGCGAGAACTACACGCTCGAGGGCGCCGCGTACGTGGGAATGTGGCTCGCGATCGCCGTTCCGCTGGGTTGGCTGCTCGGCGGCGTGGTGACGCTCGCGGACCTGGTCCGTCCCGACGATCAGTGATGTAAACCTTCTTGTGCCGGAAGGGACTGAACTCGTACATGATGGTCATCGACACGGTGCGGGCGTACTTCGTCGATTCTGAGCCTATCGTCTCGGAGTGTCGACGCTGCGGTACGTCGGTCGAGAACGGCACCGAACGATGCCCCGGCTGTGACTCGACGGAGATCGTCCGCCACCACATCGCCTGAGAATCGTCGGCGCTCGCCGGTCCGGGGCCATCGCTCGACGCCGACGGGAACCCTTATTTCTGCCGACGCAAACCGTCCGACATGAAGTTCGATCTCCCGAGGACGGCCGCGGCGTTCGTCGTCGTACTGGCGATCGGCGTCGGGGTCTCGATGGCGACGCCGATGGCGACCGGAACCGTCCTGATGATGGTCCTCCCGTCGATGGTCGCCTTCGGACTGGCGATGCTGGCGCTCGGCGTCAAACACGGCGAGTACCGGGCGACGCGGCGGTAGTCGTAGTCACATGTAGCCGAGGTCGCGCAGTCTCCCCATCAGGTCCTCCTTGTCCTGGGCGCGACCGGCACGCTCGGTAGTGCCCTCGAGGTCCTGGAGCCACGCGGGTCGGTCGTCGCTCCTCGCCGAGCCGTGTTCGCTGCCGAGCGAGCGAAAGCCCTCGAAGTACTTCGGCGAGACGGGGAGGTCCGCCGGCGTGGTGCCCTCGGGGAGGTCGTCGTAGCCCCGGGGGACGTACCCCTCGTCGGGATACGCCGGCACCGTATCGGGCACGACGTGGTTCCACATCGCCTCCCAGACGGCGGCCTCGTCGAACTGGAGGATCGAGTGGATGCGGTCGTGCGGGGGATACCGATCGGGGTCGTGACGCGGACTGAAGAACGTCTCGTCGGCGCGCGCCTCCTGTTCGTCCCAGCGAACGCCCGAGAAGACGCCGTCGAAGCCGTGCTCGCGGACGCTCTCGTTGAACGCCACCGTCTTCAGGAGGTGGTTCCCCTCGTAGCTGTCGGCGCTGAAGCGGAGCGTCTCCCCCTCGTACTCGAGGCGCTCGCGCAGTTCGCGGCGGGTCGCCTCGCTCAGCTCCTCGATCGGGATCTCGTCGCCGGGCCGAGCGTCGAGCCGGGCGAAGTCCTCGTTTCGCGCGTGGATCAACTCGAGGCCCCACTCGTCGGCCCACCGCTCGACGAACTCGAGCACGTCGGGGAAGTGTTCGAAGTGGTCGATGAACACCGCCGGCGGCACCTCGAGTTCGTACTCCTCCGCGACCTCGAGGACGAAGTAGAGCACCAGCGTCGAGTCCTTCCCGCCGGTCCACGCCACCGCCGGGTTCCGGTACTGTTCGAGGCCGCGGCGGGTGACCTCGATGGCCTTCTCGATCTTGGCGTCGAGCGTCGGGTAGTCCTCGGGACTCTCGCCCTCGCCGTCCTCGTAGTCGACGTCGAGGTAGTCGGGGAAGCCGGTCATCGTCCGACACCGACGCGCCCGGCCGTAATCTATGTTGGTGCTCCCGCCGATCGGGGATGGCAGAAAACGGCCCTCGGTCCGTCGCTGGACCCCGAACCGACCGACTACCGGCTCTGGATAACCGATCGGCCCGCGCTGCCGGCGGCCGCTGAGATCAGGAGGACGGCGAGATAGAGCGCTCCGAGAACGCCGAAGACCGCGGCGAACGTGGCGGGGTTGCCGTCGTCGAGCAGCAGCGTCGGGGTGACCGTCTCGATCGCGTAGATCGCCGCGCCGATGGCGAGGAGGCCGGCCGCGATCGTCACTTCGGGATCTCTGAAACGGTTCATCAGGGTCTGTGATCGGGTCGATTGGTCCATACGAGCAGTAGGGTCCCAGTTCGTAAATACATTCCTTGAAACCCGATATCACGGGTGTAGAACGCCTCTAAGCCACGTTTCACCGTCACACACCGACGAAGGGTTCCGCGGCGCTATGAACGCTGTTCTTCCAAAGGAAGACGCCCCTCCGTCCTCGTTACCAGGTCGCGTGATACGCGGTTGAAAACGATGAAAACCGTCGACGCGACGCCGACTCGCGCGAACGGGCGTACCGACGACTTACATGTAGCCGAGGTCGCGCAGGCGCTCCATCAGGTCCTCCTTGTCCTGGGCGCGGCCGGCGCGTTCGGTGGTGTTGTCGAGGTCCTGGAGCCAGGCGGGCTCCTCCTCGGATCGCTCGGTGCTGATCTCGCTGCCGAGCGAGCGGAAGCCCTCGAAGTACTTCGGCGAGATCGGGATGTCCTCCTGGCTGATGCCCTCGGGGAGGTCGTCGTAGCTCTCGGGCACGTAGCCCTCCTCGGGGTAGCCCTCGACGGTCTCGGGGACGACCACGTACCAGAACGCGTCCCAGACGGCGGCCTCGTCGAACTGGAGGATGGGCTGGATGCGGTCGTGGGGCGGGTAGATGTCGGGGTCGTGACGCGGACTGAAGAACGTCTCGTCGGCACGCGCCTCCTGTTCGTCCCAGCGAACGCCCGAGATGACGCCGTCGATGTCGTACTCCTCGAGGGCGTTGTTCAGCGCGACCGTCTTCAGCAGGTGATTGCCGACGTAGGTGTCGAGCAGGAACGGGAAGGTGTCCTCCTCGTACTCGAGCAGGTCGCGGACGTGGTGGCGGTTCTGCTCGTTGAGCTCCTCGATCGGAACGTCGTCGCCGGGCTCGAGGCCGTGTTCCTCGACGTACTCGCCGACGTCCTCGTTGCGCGCGTAGATGACCTCGAGGTCCCACTCGTCGGCCCACTTCTCGACGAAGTCGTGGATCTCGTCGAAGTGCTGGTAGTGGTCGATGAACACCGCCGGCGGCACCTCGAGGTCGAACTGCTCCGCGACCTCCTTGATGAAGTAGAGCGTGAGCGTCGAGTCCTTCCCGCCGGTCCACATCACGGCGGGGTTCTCGTACTGTTCGAGGCCGCGGCGGGTGACCTCGATGGCCTTCTCGATCTTGGCGTCGAGCGTCGAGTAGTCCTCGGGGTTCTCGCCCTCGCCGTCCTCGTAGTCGACGTCGAGGTAGTCGGGGAAGTTCTGGGTCATGGCGTACGCTAATGACATTTAATTAGCGCGCACAAAGGGTTTACGAACCACTATGCGATGATGTGACGGATACCACGCCCCGAGGACGACTACGTGATGAACTTGTTGTCGCGCCAGTTGACGCCGCTCGGCGCGGAGTCCTCCGACCCCGGTCCCTCGACGACCTCGACGGTGGCGGGGCGCTTCTCTCCGTCGACGATCTTCGTCGCCTCGAGCTCGCCGTCGCGCTCGGCGATCGCGGTCAGCGTTCCCTTCTCCGCGAGGGTCGCGATGTCGCAGAGCACCTCGAACATGGGGAACTGGAGCGCCGTGTTCTGGAGGACGGTCTCGCGGTCGCCCTTGAACGCCGCGAACTCGACGAGCTCGGAGGGGATCGGCTCCTCCTCCTCGCCCCACGATGGCGGCGCGCCCGGACCCGTCTCGGGCTCCTCCTCGTAGACGCGCGTCTCCGTGACGCTCGCCTTCAGTTGGGCGGTCGGCGTGTACTTGCTCACCGTTCCGTCCTGCGCGACGGACTTGATCACGAGGGTGTTGTTTCGCCTCGTGATGTCGATGTCCTTGATCTCATCGGGGAGCGTCGGGTCCGAATCGAAGTAGTCGGTGACTGTTTCGAGGGGCAGTTCCAGCGTCGAATGAAGTTGGTATACGCGCCCTGACATGGATGGTTAGGTCCTCGTTGGGCGGCGGTCGGCCCACGATCGCGCCCGTTCGTCGCTATGTAGGACCTCCATCCATATAGGGCCTCTCCTTGGCGCACGCGCGGCGGTCGTTACTTCCGGTGTTAGTCGTTTGCGAGCGTCGGTTCGAGTTCGCCGCGTTCGTCCATCTCCGTGAGGACGTCGCTCCCGCCGATGAACTCGCCGTTCACGTAGGTCTGAGGGGTCGTCTCCCAGCCGCTGTGTTCCGAGAGCGCCGCGCGGTACTCCTCGAGCGACTCGAGGGTGTCGACGCACTCGACGTCGTCGCGGTACTGGGTGATCAGATCGAGCGCGCGCTGGGAGAAGCCACACTGGGGCATCATCCGGTTGCCCTTCATGAACAGTACGACCTCGTTCTCATCGATGGCGTTGTCGACGCGTTCGGTGACCTCCTCCTGCGAGAGTCCCTGGTTGGGTTGGAACGTCATACCGCGAGGTAGCCGACCGAGAGGGAAAGCCGTTGCGCTGCTCCCCGTCGTCCGATCGTTGGCTGGAACGTCGCCGACCGGTGCTACTCGTCGCTGCCGACGGGGATGACCTGCACCAGCGAGTAGACCGGGACGCCGTCGATCTCCTCGACGCCCTGTTTGTCGACGAGCACGACACAGGCGACCGGCTCGCCGCCCTGCTCGCGGATCGCCTCGATCGTCTCGCGCATCGTCGTGCCGCTGGTGACGGTGTCGTCGATCACGTAACACTCGCGGTCGCGAATCGCCGCGAAGTTACGCGAGAAGCTCCCGCCGAGGCCCTCCATGTCTCCTTCCTCCCACTGGTGCTTGCGCGGGGCGTACGTACAGAGGTCGGTGTCGAGTTCGCGACCCACCATCGTCGCCATCGGCACGCCGGCCTTCTCGATGCCGACGGTGAGGTCGATCCCCTCGCCCTGCTTTCTGAGCAGGTCGGCCATCGCCCGGGCGACGTGGCCCAGGCGGGTGCTGTCGCGGCCGACCGCGCTCCAGTCGACGTGGATGTCGGCGGGTTTGCCCCGCGAGGTCGTCGGCTCGGTCCGGCCGCTACGCTCGACCAGCCAGCTCGCCGTCTCCCGCGAGACGTTGAGTTCGTCCGCGATCTCGCCCTTCGAGAGCCCCCCCTCCGCGAGCTCCGCCGCGCTCTCGATCAGGTCGTCAACGTTCTTCATACGCGGGCGTTCGCCCGCCGTTTTTATAGTCGTATCGTCATCCGCGAACGCCGCCTCGAGCCCACCGGCTCGAATTCTCGTCCCGAACGAGGCCGAAATCTCCGACGGCCTCGGCGGCTCGCATCGAGGTTCCCTCTTACGTCCGTTCCGATCGAGAGGACGGCCCGCTCTCTGCCGAGCGAGTCCCTCTGGGGGCGGCGCGTCCGGACGCGCCGCCCGTCACACGCACCCTTTTGACGTTCGAAGCGCCACGGGTGGTATGGAACGATACGACCTGCTCTATCGCCTCTACGAGGAGTTCGAGGCGGATACGTTGCGGGCCTACCAGGACTTCGTCGAGGTGTTCCCGCCGATCGATTCGCGGGTCGCCCTCGAGCACTGGCGGACCGCGAGTGACGAACTCGCGAGGCGCAAGGACGCGATCAGCGGGGCGTTCGACCACGGTGACGTCTTCGCGGAGATCGCGGCCCACGCGACACGCGAGCAGGCGTTCAGCGCGCTCGATCTCCACTCGAAGTACGGCCGTGCCGTGAACGTTCTCGTGCTGGACGTCGACGAGACGCTGCGTTCCGCGGGGAACACCGACAACGAGATCCCCCGCGAGACGCTGGCCCTGTTGACGGAGTTCCACGAGGGTGGCGTTCCGATCGTGATCTGCACCGGCCAGACCCTGGAGAACGTCAAGGGATTCATGATCCAGGGGCTGGGCAGCGAGATCGTCCACTCGGGCGCCTTCTCGATCGTCTACGAGGCCGGTACCGGCGTTTTCACCCCGAACCACGGCGCCGAGACCAAGCGACTGCTCTACGAGGACCTCGAGGAGTCGATCGTCTCGATCTTCGACGCGCTCCGCTCGCGCGTGCTCCGCGAGGCGCCCGAGGAGCTCCGGCGGGGCTGTCACCTCCAGGGCAACGAGTTCAACGTCACGATGAAGCCCAACTTCGAGACCGGCTCCCCGCAGGCGACCGATCTGATCGACGACGCGCTGGTCTACGAACTCGATCTGCTGGCCGAGGTGCTCGCCGACCGCACCGACGACCCGCCGGAGCGCGTTCGCGAGTGGACCCGCGCCTTCTACGCCGAGGGCGACTCCGAGATCCGCACCGTCCTCGAGGGAGCCGACGCGACGTCGGAGGTCGACCCGGACGAGGCATCCGAGTCGGTTCTCGACCTCCTCGAACGGATCGACGTCGCCTACTACGAGGGAGACGCCGCGGAGATCGGAAGCCGCGAGCTCAACAAGGTCGTCGGGATCGAGGCCGCGCTCGAGGTGCTCGGCGTCGAGGACCCGTTCGCGCTGGTGATGGGCGACTCGAAGAGCGACCTCCGGGTGATGGAGTGGGCCGCCGACGGCCGGGGAATCGCCGCCGCCCCCGAGCACGCCTCGCAGGACGTCCTCGAGCACGTTCTCGGGACTGACGAACTGCTGTTCAACCGCGGCCGGAGCGCCGACGTACTCCGAACGGTCTACGCGTTGAACCGGCTGACGACCGTCACCGACTGACCGTCGGCGTCCCGTTCGATCCGCGAGACCGTGGTTGGTTCGCCGCCGTTCGGCAGTGTGGCGACCGACCCGCTAGTATCGAAGTACTGGAACGTTTATATGGATCGGGCGACGACGTCCTCGAAAGACGAGAGGGATGGGCCGGTCCGACGGCGCACCGCTCCCGCGACGCCTACGAAGGGTGGAATCCGCGTGATGGAAAAGGAGCTGTTCGGCGTGTTCGATGATCGATCGGCGTTCGAGCGGGCCCGATCCCCGGAGTCGTTCGACCGGCTCTGCTCGACCGACGCCCTCACCGTCGGGATCCGCGACCCGGCTCTCGGCATCCCCGGGCGCAGCGCGGCGTACGACGGCCCTGAAGGGGCCTGCGTCATCTGGGGAGAGGCGTACCTCCCCGAGGAGGCCCAGGACGATCCGGCCCGATGGGTGCTCCGCCGCTATGCCGAGGTGGGAACCAACGCGCTCTACCGGCTCAACGGCTCTTACCTCCTCGCGATCGCTCACGACGGCGAGGCGGCCGTCTACACCGACCCGATCCGTTCCTGGGAGTGTTTCTACACCGACGCGTCCGGCGTTCGGACGTTCGGTACCGACGCCGAGCGCGTCTGTCGGACGGTACCGACGCTATCACTCGATCGAGAGTCGATGCTCGAGCTCGCCCACCTCAGCGTCATCCTCGACGATCGGACCCTGTTCGAGGAGGTCGAGCGCGCGCCGTTCGACGGCGTGCTCTTCGCCGACGAGACCGACTCGCTCGAACGGTTCGTCTACCGTCCTCGACGGTTCGACTACGCGACCGAACTCGCCGCACGCCTCCGTCGCGCGCTCGATCGACGCGCCTCGCTGCCCGGTCGAAAGGGGCTCCTCCTCGGGGCGGGCTACGACTCGCGGGCGCTGCTCGCCGGGATCCCGGAAATCGAGTCCTGTTACACCGTCGGAGCGGAATCCGCCCCGGAGGTCCGGGTCGCGCGCAAGATCAGCAACCAGTACGGTGCGAGCCACCGGCGAATCCCGATCGACGGCTCGTACTTCGACGTCGGTGCCGATGTCGTCCGTTACACCAACGGGATCGGCGAGTCGATCCACGTCCACCAGCGCGGAGTCGAGTCCATCGCCGATGCCGACGTGGTCTACCACGGCTGGGCGATGGACTCGCTTCTGAAGGGCTTCTTCGTCCCGAAGCGCCGGGTCGGTGCGTTCGGCAAGTCGGTGAAGCTCTCCTCGCTCGACGAGGACCCCGACGTCGTCGACTTCCTCAGTCAGAGACGCCTCGGAATCATGCCGGAGTGCGACCACCTGCTTGCGGACTGTCCGGGGGTCGACGACCCCGCGGAGTTCGTTCGCGACCGCCTCGAACACGAACTCGACCAGTGTCGCGACCGCTGTGAGCGGATCCACGACCTCCCGAACGTCCTCGGGGTCAAGAACCTCCCCTCCCGATCGTTCCGAACTCACCTCGCAGACCGGTTCATCGAGTCGTTCCTGTGTGCCGACCGGGAGCTCCTCGAGTGGCACCTCCAGACCCCGCCCGAGCACCGAACCACCGAGACGTTTCTGGACGCGGTCAGGCAGCTCGACCCCGACGTTCTCCAGTACCGCCCCCCCGACCGGCCACGGACGAACTCGGTCATCAACCAGGTCGAGGGGTTCCTGCGGCGCAACCTCCGCGGGATGAAGGCCTTCGGCAACCCGTGGCCCAACCGACGGGACATCTACCGGCGCTACGACCTCGATAACGTGCTGTTTCCCGACTCGCCCGAGATCCACTCCTGTAGCGTCCGGTACAAGCTCCGCGTCCACGACGTCGTCACGTGGCTCGACATGCTGTCCGGCGAGCACCCGATCGAGCCCGAGGAGGTCGGCTGTCCGCCCGCGGACCGTCGGATCCATCCCGGACGGCCGTTCGAGTCCGAACGGCCGCCGTGACTCCCGCACCGCCAGTCATTAAGGCGTCGGCGTGCGAGCACCCGAGCATGCAAGAGACAGGCTCTGCCGACCCGTTCTCCCTCTCGGGCGTGATTCCGCCGACGATCACCGCCTTCGACGAGGACGAGGCCGTCGACTACGACCGGACCGCGGCCCACGCGCGCTACGTCGTCGACGGGGGCGCCCACGGCGTGTTCCCGCTCGGCACCAACGGCGAGTTCCCGCTGCTCTCGGGCGAGGAGCGCGACGGCGTGGTCGAGGCGGTCGTCGAGGAGATCGACGACGTGCCCGTGATCGCCGGCGTCGGCGCGCCGAGTACACACCAGACGGTGAGGCATGCCGAACACGCCGAGTCCGTCGGCGCCGACGGGATCGTCGTCGTCACGCCCTACTACTATCCGCTGGACCACGACGCCGCCCTCGAGCACTACCGGACGGTCGCCGAGTCGGTCGACCTCCCGCTCTACGTCTATCACATCCCGAGCAAGACCGGCAACGCGCTCTCGCTCGACACCCTCGACGCGCTCGCCGACATCGAGAACCTCGTCGGGGTCAAGGACTCGAGCAAGGACGTCCCGTGGCTCGCCCAGGCGATCGACGCCCACCCCGACCTCACCTTCCTGGCCGGCTCGGACTCGCTGCTCTTCCCGGGCCTCGAGATCGGCTGTTCGGGCATGGTCAGCGCCGTCGCCAACGTCTTCCCCGAGCTCGTCGTCGACCTCTTCGAGGCCTACGAGGAGGGCGACGAGGACCGCGCTCGTGACCTCCAGAGCGAGGTCTACGACGTGCGCGACGCGATCAAGTACGGCTCGTACATGGCGGGCGTGAAGAGCGCGCTGCCCCACGCCGGCTTCGATGCCGGCCCGCTTCGCAGCCCCCTTCGGCTGATGGATGAGGAGGACGAGGAGGCGATGGTGGCGGATCTCGAGGCGCTCGACCTGCTGTAGCGCGCCGCTCGTCGCGTCGAATCTCCGGCGTCGATCCGTCCCTCGACTCCGCGCCCCGGACCGCATCGATCCCGGCCGACGCGTTCTGCGTCCGGAGTTCGGCGACCTCTTCGGGTACCTCGTGTTCTATCGCGGTCATTCCCACCTGGGCGCCGGCGCCGGAACGAGCTACGACCGCGACGCTGTAGCGGCGAAACGTTATTCGAGGAGGCCGTTACACTAGATACCACCTCACATGAGGTCGCCGATCACTACCGCCCGGTCGCTGGCGGACTACGAAGCGGTAACGCCGGACGATCAGATGGCGGCCCTGTACTCGACCGCGGATGACCTCGGCGACGTTCGAGTCCTGCACCTCAACTCGACGGCCACCGGAGGCGGCGTCGCGGAGATCCTCCACTCGCTCGTCCCCCTGTCGAACGACCTCGGGATCGACACCGACTGGCAGGTGATGGACGCCGAGGAGTCGTTCTTCGAGGTGACCAAAGCGATGCACAACGCCCTGCAGGGCCAGGACGTCACGTTCACCGAGGAGATGGAGGCGACGTATCGCCGGGTCACCGAGCGAAACGCGACGGCGCTCGACGGGCAGTACGACGTCGTCGTCCTCCACGACCCCCAGACGCTGGGCATGGCGAGGGAGCTGAAGGATCGGTTTCCCGATACGCGGATCGTGTGGCGATGTCACATCGATCTCACCGACGCGAACGAACGGTATCTGCAGGCCGTAGTGGACGACGTCCGCCGGGTCGACCACGCGGTGTTCAGCCGTCCCGAGTACGGCCGAGGCGTCGACGTTCCTACGAGCATCATCCACCCCTCGATCGATCCGCTGACCGACAAGAACCGCCCGCTGGACCGAGAGGAGCTCGCGGTCGAACGCGATCGGCTGTTCCCGATCGAGTTCGGCGACGACTCGCCGGTGATAACCCAGGTATCGCGGTTCGATCCCTGGAAGGACCAGTTCGGGACGATCGAGATGTATCGTCGGATCAAGGACGCCGTCCCGGGCGCACAACTGGTTCTCGCGGGCGGGATGGCGGACGACGATCCGGAGGGCAGGGAGGTGTACGAGGAGGTCGTCGCCGCGACGGCCGACGATCCGGACGTGCACTTGCTGACGAACCAGCCCGATACGACGATCGACTTCCTGCAACGCGAGTCGGCGGTCGTCGTCCAGAAGTCGCTTCGCGAGGGGTTCGGACTCGTCGTCTCCGAGGCGCTCTGGAAACGAACCCCCGTCATCGGTTCGACCGTCGGCGGCATCCCCCTCCAGATCGAGGACGGGAAGAACGGCTATCTCGTCGACCCCGACGACGTTGACGGCGCCGCGGCTCGACTCGAACGCCTCCTCGCCGACGACGACCTTCGTCGTCAGTTGGGCGAACGCGGTCGCGAGACCGTCAGAGAGCGGTTCCTCCTCCCGCGTCACCTGTTGGACTACACCGAACTGTTCCTCGGGGTTCGTGACGGGGCGAACGACCCGAACGAGCCGAGGGCGTCCCGTACGGATGCGGATCGATCGTAGTTTCCACGTCCTCCTACACGGCTCTCCTCTACGAACGGTTCCCAGATCGCCCTTTCAGGGGGAGCCGACGACCCCCCCACGGACAGCCGTTGTCGGCAGAGGCACCTCCATCCCTGGTTCCTGGCTATTGCCGCTACCCACACGGTTCGAGGCGATGAATCAGCCATAGCCACCCACTGGTTTATTGAGACTCTCGAGAAACTAGTGCAGCAGGTAGAAGGACTGATCACCCCGATGTTCGACCGATCGTCCGTGCGATTGCTCCTCGATAGATATCGGCTGATCCGGCTTCGACAGACGATCGACCGTGAGGTGGACGACTTCGTCGTCGACGTCGAGGCCGACCCCGAGCGTGCATCGCTCGTTGACGATCCGTTCGTCTCGATGGAAGACGCCCGTGATCGCTTGGAACGGTTAGAAACCACGTTGCTCGAGCAGTCCGACCGACGAGCGGTGTTTCTTACCGTCTACACCGAGATGACAGCGGAGACCATACGGGAAATCGACGCGGGTGAATTCATCGATTCGGCGTGGATGGAACGATATCTCGTTCGCTTCGCGGAGTACTACAGACGAGCCTTCCGCAACTACGAGCGTGGTGCGATCGCCGAGGTACCCGATCCGTGGATCGTCGCCTTCGGAGCCGCAATCCGCGGCGATGCTCTCGCTCTGCAGGACGCGTTCTTAGGGATCAATGCTCACATCAACTACGATCTCGCGTTGACGCTCTCGGACATCGGTCTGGATCCCGACCGTTCCGATAAGTACGTTGATCACGCCCGTATTAACGGGATACTTCATCGACTGGTGAGCGTTCAACAGGAACTCCTCTCAGAACTGTACGCTCCGGGTCTGTCACGAGTCGGCGACCAGTTCGGCGAGTTGGATGACATGGTAGTGGCTCTGAGTCTCCACACGGCCCGGAAAAAGGCGTGGCAGGTGGCCGTGGTTCGATCCGATGCGAGGTGGACGCCGGTCGAGAAGTCTACCGAGTGGTTGCTGAGCCGAACTGCGACGGGTGGTGCGTATCTCCTGTTATCCCCGGAGACGAGTCCAGCGACGATGCAGGTGCTTCGAAAGATCGAAGCGGACCAGCTCGACCTGTTGTCCTATGCTCAGGACTTCCATAACCGTGCAGAAACGGTTTTGTGAGGGCCCTGATCCATCGATCCTCCTCTGATCTGGTGTCGGCCGCATCGAGGTCCGGGATCCCCTGCTTTCCGAGACCCGCAGGACGGCCGGTATCCCGAGCGACGGTTCGCACGGAACGGTCCCTGCCGGAGGATGCACCGCCTCCGGCCGTCGACGCCGGACTAGAGAACCGAAACACGATCCGCTCGACGATGCGGCGTTCCACCCAGTCGGTCACCCGTATCGACGGAGCGCTATCGAACCCTCGAGAGGTCCTCACGGTGGTCCCGGCGCGTAGGACTGGTCGCGCGCGACGACGGTCTCCGGTTCGAACCTGACGAGCCGATACCGATCGGATCGGTCGAAGACGGCGTGGAATCGCCGGTCCCACCGCTCCGCGGGGCCGAGATACCGTCGGAACAGCCGCCGGGTTCGATCGGGATCGAACGCCTCGAGGCTGGCACGGCCGCGCATCCCGACGTGCTGGACCAGTCCCCGGCGGGCATCGAAGTCGACGACCGCGAGCGCGGTCCGCGGGTCGTCCTCGATCCGTCCGGGGTAGCTCTTCGTCTCCGGGTTGACGGCGATCCAGAGCGCCCCCTCCTCCCAGAGGTACCACAGCGGCGAGACGCGGGGGCCGTCGGGCGAGGCGGTCGCGAGAAAGCAGAACAGCGGGCGTGCGAGGAACGTCTCCAGGTCGATCCCCAACGTGTCTTCGACGATCTCCATACGGTCGATTCGATCGATTTCGCCTTGAAAGTGTGACCCGGAGACCGCTAGGGTCGCTTGAGCGCGCCCTCGGCGTCGAAGAGGCTGTGGCTGTCCTTGGGTTCGCCGGGGTGATCACGGGCGGCCTCGGCGTCGAACTCGACGCCCAGTCCCGGCTCGTCGGGAACTGCGAGGGTCCCGTTCTCGACCTCGAAGTCGTGCTTGACGATCTCGTCGCCCCAGGGAACGTCCCGGCTCATGTGTTCGAGCACCTCGAGGTTCTCGATGCCGGCACAGAGGTGTAGCGCCGCCGCTGTCGAGACGCCCGCGTTGGGGTTGTGTGGCGCGAACGTCATGTAACGGGATTTGGCCATCGCGGCGGCGTGCTGGAGCTTCTGAATGCTTCCGTAGTTCGTCACGTCGGGCTGGATGACGTCACACGCCTGCGTGCGGATCAGGTCGGCCATCGTCTCGTTGTTGTAGATTCGTTCGCCGGTCGCGACGGGCATGTTCACCCGCCTGGTGATCTCGGCCATCACCTGTCGGTCCTCGAGCTCGACCGGTTCCTCGAGGAACATGATGTCGTACTCCTCGAGGGCGTTCGCGACCTCGATCGCCCCGCGCCTGGAGAACCGGCCGTGACAGTCGAGCGCGATGCCGACGTCCCAGCCCACGGCCTCCCGCACCGCTTCGAGCAGGTCGGCGACCTCCTCGATCTGGTCGTTATCGAGGGAGTACTCGTAGTGGGCGAACGGATCGCACTTCAGCGCGGGGTACTCCTGTTCCTCGACGGCTTTCTCGGCGTGATGCGCGTAGTTCTCGGGGGTTCGCTCGCCGATGTGCCAACCGTTGGCGTAGACGGGGATCTCGTCGTGGATCTTCCCGCCGAGCAGCTTCCAGACCGGCTCGCCGTAGTGCTTGCCCGCGATGTCCAGCAGCGCGATGTCGAAGGCGTTGGCGACGGCGTTGATCAGCTTGCCCGCGCGCCACGCGAACGGGTCGCGCGTGAGTCGGCGGTTGATCGCCTTTCGGTTCAGCGGGTCCTCGCCGATGAGGTAGTGTTTGTGCGCGTCGGCGGTCGCCTCGAGCGCGGCGGTCAGCCCCTCGCCCGAGAGCGCCTCCCCGACGCCGCTGATCCCCGCGTCGGTGTGGACCTGTACGAAGAACCAGTTTCGCCAGTCGGCGTCGACGACGAACGTCTCGACTTCAGTGATCTCCATGGCTGGGGGTCCATACGAACCCTCATACCGTTTTCGAACCCCCCACTGTTTTGGCGGTGAGGGGGCCACTCGAAGTATGGTTCGTGACTATCGACAGCTGCATGATCCCAACGCGGAGTACACCATGCGGGAGCTCTCCGCGGACACGATGGGCCTCAGCGCCAAGCGCGAGGGCGGACGCGACGTGAAGATCACGGACGTCCAGACGACGATGATCGACGGGAACTTCCCGTGGACGCTCGTGAGAATCTACACCGACGCGGGCGTCGTCGGTACCGGCGAGGCCTACTGGGGGGCGGGGATCCCCGAACTCATCGACCGAATGACGCCGTTTCTCGTCGGGGAGAACCCGCTCGACGTCGATCGACTGTTCGAGCACCTGATCCAGAAGATGTCGGGCGAGGGTTCGATCGGGGGCGTGACCGTCTCCGCCGTCTCCGGGATCGAGGTCGCGCTACACGACCTCGCTGGGAGAATCCTCGACGTGCCCGCCTACCAGCTTCTCGGCGGGAAGTACCGCGACGAGGTCCGCGTCTACTGTGACTGTCACGCCGGCGACGAGAGCGAGGCCGAATCCAACGCGGCGGAGGCCGAACGCGTCGTCGAGGAACTCGGCTACGACGCGTTGAAGTTCGACCTCGACGTGCCCAGCGGCCACGAGAAGGACCGCGCGAACCGCCACCTGAGCGACCGCGAGATCGACCACAAGGTCGAGATCGTCGAAGCGGTCACGGACGCCGTCGGCGACCGCGCTGACGTCGCCTTCGACTGTCACTGGTCGTTCACAGGCGGGAGCGCCAAGCGTCTGGCGACGCGCCTCGAGGAGTATCCCATTTGGTGGCTCGAGGACCCCGTCCCGCCCGAGAACCACGACATTCAGCGCGAGGTCACCCACGCGTCCTCGACGCCGATCGCCGCCGGCGAGAACGTCTACCGAAAGCATGGCCACCGATCGCTCGTCGACCAGCAGGCCGTCGACATCCTCGCGCCGGACATGCCAAAGGTGGGCGGCATGCGAGAGACGCGCAAGATCGCCGACTTCGCCGACACCTACTACATGCCGATCGCGATGCACAACGTCTCCTCGCCCGTCGCGACGATGGGGAGCGCGCACGTCGCCACCGCGATTCCCAACTCGCTGGCGGTCGAGTACCACTCCTACCAGCTCGGCTGGTGGGAGGACCTCGTCGAGGAGGACGTGATCGAGGACGGCTACATCGAGATCCCCGAGAAACCCGGACTCGGCCTCACCCTCGATCTCGACGTCGTCGAGGAGCACATGGTCGAGGGCGAGGAGCTGTTCGATGAGGCGTGAGCTTCATCGAGTTCGCTGAGCAGAGCTCAGCGGTGTTTGACGAAGCGTAGGCCTCGTCAAGCCAACGGATCTTCGATCCGTGCTGTTCGATGAGGCGTAGCCTCAGCGAGCCAGCAAACCGAAGGTTTGTGCTGTTCGATGAAACCGGCGAGGACGAGCCGATGTACGCGACGACGGGCATCAGCGACGACCTGATGGAGGCGACGAGGAAGGCGGTCCGACACATGATCGAGCACCTCGTGAGCGAGCGCGACCTCACCCGTGAGGAGGCGTACATCCTCTGTTCGGCGGCGGTCGACCTGAAGCTCAGCGAGGTCGTCGACGCGCCGAACTGGACCGTCACCGCGTTCGTTCCCGAGAGCGTCTTCCCCGAGTAAGGCTACAGTCCCAGTCGGTCAGCGATCCTCCGGCCCATCGTCCGCGCGTCGGGTTCGAGCACCTCGATCGCATCGTCGACCGCGATCGTTCCGGGCTCGACGACCGACGCACAGACCCCGCCGCGCTTGTTCTTCAGTGCGCGAGCGACCCCCTTCTCGCCGGCGACCTGCTCGACGTGGGCACACGGCGGACGCGGACGCGTTCCCCGCAGCACGCTCTCGCCGACCGAGAAGGTAGCGCCCAGCAGGTCGTGGACCGCGACGCCACGGGTGACGACGTTCCGGCGGTGGCGGCCGTCTGAGAGGTCGATGTCGAACTCCTCGCGTATCTCCTCGATCGCCTCCGTCTCGATCAGCGTCACCTCACAGACGTCGAACGGCGAGTAATAGCCATCTCCCGTCCGATATCGGTCGCCCTCTAGCCCGCCCTCGAGGGCCTCGACCGACTCGAGCGACTCCATCGGCGCGGAGTCCTCGCGTGCGATGAACAGCTGTTCGACGATTCCGTCCATGTCGACTGATACGTTCGTCGCGTCGATAACGCTTCGGACCCGCTCTCACACCGGCGACGTGGTGTCGTCATCGAGGACCGTCGGATCGATTCGTGTAGCGACGTAGAGCAGGCTGACGAGCAGCGCTACGACGCCGATCGGCAGCAGCCAGACGAACAGCGAGAGCACCAGTGCGCTCGCCTGGATTCCGAGCACGATCAGGACCACCGGGGCACAGCAGGCCGTCCCCGACAGTAGCGCCGGCACCGACGCCAGCAGTCCGGTCCCGGCGCCGATCCCGCAGGATCTCGGTTGTGTCACCGCTAGATACGACAGCGCGAGGTTGAGCCCGACCAACGACGACAGGCCCAGACCGAGCAGGAGGTTCACCGGCGAAAAGAGGTAGCGGGTGACTCCGAGGTCGACGATGGCGACTCCCTCGTAGGCGAACGGCCCCGGTCCCGGCTCGAACGCACGCGAGAGGGGCTCCTCGACGACGACCAGCCCCGTCCCGATACCGGGCCGTATCGCCAGATCACCGATGGCGTACAGGAAGCCCACCAGGTAGACGAGGGTCACGACGCCGAAGACGGTCGCCGCGTCGCGACGCCGCAGCGCGCCGCGGCTCGCCATACCGGTCTGCCGAACCCAGCCGCCGAGTCGCGAGGTCGCCGCCATCAGTACGCTCGTCGGTTTGACGCTCATTTCAGGCCTGGAGTGCGCTATCGGGGTAGAAGCCCGCCCACGCGAACCACATCGCGTCGAAGGCGTTCACCCGCTCGAGCGGGAATCCGTCCGGATCGTACCGTTCGTCGCCGACGGCGTAGCTCCCCTCCCCGTCGATCGAGACGTCCCCGTCGTCGGGGTTCCGGTAGACGTAGCCCGTATCCAGGGTCGGATCGTGGGCGATCAGGTACGGCGTCCCACCGACGTCGCCCTCGATCAACCCCTCGCTGCGGAGGCGTTCCTTTCCGAACGCGATCGGGCCGTCAGCCCCCCGCATCCCGATCACGACCTCCTTCGGATCGAGGCGATCGTCCTCGTTCATCACGCCGAACATCGAGTCGCCGTCGGCGTAGTAGCCCGATCGGGGACCGTACGAGCCGTAGGGGTCGTTGCCGTAGTCACGGGCGTAGCCGGTCCGCTCGGTCACCGCCGTCGTCCCCGGATGGGCCTCCCTCCAGCGACCCCAGGTGGTCCACGTGATCGGAAACTCCCGGAGCGCTCTCCCTTCGAGCGGGCCGTCGATCGCGGTCCTGAGCACCTGCGGCCACCGGCTCTCCGTCCCGCGGTCGTACATGATCAGGTTGCTGTTGACGAGGTCGCCGGAGACGCCGAACGTGGTCGATCCGCGCTCGTATCCGATCGCCGTACCGGTCAGCGGACAGTAGGTCACCGAGATCGGCGTCCCGCCCAGCTCGTCGTTGACGATCTCGTGCCAAACGAGGACGTGCTGTGGGTAGGCGCGGGCCTTCCCGTCGAGTTCGACGCCGAAGACGACGTCACCTGGCTCCATCAGGCCGTCCCCGCCTTCGGCGTCATCGATCGCGGGATCGTCGATCGCGGGGATCCCGTCCTGGTCGACGCCGCTGGAGCGTGCGTTTCGCTCGAAGGCCGCCAGCTCGTCCGCGAGTTCGACCTTCGGCTCGCGGGTGGGCGGCTCGCCCTCGGTGCCCGGCAACTCCTCGTCCGTGTCGGAGGGATCTCCGTTCGCGGCCCCGTCCCCGTCGGCGTCACGTGGCTCGTCCCTCGTTCCGCCGCTGCCGGTACAGCCGGCAAGTGCCGCGATGCCGACCCCGGCGAGGAATCGACGGCGGTCGAGCCGGCGATTCGGGATACGATCGCTCATACCGTCAACTACGGCAGGACGTACGGTTATGGCTACGTCGGCTGTGTGTCACCGATACACGACCCGCTGGACCGTCGCTGAGAACGTCCTGCGGTCGGACGGTGTGATCCGTCCGAGTGGACACAAGGCCGGGATGGAACGGATCGGTCGTCCCGACGTCCCCGTCGACGATCGGGCCGATCAGTCGTCGCCGGCGCTCCTGCTGACGGTGTGGGTCGCGTTCTCGTCGACCGTGATGCTCGGCGGGTATTTGCCACGATCGAGTTTGAGATCCGACTGTGGCCGGGCCATGCAGGTGAGCGCGAACCGCTCCGACTCCTCGTCGGTCAGTCCTCGCGCGGCGGGTTGGGTCACCTCGCCCTCGAGGATCTCGGCCGAGCAGGCGAGACACATCCCCACGCGACAGGAGTACTCCTGGGCGATTCCCTCCTCGATGCACCGCGAAAGGACGGTCCGTTTCTCGGAGACCTCGATGGTCTCGCCCGTGCCGACGAACTCGACGGTGTAGGTGGCCATGGCATGGCCTACGGGGAATCGACGCAAAACCTTTTATCTCCCGTCGTGTCGGGGACGAGACGACCGGATTCGACCTAAAGCGTTTTGGCCGTACGCCCGACACGAACGAACATGACCACACGCGAAGTCGACGTCGCCGTCGTTGGAGCCGGGACGGCGGGCTGTTACGCCGCCGCGACGATCGCGAGCGCGGGGTACGAGGTGCTCGTGCTCGAACGGAAGGACGAGACTGAGGCGGGCCACATCGCTTGCGGGGACGCGCTGAAGGGCGCGGACCAGTTTCCCGAGTCGATCCCCCGCTCGAAGCTCGACGCCTCGATGACGAACACCGAGGTGGACCACGGCCGGTTCGAACTCCCCCAGCACGACACCGTCCTCGAGATCCCCGTCCCGGGAGAGCTCGCGGTGATCGACCGCTGGGAGTACGGCCAGGCGATCATCGAGGGGGCCGAGGAGGCCGGCGCGGAGTTCAGCTACGACACCGTCGTCCAGGACGTGCTTCAGGAGGAGGGACGGGTCACCGGCGTCCGGGGGCGGCGCAAGGGCGACCCGATCACCGTCGAGGCGGCGGTGACGATCGACGCGGCGGGCGCGCTCTCGCTCCTTCAGGACAAGGCGGACCTCGAGGAGGCGACGTTCGACACCAACGTCAGCTACTCGCAGTTCTGTTCCGCGTATCGGGAGATCGTCCACGTCGAGGAGGAGGTCGAGTGGAAGGACGCGCTGGTCTTCAAGCCGACCAAGCGCGCCGCGGGCTACCTCTGGTACTTCCCCCGAACGGGCACGGAGATCAACGCCGGCGTGGGCTTCCAGATGAGCGAGGAGCCGATGAAGCTCGTCGACGACCTCAAACGCGACCTCCGGAACCGTCCCGAGTTCGAGAACGCGACCGTGGCGGACAAGCTCGGTGCGGCGTTGCCCACCCGCCGGCCGTACGACTCGGGGGTCGCCCCGGGGTTGATCGCCGCCGGCGACGCGGCGGGCCACATCAACCCCACGACCGGCGGCGGGATCGCCGGCGCGGCCTACGCCGGCGAGTACGCCGGCGAGCAGACAATCCGCGCGATCGAGACCGGCAGTACGGACGAGGACGCCCTCTGGCACTACAACGAGCGCGTGATGGACCACTTCGGCGCTCGCTACGCCGCCCTCGACGTCTACAACGTGATGGCGACGGCGGTCGACGTCGACGAACTCACCAACCTGCTGGTCTCGCTCCCCGGCGAGAACCTCGCCGAGGCGCTCTACTCCGGCAGCACGGAGATCGGCTGGAAGCTCAAGCTCCAGGCCGCGGTGAAGACCTTCGGCTACTGGGGGACGATCCTGGACTTCTACAAGACGAAGCGGCTCGCCGACGAACTGCTCGAACACTACGAGGGCTACCCCGACCGTCCCGCGAGCCTCGAACCCTGGCAGCGCGAGCGTGACGAGATCATGGAGCGGATCTACGAGACGACCGGCGCCGAGGCGAAGTACTGAGCCCTCGCCACGCCGTCGAGGTTCGTCCGTCCGCTCCGTCGCCTCGCCGAACGTGGACCGAACGCGCTCGGTCCCGTATCGCCGCCGAAGTCGGTGTGTCGATCCTGTGAACGAGATCACGTGTGTACATTCCTACCAGTCGGAAGGCGACGGATGCGTGCGGTTAGGGGGAGAAGAGGTCCCCTCGTCTAGGTGGTTTGTAGCCGCTCAACGCAGCGCTGGAGTTTATACCTGTCTCGCCGTCTGTCCACTCGACCATGAGCGCAGATCCGACTGACGGTGGCTCTACGGGCCCGTTACAGGGGGCCGCCACCGGTATACGCGACGACCTCACACGGCTGGATAGCGCGTTCGAATCGTGGCTCTCGCGCCACGGCGTCCCGGTCCTCAGATACGCCCTCGCGGCCGTGTTCTTCTGGTTCGGGATCGTCAAGCCGCTCGGCATCAGCCCGGCGAACCCCGTCGTCTACCACGGCGTCTTCTTCCTCCCGTTCGACCTCTTCTTCCCCATCCTGGGCTGGTGGGAGGCGCTCGTCGGCGTCGGACTGCTGTTCGACCGCACGGTCCGCTACGCGGTCTACCTGATGGTGTTCCAGATGCTCGGGACGATGATCCCCCTGTTCACCACGCCCTGGATGACGTTCGTCGACTGGCCGTTCGTCCCCTCCGAGGTGGGCGCCTACATCATCAAGAACTGGGTGCTCCTGAGCGGCGGACTCGTCGTGCTGAGCATAGTCGACCTAGAGGAGGAGCGATGAGCCGTGCGCGTCCACGGCGGCTCGAGTCCTCGCTCGCGTCGGCACGCGAGGTCGAGCAGTGGTTCCTCTCGTTCGTCCAGGACCACAGCCTCGCCTTCCTCCGGTACTCGATGGTGATCGTCTTCGTCTGGTTCGGGCTGTTGACCGCGGCGGGCGTCAGCGAGACGGCGGGGCTGGTCGCCACGGCGTTCGGATCCGTCCCGTCCGACCTCTTCCTCATCGGGCTGGGCGGCTGGGAGGTCGCGATCGGGCTGGCGCTGCTGTGGCGGCGAACGGTGCGGCTCGCGGTCGCGCTGCTGATGATACACGCGAGCGTGATGATGCTGCCGCTGGCGCTGTTCCCACACGAGACGTTCACCCACTTCCCGTACGCCCCGTCGTTCGAGGGGGTGTACATCATCAAGGACTGGGTAGTGCTCGGGAGCGCGATGGTCGTCGGCGGGCGCCTCGACGAGACGACGGACTGAGCACACACGATCATGACCGACCCAGAGAGCACAGCTCGCGGCGATCGACTTCGTGAGCGCATCCACGACTGGAACCGGCCTACCGACGCCGCCGATACCGACATCGAACGGCAGATCGACGAGACCGGCCGTATCACCTACCGGTGCGTCGACGCGAGTAACGACTCCGGGGACCGTCGTTCGACGGACGTCCCCCGTCCCGCGGTGTCCGACGAGGAGCTGGATGCGTGGCGGAGCGGGACGACCGGGCTGTCGCCCGAGGACGCCGACCGGCTGTGGCAGTGGTACAACGACGTCTACGAGACGGCCCTCGTCAACGGCAACCGAACGCGTGGCGTTCGGGCGTTCTTCGAGCGAAGCGCGCTGTTCCCCTGGCGGACAGCGACGCGTGGAAGACACCGATACGACAGCGCGAGATCCACGCTGCCCTCCGAGTGGGCGGAGTGGGTGATCGACGTCACCGTCACCCAATCCGACGTGAA
Organism: Halalkalicoccus sp. CG83; assembly: GCF_037081715.1. NCBI lineage: Archaea > Methanobacteriati > Methanobacteriota > Halobacteria > Halobacteriales > Halalkalicoccaceae > Halalkalicoccus > Halalkalicoccus ordinarius. Next base: position 297,666 of record NZ_JAZDDH010000002.1, read on the forward strand.
CCGGGACGACCTGCTGGTCGAACGGCAGGGGCCGGCGGACGTCCCCCGTCCCACGACTCGGTGACGGTCCGATCGAGCCGTCGAACGCCGGTCCGTCGCGCTCAGCACGATCGACGCGGTTCCACATGACCGACGATCGTCATCGGCGCTCGATCGGTCCGTAGCGATACAAGTATTTCCTGATAGTTGACTAATTATAAGTGGTTGACGTGTGTTTCGGGGAACGCCGACGGGGATCGGCGTCCGTACGTACCGAGCAGGGCCGTACCGGAGAGACGTCTCCGTCGGAACAACCCATGACCAACGAGAACCACGATCCATCGACGACCGAGCACGAATCGAAGCGAAAGACACCTGAGACCTCCTCGCGCGGCGCGGGCGGCCTCCTGCCGTCCCGCCGGCGCATGTTACAGGCGATCGGTGGCGTCGGCGCGTCGCTCGCGATGACCGGGCACGCCGCGAGCGCGGGCTGTGACGACGATCACGACCATCACGACGATCACGACGATGCTCATACGGGCGACCGAAAGGACGGACGCGACGAGTCGGCCGTCACTAGCGAAGCGTACAGTCGTTTCTCGGATCAGGTCACCGACGGAACGTACACCGTCATCGACGAGATAAACATCACGACGGAGGAGGGCGGGTTCGCGTCGATCCACATCGCCCGTCCGGAGGAGGGCGTCGCGGACGTCGGCTTCATCAACCCGGAGAACGGGGAACCACAGAACGCGGCCGCGACGATCATCGGCTATTCGGAGTGGCTCGAACCGGGCCTCCACGAGAACGTCGAGGTTCCGCTGTTCCAGGACGAGGAGCTCGATGCCGTCTCCGAACTGGACCGACTGGAGGAGCCCACCGTACTGGTCTCGCTCGCCCACATCGACAGCAACGAGAACCAGGAGTGGGACTTCTTCGACGAGAGCGACGAGGATCCCGCGTACAACGGCGCGGCCGAGAACACCGAGAACCAGTTCGCGCCGCCGTCCGCCCGCCCGACCGACATCGCGGCGGTCGTCCCGCTCGAGGAGAACGCAGACGAGTTCGAGATCTCGCGCTAGCGGATCTTCGCCTCCAGTTTTCGCACCGCTTTCTTCCCGATCCGTGAGGACTCCCCGTGTCGATGGGTCTCGGAGGGTATCGACCGTCTCCCGGCGATATGGTCCGGTCTCCTCGTCCGATGGTCGGACTCGCTCGTGATCGAACCGATTCTCGTGACGGCGCGCGTATCGGTCGAGCCGGACCGCTCTCGAGGTCTACCTCTCGTTCGGGTTCGAGGAGGTCATCCCCGCGTGGTCGTCCCGCTTCTGAACGTCGTGTGCCTTCTCGCGAATCGCCTCGGAGACGGCCGGTACGTCGAACTCGCTCGGGGTCTCCCCGGCTTCGATCTCCTCGCTCGGGACCGGGAAGGTCCGTAGCTCGTGATGTAGCGCGAGGCCGGCTCTCGCGCCGTCGCCCATCGCGATCGGGGTCTGGTTCTGGCCGTGGGTGAGGTCGCCGACGGCGTACACCCCCTCGACCGAGGTGCGGCCCTCGTCGTCGACCTGGACGGCACCCTCGTCGTCGAGCTCGCAGCCGAGCCCCTTCGCGAGCCGGTTGTTGTACGAGGTGCCGTACTTCGCGAAACCGCCGACGTACTCCCGGATCGTTCCGTCGGCGAACTCGATCGCTCCGATCTCGGGGCGGCCGGCCTCGCTGTCCCGGGGATGGACGGTGACGGCCTCCTCCTCGCGAACCCCGACCGGGTGAGCACGAAGCTGATCGTCGGTTCCCTCGTCCCACTCGGGCTCCGCGCCGTGGAGCAACAGCTCGACGTCGGCGGTGAAGTTGAGCATCATCATCGCCATCTCCGCGGCGCTCTCGGTGTGACCGAACACGTAGACGGGCTCGTCGATCAGCGAGTAGGCGTCACAGTGCAGACAGTAGTGGAGCCCGTGGCCGGTGTACCGCGTCAGCTCCGGGAACGACGGCGGTGCGTCCTTGAATCCGGTCGCGAGCACTACTCGCTCGGCGAGCACGGTCCGATCGTGTGCCTCGACGCGGAACTGCCCTCCGTCACGGGTACGGGCAACGTTCTGGACGGTGTCGGCGTGGCAGTCGGCGCCGTACTCCTCGAGCTGGTCGAGCGCGAGCGCAGTGATCTCCCGGCCGGTCGTCTCCTCGGAGATCCCGATCACGTTGTGGACGTGTTCGACCGTCGTGTACCGGCCGCCCTCGCGGTTGATGAGCGCCGTCTCGTGGCCGAGCCGGGTCGTGTAGAGGGCGGTCGTCAGGCCGCCGGGACCGCCGCCGACGACGACGACCTCGTACTCCGCGGGCATGGAAACACCCACGGACGCCGGACGGTTCAGTCGACGGCTTGCAGGGGTGGGCGTCGATCAGTCGTCGCCCACGGTCGGCTCGGCGCCGATCCCGGCGTCGGCTTCGATTCCGTCGACGTAGCTGATCCCCCAGCCCGTCAGTCCCATGACGAAGAGGATCGCCGGCGAGAGGAAGCCGAGGAAGTAGTAGGGGGCGTACGCCAGCGGCGACACGCCGAGCGTGGCGGTCATGAACGCCCCGCCCGCGTTCCACGGGATCAGCACGCTGGTCGTAGTGCCGGCGGCCTCCACGGCCCGTGAGAGGTTCCGGCTCTCGAGGCCGAACTCCTCGTAGACGCCCTGGAAGGTCATCGACGGGATGACGATACTCATGTACTGCTGACCCGCGAGCCCGTTCATCGCGAAGGCAGACACGCCGGTGGCCACGGTCAACCCCGCGACGCTGTGGATGAACCGTTCCAGTCCGTGGGCGAGTGCGGCGAGCGTCCCCGTCCGTTCGAGCAGGCCGCCCAGCGAGAGCGCGACGACGACGATCGAGACCGTCCACGCCGAGCCCTCGAGGCCGTCGCTCGCGAGCAGTTCGTCGACCAGGTCCGTGCCGGTGGCGGGCGAGGTGCCGGCCTGGGCGATCTCCCAGGCGCTCGTGAAGCCGACGCCCTGGACAGCGAGCATCGTCGCCACGCCCGCGAACACCCCGCCGACCAGCGTCGGCAGGGCGGGGTAGCCGGCGAGCGCGAGCCCGAAGGTGACCGCCAGCGGGAGGAACACGAGGGGGTTGATCTCGTAGTTCGCGAGCAGCGCGGACTGGATGGTCTCGATCCGCTCTACAGGGATCTCACCGGTGATCTGTAGGCCGAGATAGGCGTAGGCGACCAGCGCGATGGCCAGCGCGAGGCCGGTCCCGACCCGCATGGTGTTGACGTGCTCCATCAGGTCGGTGTTCGTCACTGCGGCGGCGAGATTCGTTGTGTCCGACAGCGGCGTGATCTTGTCACCGGTGTACGCGCCCGTCAGCACTGCACCGGCGGTCATCGGCGCGGGGACGCCGAGCCCCCCGCCGATCCCCATCAGGGCGACGCCCAGCGTGGCGGCGGTGGTCCACGACGAGCCGATCGCGAACGCCGAGACCGTGGCGATCAGCGCCGTCGCGGGCAGGAAGACCACGGGCGAGAGCAGCCCCAGCCCGTAGTAGATCAGCCCCGGAATCGTTCCGGCACCGATCCAGGCGGGGATCAGCATGTAGATCACGAACAGGATCAGAAGCGCCTGCATCCCCATCCGCAGGCTGTCGGCGACGCCGTCGAACAGTTCGTCCCAGGTGATCCCGAGCCAGTAGCGCCCAACCAGTCCGGTCAGTACGCAGCCCCACAGCAGCGGCATGTGCGGATCCAGCCCGAGCACAACCGCGCCGACGGTCAGGAACGCGATCATCCCCACGATCGGCACCAGCGCCTGTCCCATCGAGGGCCGTCGCTCCTCCGGGATCTCCTCGTAGGATCTCGTCGCGAATCCGAGTTCAGCCATCACGAGCGTTATGTCCTCAGGGCATATACGTCTGTTCGAAAATGATCGACGGTGATACTGAGGCGTGCGAACGCGCGACCCGGTGGCGTGCCTCGAGGGCCGTATAAACGCCCCGCGACTGCTGCGGTGGACGTTTACGGGCCTGGAGTCCCTACGAACGATCGCTATGAAGGCACTCATCGTCACCACCGACGGGTTCGAGGACAGCGAACTCACCTATCCCTACTACCGGCTGCAGGAGGCGGGTATCGACGTCGCACTCGCCACGCCCGACGGCGAGAGCGTGACGGGCAAGATCGGCGAGGAGATGGACGCCGACCTCGCCATCAGCGAGGCCAGCGAGGACGAGTACGACCTGCTGGTCGTGCCGGGCGGCAACGCCCCCGAGGACCTCCGGCTCGAGGCCGAGGAGGCGATCACGCTGGTCCAGGAGTTCGACGACAGCGGAAAGCCCATCGCGTCGGTCTGTCACGGCGCCCAGCTCCTGATCAGTGCCGACGTCCTGGAGGGTCGCGAGGCCACCGGTTTCTGGGCGATCCAGGTCGACATGAAGAACGCCGGCGCGACGTTCGTCGACGAGGAGTGCGTCGTCGACGACAACCTGATCACCGCGCGCTACCCCGCCGACCTGCCCGCGTGGCTCTCCGGGCTGTTCGAACAGCTCGACGAGGTCGAAGCCCAGCCCGTCGCGGCCGACTAAGTTCGACTACTTCCGACCGACCGCCTCGCGGTACTGCGTTTCGGTGATCGTATAGCGGTAGACGTCGGCGACCTCGCCGCGATACGGCGTCCAGTTTCTCAACACGCCGTCGCGCTGTCCGCCGAAGCGCTCGATGATCCGTTCGATCGACCGCCGTGCGTTCTCGTTGTCGACGTTGTGGGTGAACGCGACGAGCTCGAGGTCCAGCCCGTCGAACGCGAGCTCCAACAGCGCCGCCGTCTGTTCGCCCGCGTACCCCCGACCCCAGAAGGGCTTTCGAAGCCAGGCGCCCGGCCTGGCGGTTCGGCGCCGCCAGTCGAGGTCGAGGATGGCGTTGCCCGCGAACTCGCCGGCGCGCGGCTCGCCCTCGCGGGGCCGGATCGCGTAGGTGGCCCGGTCGTGGTCGTTCCAGCGCCGCTCGATCCGTTCGACGAATTCGTAGGTCTCCTCGATCGTCGCGTGACGGTCCCACGGCATGAACTGTGCGACCCGCTCCGTCTCGTCGGCCGAGAGGACGCGATACAGCTTCTGGAGGTCGACTGTGTCGTGGCCGAAGCGAACGAGCGAGAGCCGCTCGGTCTCGAGGCGCTCGGGAAACATCCTCTCGATCGATGGAGCGGCGGAGTAAGAAAGGAATCGTTCGGGCGAAGGGCTAACCGTCCCGCCCGAGACCGGACGGACGTGACACACCGGATCGTCGTCAGCGACGCGAAGGCGGAGGAGTCGGACCTGGAGATCCACCGCGAAGTGCTCTCGCGGGTCGACGCGGAGGTCGTCGCCAGCGAGCTTCGAACCGAGGAGGAGGTCCGCGAGGCCGCGACCGACGCGACGGCGTTGATCGTCGATACGCGGACGCCCGTCACGGCCGCGGTCCTCGAGGAGAACGACGGGCTGCAGGTCGTCGGCCGCGCGGGGATCGGCGTCGACAACGTCGCGATCGACGCCGCGAAGGAGGCCGGCGTCACGGTCGTCAACGCGCCGACGTACTGTCTCGACGAGGTCGCGACCCACGCGCTCTCGCTGTTGCTCGCCTGCCTGCGGAGCCTCCCGAGCTACGACCGCGAGGTCCGCAAGGGCGGCTGGGACTGGCGCGCCGGCGAACCGGCCGTCCGGCTTCGGGAGGCGACGCTGGGACTCGCCGGCTTCGGACGGATCCCGCGCCGGCTCGCGACCATGGTCCAGGGCTTCGGCTGCGAACTGCTCGTCCACGACCCCTACATCCCGGACGGCGAGATAGCGACCTACAACGCCGAGTCGGTCGAGTTCGACGCGCTGCTCGAACGCTCCGACCTCCTCTCGGTTCACCTCCCGCTCACCGACGACACCGAGGGGACGTTCGACCGGGAGGCGTTCGAGCGGATGCCGGATCACGCGATCCTCGCGAACACCGCCCGCGGCGGCGTGATCGACGAGGCCGACCTCGCGAATGCGCTCGAGGCCGGAGAGATCGAGGCAGCGGGCCTCGACGTATTGTGCGAGGAGCCGCCGGAGGAGTCGCCGCTGCTCGAGCGTGATGACGTGCTGTTCAGCCCGCACGCGGGCTGGTACTCCGAGTCCGCCCGCGAGGACCTCGCTCGCGAGGTCGCGGGCGACGTCGCACGGGTGCTCGCCGGCGAGGAGCCGCGCAACCCGGTGACTGACGACTGGTAGCTACGGGACCGACGTCGTCGAAAAAGGTCGCGGGTCCCGTCGTGGTCCCTATCGGGGGCGGTCAGGGGGCCCGGAACACTCGTATCGTATCCCGGGAAGTGGGCTCGCGGATTAGTTGGACCAACCCCCTGTCGGCGAACACCCGCTTCCAGTGGCGGTGGTACAGCGGGAACTCGCCGTCAACGTAGCTGACGGCGGCGTCCCCCCGGCCACGTTCGGGACTGTTCCCCTCGTTCTCGGCGGTCACGAGCAGGTCACCGGTGACGCGTGCGAGTTCGTCGAACACCCACTCGTCGTCCGGGTGGATGTGTTGGAGGGTCTCCACCGAGTAGACGACGTCGAACGCGCCGTCATCGAACTCCGAGACGAGCTCCTCGACGGCGTCAGCGTGGAACGTCCCCGAATCGGCAAGCCCCGGGTACTGCTCGACCATCACGTCGAACGACTCGTCGTTGATGTCGATCCCGGTGAGGTTCCCGAAGCCCCGTTCGCGGAGGTACGCGAGATGGCGCCCGGAGCCACAGCCCACCTCGAGGATCGCCGCTGCGTCGTCGACGTAGTGTTCAAGCACGTTAGCGAGCGTCTCGCTCACTTCGTTGGGCCCGATCCGGGCGTAGTACGCCGGCGAGAACTTCCCTGAACGCTCGGCCCAGTCCCGGCGAACGTCGTCCGGCTGCATATCCCCTCGAACGTGAGTGAGCAGTATATACTGTGCGGAACCCGCCAGAGATCCGTACTGGAGGACGTCAGAAGGACGATGACGGCAAAAACGCCGAACGAGGGTGCCCCCGTGATCACGCTTCGCGATGGACACCTATCCGACGCGTCTTCGTCTCTGTTCGGGAAGCTATATCGGCCGTACACCCATCCGTCTCGTGATTCGAGAAGGGAGCGAAACGGGCGGGATTCGGTGAAATCTCGACGGCTACTCGGGTCGAGTCGCCGCGATCTCGCGGATCGCCCCGCTGATCACGTCGATGCCGATGGGGATGCTCCGCTCGTCGACGTCGAACGTCGCGGTGTGGTGGCCGCCGGGGTGGTCGGTGCCGATGCCGACGTAGGCGGCGTAGCCGCCGTTCCTCTGGACCTCTCTCATCAGGTAGGTCGCGTCCTCGCTACCGCCGAGCGTGTCTCGGTCGAGGACGCTATCGACGCCCTCGACGCCGCCCGCCACCGCGGAGACGATCTCCGCGAGCTGTGCGTCGCTGCGCGCGCTGGGAGCCCGCCCCCTCGTCTCGATCTCGACCTCGCAGCCGTGCATCTCCGCCGCGCCGTGGAGCACGCGCTCGGCGCGTTCTCGCATGTACTCCATGAGTTCGGTGGTCTCGCCGCGGACCTCCGCCTCGATGTAGGCGGACTCGGGAACGATGTTCGAGGCGGTGCCGCCGCCGACCTGCCCGGCGTTGACGCGGGTCGCGCCGTCCTGGTGACGGGGGATCGCGTAGAGGTTCCCTACGGCCGTGGCCATCGCCTGGACGGCGTTCTCGCCCTCGTTCGGGGCGGCGCCGGCGTGGGCTGGCTCGCCGCTGAACTCGACGTGGAGGTGCGCAACTGCCAGAAAACCGTCGATGCCCGCGACCACCTCGCCGGTGGGGTGGTCGAGCCCGAGATGCAGCGCGAGCAGGTAGTCGACGTCCGCGAGGTGGCTGCTCTTGGCTATCGCCCTCCCGCCGGCGATCATCTCCTCGCCGGGCTGGAAGAACACCTTGAGGGTTCCCTCGAAATCGCTCTCCTTGATCGCCTCGAGTACGCCCAGACCGATCGTCGCGTGGCCGTCGTGGCCGCAGGCGTGCATCGCCCCCTCGTGTTCGGAGCGAAAGCCCTCGGCGACGGGGGCGTGCTCGTCGGCCCTGGACTCCTCTCGCAGCAGGCCGTCGATGTCGACCCGCAGCCCGACGGTCGGCCCCTCACCCTGCCGGAGGACGGCGACGCAGCCGGTGTAGCCGCCGTCGAGTCGGTCGAGGACGTCCTCCTTTGCGCCCGCCTCACGCGCCCGGGCGAACCACTCGACCAGCTCACTGGAGTCGGGGACGGCCATCCGTTCGTCGGGATCGATCGCCTCGCGGCCGACGTAGATGTCGGTGACGCCGATGCGCTCGAGCTCCTCGACGATGCGGCAGGTGGTGTAGAACTCGCGCCACGCGGGCTCGGGGTGGCGATGGAGGTCGCGTCGCAGCTCGATCAGGTGGTCGCCGGTCGTGCTCATACCCGTCCGGAGGAGCGGGGGCCACTTAGGTTGCGTCGTCAGGCCGACCCCATCGGCCGGATCTGTTCGAGTTCGACCTCGATGTGAACGCCATCGGGGAGCGACCGCTGGGCCACCTGGCGGGCGACGTCGTCGTGGCCGACGATCTCGAGCGTCCGGGTGTAGACGGTGTAGCGCCACGACGAGAAGCCGTCGCCCTCGCCGGTCGTCCGTTTGTACTGCGGGACGCCGAGTGTCCGCGGCGGCTTCGGGTGCGGCCCCTTCAGCTCCGCGCCCTTTCGCTCGACGAACGTCGAGATCGACGAGACGACGTCGTCGAGCACCGCTCGATCCCCGCTCTGGAGCGTGAGTTTCGTGACGAAGGTCATGGCTGTCCGTACCGTCGCGCGCCGGAATCAAAAGTCGTCCGACTTACCGCACGTCGTGCTCGCGGTAGAAGCGCTCGACCCGCTCGTCGACACACAGTGGCCCGTGAACCTGCAGCGACTTCACGCCGGGGTAGTTGTTCGCCTCGATGATCTCGAACTCGCCCTCGTTCGTCACCACTAGATCCCACCCGGCATAGGGCAGGTACGGGACCGAGTCCGCCACCTCGAGCAGCCCCTCGAGCACCCGCCCCCAGCCGGGGATCTCGACCCCCTCGATTCTCGCCCCGGTGTCGGGATGGGTCTCGCGCCACGTGAGTTCGCCGTCGAACGGGTAGATCACGGCCTCGCCGATTCGCCCCTGCTCGTCGACGAGCGCGCTGAGCCCGCCCTGCGACCAGTTGTCCATCGGCTTCGTCTCGTCCGTTCCGATCCGGTGGATCGCCCGCGCGAGGAACGGTTCGTCCCGCTCTGTGTCCCACATCGTCACCGCCCGGACGGTGTTGGTCGCCTCGGGGTAGATCGACTCGGCGTACTCGGCCTGTCGGGTGAAGTCGGTGACGACGTAGTCCTCGAGGTCAGCGAGGCGCTCGCGCAGGTCGGCCCGAGAGACGGGCTCGCCGTCGAGCCGGTAGCCCTCGTCAGTTCGGGTACACAGCAGGACGTTGTGGCCGCCGCCGCCGATCACCCACTTCATCACGACCGTTTCGCCCGCGTCGAGGTCCTCGACCCACTCGATGGCGGGTCGGGTCGGTCCGCGGTCTCCCTCCGAGGAGATCGAGCGGAACGTGCCGTCGGTGATGATCCCGTGAAGCTCGGGTAAGCGATCGGAGAAGCGGCTCAGGACGCCGTAGAGCATGAGCTTGTTGTCGAGCGCGTAGCCGAACCGACCGTTGATCCCCTGCGTCTTCACGAAGCGCTCGTAGTCGGTGAGGTAGTCCCGCGAGTCGTAGCGATCGAAGTCGTAGAGCACCGCTGCATGGCTCAGGAACCCTCGTCGCCAGTAGTCGATCCGCTCCGTGGGCGAGAGCGAGGTGTACTCCCAGGAGCGTCGTTCCTCCTCGGCCAGCGTCCGTAGCTGTCGTATTCCGTGATAGATCTCCTTCGGTGTCAGGTTCACGTTCATGTCTCGTTACCTGATGTGTTATGTGTTGTTGCCCGTTCTCGCCCCCGTCGGTTCACCCACCCGACGGCTCCGAACTCCGATATTCTCTTAACGACCGGTGGGCTAGCGAACGTATGACTGTCGAGGCGACAAGCGCCGGCGCGATCCTCTTTCGGGATACGCGTGGTCGGCGCGAGTATCTCCTCCTCAAGAGTCGCCCGGGGGACTGGGAGTTCCCCAAGGGCGGCGTCGAGGACGGAGAGGAACTCCAGCAGACCGCGATTCGCGAGGTGAAGGAGGAGGCCGGCATCGAGGACTTCCGTCTGATCGACGGCTTCCGGGACGAGTACAACTACGTCTTCCAGGCCGACGGCCAGACGATCCACAAGACCGTTCACCTGTTCATCGCCGAGTCGTTCGAGGCGAGCGCCGAGCTCTCGACCGAGCATCGCGACCTCCAGTGGCGCGACTACGAGCAGGCGATCAACACCATCACGCAGGACGGTCCCCGGGAGATCCTCGAAGACGCCGAGGAGTTCCTCGACGAGAACGGCTACTGAGCCGGTCCGTCGGGCTCATCGGAACCGGTCCCTGGATCCGAAGCGACCTTCGATCGCGGGACGAGGACTGAAACGTCCGGACGTCGTACCGACTGGTATGACGTCTCCTCGGCGGTCGATCCGATGACCGCCCGCACCGATTCCGGAACGACTCTCGCGGCGATCACGAACCGAGCCCGCGGCTTCTGGACGTACTACCGGCGGTACACGAACACCGCGATCCACGCGGCGGCCACGGCGGCGCTGACGGCGTTCGGCCTGTTGATCTTCATCGACCCCTCGTTCGCGTGGCTGGCGATCGCCTCCTACCTCCTGCCGCCGGTGGTGCTCTACGCCATCGGGAGCGACGCCGGGTCCGACCGGTCCGCCGACGTCGAGCCGACCGACGGACCCGTCCGGACCCGAGACGATCGAACGACCCTCGTCGACGGCGGCCCGGACTCCGGCGCCGGCTCCGGTGGCACTGATACGGACGGCGACGCGGACCACGATGGCCCCGATACCGACGCCGACGGGACGGACGTCGATCGTGACGGCTCCGATGCCGATAGTGACGGTTCGGACGGCGACGCCGACGGTCGGGATCTCGATTACGACGGCCCCGACCTGGATCACGACGGCCCCGATCGGGACGCCGACGGGACCGACTCGGACTCCGACTCCGACGGCCGGGACGCGGACGCCGACGGCGCCGACGTCGACCGCGACGGTCCGGACCTCGATCGTGACGGGTAACCGCCGCCCCCGCGAGCGCAGCGGACCTCCGAACGACTTAGGCCGATCGCGAACGGACCGTCGCGTATGGCGCGCGAGCGGACCGACCACGAGTTCGGATTCGAGCTCCGGGTCTGCCGGTGGGTCGAACGGGCCTGGGAGCCCGTAGACGAGGCGGCCGTCCTCGTCTCCCGCCAGCTCGGCACCCGCGAGCGGCGCTGGGACACGATCGTCGTCGAGGTCGACCCCGAGGGACTGACCGAACGCGAAAAGTTCGGGCGCGAGCGCCTCGATTCGGACCTGCTCTTCGTCGTCCGAAACGCGCCAGCCGACTGGGCGTGGTATCGCGACGCGCTGCCGGATCCCGGCTACCCGTGGCGCTACGTCCGCGAGTCGATCCACGAGGCGAACGATCGAGGGATCCTCGACGTCCGTCGGAGCGGCAATCGGATCGAGATCCGTCGACGGTGGGAGTACCCCGATTGGGTCGGGCGGATCGTCGCCATCGAGAACAAACCCGACCTGGACGCCAGCGCCGCGAACGCGCTGGCCGACCAGATCGAACGCGACGTCGCGCTCTCGCTGGCCGACGAGGTGTGGGTCGCCACCCGGCGGACGGGCGAGCGGGTCGAACCCGCCCTGTTCGAGGACCTACCCGTCGAGGCCGGGATCCTCGCGTTCGACCCCGAGGGCGGCGACGCCGACGTCGTCTGGCATCCCCGGACGCTCGATCCCGCCTCCCCCGGGACCCGGATCATCGACCGGCCGGACGCGGGCGCTCACGACCGTTCGGCGGCGCGCTTCGAGTACCTCCCGCCCGAGGAGAAGGCGAAGACGCGCCTCGCGATCGCGGAGCGTGCCTACGAGCGGGGCTGGCGGTCGTACGTCGACACCATGCGCCCCGACTGCCGGCACTTCGAGGGACGGTTCGCGTCGGGAGCGTTGCTCCCGTGGTGTGTCGCGAAGGACCGCGAACAGAGCGCCGCCGAGTGCTCGGGATCGTGTGGCGAGTTCGAACCCGAACCGCCCGCCTGGCGGACCCGCGGCCCGCCGATCGAGGGCGGACCCGGCGCGGGGATCCGACGCCTGCTCGACCGCCGGCGCGAGCGAACGCGTCCCTAGTCTTCCTCGCGAGCCTCGACCCGGACGTCGTCGCGGGCGGCAGCCCGCCGAAACGTCGGAACGCTCCGGTACTCGACCTCGACGACGCCCTTTCGCTTGAGGCTCTGGAGCGCGGAGCGGACCTCCTCGGCCGCGGGGTCGACGTCGTACGCCTCGCGCAGGTCGTGAAGCACCGAAACGACGCTCTGTGAGCGCTCCTCGGGCCCGGCGAGCACCTCGAACGCCTGGCGCTCGAGTCCCGAGACGCGGATCACCGTCTCGCCGTCGCCGCCCTCGACACCCGGCTCGACGTCGACGAGCTCCGCGGCCTCGGGGGTCGCGCGGATCAGGCTGTTCTCGTCGCGGTAGTAGTACTCCGAGAGCTCCTCCTCGAGATAGCCGTGGACCTCGCTCCCGCTCTCGAGCCCCCAGCGTTCCTGCAGCTCCGAGTTCTTCGTCGGCTGCAGCTCGACCACGTCCGCGAGGCGCGCTCTAGCCTCCTCCGAGAGGGTCATTTGCCAGGCGTACGAAGGGCCGCCACCTTACTCATTCGCTCTCGACACGGAGACCGATCCGGTCGGGACCTCGGACACTCCACTAGGATCGGTCGATCCGCGACTCCGGTTCCGGGCCGGCGATCCCCGCTCGTCCCCGTTCCGCGACCCGATGCTCGGCCGCGTGACTGGCTCGCGTCTCGAACGGGGAGAGGCGATCCGGGGGGCGAACGTTTAGGACGCCGGCACTCGTGGTCCACGCCATGTCCGAGAACGTGACGATCGAGCGACGAGGCGGCGTCGCCACCATTACGATCGATCGCCCCGACAACCTCAACGCGCTCAACACCAACACGCTCCACGCGCTCGAGAACGTCCTCGACGAGACCGACGACGCCCGCACGGTCGTGCTCACGGGTGCCGGCGACGACGCGTTCGTCGCCGGCGCGGACATCGGCTACATGCAGGACCTCTCGACCGAGGAGGCACTCGAGTACGCCGAACTCGGCCACCGCATCTGCGACCGTCTCGAGACCCATACCGCACCCGTGATCGCCGCGATCAACGGCTACGCGTTCGGCGGCGGCTGTGAGCTGGCGCTGGCGGCCGACCTGCGGGTCGCGAGCGAGAACGCCGTCCTCGGCCAGACCGAGATCGACCTCGGCATCGTTCCCGGCTGGGGCGGCACCCAGCGCCTGCCCCGGCTGATCGGCGATCAGGCCGCCCGACGGATGATCTTCCTCGGCGAGCGACTCGATGCCGAAGCGGCGGCGGAGGTCGGCCTCGTCGGCGAGGTCGTCCCCCAGGAGGAGCTCGATACGGTCGTCGAGGAGATGGCCCAGGAGCTCGCCTCGAAGCCCCGATTCGCGCTCGCGGCGGCGAAGGAGGCGCTCAACCAGGTCCACGAGGGGCCGCGATCGGAAGGACTCGCCTTCGAGCGTCGGCTCTGGAGCGGGCTGTTCGGTACCCACGACCAGCGCGAGGGGATGGAGGCGTTCGTCGAGAAGCGCGACCCCGAGTTCGAGTAACCTCAGTCCTGCGGCGCGCTCTCCGAGCGGGCCACGGGCGCCTCGCGACCGACGGTCTCCTCGACCTGCGTGTAGACGAGCACGAGACCACAGATCGCGAGCGCCGCCCCGAAGGCGAACGGGACGAGAAAGCCCAAACTGACGAGGAAGCCCGCGCTGAGCGGGCCGAGCGCAACGCCGAGGCCGAACGCCATCGTCAGCACCGACAGTTTGGTTCCGGAGTCGCCGCCGGTCGCGAGATCGCCCGCCAGCGCGAGCGCGGGGGCGAACACCATCGCGCCCGCGACGCCCTGGAGGAACCGCGCGAGCAGCATCAGCTCGGAGCTCAGGATCACGCCCTGGACGAACGTCGAGGGCGCCAGCAGGACCAGCCCCCAGAGGATGAACGGCTTTCGACCCCAGCGGTCGCTCCCCCGGCCGATGGGGACCTGCAGGAAGACCTGTGCGATGATGAACGCCGCGAACTGGACGCCGAACCAGCTCGAACCCTGATCGAGCCGGGCGTTGACCTCGGGCTGGAGGGTGGCGAACAGCGCGATCCCGATCGCCATGAACAGCGAGGCGACGCCGAGCGTGAAGATCGGATCGAGTCCACCGTCCTCGGCGAACACGTCGACCGAGAGGTCGCCGCCGGCCCTCGAGAGCTCCGCGGGATCGTGAACGAGGTAGGAGACCAGCACGAACCCGAGCGCGGCGGCTCCGGCGGCGACGTAGAAGGTCGCCTCGAAGCCGCCGAGCGTGATCCCGAGAAGCGAGTAGGGACCGGCGCTGACCAGCGCGCCGGCGGCGATCGGCCCCGTTCCGAAGCCGACCAGGCGAAAGGTGTTGTAGACGCCCATGTTGCCGCCGCGGGTCCCCGCGTTGGCGAGTTCGTTGACCAGCGCGACCGACGTCGGGATGATAAAGGCGATCGAGACCCCCTGCAGGGCGCGCACGACGATCAACGAGAGGTACGACCCCGCGAACAGGTAGAGCAGGTTCGCGGTCGTCAGCCCGCCCAGTCCTAGGAGGATGTAGGGCTTTCGCCGCCCGGTGCGGTCCGAGACCCGCCCGGTGAACGGCTGGAAGGCGCTGCTGACGAAGCCCACCAGCGAGAGGACGATCCCGATGATCATCGACTCGGTCAGCCCGAACGCCCGCCCCTCGACGACTCCGCTCGCGATGTAGAGGGGCAGAACGATGATGAGAAAGGAGTTACCGACGCCGTCGGCCATTCTGGCCATGGCGAGCGCGAGGACGCGTCGGTCGGTTCCGAAGAGAGCCACACCGGGGCTATGAGGACCGGAAGCCATCAGGCTGCCGTTCGGCGAAGGGATAAGAACCCCGCGGACGTATGAGGGGACGTGACACGAGAAGTCAAACTCAGCCGCGTCGACGAGGTGCTCGACGAGCTCTCCTACCCGATCCCGCGCGACGACGCCGCCATCGAGCTCGAGGACGTGACGCTGCTTCTGGCCGACGGCGAGGCGAACCTCGGCGAACTCGTCTCCGAGACCGGTAGCGACGCCTTCTCGTCGCAGGAGGACCTCCGAAGCGAGATCAACAACGTCCTGCCCCGCGAGGCGGTCGGCGAGCCCTACCAGTCCGAGGGGGAGGGCTAGCGGAACGGGGCGCTTAATTGGCTGGGTCGGGTAGCCGGAGCATGGAGTTCTGCGACGAATGCGGCTCGATGATGATGGCCGATAGCGGCGTCTGGGTCTGTAACGGCTGCGGACACGAACAGCCCAAGGGCGACAGCGCCTCGTATACGGTCACCGACGCCCAGGAGAAGAGCGAGGTCATCGAGTCGGGTGCTGAGAACAGCGGCCTGCCGACGACGAGCGCACAGTGTCCCGAGTGCGGCAACGATCGGGCCTACTGGTACATGCAGCAGATCCGGTCGGCCGACGAGAGCGAGACGCGATTCTTCGTCTGCACCGAGTGCGAGCACAAGTGGCGCGAGGACGACCACTGAGTTCACGGGGGCGCGAACGGCCCCGGCCGTTCGCGTCGACCCGCTACCCTCGATGCTCCCCGCGCTCGACGAGATGAACTACGACGAGCGATCGGCCGTCGAGGAGATCGAACGCGGACTCGAATCGTGTCACCGCGCTTACGGCGCACTCGTGGAGTTCCACCACGCGGCCGGCAGGGCGATAGAACACTTCGACGAGGCGGAAGGTCGCCTCCGCGAGGAGCACGACGACATCGCCGATCGTCCCGTGGAGGACGCCCTCCCCACGGGGGTCACCGCGGACGGCAAACCGACCCACGAGCTCGTCGCCGAGTTCGAGGACGACCTCCTGGCGGCGGTCGAGTCGACCGCCGACTCGACTTCGAGGAGCTTCGCCGACGAACGACGCTATCTGAGAGAGCGCGCCGAACGCGATCAGGGCGCCGATTCGAGCGAGTGATCGAGGAGGGTAGCCGGCGACGCGCTGGAGGAACGGAACGCTCGGAGGCTCCCGACGCGAGCCAAGGGAAGCGTTTTCACGCCGCCGATCGATTCTCCACCATGGGCCCGTTTAGCGGCGATCGCTCGTCGGCCACGGTCGAGTACGAGCCGGTGAGCGTCAAGGACCTGCTCATCGAGATGAAGGACACCGCAGAGCTCCTCATCGACCTCTCCTTCTCCGCGGTGCTGCTCAACAGCGAGGCGATCGCCAAGGAAGTGCTCCGTCTCGAGGAGAAGATGGACGTCCTCCGGCTCCGAGCCCGAATGAGCCTGCTGATGGCCTCGCGCAACCCCAGCGATGCCGAGGCGCTCGCACCCGTGTTGGGAATCGTCAGCGGCACGGAGAAGATCAGCGACGCGACCGGCGACATCGCGAAGGTCGTCCTCGAGGAGGTCGGCCTCCCCGAGGCGATGCGCACCGCGATCCCGGAGGCGGTCGAGACGCTCGTCCGGACGAGCGTCGTCGAGGGATCCGAGTACGCGGATCGCACGCTCGGCGAGATCAACCTCGAGTCCGAGACCGGGGTTCGGGTGATCGCCATCCGTCGTGGCGACGACTGGATCCTCAACCCGGATCCCTCGACCGAGCTCCGGATCGACGACGTGGTTCTGCTTCGCGGTCCCGATGCCGGGATCGCGGAGGTCTACGAGACGCTCAGCGACGAGCCGTACACCCCGGTGACCGTCGACGATACGGACGTACAGAGGTTTCAGCACCGCCCTGCAACGGCTTTCCTCGAACGCGCGGTCGACTCGATCGTACTGATGAGGAACCTGAGCGAACTCGCGGTCGACCTCTCCTACGGCGCGATCCTCTTCGACAACGCGGAACTGGCCGAGGAGGTCCACAACCTCGAGGTGGAGGTCGACGCGCTCCGCTCGCGGTTCGAGGCCTGGACGCTGCAGGCGGCTGCCGACGCGGACGATCCTATCGCGCTGCGCGGACTGCTCCATCTCGGGTTCAGCACCGAGGAGATCAGCGATGCGGCCCTCGAGATCAGCGAGGGAGTCCTCCGAGAGATCGACGTCCATCCCGTCGTCGAGCTCGCGGTCCAGGAGAGCGACGAGATCATCACCCGGGTCACCGTCAACGAGGGAAGCGCTCTCGACGGAACGTCGCTCGTCGAGGGCGTACCGGAGGAGGACGTGAGCATCAACGTGCTGGCCGTCAGACGGCCCGAGGAGGGATGGGTGCTCGTTCCCGGCGCCGATACCCGACTCCGGGCGGGCGACGTGCTGATCGCGAAGGGAACGCGAACGTCCGAGGAGACGTTCCGCGAGCTGGCGTCGGCCGCATAGCGATGCGACGGTGCCGGTGACGCGAGATGCGTCGACGTGATCGGTGTCCCCCGAGCGTCCGTGGCCCCGGCCGGGATCAGAGGTCGTCCTGGTTGTCGATCAGGTCGGAGGCGGTGACGAGCTGGGCGTCGCTCTGCTCGATGTAGTCGAGGAGCTCCTCGAGCTGTTCGACGGTCATGTCGGCGAGGGGGTCGTCCTCGATCTCGTCCTCGGGGACGACGCCGTGGGCCAGCCCGATCGCGAGCTGGTTGTGCTGGGCGGCCACGTCGATCATCGACGTGAACGCGTCGAGATCGAACATGTTGACCCGTGAGAGGTGCATCGGATCGGTGAACGGGACGGCGTTCGGCGTCCCGCCGAAGTAGGAGTTCAGTTCGTAGTACTCGCGAACGATGTCGACGACCTCCTGGTTGACGTTGTGGAACGGCACGAAGTGCGAGCGTGCGCCGTCGGGGAAGCCGCGGTTATCGAGGTACTCCTGATCGGACTGGAGCGCCTCGCGCGCCTCCTCGGGTTCCATCTCCGCGAGTCCCTGGCTGCGTTCGGACTGGGCGGAGACGTCCCAGCCGGCGTCGCGCATCTCGCGGAGCTGGTCGATGGTGAGTCGCGGGGGGCGATTGAGCGTCGGCGGGATCACGGCTGCGACCCCCTGCATGTCGCGTTCCTGAAAGAGGGGAAAGGCGTTCTCGTACTGGGATCGGACGTTGTCGTCGAAGACGAGCATCACGTAGCCCTGGCTCGCCTGCGGCGTCATCCGGAGGTCGTCGACCCAGAACCGGATGCCGTCTCCCTCCGCCTCCTCGCCGGTCTCGTTCTCCATCTGGAGGAGCGGTTCGGTCGTGAGCGTGAGCCCCTCGCTCCCGTTTCCGGTCTCGTTCCCCCCGGTTTCGTTCCCACCCTCGGCATCGCCCTCGTCGAACGCCGTCTCGGTCCCCTCTTCGGTCTCCTCCTCGCCCCCAGTGGCCGCATTCGGATCGTCGAGAGTGATCTGGATCTCCTGGACGTCGTCGAGGAACGGCTCGCCGCGCTGGCCGGTGTAGCCGACGTCCATCCGAAGCCACCCCTCGTACGGCGAGAGGATCGTCCGCGTACTCCAGACCTGGTCGGCCAGGCCCGGCGCGAGGATCCGAACCGTCACCCGCGCGGGCCGCGGGGTGGCGACGCGTACCGCAAGCGAGAGGTGTTGACCCTCCATGTTCAGACCGTCGGGGTACGACCGGGCGATGCCTGCACTCGCACCGTCGCCCTCGATCCGGACGGTTCGTGAACCAGTGAGGAACTCCTCCTCGTCGGCGACCATCTCCCCCTCGAGCGCGAACCACTCGTCGAGATCCCCATCGAAGTCGCTGACGAGTTCGCCGTGGGTGATCGCGGGTTGGACGACGCTCTCCCCGTTCCCGTCGCCGTCTCCCTCCCCCTCCGGTGCCGTCCCGTTTCCGTTCGAGTCGTTCTCGCCGCCGTCGTCTCCTCCACCGTTGGAGACCTGATCCGTACAGCCGGCCGCCATCGCTATCGACCCCGCCCCGAGCGTCGCGAGGAAGCGCCTCCGATTCGTTCGGTCGATCCCCGTAGGTGTTCCGTTTCTCATCGCTTCCAAGTAGTAACCTGTAAGACAAATACGTTATGCACGTCCCGAATCCCCCTCCCGCTCACGCCGGCGAGGCGTCGAATACGAGCGAATGCGGATCGACACGGACGCCGACATCTACGCGGAGTAGAGACGTTCGGCGTCGTGAGCGCCAGTACGATGCGATGAAGACGTATCATGAGACATTACGTATAATTCAATGAAAACTTACAAGTGATCCCAAGGGAAATCCCGGTAGCAGACCGAGACGAATCAGGAGAACGACAGGGGGGTGCTGAGATGACGTCGTGGCCGCGGGGGGAACCAGCGTGCCGGCTACCGTACGAGGAGGACGCCTCCTATGCGGTGATCGAGGCGATCGCGACCGTCACCGATCGATCGCCGACCGACATCGGCCCGTTGAGCGAGGCGATCGATCCAGAGGCGCTCGACGAGGTGTTCGCGTCGACGTTCGACGACCGCCCGCGAGCGGGCGGAACGATCTGTTTCCCGTTCGAGGGGCTGCTCGTGCTGGTCGATGCCGAGAACCGGGAGGTCTGCGCGTACGAGCGGGACGGTCGGCGGTGAATCGAGGATCGAATCGCCCTACACGTTCATAGTGGCGAGTCGGCCGGCGCCCGCCGGGAACGAACCGGGATGAATCGGCGGGAGGTCCCCATCGACGACTGAAGGTCCGTCGGCTCAGACGTTCCGCGCGAAGACGAGGTAGCCCGAGTGGCCCACGGGGCCCGTGCTCGGACGCGTCCCCCTGGCGTCGACGTCGAGTTCGCGTTGAATCGTCTCGACCGCGCGGACCTCGGAGAGGCGCTCGCGGGCTACCTGGACCACCTCGCGGGTGGCCTCGACGAACGGCGAGTAGACGGCGAGAAAACCCCCCTCGGACAGCAGACCGGGTGCGCGTTCGACCACCTTCGGGGCGTCCTCGGTGTCGAGGGTGAGGACGTCGAACCCGCTCGAGAGCGCGTCCAAGTCGTCGAGGACGTCGCCCGTGCGGACCTCGACCCGGTCGGTCACGCCGGCGAGCACCATGTTCTCGCGGGCGACGTCGGCGAACTCGGGGTCGCGCTCGTAGGTGAGCACGTCGACGCCGAGCCGGCCGAGATAGCCCGCGAGCACGCCGGTCCCGGTTCCGGCGTCGAGTACTCGATCACCGGCGGCGACGCCGGTCTCGCCGACGACCAGCCCGACGTCGCGCGGCAGCATCGGCGCGCCGGTGCGCTCGAAGTGGTCGAAGAGATCGGGGCCGCGGAGCCGGCGGACGCGGAACTCCTCGCCCAGATGCGTCGTGAGAACGTCGCCCGGTTCGGCGTCCCCGGGGATCTCGAGCACGCCGAGGTCGGTCTGGAGCTCCGTGCCCGGCTCACGGAGGTACTCGCGGTCGTCGTGGACCAGCAGTATCACTGCGGCTCGGATTCGAGCCGCTCGACCGCTGCCGCGAGGTCGCCGTCGGTCTCCTCGAGGGCCGCGCGGGCGTCCTCCTCGCCCGCGCCCGTGCGCATCGCGACGATCTCGACGTCGTCCGCGGGGATGTCCGCGTCCTCGATCGCGGCGTCGTCGCCGGCGTCATCGGCATCGCCGGCGTTGCCCGCGTCCGCGCCGCGGCGCTCGGGCTCGCCGACGATCTGGTAGGTCTGTTGGCCCTGAGCGTCCATTCGGGTGACGTCGGCGTCGGTGAAGACGAGCTCGTCGCCGTCGCCGGTGGTGATCACGACCTCGGTCGCGTCGAGCTCCTCGACGTCGATCCCCATCTGTTTCATCATCTGTTCCATCTTGCGCGGGTCGAGTCCGCCGCCGCCGCCTCCTCCGAACATACGCGGCGAGTCGGGTCGTGGGAGGAAAAGGGTACCGAACGCCCGCTCAGTCGATCATCATCTGCCGAACGGTGACTTCACCGTCGGTATCGACGCTCGCCGAAAGACCCCAGCAGTCGTTTTCGAACGCGTAGGTCTCAGAACCGCCGTTCTCGACCTCGATCGTGACGTCATACGTCCCACCGTTCACGATCACGTCTCTCACGCGCTCGACGTCGTTTGACTGCATCTCGAACGTCTCCTCGACGGTCGTCTCGACACAGCGATCGACCACCCGTAGTCCAACCGACTGCGCCCTCGCACCGTTGTCGATCCGGATCGACGCGCTGTCACCGGCGTAGCAGTCGTGTTGGGTATCGCCCGGTCCCGATAGGGGCGGGACGAGCCCGAACTCGACGGCATCGGATCCGATGGCGATCCCGTGTCGGTAACACGAGATCTCCTCCCAGGTCTCGCGCTTCGTCTCGTCGCCGATCGTAACCGTCGCCACGCGATCGCCGTCCGCCGGGAGCGCGCTGTACTCGACGACGCGCTCGCCGGATTCGAGATCGTATCGCTCCGCGAGGACGGGTGCTTCGGCCCCCTCGACCGTTATCTCGACGGCAGCCTCTAGCGGCTCTTCTCGCTCGTTCTCGATCGCGAGCGACGGCTCGGCCCCATCGAAACACGCTTCGGCGCCGCCCTCGGGGACGAGTTGCGAGGAGAGGGGTTCTGCCGCTGCCCCGCACGAACCGGACGGCTCGCCCTCCGGAGCTCCGCCCTCGCCGGACGACCCCTGTGACGACTCGCCACGGCCGAGACAGCCGGTCACGGACCCGACGCCGGCCACGACGCTCGAGAGGAGGGTCCGGCGATTCATAGCGTCCCTCTGAATCATCCCCACAAGTGCTTTCCGGCGGCCGGTCGGCCTCAGTCCCCGGCTCCCTCACGGGTCTTCACCGCCATCCCTGTCTCGAACTCGAGCATGGCGTCCGCGGGCAGTTCGGCGCGTCCGACCGCGAGCAGGGCTCCCTCCCGGTGAACGACACAGACCTCGTCGCCCGGTCGCACCGTCGGATCGGTCTCGCGGACGAACTTCGCGAAGGCGTTCTTCCCCTCGCGGACGAACGGCTCGGACTCGTCGCCGACGACGACCCGCACTGTGGGAGCGTCGAGCGCCTCGAGCAGCCGTCGTCCGCCCGAGAGGCCGAGCGTGAAGCGGCCGTCGGCGCCCAACGAGACGAGCCGGCCCTCGGGGGCGTGGACCTGTGTCGGCCGACCCGACGACGAGCGCTCGACGCGCAACTCGCCGGCGAACAGCGCGCTCCCGGCCCCGCGGCCGAACTGGTAGTCCGCGATCCGGCGCAGCCGGGGGGCGTCGTCAGGATCGGTCATCGGCGGGAGGTGGCGACCGCCGGCCAAGAAGCCATCGTCCTCCGGTCGCGCCCCTCGGTTGCGGCTCCGTTTGGTGAAACATATATACCGGGTTGTGCCTAGAGACGAGCAATGGCTTCGGATCAGACCAAACTCGTCGCGGGTGGCGCGCTGTTAGTCCTCAGTACGATTCTCCTCATCGCCGCCGGAATCGCCGACCTCGTCCCGATCGTGCTCGCGGGGATCGCCACGGCCGGTCTCGCGCTCGGCTCGCTGCTCATCGGTACCACGGGCAAAGGTCGTTCGGTTTGAACCACGGACGCGACGTAACTCGAACGACACCCTTCTGATCGGCGCCTCGCGGACCGTCTAGCGCGTCGATGCCGCCGCGAGGCGTCGGCTCTCGGCCGGAGAGGACCACCTCCGTCGGCGTCGGTAGTTTCCCGGCGTCGACGAGGGTCGGCCCTCATGAGCGTGCCGCCCCGTTTGAAGGAATCCGACGTCGGAGGCTGTCCGAGCGTACGAACGCGGGCCGGCGGCTGACGGACGGCTCCGTTCTGGCCTCGGGCGACGAACGTAATCGATTCCCCCACCCTAGTCTTATTGTTCCCGCCGACACACGGAACACGTGCCTTCTCGCAAGGCACTTCACGCCCCGAGGAGGGGGTAGAACTCCTCCTCGAGGCGGTCGAGTCAGAGGCACCCACGGGATGCCCCTGCTCCGGACGTCCCGGAGCGGCTCCGACGAGGTCGTGTGACCGCGGGCGTAGGGAGCTCATCCATCTCTCCTCTTCCCGTCCGAGCCGCGGTTACCGATTGAAACGCGACCACCAAACCCGTTGATCCTCAACTGTACGGTTCGTATCGATCCCGCCCTCACTACCTAGGATCGTGGATGCGTGCGACCGTCGCGGTCTGGGGCTCCGGGCGGGTCGTCCTCGAACAGGATCCCGTAGAGCTTCCGTTGGGCCGCTCGGAGGTGCTCCGTGAACGTCGGCTGGGCGACGTCCAACGACGCGGCGACCTCCCGGCCCGTGCTGACCCGCGGCGATTCGAAGAAGCCGCTGAAGTACGCCGTTCGCAGCGCCGCAAGCTGTTTCTCGGTCAGACGCTCCTCGTAGATCGTCCGGAACGTCCCGCGCGTCTCGATCGAGCGATCCCGAGCGTGGCGGGCCAGCAGCTCTACGCCCGAGACGTCTCGCTGTAGCCGCTCGACGAACTCGCGGACGTTCGCGGCGTGGGGGACGTCGACGACGGCGGTCGCCTCCCCGTCCTCGATCGCGAGCGATCGCACGACCGCGTTCCGTTCGACGATCCGCGCGACGAGCGTCCGCTCGGTCGAGCGTGCCCTGAACAGGGTCTCGTCGGCCCGGTCGGTGATGGGACGCAGCTCCGCTATCGCGTTCGAACGCTCGCCGGCGGCGCGGAGTTCCTCGGTCGGGGGACCGCTCGCGGTGAAGAAGACGTCGGGTTCGCGATCCGCTTGATGGACGAACCCCTCGAACTCGATCGTGGCCCCCGTCTCGCGTGCGAGACGACACAGGGGCGTGTTCGACTTCCGGGCGCCGAGCGTGAGTTCGACGACGCGGTCGGTGTGGAGCGTCTCCACGGCGTCGATGGCGTGGGCGATCGTCCGGCCGAGCTCCGAGAGCACGGCGTGATCGCGCTCGTCTGGCCGTGGACGGTCGGGATAGACGGTCAACACGCCGTGGAGCGATCCGTCGTAGACGAGTGGGACGGCGATACACGAGCGCGCACCCCGTTCGAGGGTAGCCCCCCGCAGCGGGCCGAAGCGCGTCTCGGTGGCGACGTCGGGTATCACCTGCGTCTCCCGCGTGCGCGCCGCGGCGGCGACGGGGTTGCGATCGGCCGTGTCGCCGTCGATCGGGATCGCGAGTTCGTCCACGAAGCCGCCGTCGATCCCCGTCCATTCGCGCGGTCGGATCGTCTCGCTGGCGGGATCGCGTTCGCCGATCCACGCGAACGCGTAACGGTCCGACTCGGCCAGGCGATCACAGACCGCACGGTCGATCGACGCGACGCTGTCGGCCTCCACCAGCGCCTCGTCGATCCTCCGGATGAGGCCGTTGAGCCGGTCGAGACGCGCGAGCTCCTCGTTCTGTCGCGCCAGCCGCTGCTCGCTCGTCGCTCGATCCCACGCCGTCTCGAGGGTCGCCGCGAGCGTCTCGACGAGATCGACCCTTCGTTCGTCGAACGCCCCCCTACGAGTGGAGCCCGCACAGAGGACGCCGTATTCGCCGAGCGGAACCAGGACGCGGCTCCGAAGTGGCGACGCCGGTTCCGTCGACGTGCGCTCGCCCTCACCCTCGTTCTCGGGCGCGGTTTCGTGGCTCCGAACGTCGTTTTCGACGAGGATCTCGTCGTCGATGAACGCCTGCCAGGCCCGGTCGGGGGTACCGATCGTCTCGTCACGATCCTGATCGGCGTGGCGTCGGAACTCGCCGGTGGCCCCGTCGTAGCACCACAGGGCGGCGTAGTCGACGTCGAGTACGGTCCCCGTGAGCTCGGCCGCTCGATCGCTTATCTCGTCCGTGCTCGCTTCCATCAGCCCGCGGCTCGCGTCGGTGAGACGCTCGAGCGCCTCGTTCGTCCGTTTCAGGGCCTCCTCCGCGCGCTTTCGCTCGGTGATATCGGAGATCGCGCCGTACATGCGGAGCGCCTCGCCGTCCTCGTCGCATCTGACCTCACCCCGAAGCACCAGCCACATCACGTCGCCGTCGGCGTTCCGGACGCGATACTCCGTGTCGAGTTCCCCCGCTCGCTCGACCGCCCGCTCGACCCGTTCTCTCAGCCGCTCGCAGTCGTCCTCGTGAACTCGCCCGAAGAGTTCCTCGATCGATACGCCCGTCGCGATCGTCTCCGGATCCATGCCGTACGACTCCGCGACGTATTCGTCCACGGTCACGACGTCCTCCCGGACGTTCCACGTCCAGAGCCCGACCGAGCCAGCGCTCGTGGCCGCCCGTAGCTGGTCGTGCGTCTCTTCGAGCGCCCGCGTTCGCTGCTTTCTGTCGGTGATGTCACGAAAGACCACGCCGACCCGCCGGTTCGTCGGATCGCCGACCCGAAACGCGTGCAGTTCGAGGATCCGTCCCTGGCTCACGAGTTCGCGCTCGAATCGCTTCGTTTCCCCGGTCTGCGCGACGGTATCGTAGATCTCGATCCAGTCCGAAGCCTCCTCCGGGATCACGTCTCCGATCGTCTTCCCGACCACGTCACCGATGCCGGTGTGGTCCTCGAACGCGGGGTTCGCTTCCACGTAGCGGAAGTCAACGGGTTCGTCCGGATCGGCGTCGACCCTCTCGATGACGCAGAAGCCCTCGGTCATCGACTCGAACAGTTCTCGGTAGCGCTCCTCGCTCTCGCGCAGGGCCTCCTCGGACTGTCGGTTGTTGATGAGGTCGGTGGCTTGGCGCGCGAGCACGTCCAGGAGGCGCAGATCGCGCTCGGAGGGTTCGTGTGGAGTTTTCCAGTGTGTAGAGAGCATGCCGATGACCTCCCCGCTGCGGGAGACGAGCGGCGTGCTCTGGACCGCACGAATGCCGGTTTCGAGGAGCGTTTCACGGTCCTCCGTGCCGGCCATGAACTCGCAGGTCTCGACGTCCGATACGACGACTCGTCGGTCGGTTTCCAAGGCCACGCTACACGGCCCGTTCGATTCGGGAGTCACCCGTTCCCACAGCGGCGTGGTCTCCTCGAATCCGGCGTCGGCCAAGAGCCGGAGGCCGCCCTGGTCGGAGTCACGGAGCTGGAGCCGTGCGAAGTCCGCGTCCATAACGGTGACTACGGCGTCGAGGATCTCGTCGTAGAGGGCGTCGACGTCCTCTTCCTGGATCAACCGGGTGCTGATCTCCTGTAACTCCCGTGTGGCGGCCAGTTCGGCCGTGAGTTTCCGCTCGCGCTCGCGTACTTCGGTATACGCCCGCTCTTTCGCCCGGTGGAGCTGCCGTCCGCGGAGGATGATGTCCGTCGTGAGCCGTGATTCGCCGATCGCCCGGTCCTGTAACGGGTCTCCCTCGTCATCCGCTTGCATCTGTTCGACGACCGGCGTCACGTCCTCGACGCGGTGAACGATGTAGTCGATCTCGCCCGTAGCGCTGAAGACGGGCGAGTTGCTCGGGCTCCACCACCGATCCACGAACTCCCCCTCGTCGGAGTCGCGATCCGGTATCGGGTAGTGCGTCACCGGCATCGCGTCGGCCTCCCCCTCAGTCTTCACCCGCTCGAGCGACGTCCGTAATCGGGGGGCGCCCTTGGGATCCGGATCGTCGGGATCGGTGGGGAAGACCTCGAAGAGCGTCCTTCCCAGGATCTCGTCCCGCTCGGTCATCGTCGCGTCCAGGTACGCGTCGTTCACGGCCACGATCTCGTACTCGTCGGGCTCGACGATGAGATAGCAACCGGGGACGTTGTCGAACAGCTGGCGGAAGGTCGATTCGCTGGCCCGGGCTTCGGCCTCCCGACGTTCGCCTTCACTCGTCCAGTCGGCGTCCCCGTCCGCATCGTGAAGGGGCTCGGTCGGCGGCCGCCACCACACCCGGCCGCGCGCGCCGACCTTCTTGGTCTCGAGCGCGCCGTCGTCGACGAGCGTGTCGAGCTTGTTGTAGATCGTTCGAGGCGTGCAGTCGAACTCGGCGGCGACCTCCGGCGTCGTGAGCGGCGTTCCGGGCGGGTCGATCCCGTAGAACACCTCGAGGACGGCCGAGGGAGACGGCGCTGAACTCATGACCCTAGGTGAGGAGGGGGGACGAAAAAGATTCCGTCAATGGAAACGCTCGCGTCGGCGGCTGGGGTCGATCTCGATCGACCGTGACCGCCGTTTGCCTACAGCAGAAACGTCTCCTCGCGCTCGGAGAGGTCGACGAACGCGTCGGTCGCCTCGCGCAGCTCCTCGGCCGTGGACTGCCCGAACGCCATCACCTCGACGCGGACGCCCTCGTGGCGGAGATGCGAACAGAGCCGGGAGAAGTCGCCGTCACCCGTACAGAGGACGATCGTATCGACGTGGGAGGCGAGCGTCACGGCGTCGAGGCTCATCCCGACGTCCCAGTCGGCCTTCTTCGAGCCGTCGCCGAACGTCTTGATGTCCTTGATCTTCGTCTCGAATCCGATGTCCGCCAGCGCGTTGAAGAAGCTCTCCTCGTCGGGCGACTGCGCGCGGATCACGTAGGCGATCGCGCGCGTGAGCGATCGTCCCTGGACTGCCTTCTCGAGCAGCGAGGAGTAGTCGATGTTTCGGGAGTAGACGCTGTGTGAGGAGTGATAGAGGTTCTGTGCGTCGACCAGAACGGCGACGCGTTGGTCCTGGTGGATCTCGGTCATACCCCCACGTGTGAAGCCGGTGCGGTAAAACGGTTCGTTTATATTATCCTTCCGAAC
Source organism: Halalkalicoccus sp. CG83 (assembly GCF_037081715.1). Lineage (NCBI taxonomy): Archaea > Methanobacteriati > Methanobacteriota > Halobacteria > Halobacteriales > Halalkalicoccaceae > Halalkalicoccus > Halalkalicoccus ordinarius. Next base: position 325,319 of record NZ_JAZDDH010000002.1, read on the forward strand.
GGTTCCGTTCCGCCTGCGAGCGGGTCGTCGAGCCGCTGGTGCCGTCGAGTTCGACCAGGGCCGGCAGCGTTCGCCCGAGGCACAAGGGCTAAGTGGAACGACGGTGCTGATTGGGGTATGACGCGACCGGCACGTTCGACGCTCGCCCGGAGCAGCGTGCCGTTCGGCGCTCTTCTGAAAAAACGCGCACGATGAGGGCTCCCGGCGAGCGTGGCGACCTCGTCCGGGGCCCGTTCCGAGCCAGTGCGCGCAGACCGACCATCCAGATCCACCGAAACCAATGACAGCGTACGACCCCTACCACGGCGTCTTCCCCGCGATGGCGACGCCGTTCGAACCCGACGGAAGCATCGACTTCGACCAGCTCGCGGACGACACGCGGCGCCTCGAACGCGCCGGCGTCGACGGGCTCGTTCCCGTCGGCTCGACGGGCGAGAGCGCGACGCTCACCCACGACGAACACGTCGAGGTCGTCGAGTGCGTCGTCGAGGCCGCAGAGGACGTGCCCGTCATCGCGGGCAGCGGCTCGAACAACACCGCCGAGGCGATCGAGCTCTCCGAGCGATCGGCCGAGGCTGGCGCGGACGGCCTGCTTTTGATCTCGCCGTACTACAACCGTCCCGAGCCCGCGGGGATGGAGGCCCACTACCGCGCGACCGCCGACGCGGTCGACCTCCCACAGATCATCTACAACGTTCCCGGGCGCACGGGCCGGGACATCGCCGTCGAGACCGCGGTCTCGTTGGCCGAACACGAGAACGTCGTCGGCTACAAGGCCGCCAGCGGCGACCTCGGGCGGATCAGCGAGGTGATCGAGCGAACCCGCGAGGAGTCGTTCACCGTCCTCTCGGGCGACGACGGACTCACCCTGCCGACGCTCTCGGTCGGCGGGACGGGCGCGATCAGCGTCGCCGCGAACGTCGAACCCGAGCGGACCTGTGCGATGGTCGAGGCCGCCCTCGGGAACGACTACGAGCGCGCCCGCGAGCTCCACCACGACCTCGGCCCGCTCGTTCGCGCGCTGTTCGTCGAGTCCAATCCCATCCCCGTCAAGGAAGCGCTCTCGATCCGCGGCCACGGTGGGCCCCACCTGCGCTCGCCGCTCTCGCGGCTCTCCGAGGAGCACCGCGACGAGTTGGAGCGGATCCTCTCGGACCTCGAGGAGGAGCCGACACCCGAGGTCGGGGCCGAAGCGTGAGGCTCGCGGTCACCGGCGCCACGGGTCGAATGGGTCGGGAGGTGCTCTCGGCGGCCCGCGAGCGCGAGGGCTGTGAGATCGTTCTCGCGGTCAGTGACAGCAGTCGCGGCGAGTTCGACGGCGTCGAAATAGAGCCGGCGAGCGAGTTCGGAGCGCTGCTCGAGGCGCGCGAGCCCGAGGTCGCCATCGACTTCACCGTCCCCGAGGCGAGCGTCGACTACGTCGAGGCCTGCGCCGAGGCGGGCGTCCCCGCGGTCGTCGGTACGACCGGGTTCGACGACGCGGATCTCGCCGCGCTCCGCGACGCCAGTACGCGAGTACCCGTACTGAAGGCCGCCAACTTCGCGCGCGGCGTCCAGGGGCTCCTGAGCGTGGTACGGGCGGCCGTCGAGGCGCTTCCGGGCTACGACGTCGAGGTGACCGAGACCCATCACAACGGCAAGCTCGACGCCCCGAGCGGCACCGCCAGGAGCGTCCTCGACGCGATCGAGGAGAGACGAGACGAAGCGGGCGGGCACGTCCACGGCCGCGAGGGCGAGGCACCTCGTGAGCCGGGCGAGATCGGCGTCCACGCCCGCCGGGCCGGCGATATAACCGGCGAACACGAGGTGCTGCTCGCGGACAACCACGAGGAGCTTCGACTGACGCATCGCGCCGAGAGCCGCGGGGTGTTCGCCGCGGGCGCGCTCGACGCCGCCGACTGGCTCGCGGGGCGCTCGCCGGGATGGTACGACTTTTCCGACGTGCTCGCGGATGGCTCCACATGACACAGCTCGAAGGGGAGATCTCCGATCTCTGGGAACGCTACGACGCGGGCGAGATCGACGCCGCGAACGCGAGCGACGGCCACCTCGCTACCCTTGACGCCTTCCTCGACGCACTCGAGGGCGGCGAGGTGCGGGCGGCCGAGAAGCGCTCGGGAGAGTGGAGGGCAAACGCCTGGGTGAAGCGAGGCATCCTGCTCAACTTCGGCCTGCGCGAGACCCGTCCTCGTACCTACGGCGACGTCACCTACCACGACGTGCTCCCGCTTCGCGAGACGAGCGATCTCGGCGAGCGCGGCACCCGAAACACGCCCGACGGGACGGTGATCCGCCGGGGCGCCCACGTCGGTGGCGACGCGATTCTGATGAGCCCCGCGTTCGTCAACGTCGGCGCCCACGTCGGGAGCGGAACGCTCGTCGACTCCTGTGACACCGTCGGCTCGTGTGCACAGATCGGCTCGGACGTGAAACTCGGCGCGAACACGCTGATCGGCGGCGTCCTCGAGCCCGTCGAGAGCGCGCCGGTCGTCGTCGAGGACGGCGTTTCCCTCGGCGCGGGCTGTCGCGTGACGAGCGGGTTCGTCGTCGGCGAGGACTCGATCGTCGGCGAGAACACGCTGCTCACCCCTCGGATTCCGATCTACGACCTCGTCGAGGAGGAGGTCGTCTACGGCGAGCTCCCGCCGGAACGTCGCGCGTTCACCCGGTACGTCGAGTCCGACCTGGGCGATCACGAACTGTTCGAGGGCGGGGCGTACAAGCCCGCAGTCGTCGCCCTCGACGTCGAGAGCGAGACGCTCGACGCGACGCGCCGGGAGGCGGCGCTGCGGGAGTGACGATGAGCCGAACGAGCACGACGGCGACGACGGAGAACCCGCCGGTCAGGCGGCTTTCCGACTGGGACGCGGGTCGGCTCCGGGAACTCGCCGACGAGCACGGGACGCCGCTGTACGTCCAGGACTTAGAGCGGGTCCGCGAGAACTACGCCCGGATGGCGAGCGCCTTCCCCGATGCCGACGTGCGGTACGCGGCGAAGGCCAACACCTCACGGGCGGTGCTCCGAACGCTGGTCGCCGCCGGCGCGGGCATCGAGTGTGCCTCCGCGGGCGAGGTCGAACGGGCGCTCGCGGCGGGCTGTCCCGCCGAACGCGTCCAGTACACCGCGGTCAACCCGCCAGGGGAGGACCTCGACTACGCCGCCGAGACCGCGAGCGAACGTCCGGAGCTGACGATCACCGTCGGCGCGCGCGACACGATCGACCGACTCGAGGAGCGTGGCTTCGACGGCCGGCTCTGTCTCCGCGTCAACCCGGGCGTCGGCGCGGGCCACCACGAGAAGGTGCAGACGGGCGCGGACGCGAAGTTCGGCGTTCCCTACGACAGGGCTCGAAAAACGCTCGCCGAGGCCGACGAGCGTGGCTTCGACGTCGTCGGGATCCACGCCCACGCCGGCAGCGGCATCTCGGGCGAGGCGCTCGACTCGCATCGCGAGCTCGTCTCGCGGATGGGCCAGCTGGCCCGCGAGTCGCCGGTCGCCCTCGAGTTCGTCGACGTCGGCGGCGGCTTCGGCGTTCCCTACCGTCCCGAGGAGGAGCCGCTCGACCTCGAGAGCGTCGCCCGCGCCACCCGCGAGGCGCTCGGCGAGGTCGAGGCGACGCTCGCCGTCGAGCCCGGCCGGTATCTCGTCGCCGACGCGGGCGTCCTCCTGACGCGGGTCAACACGGTCAAGCCCGTCGCGGACGGCCGCGTCGTCGGGATCGACGCCGGGATGACCCACCTCGCGCGCCCGGCGATGTACGACGCCCATCACGAGATGCGTTCGCTCGCACCCGATGCCGAGGACCGCGAGCGTGTCGCGTCGACCGTCGCGGGTCCGATCTGCGAGAGCGGGGACACGTTCGGCACCCACGCCTTGCCCATCCCCGAGCGCGGCGATCCGCTCGCGATCGGCAACGCCGGCGCCTACGGCTACGAGATGTCGAACCAGTACAACAGCCGGCCCCGACCCGCGACGGTCGTCGTCGACGGGACGAACGACGCGGTCGACCGCCGGCGGGAGACGATCGCCGACGTCACGCGGCTCGAACGGAGGGTACCATGGGTGTAAGCTACGAGAAGTACCACGGCACCGGGAACGACTTCATCGCCGTCGAGGCCGGCGCTTCGGTCGAGGACTGGGGCGCGTTCGCGGTCGAGCACTGCGACCGCGAGACCGGCATCGAGGTGAACGGCCGCGTGGGTGCCGACGGCGTGCTCGTCCTCTCGCTCGAAGACGAGGACGAGGGCGGCGAGCCCCCGCGCGTTCGGATGCGCCTCTACCAGCCCGACGGCGGGACCGCGGCGATGTGCGGCAACGGCGCGCGCTGCGTCGCACGGTGGGCCGCGAGGCGCGAGCGAAGCGAGGGCCTCGACGAGCGCGAACGGACGGACGATCGGGAGTTCGTCATCGAGACGCCCGCGGGCGATCGCCGGGCTCGCATCGGCGACGGGACCATCGAGATCGAGATGGGCGAGCCGTCGTTCGCTCCCGGTGAGGTTCCGCTCGCACCCGAACGCGAGGAGCCGTTGATTCGAGAGGAGATCGAGGGCTGGGAGGTGACCGCGGTGAACACCGGCGTCCCCCACGTAGTCACGTTCGTCGAGGACGTCTCTACCGTCGACCTCGAGGCGATGGCGCCGCCGATCCGTCACGCCGACGTCTTCCCCGAGGGCGCGAACGTCAACGCCGCCGCCCCCCGAAGGGGCGGCGGTGGGTTCGACGGGCGCACCTTCGAACGCGGCGTCGAGGGCGAGACCCGTTCCTGTGGTACGGGCGCGGTCGCGATCGCCGCGATCGCGCGGCGACTCGGCCTCGCCGAGGATTCTCGAGTACGCGTTTCGCCGCCGGGCGGCGATCTGCTCGTGACGGTTCCCGACGAGGGGCCGGCCACCCTCTCGGGTCCCGTCGAGTTCGAGGGAGCGGGTGAACTCCCACTGCCATGACCGGCGCGTTCGACCCGATCGACTTCCTCGAACGCGTGGTGCAGCTCCCCTCCCACGAGGACGTCACGGAGATGCGCGAGTTCCTGTGTGAGACCCTGCGTGAACACGGCGTCGAACCGACGGTAGACGACGCCGGCAACGTCCTCGCCTCCCGGGGGAGGGGCGAGCCCCACCTCCTGCTCAACACCCATATCGACACCGTCTCGCCGCACGTCCCCTACGAGCGCGAGGAGGGCGTGATCCACGGGCGCGGTTCCTGTGACGCGAAGGGGCCGCTCGCAGCGCTACTCGCGGCGTTTCTCGCCGTCGAACCCGCGGGCCGGGTGACGCTCGCGATCACGCCGGACGAGGAGACGCTCTCGACGGGCGCTCACGCGCTGTCGCTCGACTTCGACGCCTGCATCGTCGGCGAGCCGACCGATCTCGACGTCTGTAATGCCGCGAAGGGTCGATTCGAGGGCTCTCTCGCGATCAACGGCGAGAACGCCCACGCCGCGGAACCGCAGGAGGGCGAGAACGCGATCCGGGACGCCGGCCGAGTACTCGCGGCGCTCGAGGGGTTCGACGCCGACCGCGATCCGCATCCGGAACTCGGCGTGCCGACGCTCACGCCCACCGTGATCGAGGGCGGATCGGCGACCAACCAGGTGCCCGCGGCGTGTCGGATCACGCTCGATCGCCGCAGCGTTCCCCCCGAGACCGCCGAGGGGTTCGCCGAGGCGGTCTCGGATCACCTCGATTCGAACGTTCCCGACGTCGAGGCGACGTTTCGGTTCACCGAGCGGGAGACGCCGTTCCTCGAGGCGTTCGAGACGCCCGACGACGAACGAGTCGTCGAGGCACTCGTCGGGGCGGGTGCCGGGACGGTCAGACCCTTTACCGCCGCGACCGAGGCCTCGTACTTCGCGAGCGAGGCCCCCACCGTCGTCTTCGGGCCGGGCGTGCTGGCCGACGAACGGGGCGCCGTCGCCCACGGCGACCGCGAGTACGTCCGGGTGGAGGACGTCGAACGCGCGGCGTCGATCCTCGAGACCGCCGTGTCGTCGCTCCTCGGGTAGAACGGTAGGCCTCCCCACGGAGGGGTTCGACCATGGCTCTCCACTGGATTCCTTCGCTCGTCTTCGCGGACGCGACTCCCTTCCAAAAACGGCACGCTCGCCGGTTCACGTCGACCGCTCTGCCGACAGCGCCGCGACGTCCGCGGGCGGCGGGCCGAACTCGTCGGGATGTAGGCAGGCGGCGAGGCGCTCGGCCGCATCGACGAGTCGGGGACTCCATCGGTTGAGGTAGCTCGCGCCGTCCATCGCGTAGACTCGACCGTTTCTAACGGCCGACAGCTCCTTCCATCCCTCGCGATCGAGTAGCTCCTCGCGCCTAGCGAGCGTCGTCTCGACGTCGTAGCCACAGGGGGCGGCGACGAGCACCTCGGGGTCGTATTCTCGTACCTCCTCCCAATCGAGTTCGACCGTCCGGTCGCCCGGCGACGCGAGCCCGTACTCGCCGCCGGCGTGCTCGACCAGCTCGGGCACCCAGTTTCCCGCCGCGATCGGCGGGTCGAGCCACTCGAGGATCGCCACGCGCGGGCGCTCTCGTCCCTTAACTTGACGATCGATCGTATCGAGACGTCGGCGCAGTTCCGCGTTCAGTTCGCTCGCACATTCCTCGCGGCCGACCGCCTCACCCACCCGCTCGATACACGAGAAGAGGTCATCGAGCGTGTTCGCCCGCAGGCCCACGACGTCGGGGTCCGTATCGAGGTCGCAGAGCACTTCGTCCACGAGCGTCGTATCGACCGCACAGACCCCACAGACCTCCTGGCTGAGGATCAGGTCGGGTCCCACCTCCCGGAGGGTCTCGACGTCGAGACGGTAGACGTGGCCCTCGGCGCTCACGGTTCGGACGCGGTCGTGGCGCTCGGCGCTCGACTCGCCGCGAACTCGGGAGAAGTCGATCGAGGGAAGCTCCGCGACGCGAGGCGGGTAGTCACAGGCGTGCGAGACCGCGACGGGTTCGACGCCGAGCGCACAGCAGATCTCCGTACCCGACGGCGACGTGGAGACGACGTTCATGCGCGCAGGTGGGGTCGGGTCCGTAGTAACGTTATCCGTCGACGTCGTCGACCAGCTCGCTCGCGAGCCCCGTGTATCCGGCGGGCGTCAACGTCATGAGCTCCTCTCGGGTTCGTTCGTCGACGTCCAGCTCCTCGAACAGCTCCCTGAAATCGTCGAGGGAGGTCCGCCGACCGCGCGAGAGCTCCTTCACCCGCTCGTAGGCGTCGGTGTGGCCTTCACGGCGCAAGACGGTTTGAACGGCCTCGCCGATCACCTCGGGGTTCGCCTCCAGCTCCTCGCGCATCACCCGCTCGTTGGGCGTGACCTTCGAGAGCCCGGTCTCGCACTTGCCGTAGCCGATCAGACAGTGGGCGAGCGCCGCGCCGATGTTACGCTTCACGGTCGAGTCGGAGAGGTCGCGCTGGAGGCGCGATTTGGTGACGTACTCCCCGAGAAAGCCGAGATCGGAGTTGGCCTTCGAGAGGTTGCCCTCGCTGTTCTCGAAGTCGATCGGGTTGACCTTGTGCGGCATCGTCGAGGAGCCCGTCTCGCCCTCCACCGCGTCCTGGCCGAGATACCGATCGGAGACGTAGAGCCACACGTCGCGGTCGAGGTCCAACAGGACGTCGTTCGCTCCTCTGAGGGCGTCGAACAGTTCGGCGAGGTCGTCACACGGGTTGACCTGCGTCGTCAGCGCGACGTGCTTGAGCCCCAGCCCCTCGACGAACTCCCGCGAGAACGCCCGCCAGTCGACGTCGGGATAGGCCACCGTGTGGGCGGCGTAGGTGCCGGAGGCACCAGCGAGCTTCCCCGAGAGTCCGTTCGTCGCGCCCTGGATCCGGCCGAGCGCCCGCCCGAGGCGGGCGGCGTAGACCGCCATCTCCTTGCCGAACGTCGTGGGGGTGGCGGGCTGGCCGTGGGTGCGTGCGAGCATCGGAACGTCACGGTGTTCGCGCGCGAGGTCGGAGAGCGCGTCCCGGACCTCTCGGAGCGCGGGGACGAGCACCTCCTCGACCGCCGGACGGAGGAGCAATCGGTGGGCGAGGTTGTTCACGTCCTCGCTCGTCAGCCCGAAGTGGATCCACTGTTCGCCGACGTTCTCAGGGAGCCCCTCGCGGACGAAGTACTCGATCGCCTTCACGTCGTGGTTGGTCGCGTCGTACGGGCCGTAGCCCTCGGTCTCGATGCGCTTTATCAGCCGGGCGTCCTCGGGGCCGAACCGCTCGTAGAGCCCTCGAAGCTCCTCTCGTCGCTCGGCGTCGATCACGAGCGGCGTGGCGTCGAGCTCCGCGAGCGCGAGCAGATACTCGACCTCGACGCGCACGCGGGCGCGCATCAGCCCCGCCTCGCTCGCGTACGGCGAGAGCGGCGCCGTCCTACCTGCGTATCGGCCGTCGAGCGGCGAGACGGCGTAGAGGGGATCCGACCGCTGTTCCTGGTTCATACGGCCGGCTACCGAGGCACCCGGCAAAACGATGTCGGTCTCCCACCACTTCCGTGCATAGAATAGCCATCAGAGCGGTGTTTCGCACTAGATATATACACGAACTCGAACAACCCCTCCGAATGGATCGCAACGACTTTCGGGATCGCGGTCGGCCCCTGTAGTATGACACGAATCGCGGGGATGGCGAGCAATCGCGGCCGCAACCTGATGCACCTCGCCGACGGCGCACCCGGCGGTGCCGAGCTCGCGGTGGTTCTCTCGAACCAGGCCGATGCGCCCGTTCTCGAGAAGGCCGCCGACCGGGGGATCGACACGGAGGTCGTCGAGCGCGAGGAGAGCGAGGAACGAGCGTCCCACGAACGTCGAATCCTCGACGCGCTCGCCGAGTACGACGTCGACCTGGTCTGTCTCGACGGCTACATGCGCGTGCTCACCGGCGAGTTCCTCGACGACGCGCCGCTCACGCTCAACGTCCATCCCTCCCTCTTGCCGTCGTTCCCGGGGATGGACGCCCACGAACAGGTGCTCGAGGCGGGCGTTCGCATCTCGGGCTGCACAGTACATATCGTCACGAGAGAGGTCGACGCCGGGCCCGTCGTTACCCAGGAGTCGGTACCGGTCTACGAGGGCGACGACGAGGAGAGCCTGAAGGAGCGCGTGCTCTACGAGGCGGAGTTCCGCGCCTATCCGCGCGCGGTTCGATGGTTCGCGGAGGACCGCCTCGACGTGCGCGACGGCGAGGTCCGCGTCGAGGGCGACGAGGGCGGGCGATTTCCCGCCCGTCGGACCGTCTCGGAGGACCGCTCGACCGAACTCCGGTACGGCGAGAACCCCCACCAGGAGGCCGCGCTCTACGCCGACGAGACCGAGGAGGAGGCCACCGTCGTTCACGCCGAACAGCTCAACGAGGGCGCGAAGGCGCTCTCCTACAACAACTACAACGACGCCGACGCCGCGCTCGGGCTCGTCAAGGAGTTCGACGAACCCGCCGCCGCCGTCATCAAGCACACCAACCCCGCGGGCTGTGCGACGGCCGACGCCGTAAGCGAGGCTTACGACCGCGCGCTCTCGACCGACCCGATGAGCGCCTTCGGGGGGATCGTCGCGCTCAACCGGGCGTGCGACGAAGAGACGGCGGAGGCGATCACCGAGTCGTTCAAGGAGGTCGTCGTCGCGCCCGATTATCGTGAAGAAGCGCTGTCGGTCCTCCGGGAGAAGGAGAACCTCCGCGTCTTGGACGTGGGCCCGTTCGGCGAGCCCGGTCCCCGGCTGCGCGAGAAACAGCTCGCGGGCGGGCGGCTCGTCCAGGAGCGCGACGACCAGCGTCTCTCCCGCGAGGACTTGGAGGTCGTCACCGAGCGCGAGCCGAGCGAGGAGGAGTTCGCCTCCCTCCTGTTCGCCTGGCACACCATCAAACACGTCAAGTCGAACGCGATCCTCTTCGCGAAGGGAACCGAGACGGTGGGCGTCGGCATGGGCCAGGTCAGCCGCGTCGACGCCGTCCGGCTGGCAGCGATGAAGGCCGAGGAGCACGCCGAGGGCAAGGACAGCGAGGGCGCCGTGATGGCCTCGGACGCCTTCTTCCCGTTCCCGGACGGAATCGAGGAAGCCAGCGAGGCGGGCATCGAGGCCGTGATCCAGCCCGGCGGCTCGGTCAACGACGACGACGTGATCGAGGCCGCGAACGAACACGACATGGCAATGGTCTTCACCGGCTCGCGGGCGTTCCGCCACGACTGAGCGCCGTGAGAGAGGGATCCGTTATGCAGCGAAACGGAAGCCGCCGTTTCGGACTCGACCGAACGACCCTTCTCATTCTTGCAGAACGCTTATTTAATTTGCATTTTAAACCATCAGGTAGAACATAAAACATGTCTGGAATGGGAGAGACGCGAACGGATTACTGTCCGAACTGTGAGGAGGAGCGCGAGGTGCGGGTCTCGGTCGCGTGGCAACCGGACGTCTGTACGGTCTGTAGTGCGGACGTCGAGGAGTCGTGACATCGGTCCTCGTGGGGCCCGGCCGACGACCACCGTCCATCGACCGCGAGCCCGTAGGTCGATCCGCTTGCCGTGACCGATTCTACGGCTCGAACGTCCAGCGCGTCGCGTCCGCCGGATAGTCGCTCCACGCGAGGACCTTTCTCGGGTGGACCGCCCAGAAGGGCGTCCCGTGACGGACGCCGTACTTCTCCTCGTACGCTGAGTCGAGGCGCTCGACGAGTTCGGGATCGGCGCTCCCCTCGGCGAGTTTCCCGGCCGTTCCCTCGATGATCACGACGTCGTCGCCGCTCTCTCGGTGGACGACGATCTCCGAACCGGCCGCGAGGTTTCGCGCCCACCGTGTGTGCTCGCCGCCGCCGCAGTGGAACGTGTCGTCGAGCCAGACGCCCCAGACGGGCCGCGCGTGCGGGCGACCGTCGGGGAGCGTCGTCGACACCCAGTAGTTGCGATCGCCCCGCATCCCCTCGGCGACGAACTCCCAGGGAAGCAATCCCTCGTCGTCCTCGGGTATTCCGTAGCTGTCCTCGGTCTCCGGCCTGCTTCGGCGTCTGTCGTCCTCGTCGGTCATCCCGTCCCGTAGGCTTCGGGACGGCATAAGACCGTTCGGGGCGGACGGTCCGAGGACACGTTTATCGACCCGGGTCCCGATCTGCGGGGTATGATCAGGTCCTTCGACGGCGTCGTCCCGGAGATCGCCGACTCGGCCTACGTCGACGAGAGCGCGGTCGTCATCGGCGACGTGACGATCGAGAGCGAGGCGAGCGTCTGGCCGGGCGCGGTCCTCCGTGGCGACCACGGAGCCATCACCGTAGGCGAGGGTGCGAACGTCCAGGACAACGCCACCCTCCACGAAGGGGTCGAGATCGGCCCCTACACCACCGTCGGCCACAACGCGATCGTCCACGCCGCGATCACCCGGGTGAGAAGCCTGGTCGGGATGGGTGCGATCGTGCTGGACGACGTGACGGTCGGCGAGGAGAGCATCGTCGGGGCCAACAGCCTCGTGACCGAGGGAACCGAGGTGCCCGAACGGACGCTGGTCGCCGGCACGCCCGCGGAGGTCGTGAAGGAACTCGACGACGCCCGGTGGGCGGCCGCCGCCGATCGCTACGTCGAGAACGCCCGCGCACACGCCGAGCGCTCCGAGGTGATCGAGCGGGGGACGATCCGACCTGGCGAGCGGCTGGAGTGAGTTCTCCGAGCGCGCCGGGGCCGAAATCGTGGGCGAGCAGCTCCCGTCCATGCGTGCCGTGAACGGGCTTCGACACTCCTAAGCGCGCGCCGTTTTTGCTACTCGTATGGAGTTTCACGACGCCGCGAACTTTCTCTTCGATCTGCGGCGCTTCCGGCCGAAACCCGGCACGGAGTCGACGGCGGACCTCCTCGCGGATCTAGACGACCCACACGAGGGCGTCGATTACGTCCAAGTCGCCGGCTCCAACGGCAAGGGGAGCACGGCGCGGATGACCGAGTCGGTCCTCCGGCGGGCCGGACTCACGGTCGGGCTCTACACCTCACCCCACCTCGACGACGTCCGCGAGCGGATCCGTGTCGACGGCCGACCGATCACCGAGGCGGCCCTCGTCGAGTTCGTCGAGCGAGTCAGACCACACGTGGTCGAGCGGGCCGCCGAGGGCGAGGCCCCTACCTTCTTCGAGACCATGACCGCGATGGCGCTCTGGGAGTTCGGCCGCCGCGACGTCGACGTCGCGGTCCTCGAGGTCGGCATCGGCGGACGCTACGACGCCACCAGCGTGGTCGACCCGGTCGCGAGCGCGGTCACGAGCGTCACCCTCGAGCACACCGGAATCCTCGGTGACTCGATCGAGGAGATCGCCCGCGATAAGGCCCACGTCGCGCCCGCCGGGGCCCCGCTGGTCACCGCGGCGACCGGCAACGCGCTGGCGGCCGTCGAGGAACAGGTTGGCGACACCCTCGTCGTCGGCGAGGACGGGGAGAACGACGTGCAGGTGCGATATCAGGGGCGAACCGACGGCACCGAGGCGGCGGTCTCGCTCGACGGTCCCGACTGGTCGGTCGAGACGCGACTGGCGCTTCTGGGCGAGTACCAGGCGCGAAACGCGGGGGTCGCGGCGGCGCTCGCCCGCCAGGTGACGTCGGTCTCGGAGGCGGAACTCGCCCGCGGATTGAGAAACGCCCACTGGCCAGGCCGGTTCGAGGTAATGGGTAGCGAGCCGCTGGTGGTGCTCGACGGCGCGCACAACCCCGGGGCGTGCGAGGAGGTGGCGACGACCCTCTCGGAGTTCGAGTACGACGACCTGCACCTCGTGATCGGCGCGATGCACGAGAAGGACCACCGCGGGATGGCGGAGGCGCTCCCCCACCCCGACCGGGTCGTTGCGACCCAGCCCGATCTCGACCGCGCGGAGGATCGCGCGGTGCTCGCGACCGTCTACGAACGCCGCGCCGACGACGTGACGACGCGCGCCTCGGTGGCGGGGGCGCTCGAACGCGCGCTGGCGGAGGCCGGCCCTGCCGACTGCGTGCTCGTCACCGGTTCGCTGTTCACGGTGGCCGAGGCCCGCGAACGCTGGACGCGCACGGTCGTCCCGAAGCGCGTCCGCGATCTGTCGGACGCCCGTGAAGTGCTCGAGGGGAGTCACGTCACCGGACCCGGCGTCTGGCGGATGCGCGGGAAGGCGGTCCACCGCGTGGTGAGGACCCGCGTCCAGCGCCGCCAGGCCCAGTATCTGAAGGAGGAACTGCTCTCGCTCGGCGGCGAGTGTGCGACGGCGGGGCTCAACGAGCAGGACGAGGAGCGGATCGACGTCGTCCTGATGGGGACGCTCGCACAGTTCAAGCGCCTGATCGAGAAGCTCGAGGAGCAGCCCTACGGCCTGCCCGTGGTCGCCAGCGAGCTTCGAGGACGACTCGGGATCGGCGTCGAGACCTCCTCCCGCGGCTATCCCTGGGAGGACCACACCGCGGTGATGGGCATCCTCAACGTCACCCCCGACAGCTTCCACGACGGCGGCCGGTACGAGGCGCTCGAGGACGCCGTCGCCCGGGCCGAGCGGATGGTCGAGGACGGCGTCGACGTCATCGACGTCGGTGGCGAGAGCACCCGTCCCGGTGCGGAGCCCGTCCCGACCGACGAGGAGATCGACCGCGTCGTCCCCGTGATCGAGCGGATCGCGGGACTGGACGCGATGGTCTCGATCGACACCCGTAAGGCCTCGGTTGCCCGTGCGGCCCTGGAGGCCGGCGCGGACGTGATCAACGACGTGAGCGGGCTCGAGGATCCGGGGATGCGCTTCGTCGCCGCGGAACACGACGTCCCGCTGGTGGTGATGCACAGCCTCGACGCGCCCGTCGATCCCGGCCGCGAGGTCGAGTACGACGACGTCGTCGAGGACGTGATCCGCGACCTCGAGGAACGGGTGTTGCTCGCGGAGAAGGCGGGGCTCGATCGCGAGCAGATCGTCGTCGATCCCGGCCTCGGCTTCGGGAAGACCCGAACGGAGAGCTTCGAACTGTTGGGACGGGCCGACGAGCTCCAGGCGCTCGGCTGTCCCGTGCTGATCGGCCACTCCCATAAGTCGATGTTCGAGCGGGTCGAGCGCGACGCCGGGAACCGGACCGCGGCAACGGTTGCCGGGACGACGATCGCGACCGAACGGGGCGCGGACGTCGTTCGGGTCCACGACGTCGCCGAGAACGTCGCGGCCGTGCGAGCGGCCGAGATCGCCGACGACGGATGAGGCAATGGTTGCCGACACCTGCTTGTACCGACGGTTCCCGCCGGTGACCCAAGAAGCCTTAGGGTGGCGCTCCAAGGAGAAGATATGTCAGAAGCTGACTATGCCAAAGACGTCGTCGTGAGCGCCGATTGGGTAGAGGATCACCTGGACGAGTTCCAGAGCGACGATCCCGACTACCGACTGCTCGAGGTGAACAATCCAACCGTGACCGCCGACTCGGAGTACACCTCCTACGAGGAGGGCCACGCCCCCGGCGCCGTCTTCCTCGACTGGGAGGAGGACTTCACCGACCAGACGACCCGCGACATCCTCTCGAAGGACCAGTTCGAGGAGACGATGGGTGAGGCGGGCATCACCGAGGACACCACCGTGGTGTTCTACGGCGGCGGGCGCGTCCCCAACTGGTTCGCGCTGTTCGCCTACTGGCAGTTCAAGTACTACGGCCACGAGGACGCTCGCGTGCTCAACGGCGGGAAGGAGTACTGGGTGAGCAACGACTACCCGCTGACCGACGAGGTACCCGACTTCAGCCCGCAGGAGTACAACGCCCGCGGCCCGTTCGAGTCGATCCGCGCGTACAGGGACGACATCGAGACGGCGATCGAGCAGGGCCTGCCGCTCGTCGACGTCCGTTCGCCCGAGGAGTTCACCGGCGAGATTCTCGCACCGGAAGGGCTGCAGGAGACTGCCCAGCGCGGCGGGCACGTCCCCGGCGCCTCGAACGTTCCCGTCCCGACGATCCTGAACGACGACGGCACGTTCAAGAGCGCCGACGAACTGCGCGAGATCTACGCCGAGCACGACATCGACGGCTCGGAGTCCACCATCGCCTACTGCCGCGTCGGCGAACGCTCCTCGATCGAGTGGTTCGCGCTGCGCGAACTGCTGGGCTTCGAGGACGTCCGCAACTACGACGGCTCGTGGACCGAGTGGGGCAGCATGATTCGCACCCCGATCGAGACCGGCGAGGAGCAGTAACTCCGCGGCTCGCTTCTCGATCTCGACGGCCGTATCGATATCCGTATTTCTTAGATGACGCGACCCGTTGGAGCCGTCCGTTTCACGCTCGTTTCGCGACGAACACTGAACGGTCGGCCATCGCCGTTTCGTCGGCGTCCCAGTCGAGTCGTTTGACGACGAACCCGCGTTCCGCGAGCGAGAGCGCGACCGTCTCGTCGTCGAACGCCGTAAGCAGGTGTCGGTCGACGAACCACGACGAGCCGTCGAAGACGAGCGCGTCCATGCACACCCGACGGTCCTCGAGGCGACGACACTGGAGGAGCCGCGCGCAGTCGCCTTCGGGACCGCTCGCGGTCCGGAGCGTCGGGGCCTCCATCTCGGGGAACTCGTCCGTGTCCAGGACGAGGACGCCGCCCTCGGCCACCCGGTCGGCCAGCGCCGACAGCGCCGGTGCGAGCTCCTCGGGCTCGAGGCAGTTCACCAGCGTGAAGGGCACCATGACGAGATCGAACCGGCCGCTCACGGGTAGCTCTGGCAGCGAGCCGACGAGGAACTCGGCGTCGGACTTCTCCCGCGCCCGCCGGACCATCGCGGCGCTGGGATCGACGCCGACGGCGTCGACCCCCGCCTCCTCGAGCTGCCTCGTGTGCTCGCCGGTGCCACAGCCGACGACCAGCGCTCGCTCCGCCATCGGCACCCGTTCGAGCACGAACGCCACCTCCTCGCCGTACGGTTTGCGAGCGTACAGCGCGTCGTAAACCGCGGGGTGGTCGTGGAGCACCCGATCCATACCTCCGGTGGCGCCCTACGGGTAATAAATCCGATCGGTCGAGGGTGCCGCGATCCGAACCCCTATGGCGTCCGCCGTGATACGCCGGCACGTGACATACGAGTTCGAACGGTATCTCAGCGTCCGCAGCGCCTACGGTGCCTCCTTCGGCCCCGAGGGCGAACGACTCTCCTTCCTGATGGACACCACGGGCGTCCCACAGGTGTGGACGCTCGACTCCCCGCTCGCGTGGCCCGACCAGCATACCTTCTACGACGAGCGAGTGACCTTCGCCTCCTTCTCACCCGAGCGCCCGGAACTCGTCTTCGGGATGGACGAGGGCGGCAACGAGCGCCAGCAGCTCTTCCGACTCGACGTCGAGGACGGGACGATCACGCCATTGACGGACGCTCCGGAAGCCAAGCATCGCTGGGGCGGCTGGTCGTCGGACGGCGAGCGCTTCGCCTTCGCCTCGAACCGCCGCGACGAGTCGGTCTTCGACGTCTACGTCCAGGGCCGCGACGACGAAGAGGCCGAACGCGTTCTCGAGGGCGACGGCTGGCTCGAGGTCGGCGGATGGAGCCCGGACGACTCGCGGCTGATCGTCACCGAGGCCTCCTCGAGCTTCGATCAGGACGTCTACGTCCTCGAGATCGAGTCGGGGGAGCTGACCCACCTCACGCCGCACGAGGGCAACGTCCGCTTTCGGAGCACGAACTGGGGCCCCGACGGCAGGGGGATCTATCTCGTCACCGATCGGGACGCGGACACGCTGTATCTCGCCCGGCTCGACGCGGAGACGGGCGAGATCGACGTCGTCGAGGAGGGCAGCGACGAACGGAGTTCGTCCGACAGCCGGGCATCGCCCGGCGACGGCGAGTGGAACGTCGACGGGGTCCGCCTCGACGAGGAAAGTGGGAGGGTAGTCTACTCGCGGAACGTCGACGGTTACACCGAGCTCACCTCCGGCGAACTCGCCGGGGAGACGACGATCCACGAGTTCTCCGCGCCCGACCTCCCCGAGGGGGTCGCAGGCGGGGTGAGCTTCGATCCCGACGGCGAGCGCTTCGCCGTGAGCGCCACCGGCGACGTCGAGAACACGAACGTCTACGTCGTCGAGACGGAGACGGGCCAGACGGAGCGATGGACGAACGCGGCGACTGGTGGCATTCCCCGCGAGCGCTTCTCGGGCTCCGAACTCGTGCGCTTCGAGAGCTTCGATGGGCTCGAGGTTCCGGCCTACCTCTCGATTCCGGCGGGAGCAAGCGAGGAGAACGACGAGACGCCGGCCATCGTCGACATCCACGGCGGCCCCGAGAGCCAGCGCCGGCCCTCGTTTCATCCCGTAAAACAGTACTTCCTCGACCGGGGCTACGCCTACTTCGAGCCGAACGTCCGGGGTTCCTCAGGGTATGGCCGCGAGTACACCCACCTCGACGACGTCGAGAAGCGCATGGACAGCGTCGCCGATATCGAGGCGGGCGTCGAGTGGCTCCACGACCACCCCCTCGTCGACGACGACCGTATCGTCGCGATGGGCGGATCCTACGGCGGGTTCATGGTGCTCGCAGCAATGACGGAGTACCCCGAGCTGTGGGCCGCCGGGATCGACGTCGTCGGCATCGCGAACTTCGTGACGTTCCTCGAGAACACCGGCGACTGGCGCCGCGAGCTTCGCGAGGCCGAGTACGGTTCCCTGGAGGAGGACCGGGAGTTCCTCGAGTCGATCTCGCCGATCAACACCGTCGATCGCATCGAGGCGCCGCTGTTCGTCCTCCACGGCGCGAACGATCCCCGCGTTCCCGTAGGGGAGGCCGAACAGATCGCCGATCGGGCGGCAGAGCACGTCCCCGTCGAGACGCTGATCTTCGAGGACGAGGGCCACGGCTTCACCAAGCTCGAGAACAGGATAGAAGCGTACACCCGGATCGCAGACTTCCTCGATCGTCACGTCTGATCGCGCTTCGATGCCCGCCTTCGGCGGTACGTCCCTCGCCGACCGCGGCGCGTCGATTCAGAGCTCCTCGGGCTGGGTGCCCACGCCCTCGGGCCAGCCCGGCGGCTTCGCCGCCGAGGGTTCCGCGTACTCGCGTTTCAGCACCATCGGCGTCCGTTCGAGCGAGAGCACCAGTTCGTCGTTCTGGTTGTACGCCCGTAGCTCCGTGGTGACGATGCCGACGTGGTCCCGAGAGCTGCTCTCGCGCTTCTCTATCACCTCGCTCTCGGCGAAGATCGTATCGCCGTGGAAGACGGGCGCGTGGTGTCGGATCTCGTCGTAGCCCAGGTTCGCGGTCGCGTTCGTCGAGACGTCGACGACGCTCATCCCCACCGCGAGCGCGATGACGAAAGTCCCGTCGACGAGCCGCTCGCCGAACTCCGTCCCGGCAGCGTAGGGCTCGTTGAAGTGCATCGGGTTGACGTTCATCGTCAGGTTGGTGAACCAGACGTTGTCCGTCTCCGTGACCGTCCGGCCGTACGGGTGTTTGTAGACGTCGCCGACCTCGAACTCCTCGAAGTACCGACCCTGCCAGCCCGAGACGAGTCTGCGGTCGCCGTCGTCGTCACCGTCGCCGTTGTCGTCGTTCGGCATACCCGTCCGATCGGACGCGACCGGCATAGTTGTGGTACCCGTCGTCCGCGATTCGGCTCGATCCAACCCGTTCTACTGGCGGTCCCGACTGGCCCGATCGCCGATCACTCGCGGTATCTCGCGACCTCCACCAGGTTCCCGTCCGGGTCCCGGAAGTAGACCGATTCGATCGGTCCGCGGGCGCCGGTCCTCTCGACCGGTCCCTCGACGATCTCCACGCTCGCGTCGCGAAGTTCGCGCTCCACCGCCTCGATCGGCGTCTCGGTCAGCACGCAGAAGTCACCCGATCCGGGGGTCGGCCGTTCCGCCTTCGGTTCGTGGTCCCAGCCGTCGGGATGCAGGTTCACCTTCTGGTCGCCGAAGCGAAGCGCCCTCCGGCCCTCGCCGAAGGTGACGACCTCGCAGTCGAGGACGCGCTCGTAGAACTCGCAGGCGCGTTCGACGTCCGAGACGGTCAGCACGAAGTGGTCGATGCCGGTCGGCTCCATGGCGTCCGAACGGAACGCAGCGCCATAGCCGTCTCGCCCGTACGAGCGTCCCGGTTCGAAGGGTCTACCCGTCTCCGCGCTGAGCGTTCGATCGATGCCGAACTACCGGGAGTGGCTCCGGGCGCTGAGGACGGCAGTCGCGGTCGGCCGGAAACAGCACGTCACCGTCACGGCCGCCGGACTCGGCTACTACGCGTTCAACTCGCTCGTCCCGCTGCTCCTGCTCGTGACCATCGCCGTCTCGATCGTCTACGACCCCGAGACGACGGCGACGGCGCTCGAGTCGGTCTCCGGGCTCCGCGCCGCCGAGGTCGAGCCCGTCATCGAGGAGATCGCCGGCGACGGCGGCCGTACCCGGGCGGGGCTGATCGCCGCCGGAATCTTCACCTACAGCACGGCGACGATGTTCCAGGCGGTGAACATGGCCTTCAGCGAGGTCTACGGGACGCGAAAGCAACGATCGGGGCTTCGAAAGGCGACCGACACCCTCCTGATCTTCGTGATCGTGACCGTCGCCGTCGGCCTGCTCGGCGTCGTCGGCGTCGCGTTCGCGCTCGTCGTGGACAGCGTCGCCGTCTCGGTCCTCAGCGTCCCGCTCCTGCTCGGCGCCTTCCTGCTGGCCTTCCTCCCGATGTACTACCGGTTCCCCGGCGAGCGCGTGACCGTCGGGGACGCGCTGCCCGGGGCGGCGTTCTCGGCGGTCGTGTGGACCCTCTCGGCGCTCCTCTTTCGCGTCTACGCCGCGACCTCCGACAGCGTCGAGCTCTACGGGGTCGCCGGTGCGGTCCTGCTCGTTCTCACCTGGCTCTATCTCGGCGGCCTGACCCTGCTGTTCGGCGCGATCCTCAACGCCGTCCTCGCCGGACGGGTCGATGCCGACGAGGGCTGGCTCCCCACGGAGGACATAGAGGAGTAGACGCGACGTCGACGGCTGCTTCAGATCACGCCGGTCACCGTCGCCGCTTCACGGGCCGCCCGATCGTTCATGCCGTTGCCGAGGATGGTGTAGCGATCGCGGATCTCGTGGGCGTGCGTCAACGCCTCGAGGATCTCCTCCTCGTCCATTCCCAGTTCGTCGGCCGTCGTCGGCGCCTCGATGCTCGCGAGCGCGTCGCGGATGTTGCTCCACCGGCCGCTCTCGCCGCTGTGGAGGTACTCGATCATGATCGAGCCGACGCCGACCTGGTGGCCGTGGAGTGCCCGACCCGGCGCGATCCGGTCGAGCTGGTGGCTGAAGAGGTGTTCCGCGCCCGATGCGGGTCGCGAGGAGCCCGCGATCGACATCGCCACGCCCGAGGAGACCAGCGCCTTCGTGACGATCCATGCCGACTCCTCGAGACCCCTCTTGATCGAACCGGCGTTGCCGACGAGCATCTCGGCGGTCATCTCCGAGAGTGCCGCGGAGTACTCGGAGTACTCGACGTTCTGGAGGCGGTTGGCGAGGCGCCAGTCCTTCACCGCGGTGTAGTTCGAGATGATGTCCGCACAGCCCGCCGTCGTCAGCTCCCAGGGGGCGTTCGCCAACACGGCCGTGTCCGCGACCACCGCGACCGGCGGGTCGGCCGCCACCGAGTGGCGGGTGTCCTTCTCGGGGACCGATCCCCGGCCGGAGACGATCCCGTCGTGGCTCGCGGCGGTCGGCACGGAGACGAACCCCATCTCGAGGTCGTCGCTGGCCATCTTCGCGATGTCGATCGCCTTACCGCCGCCGATGCCGACCAGGTACTCCACCTCCTCGGCGCGAGCGGCCTCGATCACCCGCTGGACGGCGTCGAAGCTCGCCTCCTCGACGATGACGGTCGCGGGCTCGATCCCCCGCTCGCCGAAGTCCTTGATCACCCGGCCGGCGGCGATCTCCTTCGGGGTGGGGCTGGTGACGATCAGCGGGCGGCCCGAGAGGTGGAGGTCGTCAATCGCCTCGACGGCCCGATCGAGCACGCCGTGACCGATCAGCACGTTCCGCGGAAGGCGGATCCAGCTGGATTTCTCGAACATACTCGAGGAAGACGCCCGCCGGTCAAACCGTTTGCTCTTGAATGGCCTGAACTCTCAGGCAGCGAGCCGACGGTCCGCGCGGCGCTCGATGCCGGTATGGACGAGTCCGAGTTCTACGATCGAGTGCGGGATCGAGCGTCGTTCGAGAACGAAGGCGAGGCGCTCGCGATCACCCACGCCACGCTCGAGGCGTTCAGCGAGCGGATCAGCGAGGGCCAGGCCCGTGACCTCTCGGCGGAGCTCCCCCGGCCGATCGCAGAGAGCCTGACACATCACCACGGCAACCCCGCGAAGCTCTCGCTCGCGGAGTTCGTAGAGCGGATCCAGGACCACGACGAGGTCGACGCCGACCTCGAGGAGCGAGACGAGCGGATCGCCGCGGTGCTCGGCACGCTGGCCGAGGCGACCGACGAGGAGTTCGATGACCTCCGAGACCAGCTCCCGAGCGAGTTCGAGGAGCTGATCGAGTCCGCGGAAACCGAGCGCGAACTCGAGAGCTAGAACCCGCGTCACCTCGGAGCCGAGGCCCGTTTTTCACGCCGCGTTCATGCCGGTGCCGGCGACAGATACACGGCCGACCGAGTGCTCTGTGTGTCCATGCCTCTGGCGGCCGGATTACTCGACTATCTCGCGGATACCGAATCGCTCGCCATCGTCTGTCACGGAAACCCCGACCCGGACTGCATCGCGAGCGCGCTGGCCCTGGAGACCATCGCGAGCGAGGCCGGAGTCGCGGACGCCCAGATCTTCTACAGCGGCGGGCTCGGCCACCAGCAGAACAGGGCGTTCGTCAACCTGCTCGACATCGACATGGAGACGGTGAGCGCCACCACGCTCGAGGAGTACGAACGCGTCGCGCTGGTCGATCACTCGACGCCTCGGATAGCGTCGTTCGAGGTGGGTCCCAAGGACGTAGACGTCGTCATCGATCGCCATTCGTCGACGGAGACCGTCGACGCCGCGATCGTCGACCGCCGCGAGGAGTACCACGCGACGACGACGATCCTGATCGAGTACCTCCTCGAACTGGGGATCGAGATCGACTCCCGGCTGGCCTCCGCGCTGCTGTTCGCCCTCCATCGGACCTGTCTCGACTTCGTCCGACGCCCCTCGATCCACGAGTATCGGGCCGCGCTCGCCGTCTATCCGCTGGCGGATCTCGAACTGATCGATCACCTCTACGGCGCGGCGTTCACCCATACGACGATGGACGCGATCGGCGAGGCGATCCGGAATCGGGTCGTCCGGGGCTCGACCCTCATCACGAGCGTGAGTCGTGCCTCGGAGGACGGCGCGCTGGCCCAGGCCGCCGATTACCTGCTCGCGCTCGAGGGGATCGACACCGTGCTCGTCTTCGGCAACGCCGACGGCGGCGTCCAGCTCAGCGCGCGATCGATCGATTCTCGCGTGGACATCGTTGACGTCCTCGAACGGGGGTTCGGCGAGTTGGGGGACGTCGAAGGGGACAAGAACAACGCCACCGGGTCGATCGAGATCGGCCTCCTCTCGCTGGTGGAGGATCACGACGCCGTCTTCGACCTCGTCACCAGCCAGGTCCACCGTCGGTTCTTCGATGCACTCCAGGCCGGCTGACGCTCGACCCCCGACGGCCGACCCCGGACGGATCGCGTCGAGTGAGGCTCAACCGTCGAAGCCGTCCGTCACTTCCCTCGTAGACGGTGGCCGGTTCAGAGCGTCTCCAGCACGCCCAGCAGCCGCTCCTCGATCGCGCGGCCGGGGTCGTGTTCGCTCCCGTCGCGATCGCTCTCCTCGTGCTCGGCGACGGTGCGGGCCATCGCCTCCTCGATCGGCGTCGACTCCCAGCCCAACGCGGCGAGCTTCGCCGTCGTCATGACGTGCGGGTAGTCGCGATACAGGGTGAACTCCTCGGCCGAGAGCCCGACGGCGTCGAGTTCACGCTCGCCCACATGGACGATCTCCACGTCGGTTCCGGCCACGTCGGCGATCAGGTCGAGGCCCTCCTCGATCGTGGTCAGCCGTCGATCGCCGACGTTGTACGCCTCCCCGGGGTCGCCGCGTTCGGCGACGATCCGAAGCGCGCTCGCGACGTCCTCGACGTACGCGCGGTGCCAGAGGTGCTGGCCGTCGCCCGGGACGACGACGCGATCGTACTCGAGCACCCTGGCGATCCAGTAGTCGAGCCGTTCGGTGTAGTCGTACGGGCCGTAGACGACGCAGGGCCGGACGCTCATCGCCTCGATGCCTCGGGAGGCGGCCTCGTGCACGGCGCGGTCGCCCTCCGCCTTTCGCGGGCCGTAGGTCGCCGGCGACTCGTCGGTCGCCTGCTCGGGCGAACAGTCGTGCAGCGGCGTCCCGCCCTCGCGTTTGGGCACCTCCTCGCGGCCGTAGGCGCTGCCGCTCGAGACGTAGACGTAGCGGGCGTCCGAGAACGCCTCGGTGGCGACCCGAACCCGTTCGGGATGGTAGGCCACACAGTCGATCACGACGTCCGGATCGACCGAGAGTGCTGCGGCCTCCAGGGCGGTTCGGTCGTCGCGGTCGCCCTCGACGTGCTCGACGTCCTCGACGTCGGAGAAGGGATTTTCGTGGTTGCCGCGGTTGAAGATCGTCACCTCGTAGCCGTGGTTCAGAAACTCCTCGACGGTGTGTCGGCCGATGAAGCGCGTCCCGCCGATAACGAGCGCCGTATCCATATCGACACCACGGGGACGGGAGCTATAGAGCCGGCGGTCCGGCGACGGTTCGCGGGACCGAAATCGGAATCGGGGTCGGAATCGAGGTCGGCGTTCCCTCCGCTCAGAACGGGTCCTCGAAGTCGTTGCGGATGAAGTAGCGGACCCAGTTGCCGTACGTGCGGTCGGTGACGTCGTCGGCGACCTGTTCGTACTGAACGACGCCGTCGGTATCGATGACGTAGACGCCGGAGATCCCGGTGAGGCCGTGGCTGGTCTCCTCGGTGCCGCTGTACTGGTCCGCGACCTCGCCGTCGGGATCCGCGAGCAGCTGGAGGTCGAGGTCGTAGCGGTCGCGCATCTCGGTGACCCGGTCGAGCGGGTCGACGACGACCGGGAGGACGTCGACCTTGTCGTTGAACCAGAGGTCGTAGGAGACCTCGCTGAACGTCTGGAGCTGTTCGGCACAGAAGCTACACCAGTGGCCGCGGTTGACGACCACGACCGCCGGGCCCTCCTCCAGTCTGTCGGAGAGCGTGATCGGTTCGCCGGCAGTGCTCTCGAGCGTGAAGTCTGGCGCCTGCTCGCCTTCGAGTGACATTACGTTCGGACGGACGGTACGACGCCGTTTAGACCCCCGTCGGATCGGCACGGCGCTCGCAAACCCGATGATCGTTCGGGGGGTTCGAACGGATCAGTGATTCCGGTAGTAGACCTTGCCGCCGACGACCACGGTGTCGGGCGACTGGAACGCGCGGGGGTAGCGGATCCGGTCGACGAGATCCGAGACCTTCCAGCGGAAGGTCCACCATTTGCAGAGGCAGAACCCCAGCGCGATCACGGCGAACCCCATCACGGTGGCCTCGGTGATCGGTTCGCCGAGCAGCGCCCACCCGCTCGCCGCCGCGACGACCGGCACGGCGTAGCTGACGAGGCTGGTCTCGATCGGGCCGACCCGCTCCTGGAGGTCGAAGTAGGCGAGATAGCCGATCGCGCTCGCACAGACCGCCAGGAAGACGATCGCGCCGATCGCCTCCGGGGTCCACCGCGCGGCGCCGATCGACTCTGCAGGGTGTAGCGCGCTCGTGGTGTGGAGGAAGAGCGCGCCGACGATCATCATCCACGCCTGTAGCGGCACCATCGGGAGGGTCGTCCGGACTCGGACCGCGAACACGGCACCGAACGCGAAGCTCATCGCCGATCCCATGAGCAGGGCGATCCCGTAGAGCTGGTCTCCCCCGCTCAGGTCGCCACCCGGCTGGGCGACGATCGCCACGCCGAGCAGGCCGAGACCGACGCCGAGGACGCCGAGCGGCCCGAGGCGCTCGTCGGGCAGCAGCGCGATCGCGAACACCGGCGTCACCACCGGCGTGAGGCTCAACACGATCGCGGCGACGCCGCCCGTGACGTACTGCTGGCCGGTAAAGAGCAGCGCGAAGTGTCCACCGATCAGGAGCACGCCTCCTATCAGAATCAACAGCCAGTCCTGGTACGTCGTCGGCCGCCAGCGGTAGCCGGCGACGACGACGTAGCCGAACAACAGGACGGCTGCGATGTCGTAGCGCAGCGCCGCGAACAGCAGCGGCGGAAGCGATTCCAGACCGACGTTGATCGCGGGAAACGACGTTCCCCACACCAACGCGACCACCATGAACAACCCAACGTTACGGAACTTCGATATGTCTGCATTTATCATTTCGTGTAGTCGTCAATCCTCAGTATATCGGACGTAGATGGCCTGTACTCATGAATCTTCTCGAAGAAGCGTTACCGTATCACACGCCCGCATACGGCGATCTAGTCAGGATCTATATAGTAATCTTTCACGCGGATCTCGTCGTTCGACGAGCGGCTACTCGGCGCCGCGAACGCTGTCGATGACGGCGTCTCCCTTGGGAGGGGTCGGCGAGTCAGAAGAGCCCGCGGTCGTCGACGACGCGGTCGCGAGCGACCGGCGTTCAGTCCGCGCTCGCGCCGTGGGTCGTGACCGCGTCGGCCGCGTCCGCGGGGGCGGGCGGGAAGTCCCGGACGTCCTCCGCGTCCTGCTCGGTGATGACTTCGTGGTAGGCGTCGGGCATCACCTTCACGAACTGCCCGACGTACTCCTCCCAGTTCTCGAGGAGTTCGCGGGCGCGCTCGCTGTCGGTGTAGGCGGCGTGGTTCTCGACCAGCCGCCGGAGCATGCGCTCGTCGCGCTCCTCGAGTTCGTGCGAGAGCGTCACCATTCCCGTGTTCGTGCGCTCCTCGAAGTCGCCCGGCTCGTCGAGCACGTAGGCCACGCCGCCGCTCATGCCGGCGGCGAAGTTCTTGCCCGTCTCGCCGAGCACGGCGACGACGCCGCCGGTCATGTACTCACAGCCGTGGTCGCCGATCCCCTCGACGACCGCCTTGACGCCCGAGTTCCGGACGCCGAAGCGCTCGCCTGCCTGGCCGTTGACGTAGAGCTCGCCGTCGGTCGCGCCGTAGAGCGCGACGTTGCCGATCGCGATGTTCTCCTCGGGGACGTAGCCCGCGTTCTCGGGCGTGTCGATCACGAGCTTCCCGCCCGAGAGCCCCTTGCCGACGTAGTCGTTCGCGGTGCCGGTGAGGTGCATCGAGACGCCGGGCGCCAGGAAGGCCCCGAAGCTCTGACCCGCGGTCCCCCGCAGGCCCACCCTGATGGTGTCGTCCTCGAGTCCCTCGCCGCCGTAGTTCCTGGAAACGCGGTTCGAGAGCATCGCGCCCACGGTGCGATCCACGTTCCGGATCTCGTGCTCGACAGCGACCGGCTCGGCGTCCTCGAGGGCGGGTGCGGCCGCCTCGATCAGCTCGCGATCCAGCTGTTCGTCGATCTCGTGGGTCTGCTCGCGCGTCTTCGTTCGGTCGTCGTCACCCGCGGGTTCGGCGAGCACCGTCGAGAGGTCGAGCTTCCGTGCCTTGGGCTGGCTGACGTCGTCGCGCTGTACGAGGTGCTCCGGCCGTCCGACCATCTTCTCGACGGTCTCGTAGCCGAGTTCGGCCATGATCTCGCGGAGCTCCTCGGCGATGAAGGACATGTAGTTGATCACGTGATCGGGCTCGCCGGGGAAGCGCTCGCGAAGGTTCATGGCCTGGGTGGCGACGCCGACGGGGCAGGTGTTGTTGTGACACTGCCGGGCCATCACGCAGCCCGAGGTCACCAGCGAGGCGGTGCCGAAGATGTACTCCTCTGCGCCCAACAGCGCGGCGACCGCGACGTCCCGGCCCGTCTTCATGCCGCCGTCGGCCGAGACGCGGATGCGCGATCGGAGGTCGGTCGCGCGGAGCATCTGGTTGGCCTCCGCGAGCCCGAGCTCCCAGGGCAGGCCCGCGTGTTTGATCGACGTCCGCGGCGAGGCGCCGGTACCGCCCGAGTGGCCCGAGATGTGGACGACGTCGGCGTTGGCCTTCGCGACGCCGGCGGCGATGGTGCCGATGCCCGCCTCCGAGACGAGCTTGACGTTGATGTCGGCCTCCTCGTTCGCGGACTTCAGGTCGTGGATCAGCTGTTTGAGGTCCTCGATGCTGTAGATGTCGTGCAGCGGCGGCGGCGAGATGAGCCCGACGCCGGGGGTGGCGTAGCGGACGTGGGCGATCATCTCGTTCACCTTCGAGCCGGGGAGGTGACCGCCCTCGCCGGGTTTACTCCCTTGAGCCATCTTGATCTGGAGCTCGTCGGCCGAGGAGAGGTACTCGCTGGTGACGCCGAAGCGCCCGCTCGCGACCTGCTTTACGTTACACTCCTTCTCGGTGCCGAAGCGTTCCGGAGGCTCGCCGCCCTCGCCCGAGTTGGACTTCCCGCCGATGCGGTTCATCGCGATCGAGTTGTTCTCGTGCGCTTCGGGGGAGAGACTCCCCAGGGACATCGCCGCCGTCGAGAACCGCTTTACGATCTCCTCGGCGGGCTCGACCTGCTCCTTCGGGATCGGCTCGCGGTCACTCTCGAACTCGAGCAGGCCACGCAGCGTCTGGAGCTCCTCGTGCTGGTCGTTGATCATCGAGGCGAACTCCTCGTACATCTCGTAGTCGCCGTTACGGACGGCCTGCTGGAGCTTGCCGACGGTCTTGGGGTTCCACTGGTGTTTGATTCCGCCCGAGCGGTGTTCGAACTCGCCCTGGCGCTCGATCTGCGGGTCGTCGCCGAAGCCGACCGCGTGGCGTGCGAGCAGGTCCTCCTCGATCTCGTCGATGCCGATTCCCTCCGTCTTGGCGTCGGTGCCCTCGAAGTACTCGGCGACGAAGTCGGAGTCGAGGCCGACGGCCTCGAAGATCTGGGCGCCCTGGTAGCTCTCGACGGTGGAGATGCCCATCTTCGCCATCACCTTCAGCAGGCCGTCCTCGAGCGCGCCGATGTAGCCCGCGATCGCGGCCTCCTCGTTCGCCCCGTCGGACCCCGACACGAGGTCCGCGATCGTCTGATAGGCCAGATAGGGGTTGACCGCGCCCGCGCCGTAGCCCACCAGCGTCGAGAGCTGGTGGACGGTTCGGGGGTCGGCCGACTCGACGACGAGCCCGGCGTGGTTGCGAAGCCCGTTGCGGACGAGGTGGTGGTGAACCGCGCCGGTCGCGAGCAGGCTCGGAATCGCGACCCGATCGGGTCCGGTCGCTCGATCGGAGAGCACGATGATCGCGGCGCCGCCCTCGATCGCCTCGACCGCGTGCTCGCGCACCTCCTCGACCGCGCTCTCGAGGTCGCCCTCCGGGTCGTAGGTGACGTCGATCGTCTCGCTCGTGAGACCGGCGCGGTCGAGATCCTTGATCGCCGCCGTCTGCTGGTCGGAGAGGATCGGCGAGTCGAGCACGAGCTGGCGGGCGTGTTCGGGCGACTCGTCGAGCAGGTTGGGCTGGTGGCCGAGCCGGCTCTCCATCGAGGTCACCAGCTCCTCGCGGATGTAGTCGAGCGGCGGGTTGGTAACCTGTGCGAACAGCTGCTTGAAGTAAGAGAACAGCGGGCGGTTGAAGTCCGAGAGGACGGAGAGCGGGGTGTCGTCGCCCATCGACCCCACGGGGTCCTTGCCCTTCTTCGCCATCGGCTCGAGCAGGTTGTCGAGCTCGTCGTGGGTGTAGCCGTAGGCGGCCTGCAGGCTCCGCAGGTCGCCGTCGAGCGCCGAGAGCGAGAGGTCGTCGGGCCGGGGCTGCTCGTCGGTCGAGCCCTGATCGGCGAGGTCGTCGGCGAGATCGTCGATGTCCACCTGCTCGCTCTCGACCCACTCGGCGTACGTCTCGTCCGTGAGCGAGTCGAACACCTCGGCGTCAGGGATCACTCGTCCCTCCTCGGGGTCGGCGAGGAACAGCTGGCCGGGCTGGAGGCGGCCGCGCTCCTCGATCTCCTCGGGGTCGGGATCGAGCGCGCCGGCCTCGCTCGCCATGATCAGCGTGTTGTCGGTCGTGACGTCGTACCGGCAGGGTCGAAAGCCGTTCCGGTCGAGCACCGCGCCGACGCGGTCGCCGTCGGTCGCGGCCACGAGCGCCGGGCCGTCCCACGGCTCGGTGAGGTTGGCGTGGAAGTCGTACCACGCCTGCCTGTCGGGGTCGAGGTCGTTGGCCTCGTCGCGCCAGGCCTCGGGGATCAGCATGCGAAGCGCGTGGGGCAGGTCGCGTCCGCCCTGCATCAGCAGCTCGAGCGCGTTGTCGACGCTCGCGGTGTCGCTCTGGTCGGGGTCGTCGATGATCGGCTTGATCGTCTCGGTGTCGAGCTTCGAGTGGGAGATGTCGGTCTCGCGGGCGCGCATCCAGTTGATGTTGCCCTTGATCGTGTTGATCTCGCCGTTGTGGATGATCCCTCTGAACGGGTGGGCGAGGTGCCACGCGCCCAGTGTGTTCGTCGAGAAGCGCTCGTGGACCATCACGAACGTCGAGCGGACGCGCTCGTCGACCAGGTCGGGGTAGTAGTTCGGCAGCTGGCTCCCCTTCAGCAGCCCCTTGTAGACGAGCGTCTTGCGGTCGAGCGAGCAGACGTAGAACCGCTCCCAGTCGTCGCGCTCCTCGTCGGTGTCCGCCGTCGAACGTTCCTGTACGCGGTTCTCGACCGCCCGACGGCCGACGTAGAGCGCCCGGTCGAACTCCTCGGTCGAGAGGCCGTCGGGGCGGACGAAACACTGGTAGACGTCGGGTTCGGAGTCGAGTGCCGTCTGGCCGATCTCGGAGTTGTCGGTGGGGACGTCGCGCCACGCGAAGACGTCGAGGTCGTGCTCCGCGAGCGTCTCCTCGATCAGCTCCCGAAGCGTCGTGCGTACCTCCTCGTCCCGGGGAAAGTAGATCGAACCGACCGCGTACGTCTCGGGAAGCTCCGCGTCGAGGACCTCCTCGAACAGCTCGTCGGGTCGCTGGAGCAGGATGCCGGCGCCGTCGCCGGTGTTCTCCTCCGCGCCGGTGGTGCCGCGGTGCTCGAGGTTCCGAAGCAGTTCGAGCCCGTCCGCGACGGTCCCGTGGTCCGTGCCGCCGTCGAGATCCATCACGACGCCGACACCGCAGTTCGATCGTTCCTCGGCGGGATCCGCAAGCCCTCGGGGGGTAGTCGTTCCGCTCACGTGGTCGGTCATACACCCATACGCGGACTACGAGCATAAGAGCCTGTTCCTGAAGGACTAAGGGTGTGTTAATGCCATATTATGATCCTTATGTCACTCATGAACAACCGGGATGTATTAACATACGTTCAGCGGTACTCGGACCCGGATAGTGTTGTTATATGTTTTCCCCCCATCCGCCGGACGAACGTCGGCTTCGGTCGGTGGCCTCTCTCTCGGTTCGCTCGTGGATCGGGTAGCGACGGGTTCGAGGGGAAGGGGACGGTCGGGGCGTCGGTCGACGATCGCGCCGGTCAGTAGGACTTCGCGAAGTAGGCGGTCTCGGTAGCCGCCTCGCCACAGACCGCACAGTCGTCCTCGTCGGGTTCGCCGTCGCCCTCGAACGGCACCATCACGATCCCGGCGGCGATCTCGTCCTTGATCGCGGTCTCGCAGCCCTCGTCGCCACACCACGGCGCGCGGACGTACCCGCCGTGCCGGCCGATCGTTCCGAGGAGTTCGGCGCGGTCGCTCGCCTCGCGGACGTTCTCCTCGAGGCGTTCCTCGGCGGCGGCGTAGAGCTTCGCGTAGATCGTCTCGAGGTGTTCGTCGACGCTCTCCGCGATCCCCTCGCGGTCCACGACGCTTTTCTCGCCGTCCGGGCGGTGGACCAGTGTCGCCTCGCCGTCCTCGACCTCGTGGGGGCCGATCTCGACTCTGAGGGGAACGCCATTGAGCTCGTGTTCGTTGAACTTGAAGCCGGGGTTGCGCTCGTCGCGGTCGTCGAACTCGACCCTGAGACCGGCCTCGCGGAGCTCCGCGGTGAGCTCCTCTCCGTACTCGAGCACTTCTTTCCTGTTTTCCTCCTGCCAGATCGGGACGACGACGACCTGCGTGGGGGCCACCGTCGGCGGCAGGACGAGCCCCTGGTCGTCGGAGTGGGTCATGATCAGCGCGCCCAGCGCTCGCCAGGAGAGACCCCACGAGGTAGTGTGGGCGGTCCGTTCCTGCTCGTCCTCGTCGACGTACGTGATGTCGAACGCCCTTGCGAAGTGCTGGCCGAGGTAGTGGCTGGTGCCGCCCTGGACCGACTTGCCGTCGGGCATCAGCGCCTCGACCGTGGTGGTGGTGTCGGCGCCGGGGAACTTGTCGTGTTCGGGCTTTCGACCCCGGAGCACCGGGATGGCCAGGACGTCCTCGTAGACCTTCTCGTACTGCTCGAGGCGGGTCATCGTCTCGTCCCAGGCGTCGGCTTCATCCCTGTGAGCGGTATGGCCCTCCTGCCAGAGGAACTCCTTGGTCCGGAAGAACGGCTTGGTCTCGGTGGCCTCCCACCGGACGACGGAACACCACTGGTTCACCCTCAGGGGTAGGTCGCGGTGACTGCGGACCCACTTGCTCAGGTAGGGGGCGATGATCGACTCGCTGGTCGGTCGGACGGCGAGGCGCTCCTCGAGTTCCTCGTGGCCGCCCTGGGTGACCCACGCCACCTCGGGGTCGAACCCCTCGACGACCTCCTTCTCGCGTTCGAGGTAGCTCTCGGGGATGAACATCGGGAAGTAGGCGTTCTGCACCCCGGTGTCCTTGAACCAGCCGTCGAGGCGGTCCTGGATCGCCTCCCAGAGGGCGTACCCTCGCGGCCGGGTGACGATGAAGCCGCTCATCGGCGCGTAGTCCGCGAGGCCCGCCTTCCTGACGACCTCGGCGTACCACTCGCCGGGGCTGTGCTGTTTCGACTCGGTGATCCCCAGTTCCTGCTCGCCGTCGCTCATCGTAGGGGGGTGGGTGAGGGGGCTACTAAAGGCTGTGCGTCTGGATTTAGTTTCTCGGTAATTAAAGGTAGGTCGTCCCTAGGACCCGCCATGGTCGGTGTCTGTGGCGCGACGGGATCGATAGCGGCCCGTCTCGACGCGCTCGTCGAACCGCTCCGCTGGGGCGAGCACGAGCACGTCGAGACGACGAACGCCGAGCGGCTCGCGATCGCGTCCGCGAGCCGCGGATCCGACGAGCAGCCGGCTCGAACCGGCGACAGCGACGCGCTCTGGTGTTTCGGGGAGGTCTACGGGTTCGGGGACGCCGCCGGCTACGAGTCGCGATACGAAACCGGGCTGACGAGCGGCGCCTACGCCGCCGAACGCTACGCCGAACACGGACTGGGGTTCGCGGCCGGGATGAACGCGACTGCGAGCCAGTTCGTCCACCGTCCCGACCGGGACGAACTCGTCGTGATCACCGACCGGCTCGGCACGCATCCCGTCTACTACGCCGCCGTCGACGGCGGGGTCGTCCTCTCGACGAGTATCCAGTCACTCCCCCGCCACCCGGCCGTCGACGCCGAGGTCGATCGAGAGGGGTTCTACGAGTACCTGGCGTTCAACCGGGTCTCGGGGCTCGAGACGCCGTTCGAGGACGTGAGCACGCTCCCGCCGGGGTCGATCACGACGATCGATCTCGCGACCGGCGAGCGCGAGACCGAACAGTACTGGCGGCTGCGCTACGAGCCGCTCGATCGGTCGTTCTCCTACTTCGTCGACCGGTTCGTCGAACTCCTCCAGCGGGTGCTCGAGGAACGCTCCTCGGATCCACGCCGGTACGGTCTCCTGCTCAGCGGCGGCAGCGACTCGCGACTGCTGCTCGCCGCTGCCGACGTTCCCGTCGCCTACCACCTGGCCGATTGGATGAGCCGCGAGGCGCGCACCGCCGAACGCGCCGCGATGTCGTCGGGGGCGAAGCTCCGTCTGCTGCGGCGGCCCGACGACCACCACGAGCGCATGCTCGAACACGTCCCCTCGCGAATGAACTTCAACGGGCGGTTCGACCAGGCCCACGTCAACGGGTTCGACGGCCGGCTCCGCGAGGAGGTCGACGTGTTGATGACCGGTCTCTACGGCGACTCCTTCTTCAAGGGCGGGCTGGTGCCGAAACGCGTCCTCGATCTGGGGGGCGTGGGGTCGATCACGACGCCGGTCGCCCGGGACCTCGGTTCGGTCGAGGACTACCTCGACGCCCTCGACGGCTCGCTGCCGCCGTACGTCGAACGTCCGCCGTCGATCGACTCGGTCCTCCGGGAACGGATCGAGGAGCGCGACGACGGTTCGATCGTCTTCGGCGGCGTCGAGTACCCCTCGCTGCGCGAACTCGTCCTCTTCAGCGACTACTATCCGCTCTCGAACGACCGCGACTATCACTACTTCGGGCTCACGCAGATGGTCGGTCACTGGGCGCCCTTCCTCGACAACCGGTTCATCGATCTCGCGCGCTCGATGCCGATCCGCTATCACCTCCAGCGCGACGTGATCGACGCGGCGCTGAGCGCGCTCTCGCCCGAACTCGCCTCGCTGCCGAACGCCGGAACCGGCGTGCCGCCCGAGACTCGCTTTCCCCTCAACTACGTCCACAAGTACGGCTCGCTGTTCTGGCGCAAGCACGTCGACGACGAGGAGCTTCCCCGGCCGTACTACTCCCGCGGGCCCTGGCGCGACCGGGGGGTCGTCATCCGCGAGCGCGGGTTCGGCGAGGCGTTCCTCGAGGAACGCGACGACGCGCTCCGCGCGCTTCCGTATCTCGACCGCGAGCGCGCCTGGGAGTGTTACCGCGCCCACATGGCCGGCGAGGACTACACCGCCGAGCTCTGTACGCTGTTCACCGTCCTCGCTGCCCCGGCGTTCGCCGCCGCCGACCGGTAGGACGACCGTGGTACGGACGATCGGGAGTCGTCATTACAAGGGTCCTGCTTCTGCCGACGGGCGGCGAAGGCGCCGGTGGGACGAACGATTGCAGAGTGTGTGCTGCCCTTCCGGGCAGATGCGACGGGACCCGCCCGTCGGCGAAACACCATCCTTTCGCGTGGTCACACGCGGGGCGCATCACAGAGCTCAGACGCGTCCCGCGACGGTGACTCCATGTCGGAAAACTCGGAGAGCACGGACGAGAGTACGGGTGTAGAAGCGATCGAGGGATCCCCGAACGACCGGGCGAAACCGGTTCGACTCGCCCTCCATCACGTCCCGAAACTGGCGGACGAGGGCGTCCACAGGTACGAGCCGGCGTCGAGTCTGATCGAACTGGACGACGCCGATCGGGCGAATCGACTCCTCGAAACGTGGGACGACGCCGATTGATACCGGAACTCGCGGCGAAAACTCGGTGACGATTCGTCGACGAGGGGCTCGTCCGTTCCCGCCCTACGCTCCGGTCGAGGATTCGCGATCGTCGTCGAGCCTCTCCAGGGCAGCGATCTCCTCGTCGCTCCAGTCGTAGAAGCGTCGATCCATCTCCTCGAGCGTCTCGACGCACTCGTTGTATCGCCGGCGCGCGTCGGGGGCGTACGAGTCGTCGGGGTTCTCCTCGATCCACTCGCGCAGGTCCGAGAGCGCCCGCGGGGAGTAGGTGTCGATGCGGTCCTGGTGTTCGAGTAGCTCGACCTTACGGTCCTCCTGGCGGAGCGTGCGCACGAGCGCCCAGATCGCGATCCCCCAGAACGCGAGGATCGTGAAGATCATCGTCGCCCACACCTCGCCAGTGAGCTGTATCGGCGCGAACATCAGTCGTCACCTCCCGCGACGGTTCTCTCCGAGGGCGTTCCGTCGCGTCCCTCCAGGTAGTGCATGACGGCGTAGCTGATGACCGGGAAGCCGATCAGGACGCCCATGCCCGCGATCATCTCGGGCGTGCCGAACTGGTCGTAGGCGTAGTAGCCCATGATGAACAGCATCACGCCGGGGATGACGAACTTCACCACGGCGTTCCACCACCGCCCGATGTAGAGGCCGGCGTTGTTGTTGACCGAGAGCACGCGCAGCCGTTCGGGACCGAGCTTCCAGCCGACGACGCCGATGATACACAGCGTCGCGAGCGGCAGCCCCCAGCTCCCGAAGACGAAGTCGGCGAAGTCGAGGAACTCCGCGGAGAGCGCGCTCGGCAGGCCGAGCACCCAGATCAGCCCGCAGATCGCGAGCACCGTCTGGTTCCGCGAGAGGCGCGTCTCCTCGGAGACGGTGGTGACGGCCACCTCGGTGATCACGAGCCCGGACGAGAAGGCCGCGAGGAAGAAGCCGACGAAGAAGACGATCGCCAGCAGCGCACCGCCGGTGATCTCGGGGAAGATCTGGACGAGCGTGACGAAGGTGAGGCCGGCGCCGGCGTCGGGTTCGAGCCCGAACGCGAAGACGATCGGGAAGATGGCGAACGCCGCCAGGACCCCGACGCTCGCGTCGGCCAGCGCGGTGAAAACGCCGCCGCCGAGGGGCACGTCGTCGTACTCCCGCAGGTAGCTCCCCACGGTGAGGGCGATCCCCCAGCCCAGCCCCGTGGAGAACAGCGCCTGTCCGAGCGCCTCGATCCAGGTCGTGCTGATGAACAGGTAGTTCCAGTCGATGCCGAACGTGAAGGCGAGCCCCTCGGCCGCCCCATCGAGGGTGAGTCCGCGAATCGCG
Source organism: Halalkalicoccus sp. CG83 (assembly GCF_037081715.1). NCBI lineage: Archaea > Methanobacteriati > Methanobacteriota > Halobacteria > Halobacteriales > Halalkalicoccaceae > Halalkalicoccus > Halalkalicoccus ordinarius. The sequence continues at coordinate 360,883 of NZ_JAZDDH010000002.1, forward strand.
ATGATCGCAAGCGAGATCACCAGTGCGGGCACGGCGAAGACGACGACGCGCTCGACGCCCCCGCGGATCCCCAGAAACAGGATCACCGCGGTCGCGACCACCACGACCGTGTGCATCGAGATCGTCAGTGCGGGGTTCGCGAGGAAGGCCTCGAGGAAGGTCCCCGGTTCGAAGCCCGCTCCGGTGAAGGTGAACAGCGCCGAGTGACCCGCGTAGTAGAGCGTCCAGCCGATCAACGGCGCGTAGTACGACATCAGCGCGACGTTGACCAGCACGACCACGACGCCGAGGCCGACGAGCCCGCCCGGTCCGACGACGTCGCGGAACGCCCCGATCACCCCCTTACCGGTGTACCGACCGAGCGCCACCTCGGCCATCAATCCCGGCACCGACAGCATGAACAGCAGGACGAGGAACGCGATGATGAACGCGCCTCCGCCGTTCTGTCCAGCGACGTACGGGAACCGCCAGATGTTCCCCACCCCGACCATCGCCCCCACCATCGCCATCAGGAACCCGAACCGAGTTCCCCACTCCTCTCGTGCGGTCTTGGCCTGTGTCTCCGACATTACTTGTCCACTATGTACGACCCGGCATATAGGGTATAGGTATGACCTACCACGGTCAGTATGACAGGACGGTGATCGATCCACCGTCACGAACGTCGCCGTCTCCGATAGGATCGGGTTCGAGCCGAGCCGGCAGAGCGGTCCGTTCTGCCGGGATTGATGGTGTTCGTACTCCATCGCCGAAGCGGGCGCTTCTCGCCGGTAATCTCGCTGAACCACGAGAGACGATCACGGACGTGTCGTTCTGTCTTGCGACGGAGGAGATGAATCAGACGTCCCCCTCCCGACCGTTATCCAATCGTCGCCATCAGGAATCTACCGTGAACGATATATACTAACGCTAGACCTTCCGGTGGGAACGGATGAGTGCGATAGTTATCCCCTCTCCTCCCGGGATCGATCGCCCCCTGTGATGTATTCGAAGAAGCGAAAGGCCGTCGCGATGAGAAAGACGATGACGACGACGACGGTTCCCAGGAGCCAGAGGTTGTACACGGCGACCAGTACCCTCGGCACGCCGGGTTCGAGGGCCGTCATCGCCACCAGCAACGCGACGGTTCCGAGGACGGCGACGAGGGTCGCCTTTCTGATCGGGCCCATGGTCGCCGTACGCCTTCAGCCGGTTTGAAACCCCGCTACTCGCGGTCGGACGTTGCGTCGGCGGGGATCGTTACGCGCGTTGGACGAACGGATATCCGATCGAGACCTACCCGTCGAACCCGGGGGCGTCCTTGCGGGCATCCCGAGCGCGGTCGCTGGCCTGCTTCGGAAGCTCGTCTCTACCCTCGCGATCGCTCGACTCGTCGGCCGCCTTCCGCTTCGAGTTGTCGTCCTCGTCCGCGCTGCTGTCGTCGTCCTCCTCTTCGTCACTCTCGCTTTCGTCGTCCCGCTTCCGTTCGTCGTCCCCGTCTCTCGCCTTCCCGTCCTCGTCTTTCTCCTCGTTCTCCCGTTCTTCTTCCTCGTCCTCTCGCTCTTCTTCTTCTTCCTCATCCTCTCGCTCTTCTTCTTCCTCCTCGTCTTCGTTCTCCTCTTCCTCTGCCTGGTCTTCGGTTTCCTCGTTGGGGCCGATCGGCTGCGGGACGAGGATGCCCTTGCGAATCAGCTCTTCTTGGCGCTTTGCTACCTCCTTCCGTTCCTCATCGTCCGACTCGACGAACACCGTCGCGAGGTCGTGGACGACGCCGATGTCGCCGACGTCACGACCGCCGTTCTGGAACGCGCCGTCGACCTCGTCGCCCGACTCGAACAGGTTCGGTGTGGAGGGGTCGTCGGGACAGTTGAACGTGTCCTCGTCGGTCGTGTTGTAGTGCGGGATGGCGATCATGACCTGGCTCTCGTCGAGCGATCCCACGCTGGCCGCTCCGAGTTTCACGGCGGGCGAGTCCGAACGGAAGAGCGGCACTTCCAAGTTCTCGTACGTGCCGGCGGGGAGATACTCCGTGATGCCGATCAGCGATTCGCAGATCGGGTTGTCCAGTTCCTCGGGGACTGGGACGTCGTAGTCCTCCGGGTCCTCTCCGTCCGCGAACTGAAAGCGACTGTACTGGTGGATCGACTGATAGCCACCCTCGTCCATCTCGAGGCGGTCGACCGTCACGGTCGGTCCGCCGTCGTTGTTTGCGACCGTCTGGTCCGAGAAGGTGACGTTCGCCGTCGGCTCCTCCCCGCCGTCTTCCTCCCCGTCGCCCCCCTCCTCGCTCTCCTCGGTCGACCCGTCCTCCTCGTCGTGGGCCGCGGCGGTGCCGATCCCGCTCAGGGCGAACAGGCCCGCGGTCGTCCCTCGAATGATGGTTCGTCGCGATACGTCCGTCGAAATCCGGTCCGGTCGGCGCATACTTCAGGGAGGTCCGGTTACGGAAGTGTACTTTATGATGGATGATTCTGCCGATAGACACTGTTCGTATACGATACGTCACGGTCCGATTCTGGGGAGGTCACCTCGAACTAGACTCGGATCTGACGATATCGGTCCGAAACCACGCCCGAATCGGTGTCCCGTCGCGGATCGATCTCCCGGGATTGACTTCCGAATCGGCTACGTGTTTCGGAAGAATAGCCGAGTCGGAGACGTTCGGTGATCCGATCTGCTCGGCAATCGTTCACTTCGGGGCGTCGATCGCGCCGGCCGTCGTGCTCACGGATCGACGCCGAACGGACTCTCTGTCTCGGTCCAGTCCCAGCCCGGAACTCGGGTCTGGACGCCCGCCGCGAGCGCCGCGTCGAGGTCGTCCGCGCCCGCGGTACCGGGGGGGTGGTGGACGACGTCGGCGTAGTGGAAGGTCGCCTCCGCGAGCAGTCGCAGCGGCTGTTCGCGCGCGATCATCGCGGCCAGCTCTCGCCCGAGCAGTTCGTCGACGACGAACCCCGGGTAGTCCCCCTCGACGTCGAGTTCGCGGAGCAGGCCCACGAGCGCGGCGACGTTCACCGCCCTGTCCCCGTCTGCGAACGTCGAATCGACGACCGTTCGATAGCCCTCGTCGTCGATCGGATCGACGGTGGTGTCGAAGGCCTCGCCGAGTCCCTCGCGGACGTCGTTGACCAGCGGGACGACCACGTCGCCACGGTCCCGGACCCAGTCGCGTTGGGCGACGACCTCGGCGGGAGAGAGATGCACGGGCGGAGTTGGGCCGAAGGGGTTTTATAACCCGAGCGTTATACCTCGGATGAGCGGGTTTTCCCTGGACGACTCCGGGGTTCCAGACCGACCAGCCACGTGTGTTTTCACGCGGGCGGTCGCACTGATCTCCCATCCACCACGATGTTTCCCAGATCACGTGAGAACGGATCGAACGCCGTGATTCCCCGTCTCGACCGACAGGACCGGCGGCCGCGTCCGACGGAACGACGCGACCAACCGGGGCCGGACGCCCTCCGACGTGACGGCTATGCTGCCCGCGACCTCGACCTCCTCTGACTATGAGCACGGTAGACCAGAAACTCGACGACGCACTCGCAACGATCAGAAACGAAATTCCGGACGATATCTCCGTCTCCGACGTCACCTACGAGGGACCGGAGTTGGTCGTCTATACGCGCGAACCCAAGAAGTTCGCCCAGCAGGGCGACCTCGTCCGCCGGCTCGCAAGCAAGCTTCGAAAGCGCATCACCGTTCGACCCGACCCGGACGTCCTTTCCCCGCCCGAGGAGGCCAAAGAGCGCATCCGATCGGTCGTACCGGAGGACGCCGGCATCACGGATCTCGACTTCCACGCCGACACCGGCGAGGTGGTGATCGAGGCCCAGAAGCCCGGCATGGTGATCGGCCGCCACGGCTCGACGCTGCGCGAGATCACCAAGAAGGTCGGCTGGACGCCAGAGGTCGTCCGGACGCCGCCGATCGAGTCGCCCACGGTCTCGAACGTCCGCAGCTTCCTCAAACAGGAACGCGACGACCGCCGCGACATCCTCGAACGGGTCGGTCGCCAGATCCACCGCGAACAGCTCTCCGACGAGCAGTGGGTCCGGATCACCACGCTGGGCTGCTGTCGCGAGGTCGGCCGCGCGGCGTTCGTCCTCTCGACGGCCGACACCCGCATCCTGATCGACTGCGGCGACAAGCCCGGCTCCGACGACGTGCCGTACCTCCAGGTGCCCGAAGCGCTCGGTTCGGGGGCGAACTCGCTCGACGCCGTGGTGCTGACACACGCCCACCTCGACCACTCCGCGCTGCTTCCCCTGCTGTTCAAGTACGGCTACGACGGCCCGATCTACACCACCGAGCCCACGCGGGACCTGATGGGGCTGCTCCAACTCGACTACCTCGACGTCGCGGCCAAGGAGGGGCGCACCCCGCCGTACGAGTCGGAGATGGTGCGCGAGACGATCAAGCACACCATCCCGATCGAGTACGGCGACGTCACCGACATCGCGCCCGACGTGAAGCTCACGATGCACAACGCGGGCCACATCCTCGGCTCCGCCGTCTCACACTTCCACATCGGCAACGGGCTTTACAACGTCGCCTTCTCGGGCGACATCCACTACGAGGAGACCCGACTGCTCAACGGCGCGGTCAACGACTTCCCGCGCGTCGAGACGCTCGTGCTGGAGTCGACCTACGGCGGTCGGAACGACTACCAGACCGACCAGTCCGACAGCGAGGCGTCGCTCAAACGGGTCATCAACGAGACCTACGAGCGCGACGGGAAGGTGGTGATCCCGGCGTTCGCGGTCGGGCGCTCCCAGGAGATCATGCTCGTCCTCGAGGAGGCGATGCGAAAGGGCGACATCCCCGAGATGCCGATCCACCTCGACGGGATGATCTGGGAGGCGACCGCGATCCACACCACCTACCCCGAGTACCTCAACGACGACGTCCGCGACCGGATCTTCCACGACGATCAGAACCCCTTCCTCGCGGACTACTTCAACCACATCGATCGTGGCGAGGACGAGCGCCAGGAGGTCGCCGACGGCGAGCCGTGTATCATCCTCTCGACCTCAGGGATGGTCACCGGCGGCCCGATCATGTCCTGGCTCGAACACCTCGGGCCCGATCCGGACAACCGGATGGTGTTCGTCGGCTACCAGGCCCAGGGCACCCTCGGAAGACGGATCCAGAACGGCTGGGACGAGATCCCGATGAACGGTGGCCGCGGGCGCTCGAACCACCTGACCCTGAACCTCGACGTCGAGACCGTCGACGGCTTCTCCGGTCACGCCGACCGACAGGGTCTCGAGAACTTCGTCAAGACGATGAACCCCCGTCCCGAGAAGGTGCTCTGCGTCCACGGCGACGAGCGATCGACACAGGACCTCTCGAGCGCGCTGTATCACGACTTCAACATGCGGACGTTCGCACCCAAGAACCTCGAGACGTTCCGCTTCAAGTGAAAGCCCTCGGAACGCACTGGCGTGCGTTCCTCGCCCTTTTCATTTCCTAAGAAAGGCCGCGAAGCGGCCTTTCTGGGTCCCGGAAATCGAAGATTTCCGAAGACCACCAGGCACCGCCGAGTCGCGCCGGGCGATCGCCCGGCGCTTTCGGGACCAGCCTTTCCCCGCCCCGCTCACGGGACGCGAAGCGTCCCGTTCGCCAGCGAGATCGCTCCGCGATCTCGCGCTGCTCACGGAGCCGTCGGGAGTGACGGCTCCGTTCGCGCCGGCCACCATTTTCGCACCGCTATCAATAGGACCTTCACCAGTGACGAACAGTAACCGTTCTCAGGACGGACGACGAACGACGTCCAATGCACCGGATCGGCTCACGGGGGTGGCTCGCCCTCGGCACCCTGTTCGCCGCCGTGGCGACCGCCGGGAGCCTCTACTTCAGCGAGGTCCTCGGGCTGGTCCCCTGTGAGCTCTGCTGGTATCAGCGGATCTTCATGTATCCTCTGATCCCGGTCCTCGGGATCGCGGCGATCGAGAACCGGCCCGATGTCTATCGGACCGCACTCGCACTGGCGGTTCCTGGAGCGGGGATCGCCGCGTACCACTCGGCGATCCAGCGTCTCGGCGGCGAGAGCTGTTCGATCGGGAGCGGCTGTACGACCATCCAGTACGAACTGCTCGGACTCTCCATACCGAACATGGCGTTTCTCGCGTTCGTCCTCGTAAGCGTCGCGGTGCTGGCCGCGCGCTGATCGGCTTCGCTCCTATTCGACGGTCTCGGCCGGGTCGACCACCTCGCCGTCGATCTCGTCGACGCCGATCCGCTCGCAGTGATCGTAGAGCGGGCACGCTTCGGGCCCGTCGAGACACGCCGGCTTTCGAGCGGAGCAGTACTCCCGGCCGAATTGGATGCTCGCCGTGTGGCCGAAGCCGCACTTCTCGGCCGGAACCGCCTCCTCGAGGATCTCCCTGACGCCTTCGTGGTCGGCCTTCGGCGGTGCGATCCCCATGCGCCGGTAGATCCGATGGACGTGGGTATCGACGGGGAACACCCCCGAGCGTCCGCCCGAGAACAACAGGACGCAGTCCGCGGTCTTCGGACCGACGCCGTCGATCTCCAGCAGGCGCGAGCGGACCGTCTCGGGCTCTCCCTCCCTGACGAACGCGTCGAACTCCGCCTCTCCGCCGAACTCCTCGCGGATCTCCGCTGCGGCGGCGATCATCACCTCCGACTTCCGGTTGTAGAGGCCCGCCGAACTGATCGTCTCCGCGAGTTCGTCCCGGTGGGCCTCCGCGAGCGCCTCGACGAGGTCCCGATCCTCACCCCTCTCGTCGCTCCCATACCGGTCCATCAGCGATTCGTGGGCCGGCTGGCTCGCCTTGTCCGAGGTGTTCTGGCTCAGGATCGTCCGCACGAGACACTCGAAGGCGTCCTGTCCGCCGTAGGTCTTCTGCCAGTAGCGCTCGCCCAGCGCGTCGATCACGGCCTCCGCGCGGGTCGCGGCCTCGCCCGGCTCGAACGCCGTCTCGCTGCCGCCGCCAGAGGGACCGCCGCTGATGTTCTCGCTCGGCTCCTCGGCGCCGCTCTGCTCGTCGCTCATGGTCGTCGGTTCGAGGGCAGCGCGCAAAAGCGGTGTGGCCCCGTCTGCGGGCCTACGGTTCGGCGGCCCGCAGTTTGTAGACGCTCCCGCTTCGTTCGTCGCTCGCCCGGTCGGTGAAGTAGATCCCGTCGTCGGTCACCAGCGGCGTCGAACTCACGCTGCCCGCCGCCGACGCGCGCCAGACCATCTCGCCGGCCGGCGTCGCGCCGTCCGCGCGGGCGACGCAGTAGAGGCTGCCGGCGTTCGAGCCGACGAGCACCGACTCGGGGGTGACGACGGGACAGCCGATGAGCGAGCCGTCGGTGTCGAAGCGCCAGTTCTCCTCGCCGCTGTCGATATCGAGCGCGTAGAGGTTCGAGTCGTGGCTGCCGGCGTAGACGACGTCGTCGCGGATCGCCGGTCCCGTCATCACTAGGTCGTCGGCGGCGAACGCCCACTCCTCCTCGCCGTCGGCGAGGTCGACGCGGTAGATCCGCTCGTCCCACGATCCGAAGAAGGCGGCACCGTCGGCGGTCGCGATCGGCCCCTTGATCTCGCCGCCGGTCTCGAACTCCCAGGCGAACTCCAGTTCGGGGTACGTCCAGGCGTAGAGTACGCCGTCGTTCGCGCCGACGGCGAGCCTGCCCGCCTCGCGGTCGATCGCGATCGTCGAGTGGGGGTGGTCGGTGATCCGGTCGTCCTCCCACTCGACGCTCCCGTCGAGCGCGTCGACCCCGAAGACGCTCCCCGACGGGGTGGGGTACTCGACGGCGATGTAGACCGTGCCGTCGTGATAGGCCGGGCTCGACCCGATCGAGCCGCCGAGCTTCCTTCGCCAGATCCGTTCGCCGCTCTCGAGGTCGAACGCGTAGAGCGCGCCGTCGTAGGCGCCGACGTAAACCGCCCCGTGGGCGATCGCGGGCGTCCCGTGGATCCCCCGCTCGGTCTCCTCGACCGACGCCCTCCAGCGACGCTCCCCGTCGGGAGAGAGCGCCCACACCTCGCCGTTGTCGCCCGGAACGACGACGTCGCCGGTCGGCGCGAGCACGGCGCTTGCCTTCGCGGCGGTGTGCTCGCCCGTGTTGAGGTCGCCCATTCGCCAGGCCCGCTCGACCGACTCCGGCGCGGTTCGGTCCTGAAAGCCTCGCCGCTGGAGTCCATCGCGAAACTGCGCGTCCGCGGACTCGGCCGCGGGTCCCTCTAACTCCTCGTTGTGCAGACGATCGAGACAGCCCCCGAGGCCGAGTCCGACCATCGCTCCGCCCGTCGTACGGAGCAGTCCGCGTCGCGTTCGCATCGCTTGTCCATCGCGGAGGCGCCATTTGACCGTTGTGCCCGGGCGTCGGTGCTCTACCCTACTCGACGGCCAGTCGCAGTTCGAGGGAGGCTCCCTCGGACAGCGCGCCCACGAGCGCTCGGTCGAGGTCGCCGGCGGCGCTGTCGGCGCCGATCAGCACCGTCCGCTCGTCGACGTACTCGCTGGTCCGGCCCACGAGGCTTCGGTCGCTCTCGAAGGTGAGATCGGGGTGGCCCGATCCCTCGACGGTTTCCACGTGCCCGTCCGCCTCGAAGGTGGCGGTGATCGTCGCCTCCCGATCCCGGCAGGCCTCGACGAACTCGGGCTGGAAGTCGGCGGGCGCTCGATTCGCCTCGACCGCGAGGATGCAGTCCCCGGCGGGGGTCAGCCAGTCGTCGGTGGTCACCTCGAAGGTGCTCGCGTGCTCGGCGCTGACGTTCTCGTGGCCGCTCGCGCGGACGATCTCCTCCATGGAATGCGTTCCCCGTCCGCTCACTTCAGGCGAGCGGATCGATCCGATCGTGGTTCCACTCAGCCGAGGCGAACTTCCCCTCGGCGCGCTCGCGGGCGGCCTCGAGCTCCTCGTCGGTCCACGCGCCCTCCTCGGCGCCCGCCCACTCCTGCAGGCTCGCCTCGAACGCTCCGACGGCCTCCTCGCGGGAGATCTCGGCGTGTTCACACAGGCCCGTCACTCGCCCCTCGAACTCCTGGGGGGTCGTCCCCGGATCGGCGAAGGTGCCCAAGTGACGCTCGGGGCGCGTCTCGTAGGTGATCGAGCCGTGCTGGATGATCGCGTCCTTGCGTCGGTACTGGGCGTTGCCGCTCAGCTTCCGCGCTCCGCCCGGTTCGGGGACTACGACGTCGTGGGCGGGGTGGAGCTCCCGGAGGTAGCAGGCAGGCTCGTGAATCTCCGGCTGGGACTCGGGGGCGAACGTCGCATCGACGCCGAGGCGCTCGAAGCCGTCGAAGATCGGCTCACACAGCAGCTCGTAGCTCTCCATCAGGTCGCCCGGGAGTTCGTCCGCGGGGGCGATGATCGAGTAGGAGATGTCGCCGTAGGAGTCGTGGTAGATGCCGCCGCCGCCGGTCGGCCGGCGGGTGACGGTGATCCCCTCGCGTTCGCAGAACTCCCAGTCCACACTATTCGGATCCTGCCGGTAGCCGAGCGAGAGCGTGCTCGGCTCCCAGCGGTACAGCCGCACGGTCCGTGGACCGCCCGCGGCGGCAGTCGCCGCGGCCACCTCGTCGAGCGCCATGTTCATCGGTCCCTCCCACGCCTCCTCGCGGATCAGTCGCCAGCGCCGGTCGGTCGCCATGGTTTCTCTACAGTCCTCTCGGGCCCAAAGCGGTTCCGTCCTCTCGTGTGATCGCGTGACTTCTCTCGCGACCGGCTGCGGCCCCGGCTGCAGCTCCGGAACCACCCTCGTCGCGTCGATCGATCCCCGTCCGATCCGGTTCCACCCTCCGTCGGGGGCGCTTTCGCCGATGGCGAGCCTCGACGCGACCGTAGACCGTCCCGACCGCGCGTTTCGGTTCACTCCGGGCAGAATCGCCGACGAGGACGACGTCGGTCCACCGTTCGTCTCGCTAGGCGCGTTACTCGAGCCGCTCGTCGACCGACCTCAGTCCGCGCTCACGCGGCAGCCCTCGGCGGCGTACTCCACCTCGCTGATCGAGTCGATGGGGTCCTCGCCACAGACCGGGCAGTCGGGGTTCTTCCTGACGGGCACCTCGTCGAACGTCATGTCGCTCGCGTCGTAGACGAGCAGCCGCCCCGAGAGCACCTCGCCGAACCCGAGGACGAGCTTCATCGCCTCGGTCGCCTGGATGCAGCCGACCGTGCCGGGGAGCACGCCGAGGACGCCGGTCGTCGCACAGTCCGCCACGGCGTCCTCGGGCGGCGCCTCGGGGAACAGACACCGGTAGCAGGGTCCGTCGTCGTCGGGGAACGTGATCGCCTGGCCCTCGAACTTGTAGATCGCGCCGTGGGAGAAGGGCTTGCCGGCGAGCGTACAGGCGTCGTTCACCAGATAGCGCGTGCGGAAGTTGTCGGTGCCGTCGACGATCACGTCGTAGTCCGCGATCAGCTCCTCGACGTTGTCGGGTTCGACGCGGACCTGGTGTTTCTCCACGGTCACGTCGGGGTTGATGCGCTCGACGTACCGCGCCGCGGAGTCGACCTTCGGCTCGCCGACGTCGGCGTCGCCGTGGACGATCTGGCGCTGGAGGTTCGAGCGCTCGACGCGATCGTCGTCGGCGATTCCCAGCGTGCCGACGCCCGCCGCCGCGAGGTACTGGATGATCGGCGAGCCCAATCCGCCGGCGCCGAGTGCGAGCACCCGGGAGTCCAGCAGCGCCTTCTGGCCCTCGGGGCCGATCTCGTCCATGATGATGTGTCTGGAGTAGCGATCGAGCTGAGTGGGGTCGAGCGAGAGGTCAGCCATACCCACGGTTCGGTCCCCATCGGGATGAACGCTCCGCCCCGTTTACCCGCAGTACCCTAACTGATCGAGCGTTCGATCCAGTTTCCGGCCGTACCGACCCCCGAAGAGATGGACGTGAACGAGAATCGGATAGCAGACGTACGCCTCGTATCGCTCCTCGAACCCGGGGTCGATCCCGCGGAGCTCGCGATACCGCTCGAAGAAGGCGTCGCCGAACGTGTCCGTCCACCGGACGTACGCGAGTTCGACCTCGGGGTGGGCGTAGTAGGTCGCCGGATCGAGAAAGGCCCGGACGCGCCCGTCGTCGGCCAGCACGTTCGTCGTCCAGACGTCGCCGTGGATCAGCGACGGCGAGTCGGGCTCCGTGAGCAACGCGTCCAGGTCGTCCACCAGCTCTAGCACCCGCTCGAACCGCTGCTCGGAGAGCGCGCCGTCCTCGCGGGCCAGCCGGGCGACGTGGCTCAGCCGGTGCTCGCCGAAGAAATCGACCCACGAGCCGGTCCAGGGGTTCGGCTGGCGGACCGGTCCCGTGAGGGTGTCGAACGGGAACCCGAACGCCTCCGCCCCGTGGGCGTGCAGCCGGGCGAGTCGCTCGGCGGCGTCGCGCTCGACCGCGGGCGTGAACTCGGAGCGTCCCTCGACGTGCTCCATCACGAGCAGGTCGTCCGACGCGTCGTACACCTCGGGGACCGCGAGCCCGGCCTCGGAGAGCGTCCGGAGCATCCGCGCCTCGACCGACAACGGCGTCGGTCCCGTCTTCGCGACGACCGGTTCGCCCTCCGCGAACTCGGCGCGGACGACCCGGCCGATCATGCCGCCCTCGAGGTCCGCGACTTCGATCGGTTCGCGGCCGATGGCGGCTGCTATCCGGCGTTCGAGATCGGACATGAAAGGGGCGCGTTACTGGCTGCTTCGGCTGGGTCGGGTGTGTTCGGTGCCCTTGCCCTTCGTACCGAGGCCGCGGTTACGCTTGCCCGCACCCGTCAGGCCGCGAAGCGCGCGGTTCTGCTGGTTCTCGTTGCAGATCCAGTTGAGGTCGTCGTCGTTCTGGATCGCGGGGTGTTCGGGGTCGAGCAGGATCACTTCGAACCACTTCTGCGAGCCGTCCTGGCCGACGCCGTAGGAGTTGAGCACGCGGAGGTTGCGGAACTTACGGGTCGCGCGCTCCTCGGCGATGCGTTGGAGGTTCTTCGTCCGCGTGATCCGGCTGACGCCCTGGCGCTTCGACCGGCGACCCGCCTTGTGACGCTGCTTGCGTGCGGTCCCCTTGCGGACGCTGACCCGGGCGACGACGACGCCCTGTTTGGCCTTGTAACCGAGTTCGCGGGCCTTGTCCAGCCGCGTGGGGCGCTCGATGCGTTCGATCGCGCCCTCCTCGCGCCACTGCTGTTTTCGTCGCCACTGTAGCTCGCCGAGGTCCCCGTCGCCGGGGTCCTTCCACGCGTCGCGAATGTGTGAGTAGAAGCTTCGTGCCATGTGTATCACCACGGGCGTTGGGTGGTTCAGCCACGCGGATCGTCGTCGAGCCGCCGGCCACATTCCGTCCTGCGTCCGCGGCAGGTGCCCGCTGGTGCCCGTTCGCCAGCGAGTGGCCGGTTCTACCGCCGAGTCGCGGTTAAGCCCTTCGATCAGCGCCCGCGCTCGCTCTCGATGACTGCGGTCTCGAGCCAGCCCGTGAGGATCTCCGCCAGCACCGTCGCGAAGCCGCTCGACTCGCTCCAGATCGCCGCCTCCTCCTCGTGGCCGGTGCCGGCCTCCCCGTGGACGCTCAGGAGTACCGCGGCGTCGTCGGCGACCAACATCCGGGCGGCACGCTCGTTTCGCAGGCTCTCGGGGGGTGCATGGACCGTAATCACGCCCCCCTCGAACGGTCGCCGGACGTCGGGGTCCTCGCTCACGACGACGACCTCGACGCCGCCGTCGGCCGCCGCGAACAGCCGTTCGCGGATCGTCTCGGTGAGCAGCGTCGCGTTCGCCGCCCCGAAGACGATCGTCTCGTTCGCACCCTCGAGGAGGTGCTCGATCCGGTCGTCGACGTGCTCGGTCCCGTTGACCGACCAGATGTCCTCGCGTTCCTCGCCGGCCTCGTTGCGGTCGCGCACCGACTCGAGGAACTCGAACGCCTGGGAGCGTTCGCGCTCGAAGCGTTCCTCGAGCAGCCGTTCGGCCTCCTCCAGGCTGACGGGACGGTACTGCATCGGCGTCGAGTGCTGTACCTCGACCAGCCCCCGCTCCGCCAGGCTCTCGGCCGCCCCGTAGACCTGGGACCGAGGGATCTCCGAGACGCGATAGACGTCACGGGCGGTCCCCGTGCCCAGCGTCTGGAGTGCGATGAACACCTTCGCCTCGTAGTTCGAGAGCCCGAGTCGTTCCAGCGCGTCGACGGCTGCCGTTTCGTCGGTCGTCATTGAAGTCGTCCGTTCCGAGTACGGAGACCGTAGGTGTAAAAGGACGTTCCGGTTCGCCGCCTCGTTCGCCCCGGAGGATCGGCACGACCGGCGGTACGCCTACGTCGACGCGTGGATCCCCCCGCGGTGGGATCGCAGTCGAGACGAACGCCGCCGCCGTCTCCGGATCGAGGTGATGGCCGCCCGCACGACGCCAGCAGGGATCGGCGGCCCCGGATCGACGAGTCACTCGCGACGTGGCCCGAGGCGATGCTCGGCGAGCCCGTCGGGGGATCGTCGAACGCGAACGCCGGGTGTCCGTCCCGCCCGTGTCGGTCGGCCGATCCCCGCCCTCGTTCTCGCGAGATCGGCCGAGGTTCGATTTTCTATCGTCACATGTGATTTACGGGACTCTCACGCGGGGCTTTTATCGCCGCTCGCCCTATCGGGGCCAATGGCACGGAACGTCGCGAGCGTGATGCGGGAACTCGATCCCGAGGACTTCCATCTGCTCTCGGGCGTCGAGCACGGCATGCGTTTCAGCGAGTGGGTCAACCGGGGGAAGCTCACCGAGTTCTCGCGGCTGACGAGCGAGGAGGTCGACTACCGGCTGAACCGCTGTCTCGACCGCGAACTAGTGGAGCGAAAGACCATCCAGTACGAGGGGATCCGTCTCCGGATGGACGGCTACGACGCGCTCGCGCTTCGAACGTTCGCCGAGCGCGACACCATCGAGGGGTTCGGCGCACCCCTCGGAGTGGGCAAGGAGAGCGACGTCTTCGAGGTGCAGTCCTACCGGCCGATGGCCCTGAAGTTCCACCGGGAGGGCTACACCAACTTCCGGGAGGTCCGCCGCGAGCGCGACTACACCTCCGATAAGGAGCACCTCTCGTGGTTCTACACGGCCCGCAAGGCCGCCGAGCGCGAGTACGAGGCGCTTGAGGCGCTCTATCCCGACGTGTCGGTCCCCAGACCGGAGGACCAGAACCGCCACGCGCTGATCATGGAGAAGATCCCCGACGCCGAACTCTCGCGGACGAAGCTCACCGACGAGCAGGTCCGGCCGGTGCTCGACATGATCCTTCGCGAACTCGCCGCGGCCTACGAGACCGGCTACGTCCACGCCGACATGAGCCAGTACAACGTCTTCGTCGGCGAGGAGGGGGTCACCGTCTTCGACTGGCCGCAGGCGGTCCCCGCGGATCACGAGAACGCAGAGGAGTTCCTCGCGCGCGACGTTCGTAACCTGTTCGGCTACTTCGAGCGCAAGTACCCGGGTCAGATACCCGAGATCGATCAGCGTGCACTCGTTTCCGCCGTCCGCGAGGGATCGTTCGACTCGATCGAGGACCTCAGAGAATAAACCGGATACTGCGATATCGAACGGGGCCGCGCGGCCATCGGTGGCCAAGCACCGAACGGTCTTCGGGCCCGCATAAGAGATTTCAAACGCTCGGAACGTACGCGCGACGAGTAGCCGTGATCGATCCGCTGTTGGTCGGCGGGCTGGTCATCGCGTGTTTCGTCGCGTACAACATCGGAGGAGCGACGACCGGACCGGCGTTCGGTCCGGCCGTCGGAGCGGGCGTGATCAGCAAGACCGTCGCCGGAGGGCTGATGTCGGTCTGTTTCTTCCTCGGCGCCTGGACGATCGGACGGCGGGTCGTCGACACCCTCGGCGAGGAACTCGTTCGGGATCCGGCGGTCTTCACGCTACCGGCCAGCATCGTCGTCCTCTTCTTCATCGGTGGCGCGTTGCTGATCGGCAACGTCTCGGGCGCCCCCGCGTCGACGTCGATGACCGCCGTCGGGGCGATCGCGGGGCTGGGTCTCGCGACCGGCGAGCTCGATTCGGCGGTGATCGGCGAGATCCTCGCCTGGTGGATCATCTCCCCTGTGATCGGATTCTGGATGGCGGTGGTGATCGGCCGATACGCCTACGGGACGATCGATCGGCTGATCGCGATCGAGCGAAGCGAGGGGCCGCTGGTGACCGTGGAGGGCTCCGGCCCCCTTCCGCGTCCGGCTCCCGGTCCGAACACGACGCGACGCGAGCTCATCGGCACCGTCGTCGTCGTGGGCATCGGCTGTCTGATGGCGTTCAGCTCGGGGGCGAGCAACGTCGCGAACGCGATCGCGCCGCTCGTCGGCAGCGGTGCGGTCGGAATGAACCCCGGGATTGTGATCGGCTCGGTCGCCGTCGCGGCGGGCGCGCTCACCATCGCTCGACGGACGATGGAGACGCTCGGCAACGACATCACCGACCTCCCGCTGACCGCGGCGATCGTCGTCGCCGTGTTGAGTTCGACGATCGTGATCGTGCTGTCGGCGATCGGCATCCCGGCGAGCTTCGTCATCATCGCGACCGTCTGTATCGTCGGTCTGGGATGGGGACGCTCGACCCGGCAGGTCCCGATCGCCGCCGCCGTCCACGGCAACGCCTCGCCACGGGTGTCGGTCGGCGCGCTCACGGCCGACGGCGCGCCGACCGTCGGAGAGCCGGAACCGGGAGAGTCGACCGATGACGTCGCCGCCGACGGCGACGGGGATCCGCCGCCGCGCTCCGAGCTCTTCGACCCGGCGACGACCGTTCGGGTGATCGTCATGCAGAACGTCGTCCCGATTCTCGCCACGATCGGCTCGTATCTCGCGTTCGTCCTGGTCGGGCCGGTATAGCGACTTCGAGGAGTTGTGCCTTTGTACGATCGGTTCGAATCCCCGGACGAACGATGACGATTCGGCTCAGGGGTCGTCAGACGCAGTTCTACATCGATCTGGTCTACGGCGTCGCGTTCAGCGTCGGGTTCGGCTATCTCCTCTTCCTCGGCATGGACCCGCGCGTAGCCGCCTTCGAGGGAGGGCTCGTCCTCGGCTACTTCCTCCGTGTCTGGGAGAACATGAGCATCTACGAGCAGGTCCTCGAGGAGGAGGTGGCCGGAGAGGCCGAGGAAGCCGTCGCCGCTGAGGTCGAAGAACAGGTCCCCGCGGAGGCCGAACAGCAGGTCTCGACGGAGGTCGAGGACCGGATCGGTGACGTCGACGAGCGGATCGATCGAGAGATCGAAGCGCAGGTCTCCGATCGGGTGGAGGACCTCGAGGAGTGACCCCTCACGGACCGCCCGACGGCCGTGATCGCGACTGCGACCGCGAGCGGGTCCCGGCACCGAACGGCCCGCGTTACACTGAAGACGGACCCGACACTCGCGGGTTCGAGTGACCTAAGCCGCTTCAACGGTCGATTTGGCGGGTTCGAGAGACGTGTCGGCGGCATCGAACGGGAGTGCCGGGATCCTCACCGGATCGAACGAGACACGTCCATGGACGACGCGATCTCGACGGCTTCGTTCACTCGGCTCTCTCGTTCTTTTCTATCTCCGTGATGATCACGTCCCAGTCCGGATGTTCGCCACCGTTCCGGCATTCCCATCCCCCTTCGACGTCGATACCGTTGTCATACGCCCGAAGAAGGAGCGATTTCAGTTCGTCGTTTAGTTCCGCCCGAGTCGTGGGCGACGTCTCGGTGGTGGTCATCGGAGAGGGACGCCCTCGTTGCGGTCGTGTTCCGACGGAGCGATCGTGACGAGACCGTAGCTGTAGACGATTATCTCGTACCCCTCTACGGTAAACGTGACCGATCGATCGCCGTTCGTCCTGCCCCGAACCTGTACGATCTCGTCGAGCGCGTCAGTGTCTACGGACGCACCGAGCGGGTCCAGTTCGATCGGGTCTATGCCCGTCACTTCCGACAACGACGCAACGACGGCCATGCTTGTGGAGGTCGAGTTCGGATCGTACTCGGCTCGATACGTCGCCGAGTCCCGATGGTACTCCAACGACTCTAACTCGGCACTGGCTAAGCTGGCTGTCATACTGTTCTGCATCACTCTAGCGGCCTGAGTCGGTTTAACGGGAACACTGATTATACAGGAGGTATTAATAGGGAGCCGAGCGTGTCAGTCGAGCCTACTGGCTGATGAGCGTCGCAGCGATGAGTCGCCGATGACCGCGTCTGAGCCGAGACGAAAGCGACTGCTGGGTGATCCCGAGCTCCTCGGCGACGTCTTCGAGCGACGCCTCACGTGGCGAATCGAAGTACCCACGTTCGTAGGCCAACACCAGCGCTTCTCGCTGGGTGTCGGTCAACTCGTATCCCTCTCCCTGTACCGGGAGCAACGCGTGTACGGCGGTGATGTCGATGGAAATGTCGTGCTCCTGGCAGTAGGTTCGAAACTCGCCGATCTCCTCCCGAGTCTCGCTGCGCACCTCGAAGTGCCACCCGTCGTTCGTTCCGATCCCCGAGAGAACGGCGATGTGTGTCTCCTCGAGGGCGCTCAGGATGCCGACGTACTCCCGGTCCCACTTGGCACGCATGAGATACTCGTTCTCGACGCTGTCGATGAGTCGGATGTCCGTCACGCCAGCATGGGCTTCGAAGGACGCTTCGATGTCCTCGGCCTCCGCACCACGGACCCAGAAGAACGGGATTATCAGGGTCTCGTGTGGGATGAGTCGCTCCAGTTCGACCGTCACTTCCGGCAGATTTTCGAAGACGCTCCCCAGCGGAAACTCGTCCGCCGGGCTCGTAAACTCCATCACGGTCGCCATACGAACGGTTCGTCACCGAGACCGATAACCCACGCGGGTGGTGTACCGGGCTCGATCACGACGCGTCCCACCGCAATGGGTGAGGGACGCGGGATGGTGGCTCGTCGTCCGATCCCAGCATACCTGGTGGACCAGGTTCACGGCACACTGTGAGGACGAGCAGGTCTCGTTGGAGGCGTATCGGGTGTCCAATCCGACGAAACCCGACGCCGGTCCGTGGTACGGCTTGACCGAGCCTCATCGAAGAGCGATTCGTCTCGCCGTACGGAAGGGGTACTACGACATCCCGAGAGGCTGTACGACCAAGGAGCTCGCGGACGAACTCGGAATCCCCGATTAGGCCGTAACGGAGCGACTCCGTCGTGCCATCGTGGCGCTCGTCACGCACACACTCGCCCCGTCCGAATCAGGGGCGTGGACCGCCGTCACCCTCGTGCACCATGGCGAATTCTCATAGGGCTGCGAGACACTCGTTGAGTATGGTTCGTAAACCGAAAGTGGAACGATCGGCCTCCGGAGAGTTCGCGTGACGGCCAGTACCACTGAGAGCGGGAGATCGATCCCCCCCGACGTCGTTCTCTCGGCGGTCGCCGACGAACACCGGCGGGCCGTTCTTCGATCACTGAACCAGACCGACCAGAACGAGATGGATGTCGACGCGCTCGCGGATCTGGTCGCCGAACGCGTTCGAAACGGGGAGCCATCGGACGACGACCATCGACGACGCATCCACATCGCACTCCACCACATCCATCTTCCTAAACTGGAGGCGTGTGGGATGATACTCTACGATACCGAAACGAACCAGGTCCGAAACGTCACCGGAGAGCTGAGCCAGAGACTACTGTCGGTGGTCGAGCCGTACGAAGCACGCGAGTGACTTCGTCCGTTAGGCGTCCGCGGGTAGCGACGTCCGTTCCGTCGTCTGCGATTCGATCCGTCGGACGTCATCACCGCGGGATCACCCCTCGGGAGCGCCCGCCCGTGTGATGCTTTCACACTCCTTGCCCTCGAAACCGATGGGTATTCACCCGTCGCGACCCTACCGAATTCCCAATGAGTCGGGATTTTATTGAGGTCCGCGGAGCAGAGGAACATAACCTGAAGGACCTCGACATCGAGATCCCTCGCGAGGCGTTCAACGTCGTCACGGGGCTGTCGGGGTCGGGCAAGTCCTCGCTCGCCTTCCAGACCGTCTACGCCGAGGGCCAACGCCGGTACATCGAGTCGCTCTCCGCGTACGCCCGGAACTTCCTCGGGCAGATGGACAAGCCACAGGTCGAGAGCGTCGAGGGACTCTCGCCAGCGATCTCGATCGACCAGAAGAACGCCGCGAACAACCCCCGATCGACGGTGGGAACCGTCACGGAGCTTCACGACTACCTCCGGCTGCTCTACGCCCGCGTCGGCGTGCCCCACTGCCCGAACTGCGGACGCGAGGTCGGCGAGCAGAGCGCCCAGAACATGGTCCGGCGGATCCTCGAGCTGCCGGAGGGGACGCGCGCGAAGATCGCCGCACCCGTCGTCCGTGACCAGAAGGGCGCGTTCGTCGACCTGTTCGACGAACTCGTGAGCGAAGGCTACTCCCGGGTCGAGGTCGACGGCGAGCCGTTCGACCTCACGGCAGATCGGCCCGACCTCGACGAGAACTACGACCACACGATCGACGTGGTCGTCGACCGCATCAAGGTGAGCGAGGAGGCACGCAGCCGGATCGCCGACAGCGTCGAGACCGCCCTAGAGGAGGCCGACGGCGTCATCAAGGTGATCGTTCCCGACGCGCCCGACGACCTCGAACTCGGTAGCGAGAGCCGATCGACCGGCGACCTCGCGGGCGAGGACGACGGCCGACTGGTCGTCGAGTTCTCCGAGGAGCTGGCCTGTACGCACTGTGGGATCGACCTCCCCGAGATCGAGACGCGAAGCTTCTCGTTCAACAGCCCCCACGGCGCCTGTCCCGAGTGCGAGGGGATCGGCCAGACCAAGGAGGTCACCGAGGAGCGCGTCGTCCGCGACCCCTCCAAGCCGCTGAAGGAGGTCTTCGAGGCCTGGAGCTACAACCGCTCGTACTACCGGACGCGGATCGACGCGGTCGCGAAGCACTTCGGCGTGAGCGTCGACACTCCCTTCGAGGAGCTCGACGAAGAAGTACAAGAGGCCTTCCTCTACGGCACCGATCGCCAGGTGACGTTCGAGCGGAGCACGCGAAACGGCACCCGCCGGAAGAAGAAGCGCTTCGAGGGCGTGATCCCGAACCTCCAGCGTCGGCACGTCGAGACCGACTCCGACTCGACGCGCGAGCACATCGAGAAGTACATGTCGGTGACGGAGTGTCCCGCCTGCGAGGGCACCCGCCTCAAGCCCGAGAGCCGCGCGGTGCTCGTACAGGACACCGCGATCACCGAGGTCAACCGGATGAGCATCGGCGACGCGCTCTCCCATTTCGAGGGAATGGAGGCCGACCTCTCCGAGCGCGACCTGACCATCGCCGAGGAGATCCTCAAGGAGATCCGCGCGCGACTGGGCTTCATGACCGAGGTCGGTCTCGAGTACCTCACGCTCGATCGCGAGGCCTCGACGCTCTCCGGCGGAGAGAGCCAGCGCATCCGCCTCGCCACCCAGGTGGGATCGGGGCTGGTGGGCGTGCTCTACGTGCTCGACGAGCCCTCGATCGGCCTGCACCAGCGCGACAACGACCGCCTGCTGAACACGCTCGAGGGGCTTCGCGACCTGGGTAACACGCTGATCGTCGTCGAGCACGACGAGGAGACGATGCGCCGGGCGGACAACATCGTCGACATGGGGCCCGGTCCCGGGAAGCGCGGCGGCGAGGTCGTCGCCCAGGGGGAGTTCGACGAGATCTGTGCCGCCGAGAACTCCATTACCGGCGACTACCTCTCGGGCCGCAAGGTGATCCCCGTCCCCGAGACGCGCCGCGGCTTCGAGGAGACGCTGACGGTCGAGGGCGCGCGCCAGCACAACCTCAAGGACCTCGACGTCGACGTCCCCATCGGCGCGTTCACCGCGATCACCGGCGTCTCGGGCTCGGGCAAGTCGACGCTGATGTACGACATCCTCTACAAGGCGCTCGCGCGCCGGATGAACGACAACACCAGCGTCGATCCGGGCGAGCACGACGACATCACGGGGATCGAACACATCGAGAAGGTCCGCCTGATCGACCAGAGCCCGATCGGGCGCACCCCCCGGTCGAACCCCGCCACGTACACCGGCGTCTTCGACTACATCCGCGACCTGTTCGCGGAGACGAAGCTCGCCAAACAGCGCGGCTACGAGAAGGGCCGCTTCTCCTTCAACGTCAAGGGCGGGCGGTGTGAGGAGTGTGGCGGACAAGGTACTGTAAAGATCGAGATGAACTTCCTCTCGGACGTCTACGTCCCCTGCGAGGAGTGTGGCGGCTCGCGGTACAACGACGAGACGCTCGACGTCACCTACAAGGGCGCGACGATCGCCGACGTCCTCGACATGAGCGTCGAGGAGGCGCTCGAGTTCTTCGATCACGACACCCGCATCGGGAGCCGCCTCCAGCTCCTCTCGGACGTCGGCCTCGACTACATGCGCCTCGGCCAGCCCTCGACGACGCTCTCCGGAGGAGAGGCCCAGCGTATCAAGCTCGCAGAGGAGCTCGGAAAGCGCGATACGGGCGACACGCTCTACCTGCTCGACGAGCCGACGACGGGGCTCCACAGCGAGGACGAGCGAAAGCTGATCGACGTCCTCCAGCGACTGGTCGACAACGGCAACAGCGTCGTGGTGGTCGAACACGAGCTCGACCTGGTGAAGAACGCCGACCACGTCATCGACCTCGGGCCCGAGGGCGGCGAGAAGGGCGGCGAGGTCGTCGCCGAGGGCACCCCCGAGGAGCTCGCGGGGATCGAGGGCTCTCACACCGGCCGCTACCTCCGCGACCTGCTGCCCGCGATCGACCTCGAGGGGCCACGCTCGGACAGGCAGGAGCCCGCGACGGTCGCTGGCGACGACTGAGCCGACTGGCGGCGAATCCGCTCGCCATCCGAACGGTCATCGTCGACTGAACGCGCCCCCTCGTTTTTGTCGATCGGCACCCTACTCACGGGTATGACGACCGTCTACGCGGCCATGCGGGACGCGTTCCTGACGATCGACCCCGATGAGGGACGGTGTGTGGAGTCGCTGACGGACCACGACGGCGTCTGCGTCGCCGCCTCCTCCGATGCTCCCGATCGCGTCCTCTGTGGGACCGCCGATGCCGGCCTCCACCGAAGCGAGGACGGCGGCCGCTCGTTCGAGCGGGTCGGCGAGTCGACGCTCGACTCCGAGCACGTCACGAGCGCGACGGTCAGTCCCCACGACCCCGAGGAGGTGTGGATCGGCACCGAGCCCAGCGCGGTCTACCGCAGTACCGATGGCGGCGACACCTGGGAACGGCGCGAGGGGATCACCGATCTACCCTCGGAGCCCGAGTGGTACTTCCCGCCGCGGCCCGACACCCACCACGTCCGGTGGATCGAACTCGACCCGCACGACCCCGAGCGGCTCTACGTCGGGATCGAACTCGGCGCACTGATACTCAGCGACGACGCGGGCGAGACCTGGCGAGAACGTCCCGAGGGCTCGCGCCGGGACAACCACTCGCTCGCGACCCACCCGGAAGAGCGCGGCCGGGTCTACTCGGCCGCGGGCGACGGCTACGCCGAGAGCACCGACGCGGGCGAGTCCTGGACCCACCCGCAGGAGGGGCTCGAGCACCGCTACTGCTGGAGCGTCGCGCCCGATCCGGGCGATCCCGAGGCGGTGCTCGTCTCGAGCGCGAACGGGGCCCGGACCGCCCACACCGCCGGCACGGCAGAGAGCTACGTCTACCGTCGGACCGAGAGGGAGGGACGCTGGGCGCGCCTCGACGGACGAGGGTTGCCGACCGGCGAGGGCGTCCTCCGGGCCGAGATCGATTCGGCCGGATCCGGGGAGTTCTACGCCGTCAACAACCGCGGGCTCTACCGGACCGTCGACGCCGGCGACTCCTGGGAGCGGATCGCCCTCGACTGGGAGGCGTACGCCGAGCGCGCACCCTGGGGGATGGCGGTCGTCTCTAGTCGCGTTTGAACCCGTAATCCACGTCGACCGTCCGCCATCGTGCGATCTATCGTGTAGGGACGTTCAAACGCTACTAAATGTATCGCGACATCCGGTGGATCCGGCCGTAGGCGTTGACCGTATCGAAGCCGTGGTCGCCGTAGAACTTCGCGATTCCGCGCTTCCAGGGCTCGACGGTGAGCCAGACCTGTGAGACGCCCTCCTCGCGGGCGTGGCCGAACCCCGTCTCCACGAGCGCGTCGCCGATCCCTGCCCGCTGGTACGCCTGCTGGACGAAGATCGCCCGTTCGTGTTTGCCGGCGTCGTCGGATACGTCCGCTCACCGCCGGGGAGCGCCGCCCCAGCCGGTCGTAGACGTCCGAAGACGCACCGCAAACGCGGTCGACGATCGAACGATCGCCCGGTGAGTCGTCGGCCATCGTCGACCTGACGGGCCGTGCACGTAAACCGGTGGGGACCACCGAGTATTTACTCGCTGCCCCGGTAGCACCGATATGTACGACTTCGTCGTGGTCGGGGCCGGTCCCGCCGGCTCGCGCTTCGCACGGCGCGCTGCCGAGGAGGGCTACGACGTGCTGGCCCTCGAACAGGGGTCCGTCGGGAAGCCGCTGGCCTGTTCGGGCCACGTGAGCACGGACCTCTGGGAGTACACCCCCGACGGGGCGCGCGAGGCGCTCCTCCAGAACGAGATCTCGGGCGCGCGGTTTCACGTCGGCGGGCCCGACAGCGAGGCCTACCCCTTCTACACCGACGGCACCATCTCGAACGTGATCGACCGCGTGGGACTCGACGAACGCCTCGCCGATGCGGCGCGTTCGGCCGGCGCGGACCTCCGCGAACACCACACCGTCACGGGCGTCGAGGAGACGGCGGATCACGTCGTCGTCTCGGCGAGCACGTCCGACGGCTCCGCGGAGTTCCGCGCGCGGATGGTCGCCGGCTGCGACGGGCCCGTCTCGCGGGTCCGGCGCGACCTCTCGATTCCCGAGCCCGACGAACTGCTCCACGGCGTGCTGGGGTTCGTGGAGACCGAGGACGCGAGCGAGTTCGTCGACGTCCACCTCACCGCGCCACGCTTCTTCGCGTGGCGCATTCCCCGCGGCGAGGCGGGCGTCGAGTACGGCCTCGCCGCCCCTCCCGGGAAGGAGGTCCGCGAGCTGTTCGACGAGTTCACCTCGGGCTACGGCGTCGACACCGTCGACTTCTGTTCGGGAGCGATCCCGATCGGCCCGCCGGATCGCGTCACGAGCGATCGGGGCTTTCTCGTGGGGGACGCCGCCGCCCAGACGAAGCCCTTCACCGGCGGCGGCATTCTGTATGGTATGACCGCCGCCGACCACGCCGCAGAACGGATCGATCCCGCGGATCCGGGAACGCTCTCGGACTACGAGACAGCGTGGCGCGACGATCTCTCGCGGGAGATCCGTCTAGGTACCTGGCTCCGGCGGGCCTACTCGCTCCCCGAACCGGTCCAGACCGCAGGACTTCGCGCCGTTTCGGGGGAGATCGGCGTCCACATGGATCGGCCCACGTCGCTGTTCTCGCGCGACCAGCTCCGCGCGCTGTTGCGTTCGTAGCGGCGACCCCCTGGCCGTGATCGGCGGCCGTCAGTCGCCCGCGGCGACGGTGCCACACGCGATCGCGTGCGCCGCGACGATCTCGCCAGCGTCGATCGCGTCGGGATCCATGAACAGGACGGTGTCGTCCGGCATCGACTCCTCTACCCGGACCTCCCGGCCGAGTCGGTCCTCGAGCGCCTCGACGTCCCCCTCGTCCGATCCCTCGAGGGCCCGATCGACGTTGTCCGGCGAGAGGTAGAAGACGCACGCGCCGGGGTCGACGTTCTCGCCCTCGAGCGCCTCGAGCAGTTCGCGCAGCGACTCGTAGCTAACCTCGTCGAAGCTCCGCATCGTGACCCGCTCGGTGTCGGAGCCGGGGGCCTCCTCGGAATGCGTTCGGACCCGCTCGGCGAGCCGTCCGAAGTCGTCGATTCGTTCCATACCTCGGGTGAGGAGACGAGGGTCCTTGATGCTACCTCCTGCCATCGTCGGGCTGGCCGCGGTTTTCGGGGCGCCTCACTCCCGATCTACGAGCCCCCGCACGGCCCGGAGGACGATCGCGAACCCGATGCCGATACCGAACGCCGCTACGTACGCCGAGGGAACGCCGAACGGTCGCCCCGCCGGATCGCTCCACCAGACGAACGCCGCGGTCACGACCATGCCGATTCCGATCGCCAACGCCACCTCCTCACTCGTCCTCTCCATCGTTCGTTCTCACCTCGCTCGAACCCGTTCGACCGGCCGACATTTCTACCTCCACGAATATATTTGAATATGGATAGTATTTAAATTTGTCTCGTTTGTACCAGTTTCAACGTTTCCATCGTCACCGGACCCGCTCGGAGGAAAGTCAGTACTGGGGAAGCCGTGCCGAGCGTCCGCTGCCCTCGACGAACGGGAGGTCGACCCGCTCCGCAGGGGCCTCCTCGCTCTCGACCCGTACCGCGAGGTCGTCGGTCGCGAGGCCGAACTCGACGACCGCGAGTGCGATCGGTTCCTCGAGCGTGGGGCTCTCGACGGCTCGGGTGACCTCGCCGACCGATCGATCGCCCGCGAAGACGGCCGCGCCGGACTCCGGAAGCGCCTCGGGACGAAGGCCGACCAGCCGCCCGCTTGGTTCGCCCCGGTTCTCGACGCGGCTGATCACCTCCTGGCCGACGAAACAGCCCTTCTCGAAGTCGACGGCGTTTCGCAGGCCCAGTACGTTCGGGATCCGCCCCTCGAGTTCCGTAGCGAACAGCGGAGTGCCCGCCTCCAGGGTGAGCGTCTCCCAGGTTCGCGTCCCGAACGGAACGGCGTTCTGGCCGTGGACGATCAGCGTATCGAGGACGGTCTCGGCCTCGTCGGCGGTACAGACCACCTCGTAGCCGTCCTCGCCGGTGGGGTCGTCGCTCGCGATGACGGTGACGCCGACGTCGTGGATGGTGCCCCGATCGAACACCAGTTCGCCCTCCGGTACGCCGGCGCCGTTCAACACGCTCGCGACCTTCTCGGTGGCGTTCGGGCCGTGGACGCCGAGCACGGCGAGGTCGTCGGTGGCGACGTCGAACTCGACGTCCTGGATGAACGTCTTCCCGCGCCACTCCTCCGCGAGCGCCTCGGCATGTCCCGGCGGGACGAAGACGAGCAGGCGCTCGCCGGCGTTGTAGACGTAGAGGTCGCGTTCGATCCGTCCCTGTGGATCACAGAGCAGCGCGTACCGCCCCTCGCCGTCGGCGTCGGGGACGCGGTTCGAGAGGGCGTTGTCGACGTACTCGATGCGATCCTCGCCGGTAACCACGACGATGCCGTAGGCCATCTCGGTGACGCCGACGGCGTTTCTCACGGCCAGGTGGGTCCGCTCGGGACGACCGTAGTGGCTCGGCAGCCGGCGACCGCTCCGATCGTCGAAGACGGCGCCGTGTTCGGCGTGATACGGTTCGAGGACGGTCATCGGCGTCGGTCCCTCCGCAGGTCGGTCATACCTCGACTCGACGCTCGCGGCGGTAAAGCGTGCCGCTTAGAAGGGCAGCCGGTCCCGGATGCGTTCGGTGATCGACGGCCCGTCGCTCGAGTCCTCCGGGTCGGGGATCACCGCCTCGGCGGGCCGGATGACGGTCCGGTCGCCGCTCTTCTCGGCCGTGATGAGGTCGTCGTCCTTCAGACTGGCGAGCGCCGTCTCGAGCTCGTCGATCGGGACGTCCGCCTGGGCCCGGAGCTCGAAGACGGTCATCCCGCTCTCGGGCCGTTCCACGAGCGCGTCGAGCACGGCGACCTCGTCCTCGGCCCGGTTCCGGAACTCCCGCTTTGCGCCCATACCCCCCATGCGTCGGGAGGGGATTTACCTCTTGCACTCCTCGAAGGGTCGCCGGCCCACAGGGTCGCGCGATAGCGTCGGTGCACGGCGATTCCACCCCAAACAGTAGCCTTTTGACGCTCACCGAGTATCTCACATCCATGAGTCTCCGGTGTTCACTGCTCGGCCACGAGTACGGGGAGAGCGAGATCGAGCGCGATCGGGAGGAGCGCGGCGACGAGGTCGTCCTCAGCGTCACCGAACTCGAGCGGTGTGTCCGCTGTGGGAACGCTCGGGTCATCAGCGAGAACACCGAGGTCACACAGCGATCACGCCCACGGAAGGCCGACGCGCCCGAATCCGCGACGGAACCGGCGTCTGAGCCCGACTCCAGAAACTCGTTCTCCGGGGCGAACGCCGCCGCGTCGAGTACCGCCGAGACGCGTTCGGACACCGGCGTCGGGAGCGACCGGAACGCCGGCTTCGCGGCCGACGACGACGCCGGCGGCGCCGAACTCCTCGAGACGAGCGAGGGCGACGACCGCTCCCGCCGCGAGTCGGGATCGTGGCCGGAACACGACGGCGAGTCCGCTGCCACCGACGCGAGCAGGGAGTGGCCGAGCCTCGAAAGCGACGACGAGGGGTTCGACGCGTCGGTTCCCGACGGCGAGTCGACCACCGTCGAATTCGGTGGCGGCCTCACTCCCCAGGCCGACCAGGGTGCGGAGATACTGGGGGGCGAGAGTCCCCCCGACGAGGACGACGACGTCGAGTTCGTCCGGTCGGAGACCTCGTTCGCCCCCGAACGGACCGTCGATATCGAGGGGGAGACGGAGCTCTACTGTCCCGCTTGCGACGCCTCCGACCTCGACGACCGCGAGTCGCTCCGTGCGGGCGACATCTGCCCCGTCTGTCGGCGTGGCTACCTCGCCGAGCGCGAACTGTGAGCCGAAACGGGTAAATTCGGCGCTGGCGAACGGGGTCCAATGCGAGAATACAAGATGCGTCGCGGCGAGCATCTCGAGGAGCGCATCCCCGACATGAGAGCCACCGTCGAGGAGTACTTCGGTACCATCACCGGCACCGAGGAGTACGACGGCAACGACCTCTTCGTGATCGGCGAACCCGACAACCCCGTCTTCGAGCGGATCGTCGTCGGAACCGCCGAGTACAGCGGGAAGAAGAACAAGCTCGCGGTCCACTTCGAGGAGCGTCCCGCCGAGGACGTGATCGCCGAGGGCAACGCCGACGCCGCCGCCGACGCCGTCAGCGCCAAGAACGAGTTCCTGCTCGAGGCCCCGGGTCGGGACGCGAAGTCGCGACGCGAATCGCTGAAGCGCACCGTCGAGGACAGCGACGCCGACGTGCCCGACGCTAGCTGAGCGCGCGTTCGATCGACGACGCGACGCCGCGGGCCCTCTCCGCGAGCCCCTCGCCGACGAGTCCGGCCGCCGTCGCCGCCTCCAGTTCGTCGGCGTCGACCCGCTCGACCCCGCCGTCCTCGTGTTTCACCACGTCGACGTAGAGATCGACGTAGCGCGCCGCGTCGGGGAAGAGCTCGACCGGCGTGCAGACGTTGACGTACGTTCCCTTTCGGCGGCCGTCCTCGTCCTTGTAGACGGTCGGATACCACCACCGTCCCTCGGTCAGCGTGGTGATCGCGACGTCGCCGGCCTCGCGCTTCACCGCGAGCGCGTCGTAGGTCCCGCCGGCGGTCATCTCCCGGCGGACCCGCACGCTCCCCTCCGGGTCGTAGTCGATCACCTCGCCGCGACCGAGCGTGATCAGCCGGCCGTCGGGCTTGCCGTGTTCGATCGCGAGCGTATCGCCCTCGCGGGGGCCGAACCGGCCCGCGACGGCGTCGAACGGGAACTCCTCGGGCTCACAGCCCGGGAGGGCCTCGACGAAGTCGACGGCGTCGCTCGCGCGCTCCGAGCCCGCCTTGATCCGGTGGTGGCCGGGCATGGTCGATGTGACCTCCCGTCGAACGTCGTCGAGGACGAACCGACTCTCGCGACCGAACCAGCACCACGCGCCGGCGTAGGGCGCGGCGAGGCGCTCGGGGCCGTCATCGCCCGCCTCCCCCGCGTCGGAGTCGAGGTCGGCCACGAGGTCGCTCGCGGCCTCGAGCGCCGCTTCGAGGGCCGCGAGGCTCGCACTGCGGGCGCCCGACCCCAGCTCGATCCCCCATCCGTCGGAGAGGTCGACCGAGAGCAGGTCGACCAGCCCCGCCGTCTCCTCGTCGGGGGCGTCGATACCTCGCTTACCCTCGACCAACACGGCCATCCCGCCGGGGGTCGGCGCGCGGATCGTCGCCGAGAGGCGCGGGTCGTCGCCGCTCCACGGCGGCGTCGGCTCCGCCACCTGTACCCGCAGGCGGTCGCCGCGCTCGACGTACTCCTCGGTCTCCGAGAACGGCAGGTAGCCGGTACCATCGTCGAGCGCCACCGTGGCGCCACCGCCAGTGTCCTCGACGACGCCCACGTGGATCGAGCCGAAGGGGAGCGGGTCGGTCCACGAGAAGGCGTCGCGCTCGACCTCGAGCAGGTCGCGGCCGGCCGCGACCGCGTCGGGCTCGCCGCGGAGTCCGACCCCCTGTCGGTCGCGGGTCGTCCCGACCGCGAGGTTCGCGGGGCCGTCGCCCAGGTCGTCGTCGAAGCGCTCCTCGATCGGGTTCGAGGCCTGCACCACGTCGTGACCCGCCGCCCGGAACCGCCGGGTGAGCGCCGTCGCGTAGACCCCCCGGATCCGGGCGTTCATAACGCGTCGCGCTCCGGAGCGAACTTCACCCGGGCGTCGACGGTCGGCCCCAGTGAGAGCTCGACCAGCTCCGGTCGATCGTCGCCCCGGAGGACCCGTCCGCCCTCGACGGGCACGCCCCACGAGTCGAACCGCAGGTAGCCCCGGAGATCGGCGCCGTGGGTGAACAGGTCACAGTACTCGACTGCGTGTTCGGGGAACTCGCTCCGGCTGTGTGCGAGCTCCATGTCGGAGTAGACCGACGCGTGGGCGTCGAAGAACGCCTCCAGCCGGTCGGCGTCCCTCTCGACGAGTTCGGCGACGCGATCGGATATCTCGACGATTGCGTCGTTCTCGAGGCCGGCCTCGCGCAGCGCCTGCTGGGTCCGCTGGTCGAAGTGCATACCGGCCGTTCGGACGCGGGTCTGTTGAGTCTGACTAGTCGGCGTGGCCGTCGTCATTCTCGTCCGTTCGCCGCGAGTACCCGCGCCGTTCGGAGTACCGGTCGCTCCCGCCCTGAGCCAAAGAATTAGGGCGAGAGCAGTCGAACCGGGGGCCATGCGAGGAAAGCGGGACCCGATCGAGCGCGAGTCACGGGACTCGCGCGACCTCTACGACGTCTCGACGTGGGAGAAGCGATCGACCGTCGACGCGATCGCGACGTGGCTCTACCGGTTCGGGGTCGCGAGCGCGAAGGCGTTCGTGATCCTGCTCGCGGCGCTGTTCCTGCTGGTGCAGTTCGTCCTCGGGGGATTGGGGATAGTGACCGAGCCGGTGGTCGGGGCGTTCGTCCTCCTCTCGGTGGTGCCCGCGCTCGCCATCGCCGCCTACGTCTGGTACGCCGACGTCACGACGGACGAACCGCTGTCGGTGCTGGTCGTCACGTTCACGCTCGCGGTGCTGTTCGCGATGTTCGCGGCCGTCATCAACTCGATCCTCCAGCCGGCGTTCGGCGTCCTGCCGTCGGTGATCGGTCTTCCCCTCTTCTTCTTTCTGGTCGTTGGGCCCGTCGAGGAGACGGTCAAACTGCTCGCCGTCAGGCTCTACGCCTACCGCGACGTCCGCTTCGACGCCGTGATCGACGGGGCGGTCTACGGCGCGGCCGCCGGACTGGGCTTCGCGACCATCGAGAACGCGATCTACATCACCCGGGGCCTGGAGTCGGGGCTGGGAACCGTCGAACTCATCGGCGCGGCCGGGGGGACGGCCGCCGTCCGGGCGCTCGCGGGCCCCGGCCACGTGCTCTACTCGTCGATCGCGGGCTTCTACCTCGGGCTTGCGAAGTTCAACCGCGAGAACGCCGGCCCGATCGTGATCAAGGGGCTGTTGATCGCCGCGGTGTTCCACGCGCTCTACAACTCGCTCGCGGGCGTCGTCCCCGGGCTGCTCACCGCCGCCGCCACCTGGATCACGCCGGGGATCGCGATGATCGGATTCATCGTGCTCTACGACGGGCTGGTCGCGTACTTCCTCTACCGGAAGATCGCTGGCTACCGCCGCGCGTACAAGGAGGTCGGCGTCACCCACGCCAGTGACGACGAACCCGCCGCCGAACTCACGGAATTCGATCCCTGAGTCGTCCGTCTCCCGTGACCTGATGGGATCGTATCCGCGTTCAGACGTCCGATCGGAGGCGGGTCTCGCGTTCGGACGGTCGGGAGTCGACAGGGTACGCCGCGAGTGGACGCCCGCCCGGCCGACGGACGTTCACTCGTCGGACCCTCCCTCGTCGTCCGAGTCGACCGCCGTCTCGGCGAACGTGTTCGCCGATCCGGAACCGCTATCGGCGTCCTCGAGCGTGGTTCGGGCGGTCGACGTTCCGGTGTGCCCTCGGGCGAAGCAATCGAGGACGAGCTTCGCGCCGCCGAGGACGACGGGACCGATGAACAGTCCGACGGCACCGAAGACGACGAGACCGCCGAAGATGCCGACCACGACGATGGCGGAGTTGAAGGCGCTGGTCCGGCCGATCAGCGCGGGCCGGAAGTACGTATCCGAGAAGGTGACGAGTAGTCCGTAGACCACCATCGCCACGCTGGCGGTCGGGCGCCCGACCGTGACGAGATAGACCGCGGCCGGGATCCAGATGCCGAACGCGCCGACCAGCGGGAGCAGCGTCAGGACGAACGTGGCGACGGTGAGAAAGACGATGGCGGGGACGCCCGCGATCGCCAGTCCGATGCCGAGCATCACCGCCTGAATGGCCGCGACGGCGACGTTCCCGACGACCGACGCCCACATGAGCCGGTCAAGCCCCGTGCGGAGCTCCTCGAACGTCCCGTCGTCGACCGGCAGCACCCACCCGATCCACGCGACGAGCCGATTCCCGTCCCGCAACAGCGCGAAGAGAACGAACAGCGTGACGGTCAGTCCGATGAACAGACGCGGCAGGCTCCCGACGAGATCGATCGTCCCCATCGTGATCTCCTGAATGCTCGAGGCGATCCGGCCCTGGTTCGATTCGTACAGCGCGACGAGGTCGACGGAGTACTCGTCGGTCTCGAGTGCGTCCTCGATCGTATCGACGTCGAACCGTTCCCGTCTGATGGAGTCGACGACCTCGAGCGACTGTCGAACGGCGACCCTGATGACGTAGACGAGCGGGACGAGTACGACGAGCACCGTCGCGACGACGACGACGATCGCGGCGATCGTCGGTCTGACGTACCGCTCGAGGCGACCCTGAACGGGAAACAGGACGTACGCGAGAACGACGCCGAACAGGACGTACTGGAGATACGGCAGGAGAACGAACAGCGCGAGGAGACCGCTCAGTAGTGCGAGCGCGGTCAGTCCGGGCTGTTCGACGATCCAGTCCGGCGGATCGGGACCCGTTGGCATGTAGGAGAGATGCAACGGTCCGACGGATTAGCCCACCGGTACGGTGGGCCGATCGCGCCGGTTCGGAGGCTATCGCGATCTTCGCCGACACGCGCGTCGCGTCATCTCACGCCGTCTCCGTCGGCCGTGTCACCGGCGCTCGAGGCCTGGTACGACGCGCTCATCGGTCGGCGGACGACGCTCTCCGGAAGTACGGCTCCGCGACGCGCTCGACGTACTTCGCGATCACGTCGGCCTCGAGGTGGACGGGATCGCCGACCGCCTTCTCGGCGAGCGTCGTCAGCTCGTAGGTCGTCGGGATGATC
The DNA here is from genome assembly GCF_037081715.1 of Halalkalicoccus sp. CG83. Lineage (NCBI taxonomy): Archaea > Methanobacteriati > Methanobacteriota > Halobacteria > Halobacteriales > Halalkalicoccaceae > Halalkalicoccus > Halalkalicoccus ordinarius. The sequence goes on from NZ_JAZDDH010000002.1 coordinate 393,408, forward strand.
GCGACCTCGTACTCCTCCTCCGAACGCGCCGCGACCGTCAGGCTGATGCCGTCGACGGTGACGGAGCCCTTCTCGACGACGTACGGCGCGAGCGACTCGGGCAGCGAGAACGCGAAGCGCCAGTCCTCGCCGACCGGCTCGATCGCACGGACCTCGGCCGTCGCGTCAACGTGACCCTGGACGAGGTTCCCGTCGAACCGGCCGTCGGCGGGCATCGCGCGTTCGAGGTTGACGCGTGCGCCCTCCGGAAGCCCGCCCAGATACGTCCGGTCGAGCGTCTCGCTCGCGAGAAAGACGGAGAACCGTCCTTCCCCTACCTCCTCGACGGTCAGACACGCGCCGCTCACGCTCACGCTCTCGCCGTGGCGGAGTTCGTCGGCGAACGAACAGCCGATCCACAGCCGGAGCCCGTCGTCCGTCTCGACCCGCTCGAGGACCTCACCCGACTCCTCGACGATCCCGGTGAACATACCACGGATTCTCGCCGCCGGCGCAAACCGCTTGCGCTCGGGCGTCGCGTTTTTGTCGTCCGGGGGGCAACGACGGGCATGAAAATGCCCGGACTGTTCGGGATGATCCAGCTGGGATCGGGACTCGTCTTCGCGATCCCGTTGGGAATCATCGGCGTCGAGTTCCTGCGGATGGGCCGGCTGGCGTTCGGGATCGCCTTCGTCGTGCTCGCGGCCGTAATGGTGGTCCTCCCCGAGTACGTCTCCCGGCGGGTCGGCGGCCCGCGCGACTGGATCCGCCGCCGGCTTCCCTGGCGGCGCGAGTGAGTCGGACGGCGCCCGCGACGCACCGACGCCGCCGTCAGTTCCCGGCGGGTGAGGAGGGTTCGCCGACGACCAGCACGGGAACCGGCGAGAGCCGCACCAGCGCGTCGGTCGTGCTGCCGAGCACCACCGCCCTGAACGACGATCGGCCCTGCCGGCCGACGACGATCACGTCCGCCCCCTCCTGGCGTGCGTGTTCGAGCAGCTCCTCGTAGGGTACGCCGCGGCGGATCGCACCTCCGAGGGGGATGCCCTCGGTCGCCGCGCGCTCCGCGACCGCGGCGAGCGCACCCTCGCCCTCCTCGAGCAGCGCCCGCTCGACCGTCTCGGGCTCGACGATCGCGTTGTCGTAGGCGGTGCGCGTCTCGATCACGTAACACGCCCACAGCTTCGCGTCGTAGCGCGCCGCGAGGTCGACGGCGCGTTCGGCCGCCCCGAGCGCGTCGTCGCTGCCGTCGGTCGCGAGGAGCACCGTCCGATACACGGCGGGGGTTGGCAGCCGATCGACTTCTACCTACTCCCGTGCCCGCGGAACGAGCGATCGAGGGTAGCCGGTGAGGTTCTCGAAGCCGTCCTCGCGGACGACGACGAGATCCTCGATCCGCACGCCGCCCTCCTCGGCGTCGTAGACGCCGGGCTCGACGGTGAGGACCGTGCCGGCCTCGAGTTCGGTCTCTGCGCGGAGTGACGGCGCCTCGTGGAGGCTCATTCCGACGCCGTGGCCGACGCCGTGGGTAAGGCCGGGCTCGCCGTCGGGGCGAAAGCCGTAGGCCGCGAGTTCGGCGGCGGCCTCCTCGTGGACGGTGCCGGCGACCGTGCCCGCACCTTCCGAGAGCACGGCGAAGGCGGCGTCCCGTGCGCGCTCGACGGCGACGTAGGCGCGACGCTCCCAGCCGCCCTCGCTCTCGACGACGAACGTCCGCGAGAGGTCGCCGTAGTAGCCCTCCGGACCGCGCGGCGAGAGATCGAGCAGGACGGTCTCGCCCGCCTCGATCGAGGCGTCGCCGGTGAAGTGGAGGTCGACGCAGGTCTCGCCCGCTCCGATGACGGTGTTGTGGGCGTCGCTCACCCCCTCGCGAACGAGCCGGGCGTTCACCTCGCGACGCAGGCGCTCGGTCGTGAGGGGTTCGCCTTCCCAGTGGAGCCGTCCGTCCGCGACGTCGGCCGCCGCGAGGATCGACTCGGCTCGGGCCATCCCCGCCTCGGCGGCCTGCTGCATTCCTCGAAGCCGGTCGATCTCGTCATCGGACTTCCGGACGCGCATCCCGGCGACGACGTCGGTCGACGCCAGCTCACAGCCCGCGCGTTCGAGCCGCAGCGCGGCGTCGTGCGGCAGGTGTTGGGGGACGAGCACCCGTCCGCTCTCTATGAGCTCGGCCGCCCGCTCGCCCGCCGTGTCCGCGTCCTGTTCGCCAGCGGTCACCACTCGCCCGGGGAACTCGCGACGGGCCTCCTCCCCGAACGACCGGGGAGCACAGAGCGTCGGCTCCCCGTCGCGTTCGACGACGACCGCGTAGGGGCGGTCGGGTCCCGAGAAGCGGGCGAGATATCGGAGGTCGTCGTCGAAGCGATCGCCGACGTGGACGAACGCCTCCGCGTCGCGTTCCTCGAGTTCGGCCGCGATCCGTTCGTACTCGGGCGTCACGTCCGTCTCACGTCACTGGAGGGGGGCGTCCGCCGCCGACTCCGACTCCGATTCGGCCTCCGACTCCGCGATCAGCTGCTCGACCGGCGTCTCGCGCGGCTCGTTACAGAGCAGCACGTCGATCGGGAGCGTCGGCGCACCGTTGACGAGGTTCTCGAGCAGTACGAGCCGCTCGCGGGCCCGACTCATCCCGACGTAGAACACGCGACGCTCGTTGTCGGTGAGCACCGGGACGGGGCTGGTCGTCCGAGTGAACTCCTCGTCGAGGGGGACCTCCTCCTGTTCGATCGTGGCGGCCATCTGCTCGACCACCTTCTCGGTGAGGTCGGTCGCGACGAAGACGTGGTCCGCCTCGCGGCCCTTTGCGGAGTGGATCGTCCCGATCCGTACCCGTGCGGGGTCGTCGCCGCGATAGGTGCCGGTCGCGAAGTAGGACTTCACGCTCTTTCGCTGGAAGCTGGTGATCTTCCGGGACATGTCCGACGCCGAGACGGGGTCGGGGACGAACGGGGCGTACTCGCGGATGAGTTCGGGGGGAACGCTCATGTCGGCGACGTTCTCGACGCCGGTCTCCTCCTCGCGGGCGTCGAGCGCGTCGAACAGTTCGTCGCGCTCGTTCGAGCCGAACGCCGAGTCGGCGAGCATGTCCGCGAGCCGGCGTGCCTCCAGCCCGGTGATGTCCTCGCCCTCGTCGAGCTTCTCGACCGCCGAGACGAACTGCTGGAGGCGATCGGTCCACATCCGCTGGTCGGTGAGAACCTTGAACGGCATCCCCTCGGTGATGAACTCGTCGATGAACTGGAACATCTGATAGCGAGCGCGGAACAGCACCATCACCGTCTCGTCGGGCGTCTCCGAGACCGTCGCGCGGACGTTCCGCACCAGATTCAGCATCGAGGGACTCTCGACGGCCTCGACGAGTCCACCCTCCTTGCGGGGGTTGAGGTCCTTCTCCTGGCGTTTCTCGATGTGGCGGACCTCGCGGTTGACGACGTCGAGGATTCGCGAGGGGAGCCGGTAGGAGTTGGGGAGGACGACGTCCTCGTCGACCTCGGCGTCGAGCAGCAGGTTGGGGTCCGCGCCCTGCCACGCGTAGACGACCTGGTCGTCGTCGCCGGCGATCAGCACGCCCTCCATGTGGGGTTTCCACTCCTCGTAGACGGCGTACTGGAGCGTGGTGATGTCCTGGAACTCGTCGATCACGAGGTAGTCGACGTTCGGGACGAGCGATCGCTGTTCCACCCGCTCGAGCATGTCCGCGAAGCCGACGAGTCCGTTCTCGCCCTTGTACGAGCGCCAGGCGCGGATCGCCTCGGGGACGTCGACCCGGTCGTCGTCGCTCGGCCACGTCGGTGTGTACTTGTTGCCCGACATCGCCCGGTCGTCGACCTCGGGAGGCAGGCGGATCTCCTCGTCGTCCCACTGGAAGGGGATGTCGTACCAGTCGGCGACCTCCCGGTTCGTGCGCTGGAGCCACTGGCTGGTGGCGATGATCTTGTTGCCGAGCGTCGTCGAGCGTGCCGTCCGGCGGCCCGCGCCGCTGTACTCGTCCTCGAACTCCAGGCCGTAGTCCTCGCAGAACTCCTTCTTCTGCTTCTCGCCGACGACGTCCGCACGCGAGAGATCCAGCAGTTCGTACGCCTTCGCGTGCATCGTACAGACGTTCCCCTGGAGCGATCGCGGCGAGACGTCGAGGCGTTCGGCGAGGCGCTCGCGGACCTCCGAGGCGGCGGCGCGAGTGTACGAGACGACGAGCACGTCGCGGATCCCGACGTCATCGCTCTCGAGGATCTCTTCGACGCGGTCGAGAAGCGCGGTGGTCTTCCCGCTACCCGGGCCACCGAACAGCCGGGTGACGTGTGAATCAGCCATTAGGGAGGTTCATGCGCCTCGGAATGATAAGCCTCCTGGGTTTCTCCCGTCAGTTGCCCCGCGATGAACGCGCCTCGCGTATCCGTGCACCGTCGCGGATCTTGTCCTCACAGTCGGGGCAGACGCGGGGGTCCTCCTCGCCCGGCGGTGTGAACACTCGGGCGTACGCCTCCGTCACGAACGAACCACAGTTCTGGCACTCCGGCATTCGACCTCACGAACGGACACGATCGAAATAAAGCATTTCCCTCCCCGGTCGCTCGAACCGGACTATCGAGGGGTCCACCCACAGACCGAGCAGTCCATCGCGGATTGGTCGTGAAGGCCGCCACACTCCGGACACTGTTTCTTGTTGTAGTCGGTCTCCCAGCCCGCCGGCGCCGTCTCGTGCCCGCGCTGGGACAGGAACTGATCGAGCATCTCGTCGGTCTCCTGTGAGGTGGCCATACGTGGTATGGTATACCACGATACTACATAACGCTTCGGGTGGGACAGACGTATCCTCTCTCGGGACCGTATTCGCCGTATGGACGATTCGCCGCTCGTTCACGTCAGCAACGAACCCGACGACCCCGTCGAGGACGCCGCTCCGGCGGTCGTGGTGATCCACGGCCGCGGCGCGGACGAACACGACCTGCTGCCGATCGCCGAGCGGTTGCCCGGCTCGCTGCACGTCCTCAGCGTTCGCGCACCCGATCGGCTCCAGGGCGGCTACACGTGGTACGACCTCGACCTCTCGGCGGGGGGGCTCCACGCCAGCCAGCCCGACGAGGAGGGGTTCCGGCGCAGTCTCGACCTGATCCACGAGTTCGTCGACTGGGCGATCGACTCCTACGACCTCGACCCCGAACGGGTGGGGCTGTTGGGGTTCAGCCAGGGGGCGATCACGAGCCTCTCGGCGCTAATCGAGCGGCCCGAACGCTACGCGTGGGTGGTCGCGCTCAACGGCTACCTGGCGGCCTCCCACGAGGACCGCGTCGAGGCGGCGGCGGACAAGCCCGTCTTCGTCGGCGCCGGCGAGACCGATCGGATCATCCCTGCAGAACGAGCGGAGCGCGCCGCCACGCTGCTGCGCGAGGCCGGCGCGGACGTCCGGTTCGAGCGCTACCGGGCCGGTCACGGCACCACGCCCGAGGAGATCGAGGACGTCGCCGAGTGGGTCGACGAGCGGCTCGGGTAGTCGGACGGGCCGACCGCGACCGCTCGTCGAGGCCGTCAGATATCGGTCGGTTCTCCCTCGCCGTTCGTGATCGGGAGGAGGCTTTCGGACCGCGTTGATTCGTTGGTCTATGCTCTGACATTGGTGTTTTGCTTTACATACAGTTATTTTAACCAGTCAAGCGATGTCGCCTACGGAGCGATGGAGAGAGACAACACCAGCCGTCTTCGACGGGACAGCACACACGATCGCCGGCGCTTCTTGCAAACGGTAGGGGCCGTCGGACTCGGTCTCGCCGCCACCGGTACGGCCGGCGCGAACGAGCACGATGAAACGACCGAGATCGACTCGTGTACCGTCATCGACGAACCTGGCGAGTACGAACTCGTCGCGGACATCGAACCCGATGAGGTCGTTGATACCGAGGATCCGACGCAGGCCGGGCCGGAGGACGTCAGCTGCATCGAGATTCGAGCCAGCGATGTCACCCTCCGTGGCAACGGTCACACCATCGACGGCCACGCCGCTCAAGAAGGGAACGGCCGTGAGGGACATGCCATCGGCGTCAACTCGTTTCTCCATCATTCCGGCGACAACCTCGAGGCGGTCGAGAACGTCGTCGTAGAGGACGTCCACGTGACCGGGTTCGGAATCGGGGTTCGGTTCGAAGCGGTCGAAGACGGCCGTATTGCCGGCATCGTCGCTCGAGATAACGCCGATGGGATCGGGTTTTACTACTGGGCGAACGGGATCGACGTTGAGAACAATCGACTGATCGAGAACGGCGCCGGATTCAACACGTACGGCGATCCGGACGTCTACGGCGGGCCCGCAGATAACGTGATCGAACACAACGACATCGAGTCGAACGCGACGGGGGTCCGCCTCGGACATGAAACCCACGAGCACACGTTCGGCTACAACCGGATCGTCGGAAACGATAACGGAGTGGTGCATAGCGCCCTCTTCACGAGCGGGAACGACTACCACCACAACGCCATCTGTGGCAACGAGGTCTATGGAATCCACAATCCCGACGTGTTCTTCAGCGACGTCGTCGGCGAGACCGATGACGACTTCCGGATCGAGGACGTCGTCGAGGCGACGGAGAACTACTGGGGAGCGGCGAACGGCCCCTCGAGCTACGGCGACCCGGAAGAACCGTTCACCGATCCCGGAACCGGCCGCCCCGCGGACGGCGACGGCGACGCGATCAGCGAGTCGCTCGACCCCGGCGTCGCGAACGTCCGATTCGATCCCTTCCTCGAATCGGCGCCCGAGGACGTCGGTATCGACCCGTAAAGACGTCGGGCGCCGTCGAAGCAGCCGACCGGAGGGAACGCACGCCCGGTTCTGATGACCGGAACGCAGGCGATGGGCGAGCTCATCCGTTCTCCCATTCCGCGTCCGAGCGTAGCTCCCTCCGCCCTCGAGACGGCCTCATCTCTCGGCCGGAGGCGCTCTCTTTCGGCGATCGACCGGTCTTCACTACCGCGATCCTCGATCCGATATGTAGACGCCTCTATGACAAAAACAACCGTTGCTAACGTAACATCACCTATGCTTATGCGTCCCTGTTCACAACCAGTGAACCGTCTCGGATGGATCAGTCACTGCTCACTCGATTCATCTCCGTCTTCAGCGGGCGGATCGGGGATCTCCTGCTCTCGATGATGATAACGCCGGTGTTGGTCCGGCTGTTGGGCGCCTCCCAGTACGGCGACTACGCCGTGATGATGTCGCTGCTGGGGATGGTGATGATCGCAGTCAACTCGGGGGTCTTCGACGGCATCCGGAAGTACGTCTCCGAGGAACGCTCGACCGAACTCTGGACGGAGCACGTCTTCGCGTTCTACACCCGGATCGGCGCGCTCTTCTCGGCCGTCGCCATTCTCGCGACCCTCGCGATCGTCCGATTGGGCGTGGTCGATCGGGTCTTCGGGGCCGGGTTTCGGGAGTACTTCTATCTGCTCTGTTTCCTGATCCTCGGGGTCCAGGTCTACCAGATCGGCCGCGGAACGCTGATGGGACTGGGCCAGGAGGCGTACTCCGAGCCGTTCGTCGTGGTCCAGAAGGCGCTGTTCGGCGTCTTCGCCGTGGCGCTTGCGTGGGTCGGCTACGGCGTCGGCGGCGTGCTGTTCGGCTACCTCCTGGCGACCGTCGTCTGTGCGATCGGGACCGTTGCGCTCGTTCGACGACACCTCTCGCTCGGTCACCTCGTAAAGCCGCTCGATCCGGCGTTCCCCCGCCGTGAACTCCTCTCGTTCAACGGGCTCAGTATCGTCCTCGTGCTGTTGATGACCTCGCTGTATCACGTCGACATTCTCCTGTTGCAGCCGCTGGCGGGCAGCGAACAGACGGGCTACTACAAGGCGGCGCTGGTCGTCGCGGAGTTCCTCTGGTTCGCGCCGTTCGCCATCCAGTTGCTGTTGCTCCAGAGCAGCTCCCAGATGTGGGCTGACGAACGCCTCGAGCGCATCACGAGGATCGCCGGCCAGGTCACCCGCTACACCGTCCTCCTGACGGTGCTGTGTGCGCTCGGTATCGCCGCGCTCGCCGACGCGTTCGTCGGCCTCTACTTCGGGACGGAGTTCACGCCGGCCGTCGTTCCCCTCCTTCTCCTCCTGCCGGGGGCGCTCGGGTTCGCCGTCGTCCGGCCGATCCTGGCGATCGGCCAGGGGCGAGGCGCGCTCCGAGTACTCATCGCCGCGACCGGCGTCGCCGCGGGAATGAACCTCCTGCTCAACGTCGCCCTCATTCCGCTCTACGGAATGCGGGGTGCCGCCGTCGCCACCAGCATCGGCTACGGGTCGATGTTCGTCTTCCACGTCTGGAGCGCCCGCCGGATCGGATTCGACCCGCTCGCCGACCTCCGACCGCGGGCGGTCATCGTTACCGCTCTGGCGTCCGCCCCGGTCATCTTCGGAGTCGACGCGCTGATCCAGTCGCCGGTCCGTTCCCTGATTCTCGTCCCGCCGGCCGGGTTCGTGGCGTTCGTCGGCGCCGCGTTCGCCACCGGCGCCGTTCGGACGGCGGACGTTCGGGAGGCCCTCGACGGTCTCCCGATCGACTCACAGCGTCTGAAACGCGTCCTCGACTGAGCACTGCCGGTTGCGTCGTCCATCTCGAAGCGGCGAAACTGAACGGACCCGGGGACACGCCGAGCGCCGGTGGATCGGTCGTTTCCGTCGTCTCCGTTCCCCTGGATCTGAAGACGGTTACGTACCAAGGTGTGTACTTACACGACTGGCGAGCGACGGTTGCTCCATGAAGAGCGATCGACAGCATCGGCCGCAATCAGACCTCGAACTCCCGGACGCGTTCGAGACCTCCGACACCACACTCGTCGACCGTGCAGGGACCGAGCACGCCTGCCGGGAGCGGGCGTCGAACGGAGGAAAACCATGACCGAGGATGCGATCCGGGCGGTTCTACGGCTGCGGACGCTGGGCCCGTCCGGACTCAACCTCCCACAGACCGAGGTCGTCGATCGCCTCCGGACGCTCGACGAGGAGGGTTCGATCGCCGATCTCGACGTCGACGTCTGGGGTGGGTCGATGGGAATCACGCGGACGGGAGATCGTGATCCGGACGGCACGCGCGAGACGGTGGCGGAGTACGAGCAGTGGGCGACCGAGCAGGGCTGTACGCTCCGTCCCGCCTTCGATCGACGCTCCGGCGAACCCGCGGACGACGGGAAGGGACGGCGCGGACGGATCGTCACGCCGCTCATCACGCTCGCCATCCACGCCGGCGAGGAGCTTCGAGCGGTCTATCCCCACGTGAAGGACGGCGACGTCCGGACGATCCACGACGGTATCGAAGCGCTCGAATCGATGGACCGCGACGCCGAGCGGTCGAAGGACGAGAGCCGCGGGAGAGTAGCAGCCCTGCCCCAGTGAGATGACCCCGCCCACGAGGGACCACCGGAACGACGCACACTACTGTGCTGACTGCGGCTGGCGGACCGACAGCGATGAAGAGCCCGATGGAGGCGACCGTACGACACGAGCGATCCAGCACCACGTCGAAACGGCTCATACGGTCGTCCACCGGTCAGCCGACCGTCGGACCGGCGATTCCCGATTCCGGTTGACCGACGATCGGTTGTAGTACGGTAGAGCCGGACCGATTCGCACGTCGCCAGTAGTCCCCGCGAGGATGCGTTCTTCGAGACCTAGCGGCTCCGGTCCGTACGACTCCACCCGGGTGAGCGCTAACCGAGCGGACGTGCCGGCTCCACTTCGAGTTCGGCGAAGCGCTCCTCGAGTTCGGGCAGCCGATCCCGGAGCTCCTCCGGCGAGTGGGCGTCCGAGCCGGCGACGAAGGGGATCCCGCGCTCGTCGAGGGCCGCGAGGAAGTCGGGGGCGGGGTGGAACTCGCCGTACTTCCGGAGGATCCTCCCGGCGTTGATCTCGGGGACCGTCCGGGAGCGCTCGAAGGCGTCGGCGACCGCCTCGAAGTGTTCCTCGCCGGCGTACCCACGGAGCGGGGGGGTACGCTCGACCAGGTCGACGTGGGCGGCGACGGCGAACAGCTCCGATTCCACGAGTTCGACGAGCGCCTCGTAGTAGGCGTCCACGACCGCCCGGCAGTCCTCGTCGGCCATCGCGTCGAACTGTGCCGGGTCCTGGACGTCCGTGCCGTCGAGGTCGTGGACGCTCCCCAGCGCGTAGTCGAACCCCGTCTCCGCAAGGAACGTCCGGATCTCCTCCTCGTCGCGCGGATCGTAGTCGAGCTCGACGGCGTCGTAGATCGTCAGATCGGTCCGTTCGCGGAGCCCCTCGATCGCCTCTCGGCGGCGCTCGTAGGTCAGATCGAGGTTGAAGCCCTTCTCGTACTTCTCGCGAACCGCCGACTCGCGCTCGGAGACGTTGCAGTGGTCCGCGAAGCCGATCGCATCCAGACCCGCCTCCTCGGCGGCGGCGACCATCCACGGCAGCCCCGTTCCGTCGGAGTACGTCGAGTGGGTGTGGTAGTCGTGGGTAACGAGCACGTCTCCGAGTGTAGGACGGCCCGCGTAGTAAAGCCGCCCGCCGCGACCCGATTCGCTCAACTGCTCTTCTCTCGGCGGTTTCGCCGGTCTTTCGGATAAACGTCCGTCGCTTGCAGGGTCGTGCTTGATAGTTCTTGCCGTGGTGTCTGACCGCATGGTGCAGGATCCCAGGGACGACGACGAGACCGAGGAGGACGACGAGTTCCGCTGTGCGATCTGTAACGAGACGTTCGAGTCCCAGCAGGAACTGGAGGAACACGGAGAGCAACACGACGAGGTAGACGACGAGGAGCTCTCCGAACAGCCGTAAAGCGTCGGAACCCACCGTCGAACGGCTGACGTGTGGATTGGCGGCGGTCGGCCCGTCGAGCGATCCGGGTTATCGAAGCCCCCGCAACGAGAGTACGATCTCCGAGAAGGGCGCCGATCGCCACGAGCGCGGCTCCGGCCCCGCCGAGTAGCTCGGTGCTAGTCCATTCGGGGATTCGGTAGTCGTATCGCCATCACGGTCGCGGAGACCAGAAGCGAGAGCCCCGCCCCGAGGATCGGCGTCGATCTGGCGACGCCGGAGGGACTGCCGATGTCGGGCGGACGGGTACGGGGTATGCCGGACGGAGAGCTGATCGATCACGGTGATCGTGTCGTGGGGGTTCGATGCGTCGGGCGGCTGATCCCGGGTCAGGTCGCGACGCTATAGGTCGTAGAGCTCGCCGTACTTCTCCTCGACGTACCCGAGAAAGTGGTCGGCGGTGAACGACTCGCCGGTCGCCTCCTCGATCAGCTCCGGGGTGGTGTAGCGACAGCCGTGGCGGTGAACGTTCTCCCCGAGCCAGTCGCGAAGCGGGTCGAACTCGCCCTCGCGGATCCGCCCCTCGAGGTCGTCGATCTCCCGTTCGGCGTGGGCGAACAACTGGGCGGCCAGCACGCTCCCCAGCGAGTAGGTCGGGAAGTAGCCGAAGGAGCCGTGGCTCCAGTGGATGTCCTGTAGACAGCCCTCCGCGTCGGTCTCCGGGCGGACGCCGAGATACTCCTCCATCCGGTCGTTCCACGCCTCGGGCACGTCTTCGACGTCGAGATCGCCCTCGATGAGTTCGCGCTCGATCTCGAACCGAAGGACGATGTGCATGTGGTAGGTGAGCTCGTCCGCCTCGACCCGGATGAGGTTGTCGTCGTACACCTGGTTTGCGGCCTCGTAGGCCTCCTCGACCTCCAGATCGGCGGTCTGGGGGAACCGCTTCTGGAAGCGGGGGAGAAAGAGTTCCCAGAACGCTCGTGACCTACCTACGTGATTCTCCCAGAGGCGGGACTGTGACTCGTGGACCGTGAGGTCGCGCGAGTCGCCGAGCGGCGTTCCGTACTCCTCGTCGGGCAACCCGAGCGTGTAGGTGGCGTGGCCGAACTCGTGGATCGTGCTCGTGAGCCCGCCGAGGGGGTCGGTGGCGTCGAACCGGGTCGTGACGCGGGCGTCGAACTGGTTGCCGATCGAGAAGGGATGCGGCGCGGTGTCGAGCCGGCCCCGGTCCCAGTCGTATCCGAGGACGTCGAGGGCGTCACGGGCGAGTTCCTCCTGGACGTTCTCGTCGAACTCGCCGGAGAAGGCGTCGGTCGCGAGTTCCGCGTCGCTGTCGGCGATCTCGTCGACCAGCGGGACGAGTTCGTCGCGCAGTCGAGCGAGCATCTCCTCGGCCGTCTCGAGCTCGATGTAGGGCTCGTAGTCCGCGAACAGCACCGCGTAGGGGTCGGCGTCGGGATCGATGTGTTCGGCGTACTCCTTCTTGAGTTCGAGCAGCTCCTCCAGGACGGGCGCGAAGATCGAGAAGTCGTCCTCGGCCTTCGCCTCCTTCCACTGAGGGAGCGCCTCGGAGGTGGTGCGCGAGATCTCCCCGACCAGGTCGGTCGGAACGCGGGTCTTTCGCTCGTACTCCCGGCGCACCTCGCGGACGACGGCCGCCTGATCCGGATCCAGATCGGCCCCCTCGAGCTCCGCGAGGTACTCACCCATCTCCTCGTCGGTGAACTCCTCGTGGATCACCGCCGAGAGCGTCGAGAGCTGCTGGGAGCGCGCCTGGATGCCCTCGTCGGGCATCTTGACCTCCTGGTCCCACCGGAGCATGCTCGCGCCCGCGCCGAGGTTCTCGATGCGACGGACCTTCTCGAGGAATCGCTCGTAGGTCGAGCGTTCGTCGGCCGCGGCTTCCGTAGCCATGACCCGCGGTTGGGAACGGTCGATCATGAACGCGGCGGTTGCGGTGATCCGATTCACCTCCCGTTCGTGGCGACGGCGTGGTTCAGTTCCCGACCGGCGGGCCGTCGTCTCCGCCAGCGTCACCGCTTCCCGGCGCGTCGTCGGGCGGCTGCTCCGGCGGTACGCCGTCTGGCGGCGCATCGTCCTGGTTCTGACCCTCTCCGGTCTGCTCTCCGTCGCTCGGCGCCTCCTCCTCTTCATCGACCGGGTCGTCCCCATCCGACTCGGCCCCGTCGTTCCCGGAGTCCTCGCCCGCTTGGTCCCCGTTCTGGTCGCCGTCGTCATCGGCGCCCGAGTCACCGGTCGCCTGATCGTCGCCGTCCGCCCCCTCGCCTCCGCCGGTTTCGTCGCCGGTCTGCTCGTCCGCGTCGGTTTGGTCGTCGCCGCCGTTCTCATTTCCCTCGTCCTGATCGCCCCCTCCGTCGGTCTGATCGTTACCGCCGCTCTCGTTTCCCTCGTTCCGATCGTCTCCTCCGCTAGCCTGGCTGCTCGTCTGCCCGTCCTCATCGTTCGTTTCGTTTCCGTCGGTGGCCTGCTCGCTCACGTCGGCTTGACCGTCGCCGTCGCTCTCATTTCCCTCGTTCTGATCCTCCCCGCTGGCCTGGGCGTCGCCGCTGCTCTCGTTTTCCCCGTCCTGATCGTTCCCGCCGGTGACCTGATCGCTCGTCTGTCCGGCCTCGTCGCTCGTCTCGTTCCCGTCATCGGGCTGATCGTCCGCGTCGGCCTGGTCACCGCCGTTCTCATTTCCCTCGTTCTGCTCTCCCCCATCGCCGGTTTGTCCACTCTCGCCGGTCGTGTCGTTCGCTTCACTGGTCCGATCGCCGCCCGCGTTCTGGCCACTGCCGGCGTTCCCGTCTCCCTCGTCGTTCGTCCCGTTCTCACCGACTTGTTCGTCCTCGTCGTTCGCGTCGTCGTTCGTTCCGTTGGTCTGGCCTTCGTCGGCCTGGTCGGCCTCGGTCTGGCTATCGCCCGCGGCCGTCTGGTCGTCTTCGGTCTGCGTGTTCTCGCCGCTCTGACCGTCTCCGTCGGTCGTCCCATCCTCCTCGTTGGTTTGCCCGCCCGCGTCGGCCTGATCGGTTTGGTCGTCTTGGCCGTCGTCGGTCTGGCCGCCATCAGTCTGGTCGTTCTGGCCGCCGTTCTCGGACGGAGCGTTCTCGTCGGCCTGCTCGCCGCCGGAGGTTTGCTCATCGTTCGTCTCCGTATCCCCGTCGTCCTGTCCCGACTCGACCTGATCGCTCTCGCCGGTCGGCGTCTCCTCGCCCTGGTCCGCCCCGTTCGCGGGCTCCTCATCGCCGGTCTGGTCCTCGTCGGTCTGCTCGTCCGCGCCGTCGCCGTCCGAAGCACCGCTCTCAGCGTCGTCGCCGCCGAAGTCGATGAGCGGGCTTCCTTCATCGCCGCTCTCGTCCGTCTGATCGCTCCCGCCGGCCTCGTCGTTCTCGTCGGGTTCGGTAGCTCCGGTCTGGCCGTCCGGATCGTCCGAGCCGTCATCGGACCCGTTCGCTCCGTCGCCGTCCGCGTCCGCGTCGGTACCGTTATCGGACTCGTTCGCCGATCCGCCTGCGTCGGCGTTTCCGGTCCCGTTGGCTCCCGACGCTGCCTCGCCCGTGTCCTCCCCGGACGAGCCGGTGAGGCCGAGATCGAACGCCGGGAGTCCGAACGTCGCGAGGAGGCCGACGACGAACAGCACCACGCCTGCGACTAACAGCAGTTTCTGTGACCGTCGCAACCCCGACTGCTCGTTCCTGCGGGGTGGCTGGTCTGGAATCTGCGATCGACTCAAATCTGGCGGCGCTACGCGGTCCACGCGGAAAGGTCTGCGGTTTCCCCCCGCGTCGTCTCCCCGTCAGCCCGTATGGGCCGTCTCGGCGATCGCGCGATACCCACGATAACACCGCTCCAGGACGTCGATCGAGACGCTCTCGGTCGCCGTGTGGGCCTCGCCCGGCTCCGAGGCGCCGTAGATCAGACACGCCGTGCCGGCGTCGGCGAGCCAGCCGGCGTCGGTCGCGTGAGGTTTCGTTACCGCTTCAGGCTCGCCGTCCTGGGTTGCCCGTGCGGCCTCGAGCATCCGATCCGCGAACGCCTCGTCCGCACACTGCATCGGCCGCAGGTCCTGATCGACGCTCCACTCGACGCCCTCGCCGGCGACCTCCTCTAGGGGGGCGCGCTCGCCGGGGACCGTCCGTTCGTCGACCGTAACCGAACAGCGGTCGGGGACGACGTTCATCGCTGACCCACCGTCGATCTCGGTGACGACGACCGTCCCCGACAGCCGGTTGCCGAACACCTCGACGCTCGGTACCTCCATCGATCTGACCTGTTCGACGGCATCGCAGGCTCGGTAGATCGCGTTCTCGCCGGCCTCGGGTTCGTTCGCGTGCGAGGCGGCTCCTCGGGCGGTGATCGTGCTCCCGCGCCGGCCCTTGTGGGCGACGACGACGTCCGTGAGGCCCTCTTCGGAGTAGTTCGTCGAGCCCTCACCGACGACCGCGAACTCGGGTGAGAAGCCGTTCTCGATCGCGTGACGCGCGCCGACACCGCCGCGCTCCTCGCCGACGAAACTCGCGAAGACGAGTTCCGTGCCGGGCTCCGCGTCGTCGGACTGCGTCCGGCCGTTCGAGCCACCTGGCAACCCGCTGTCGCGAAACGCACACATCGCCGCCGCGAGCGACCCCTTCATGTCGGCGGTGCCTCGTCCGTAGAGCCGACCGTCCCGCTCCTCGACGACGTACTCGCCGTCCTCGGTCTGTTCGTCCGCCGGCGGAACGACGTCGTGGTGGCCGACGAACGCGAGCGATCGTTCGCCCGTTCCTCGACGGGCGAACACGTTGCCAATCTCGTCACGCTCGACGTCGGCGTCCGTCTCGACACGGAGCCACGACTCGATCGCGTCGCCCGCGGCGGTCTCGTCGTCGTGGCTCGGGATCGAGACGAGCTCCCGGGTCAGCTCCGACACGTCGGTGGTGCTCTCGCTCGCGGTCATATCCAGTCGAGGGCGGGCGTCGCCTTAGACCTCACTCCTCGGTCAGCTCGTCGGCGTTCTCGCGGTAGGCGCGGACCTGATCGCACGCCCGCCGGAGGTGCTCCTGTAGCTCGCCCTCGTCGTCGCCGGACTGCGTCCGGCTGCCCGAGGAGCTTCGTTCCTCGCCGTCCTCCTGGGGGCGGGTAAGCTCGTCGTGGATCGACTCCAGACGATCGGGCTTCGGGTCGTTCCCCTCGCTCTCGAGGCGCTCGGTCGCCTGCGCGAGGCCGTTCAGTGGCTCGTTGAGGTCGCCCGTGTCCTCCTCGCGGGCGTGCTGTCTACCGTCGATCGTAACTGTCTACGCGAATTCGTCGGAATCGCTCAGCGAACTCGTTCGATGGATTACGATCGAGGGTAGAGCTCCGTCCGGACCTGGCCGAGATCGGGATCGCTCACGAGTGGTGTTCCTCCAGGTGTTCGACGATATCGTCGCTCTCGTAGAGCGTCTCGCCGCACTCGGTGTCGACGAGAAACGGGATCTGGTCCTCGCCGCCGATCGCCTCCATCGCCTCCCGCGTCGTCTCGTTTCTCACCTCGCCCTCGTGGGTTCGGGGGTTGTGCGCGACGTACGAGAGTCCCAGATCGGTCAGTTTCCCGCGGACGTCCTGGGAGTGCGGGCAGTCCTCCGCCTGGTAGAGTTCGAGCATCGCCTCCCGGTAGGTCGGCGATGCCCGTCAGCGTGATGCCGTCTACTGCGTGTCGCCGAACTGCGTGGACCGACCGCTATCCCGATGGGCCGCCTACGAACGGTACGGAAGAGCCACGCCGACCCGTCACGATCACCGATTGGGACGCGATCACCGCCGAACCCGAACGGTTCTGTGTGGAGGAGCGTTTCACACGGAGAGCGACGCAGCGAGCCGTAGCGTCGGCAGCGCCGCGATCGAGGTTCGCGCGGACGAGCACGTCGAAGACAGCGTGCCGTGTTACGAGATCGGTGCCGCGGTCGAGACCCTCGAGTTCGACCACCACGGAGGCGAGATCACCGTCGAGAGCGAGGAGCTGCGCTACAGGTTCCGTCGGCCCTGAACGGCCGATCGGCCGTCCGCCCTACGCCACCACCGACCGATCGATGAAATACCCTTATCAACGATCCGGCCATACGGACGGCCATGAAGATTCTTCCGGACACGAGCGTGGTCATCGACGGCCGCGTCTCCGAGCGGATCCGAGACGGCGAGTTCGGCGGGGCGACGGTGCTCATCCCCGAGGCGGTCGTCAGCGAGCTCGAACACCAGGCCAACGAGGGGATCGACAGCGGATGGAACGGGTTAGAGGAGCTGAACGCGCTGGCCGAACTGGCCGATGCCGGCGAGATCGATCTGCAGTACATCGGTCGGCGGCCCGACGTCATCGAACGGGGCCAGGCTGCCGAGGGCGAGATCGACGCGCTGATCCGTGACATGGCGGCCGAACACGAGGCACGCTTCGTCACCAGCGACATCGTCCAGAGCGAGGTCGCACAGGCGAAGGGCCTCGACGTCGAGTACATCGCTCCCGTGGTCGAGGAGGTCGGGACCCTCGACGTCGAGGAGTACTTCGACGAGCAGACGATGAGCGTCCATCTCAAGGCCGGCGTCGAGCCGATGGCCAAGCGCGGCAACGTCGGCGAGATGCGCTTCGAGCGCGTTCGAGAGGAGGTCCAGACCGAGGAGGAGATCGAGGAGATCGCCCGCGAGATCGAGAACGGCGCCAAACAGTCCTCCGAGGGCTTCATCGAGCTCTCGGAGCCCGGAATGCGGATCGTCCAGTTTCGCGACTACCGGATCGCGATCGCCCGGCCGCCGTTCTCGGACGGGATCGAGATCACCGCGGTCCGCCCGCTCGTGAAGACCGACCTCGAGGACTACGCGTTCGCCGACGAGCTTCGCGAGCGCATGCTCGAGCGCCAGCGCGGCATCCTGATCTCGGGCTCGCCCGGGGCAGGTAAATCGACGTTCGCCCAGGCCGTCGCCGGCTTCCTCTCCGAATCGGAGTACTCGGTGAAGACGATGGAGAAGCCCCGCGATCTACAGGTCGGCCCCGAGATCACCCAGTACACCGAACTGGGGGGCTCGATGGAGAAGACCGCCGACTCGCTGTTGATGGTGCGACCCGACTACACCATCTACGACGAGGTCAGGAAGACCAACGACTTCGAGGTGTTCGCCGACATGCGCCTCGCGGGCGTCGGCATGATCGGCGTCGTCCACGCCACCCGCGCGATCGACGCGCTCCAGCGGCTGGTCGGCCGCGTGGAACTCGGCATGATCCCCCAGATCGTCGACACCGTCGTCTACATCGAGGCCGGACAGGTCCACACCGTCTACGACGTCACCACCGAGGTGAAGGTCCCGGCAGGGTTGACCGAGGAGGACCTCGCGCGTCCCGTGATCGTCATCCGGGACTTCGAGACGGACGAGCCCGCCTACGAGATCTACACGTTCAACCGCCAGGTCGTCACCGTCCCGCTCGACGGAGGGGAGGAAGAGGAGGAGGGTGGCGTCGATCGAATCGCTCGCCAGGAGATCGAACGCGAGATCCGCTCGATCGCCCGCGGCCACGTCGACGTCGAGCTTCAGGGGTCGAACTGTGCGATCGTCTACGTCGAGGACGACGACATCTCCTCGGTGATCGGAAAGGGCGGCGGCCGGATCACCGACGTCGAGAACAGGCTGGGGATCGACATCGACGTCCGCACCCACGACGAGAACCCGAACTACGGCTCGGGCGGCGGTAGCGGAGGCGGCGAAAGTCCCCAGCAGCGACACGGCGAGGTGGTCGTCCCGGAGATCACCTCGAGACACGTCCGCATCGAGACCGACCAGGCCGCTGCCGGTCAGACCGTCGAGGTACAGGCCGGCGGCGAGTACCTCTTCACGGCGACCGTCGGCCGCGGTGGCGACATCCAGGTCTCGCGGGGCAGTGCCATCGCGGACGAACTGGAACGGGCGATCGACCGAAATCAGCAGATCACGGTCGTCGCCGAGTGAGGCGGTAACGAGCGATTTTTGGAGGAGGTCTTTGCGCGAGGGTGAACGGAGCGAATCCGAGCCGAAAAAGGTCAGCGTGTGACAGTTAGGTCTCGCGGAGTAGCGCCATTGCGGATGAACTGAAACGGGCGATCGACCGGAGTCAGCGGATCACGGTCGTCGCGACGAAGAGTTCAGGAGCGGTCGATCGGCTCAGCCGTCACTCGGCACAGCAGGCCTCGTCGGGGCCGCCGTCGGCGACGACGGCGTCGCCGTTCAACGTGTAGAGGTTCTGCCGGGCGTCCGCGAAGTAGATGTCCTCGTCGACGATCTCGATCTCCTCGAGACGTTCGAGCGCGTAGCGGACCGTTCGGGCCGAGAGCATCGACTCGCTGACGATCTGTTTCTGCGTGAGCGAGCCGTTGTACTCGAGTACCTTGAAGACGAGTTTCGCACTCGGGGGGAGATCCTCCAAGGAGTCCGCGTCTGATCCAGCCATTACACCGAGTCAAGAGGCGCCACGAGCATAAAGGTTGATCATCCGCCTCACACGCCGAAACGAACGGTTTTTGCGTACCGACGGCCGACCGATACGCATGGCAACCGAAGCGATCGAGCAGCGGTCAGCCCACGTGCGGGCGGTGACGGTCACCGCACTGTGCTCGCTCGCGGGGATCGCCGCGGGGATCGCCTCCTCGGCGCTCGCCGCGGACGCCGGCGATCCCATCGCGCTCGCGATCCTGGCCGCGTTCGTACTGATCCAGTTTCCCCTGCTCTCGATCACGGGGATCGTCGAGGAGTTCTCGACGAAGGACAAGCTCTTCATCGGCTTCATGAGCTTCTGTCTCTGGTTCGTCACCTGGGGCATCCTGCTCACCACGGGAGTGACGATCTGACATGGCCGACGATAGCATCGCCGTCGTCGATCTGGATCGGTGCCAGCCCGACCGGTGTAACTATGAGTGTGCCAACTTCTGTCCGCCCAACCGCACCGGAAAGGAGTGCATCACGCTTCGCGGCGAGGACGCCGATCAGGGCGGCCCCGACCAGGTGCGCATCTCCGAGGAGATCTGTCTGGGCGAGACCTGCGGGATCTGCGTCGAGAAGTGTCCGTTCGACGCGATCGAGATCATCAACCTTCCCCAGGAGCTCCAGGACGATCCCGTCCACAGGTACGGCGAGAACGCCTTCTCGCTCTACGGGCTGCCGATCCCGATCGAGGGGCAAGTAACGGGTATCCTGGGTCCCAACGGGATCGGGAAGTCCACCGCGGTGCGGATCCTCGCAGGCGAGATGACGCCCAACCTCGGCGACTACCAGCAGGACCCCTCCTGGGACGCCGTCCTCGACGCCTACCGGGGCACCGAGCTTCAGGACTACGTCCGCGAAGTGCGCGACGGAGAGGTCTCGGTCGCGCGCAAACCCCAGTACGTCGATCGGATCCCCGACCAGTTCGACGGCAACACCCGAGAGCTCCTCGAGCACACCGACGAACGGGGCGTACTCGAGGAACTGGTCGAGCGCCTCTCGATCACGCCGGTGATCGACCAGGAGATCGACGAGCTCTCGGGCGGCGAACTACAGCGGGTAGCGATCGCCGCCTGCCTGGCGCGAGACGCCGACTTCTACTTCCTCGACGAGATCACTCCCTACCTGGACATCAGCCAGCGAGTGGCCGTCGCTCGGCTCGTCCGGGAACTCGCGGAGGAGGGCGACCGATCGATGCTCGTGGTCGAACACGACCTCGCCATCCTCGATCTGCTCTGTGACAACCTCCACGTCGCCTACGGTGAACCCGGCGCCTACGGCGTGATCACCTCGCCCAAGTCGGTCCGAAAGGGGATCAACGAGTATCTCCAGGGCTACCTCGACAACGAGAACATGCGGATCAGGCCGGAGGCGATCGAGTTCGCGCGCCACGCCCCCCGGACGGTCTCGCGCAGTCCCTCCCTGGTCGACTACCCCTCGATGGAGAAGTCCTACGGCGAGGACGCCTTCTCGCTCTCGGTCGAGGGCGGCACGATCCGAGAGGAGGAGGTGTTGGGCATCGTCGGCCCCAACGGGATCGGCAAGTCGACGTTCGCGAAGCTGCTCGCGGGCCGCCTGGAGCCCGACGAAGGCGAGTTCGAGACGAACCTCTCGATCTCCTACAAGCCGCAGTACGTCGAGATCGACAAGCCGATGCGCGTCGACGCCTTCCTCGCCTCCATCACCGATCGGTTCGGCAGCTCACACTGGAACACCGAGATCGCAAAACCCCTCCAGCTCCAGCGGATCATGGAGCAGGACCTCACCGACCTCTCGGGCGGCGAGCGCCAGCGCGTCGCGATCGCGGCGTGTCTCTCGGAGGACGCAGACCTGTTCCTGCTCGACGAGCCCTCCGCCCACCTCGACGTCGAACAGCGGGTGCTCGCCACGCGGGCGATCCGCCGATACGCGGAGACCCAGGACGCCACCGTGTTGGTGATCGACCACGACATCTACATGATCGACCTGCTCGCCGACCGACTGCTCGTCTTCGACGGCGAGCCCGCACACGAGGGTCGCGCGAGCCAGCCCAAAGGCATGCGCGACGGCATGAACGAGTTCCTCTCGAACCTCGACGTGACGTTCCGGCGCGACGAACGCACGGGCCGCCCGCGGATCAACAAACCCGACAGCCAGCTCGATCGCGAACAGAAGCGCCAGGGCGAGTACTACTACGCCCCGTAGCGCTCCAGTCGCTCGCTACCGCGCCGGTTCGGCCGGTCGTGAATCCATCGTGAGGCCGTCCGTGTGGTGAATGAACACGGGTTATATTATCTCGGAAGCGTTATACGTATGTCTCCGTTGTGTTCATATGTAATGGCGAAAGGCAACGTTGATTTCTTCAACGACACTGGCGGCTACGGTTTCATTTCGACGGACGACGCGGACGACGACGTATTCTTCCACATGGAGGACGTTGGCGGTCCGGACCTCGAAGAAGGTACAGACATCGAGTTCGACATCGAACAGGCCCCCAAGGGCCCCCGGGCGACCAACGTCACCCGCCTCTAAGGCGGTGGACGGCGGTTTCAACGGATCTAGCAGCTACTCTTCCTTTTTGGGAACTCGTACGGCTCCGGAGTCGAATCTCTCCCTACTTCCATCGCCTCGATCGAATCCGTCCGCCGGAGAGGTCGACGCCCAGGACCACGGCTCGATCGCGGGGTAGCTCGTGACCCATATCTCCAAGCCCGCCGCCGTAGAACCGTGGAACGTATATCCCTGACCGAATTCTGCGGGATCGTTCCACGCGAACGGGCGAACCATCTGAAGCCCCTCGGCGCTGGCGCGCTGTCGGCGGGATCGACGGGATCGGTATCGACAGAGGAGCGGAGTTTCGAGATCACAGCTCCCGAACGGCCGTGTCGAACCGTCGTTACCGTCATCGACTGAGGGTTCGAGCGTGGGACCGGGAGTTCGGGGAACGGAGCGTCGACCGAGCGCTTAAGCCCCTCCCGGTCGACGCCCCGGCATGTCGATCCTTGACGCGTTCGCTTGTTCCGACAGAACCGCCGTCGTCACCGGCGCGAGCCGCGGCATCGGCCGGGCGATCGCGCTCGGACTGGCCGAGGCCGGCGCGGACGTCGTGCCCGCGGCCCGCTCGGAGGACGCGCTCGAAACGGTGGCGGAGGAGATCGAGGACCGCGGCGGCGAGTCGCTCGTCCATCCGACCGACGTGACAGACGAGGACGGCGTTCGTGAGCTGTTCGACCGGGTCGACGAGGAACTGGGATCGGCTGACGTCCTCGTCAACAACGCGGGGATCAACCCCGACGACGCGCTCGGAACGCCCGAGGCCATCGAAATGGAGGGATACGACCGGACGCTCGACGTCAACCTCCGGGGTGCCTTCCTCTGTACGAAGGTCGCGGCCGAGCGCGAGCTGGGATCGGTCGTCAACGTCGCGAGCGTCGGCGGCGTCGTCGGCCTGCCGCGCCAACACCCATACGTCGCCTCGAAACACGGTCTCGTCGGGCTGACGAAGAGCACGGCGATCGACTGGGCGCCCGAGACCCGCGTGAACGCGGTCGCGCCGGGCTACGTCGCCACCGAACTCACCGAGGAGGCGATGGAGAACGAGAAACTACGCGAGTCGCTGCTCTCGCGGACGCCGCTCGAACGCTTCGCCGAGCCCGAGGAGATCGCCGCGCCCGTCGTCTTTCTCGCGAGCGAGGCGGGCTCGTACGTCACCGGGACCTGTCTGAACGTCGACGGCGGCTGGTGTGCGCGTTAGCGGTCAGTTCCCGGAGCCGTCGTCGTCGTCGGGAGCTCGTTCGTCGCCGCCCGTACCCTCGTCACCGTCGTCGGTCCCGGATGCGCCATCGGACCCGTCCGATCCGCCCCCGTCTCCCGCTTCCGGATCGTACTCCTCGTCGCCGTAGAGTACCTGCGTTCCGGTGGCGACCGGTTTGATCAGGTAGCGGTTGCCGCGTCCGAGTCGAACCGGGGCGAAGTCCGCGATGAATCGGGTCACCTCGTCCGCGCGGATCTCGAAGGAGTGCTGGAACTGTAGGGGGGCGTTGCCGGGCGTCTTGACCTCCGCCTCGCCGCCGTCGGCGAGCGTGCCCTCGACCCCGCTCACGTTGAGCTGGAGGAACCGATACTCGCCGACGGCCAGTTCGGTCTCGTCGATCAGCTGGGTGTTCACGCCCTGGAGCCGAACGAGGTCCGCCTCCTGTGGCTCGTCGAACTCGACGTAGTATCGTCCCCCGCTCTCGTCGGGCGCGTCCCCGGTTCCGTCGTCGCCGGCCGTCTCGTTCTCGTCTCCCTCGTCATCAGCCGCGTTCTCGCCGTCGTCGCCGGCCGTCTCGTTCGTGTCGCTCCCGTCGTCCGGTCCGTGGTCGTGTCCCTCGTAGGCGTCAACTTCCGGCTCCTCGGGCTCGTCCTCGTCGGTCACGTTCTCGTCCGTTTCGTCCTCATCGCTCCCGTCGTCGTCCGTCTCGTTCTCGTCGCCTTCCTCGTCGGCGTTCGCGGGCTTGACCCAGATCCCATCGACGGTGACCACGCAGGACTCGAAGTCGTCGATGTCGACGGGCTGGTCGGTCACGCTCGTCGCGAGCGTTCCCGTCCCCGATTCGCCGGACCCGCTCTCCTCGCCGTCGTCGTTCGCGTCACCCTCGTCGGCCGCGTCCTTCGAGCCGCCGGCGGCACAGCCGGCCAGCAGGCTGCCGGTCACCGCGGCACCCGTCGCCTTGATGTACTGTCTTCGCTCCATATAACATACATATAAATATAGTAATAAATATGTTTCTGCGGCGTCAACTGTGGATCGACGCTGGCGTTCCGTCGACCCGTTACTCCTCGTTCAGGATGCTCTGGATCGCCTCGACGAGCGCGCCGAAGCGGTCCATCGTCAGGTCGCCGGTCGTCACGTAGACTCCCTCGTCGTCGGTGATCACGCGGACGAGGTGTCCCGCCGTGAACACGCGGATGGTGTACTCGTACTCCCCGAGTTCGGACCACTCGTAGGTCCGCTGGCTGGAGAATCCCTGCCGTTCGTTCTCGACGAACGCCTCGGGGTCGTCGCCTCGTTCGAGGTCCTCACGCAGATAGAGGTGGTCGTATTCGTCGGGGGTGAAGTAGGTGATGCTGCGTAGCTCGTCGCCTACGGTCGTTCGACACGCCGATAACAGCTCCTCGGTCGTCTCGTCGGAGAGCGCCATGTCCATCGGTTGGAGACGACGGCGGATCAAACCCTCGCCTCAGAGGACGGATCGCTGACAGGTCCCACAGAGGTTCTCCTCCTTGATGTCGACCTCGCGAACGGTGGGGGAGAAGTTCATCACGCAGCGGCTGTTGTCGCAGTGTTCCAATCCCAGGGTGTGGCCGATCTCGTGGACGACCTCCTTCCGAACCCGATCGCCGAAGATCTCGCCGGCGCTCTTCTCGGAGAAACCGCCGTCGCTCGAGGTCTGGAGCCGGTAGGTCGAGATGACGCTGCCGTTGCCGTCGAGATAGGCCAGTCCGAAGACGTAGTTTCGCCGCCGGTAGAAGAGGTCCTTCGCGGTCACCGCGATGTTCTTCTCGCCCGACCCGATCCGACTCGCGAGTTCGATGAACTCCTCGGCTCGGTACTGATCGCGGCTCGAGTCGTACGCGCCGGAGGGGATCGACTGCTCGTCGTGGACGGTAACGTCACAGTCATACACCGACCGTAGCCCCGTCGAAGCCTCCCGTTTCACCGCCGCGGGAAGCTCCCCGACCGGCACGATGTCGACATGCATGAAAAGGGATATGGGGTGGCGAATGATAAATACCACGGCCATGAAATCGCGGACGCAAGCGGCGCTCGTGGCGGCGCTCGACCCGTACGAGCGACTCGCCGAGATCGGCATCGGCCGCCGGACCGACGTCGCCGCGGCGCTCGCTGCGAGCGGTACGCGGGTCGTCGCCACCGACGTCCACCGGCGGTCGGTCCCCGACGGAGTACGCTTCGTTCGCGACGACGTTACCCGTCCCGACCCGTCGGTCTACACGGACGTCGAGGCGATCTACGCGCTCAACCTCCCGCCCGAACTCCACCGCCCCGCGTGGTCGCTCGCCCGACGGACGGGAGCGGACTTCCTCTTCACGACGCTCGGGGGCGACGCTCCCGAGGTCCCCGTATCCCGACACACTCTGCCGGGCGAGACGCTGTTCGTCGCGGAACGATAAGCCCCATACCCCTCGGGTCGAACCTCCCCGTATGCACGCGGACAGCGTCGTCCTCGACGTCGACGGGGTGCTGGTCGACGTCGCCGACTCCTACCGCCGGGCGATACTCGAGAGCGTCGAGCGGGTCTACGACGACACGATCGATCGCGAGGGCGTACAGGCGTTCAAGGATGCCGGCGGGTTCAACAACGACTGGGAGCTCACCGACGCGGCCGCGCTGTACGTCCTCGCGCGACAGGAGGGCTACTCCGAGTCCGTCGAGGCGTTCGCCGACCGAATCGCCGACCGTGGCGGCGGACTCGTCGCGGCGGAGGCGTGTCTCGAGGCGATCCTCGCGGACGAGGCCGCCGACCGCGTTCACGGCCGGTGGAATCCCGAGCGACTGCGCGAGGTCTTCCAGTGGCTCTACCTCGGCGCCGACCTCTACCGGCAACTCGAAGGAGGCGAGAGGCCCTCGGGGGTTCCCGCCGACCACGCCGGCTACGTCCACGACGAGCCCGTGTTGGTCGAGTCCGACACGGTCGAACGGCTCACGGAGCGCTTCGACGTCGGGGTCCTGACGGGGCGACCGGCCGCCGAGGCGGAGATCGCCCTCTCGCGAGTCGGCCTCTCGGTTCCCGACGATCACCGTTTCACGATGGACGACTGGGAGGAGGGAAAGCCCCACCCCCGCGCGCTGGTGGCGCTCGCGGACCGGTTCGACGCCGACGCCGTCGCGTTCGTCGGCGACACGCTCGACGACGTCCGTACGGCGACGAACGCGGCCGCGGCCAACCCCGACAGGGACTACTACGGGGTCGGCGTTCTCACCGGCGGGCTGCGCGGCGAGGAGGGACGCGCGAAGTACGAGGCGGAGGGTGCGGCGGCAGTGCTCGACTCAGTCAACGACCTGCCAGACCTGCTCGAATAGTCCTCAGTTGGCCGGCGAGACCAGTCGTGTCCGCCCCCGGGTTCGAACGGCTCGACGTCCCCACCGGCCTCGTCCGCTCGGTCACGGATCGCCCGCGCGAGGGTCACGAGATCGCGGCGTTCGTCGTTCGAGCGAAAGCCGAGCTGGATTTCGTCGCTCCGCCCCGCCACCCGGAGGTGAAGCGAGAAACCGGTCGGACGCACGACTGGGGCCATCGCCTCGACATCGACGTAGCGTACCCGGATCGTCCCCGGATTCTCGGCGGCCTCAGCCCCGCTCACGTCGAAGGGATCGTACAGGCCGAGCCCCTCCGAGAGGTGGGCGAACAGGCCGTTCGGCGTCCCGCCCACAGATCGGGCGAGCGGTCCCCGGCGTGTCGGCGCGATCAAGAAGACGCCTTGCTTGAGGAAGACCCACCGGGTCGCGCGCAGTCCCCTGGATCGACTCATAACCCTTGTGATCGATTCCAGGCTGCCACTCTCGGAACCTTTAGGCCGTGCCCGTCGTCAGTTCGCGTATGCGAATCGCACTCTGTGGCGGCACCGGCGACATCGGGGAGGGGCTGGCGCTGCGCTGGGCTCACGATACGGACCACGAGATCCTGATCGGCTCGCGCGATCCCGAGAAGGCTCGCGCGAAGGCCGAGGAGTACGAGACCGAGCTCGACGAACGGGGGATCGATCGAACGGTCAAGGGGTTCGAGAACGGGATGGCGGCCGACCGCGCCGACGTGGTCGTGCTCGCGGTACCTCCCTACCACGTCCGAGACACCGTCGAGGGGTTCGCGGACCGTCTCGATGCCGATACCGTGCTCGTCAGCCCTGCCGTCGGGATGCAGCGCGACGACGCCGGCCTGCACTACCACCGCCCCTCCGAGGGAAGCGTCACCGCCGTCGCCGCCGCCACCGCCCCCGAGGACGTTTCGGTCGTCGGCGCGTTCCACAACCTCTCGGCGGGACGGCTCGCGGACCTCGACGCCGAGCTCGACCAGGACACCCTGCTGGTGGGCAACGACGAGGACGCCGTCGACGTCGTCCGGCTACTGACCGAGGAGATCGAGGGGCTCCGGCCGCTCTACGTCGGGCCGATCGACAACGCCCCCGAGGTCGAGTCGCTGACGCCGCTGTTGATCAACCTCGCGACGTACAACGACGATCTCCACGACGCGGGCGTTCAGTTCGAGTAGTCGCCGGCCGGCGTCGCGTGGACGAACCCGTCGTCGGTGACGGTGACCACACAGTCGAGATAACGAAACGAGACGGAGACGGCGCCCTCCGACGAGCACTCACCGAAGAGGTCGGCGAGGGCGTCGGGGTCGATCCAGCCGTACAGCGGCTCCATCGTCGTCGGATCGCGACCCGTCAGCGTCCCCACCGTCTCGACGACCGTCGCGCTCAAGGCCCACCGGTCGTCCCACTCACGGACGATACCCGATTCCTCGAGCGAGGCGACGGACGTCGTGAGGTCATCGGTCATACACTTAATACGATAACTACGTCATTGAATCCATCTACTGAATACGCCGGTCTTTATTACCTCTCGTGGGCCCCGAGCTCCGAGAACTGCGCCTCGACGAGCCGCCTCATCGCTCGTCGCAGGCGTCCGCCCGCGGCGGTCGAGGAGATCCCTAACTGCCGACCGAGCTCCTCGAGCGTGATCCCGCGGGGCTCCTCGAAGTAGCCCGCCTCGTACGCCGCCAGCAGCAGCCGGCGTTGGGGCTCGGTGAGGCCGACCTCGGCGGTGGTCAGGTCGTCGGCGTTGTAGAGGCGCTCGGTCCGGAAGTCGACCCCCCGATCGATGCAGGAACGACGGAACGCGACGAACGCCTGGCGATCCGGCAGCTGGACGCGGACCAGCCAGCCGTCGTCGGCGGTCCGTGCCCCGATGAGCCCGCCGCCGCGATCGACCAGTTCGGGCATGATCAACAGCGCGTCAGAGGAGAGCGCCACTCGGTAGATCCGTCCTCGGGCGACGGTGGCGACCGATTCCGAATCGACGACCGTCTCGTCCGTCGCGAGGGCGGCCTCGAACCCGCCGAAGTCGTCGTTCGACACGGTGACGTGGTAGAACCCGATCCAGCGATCGGGCGACAACAACGGATACCACGCCGTCTCGATCGTCGATTCGGGCGCGCTTCGGATCGTCCCCATCAGCACCAGTCGTGGATGGGAGAGCTGGATCTCTCCGATCATGGTCGTCACTCGTATGGCGCACGTCGTTCCGGCTCCGTCACCTGCCGGTTACCTCATGATCGATAACGGTATTGCATCTAATAAGGCTAGCGTCCGAAAGAAAACTCGATCGAGAACCGACGCGGTCGGGGTTTAGGCGCCCGCTTCCTCGAGAGCGTTCTCGAGGTCGTCGCGCTGGGTGACGCCGACGAACCGTTCGACGACGCCGTCGTCGTTCTCGATGATTAGCGTGGGTAGCGACCGGACCTGGTACTCGTTGGCGGTCTCCTGGTCCTCGTCGACGTTCACCTTCTCGACGCTGAATCGGTCGTCCCAGTCCTCCTCGAGCTCCTCGAGGATCGGGTCCTGGGTCTTACAGGGTCCACACCAGTCCGCATAGAAGTCTTTCAGGGTTACGGCCATCGTTCACCGGTCCTAACCCTGCGCCGCGCATAAGCGTTTCCCACTCGTGCGTCTTCGCCGCAGTCTCGATCACCCGAAAGACTTACGCCCGGACGATGGCGAGACGTAGCCATGAGCAGCGGACAGAACAGCGGCGGGCTGATGTCGAGCGCGGGATTGGTCCGGTACTTCGACTCCGAGGACCGTAACGCCCTCACCTTCGATCCGAAGACGATCATGGCGGTCTGCGTCCTGTTCGGGGTCTTCGTCCAGGTCCTGAACGCCGTGATGTGATCGGGTCGCCGAGGGCCACACAGTAGGTCTTTAGGCGTTCACCACGTCGAACCGGTCATGAACGCAAGCATCGATGCGGTGCGTGTCGCCGGCACGCCCGAGGGACCGGTCCCCGTGGTCGTCATGACGGCGGAGGGGGCCGACGGCGTTCTACCCATCTTCATCGGCTTCGAGGAGGCGAACAGCATCGCCCACGGACTCGACGCCTACGACATCGGTCGCCCGCTCACACACGACCTTCTGCTCGACGTAATGGAGGAGCTCGGCGGACGGATCGATCGCGTCGAGATCACCGAGATAAGCGAGGAAGGGACCTACATCGCGGACATCCACATCGAGGGGCCGCGTTCGTCGGTAGTGGTCGACGCCCGTCCCAGCGACTCGCTCGCGCTGGCCGCCCGAACGAACGCCCCCATCGAGATCGCCGAGTCGGTGTTCGAACGGGGTCGCCAGGCGGGCGAGCAGTTCGACGACCTCGCGGACATTCGCGAGATCGGCGAGCTCGTCGAGGAGGAGCCGTGAGCGGTCCCGACGCCGACCTCGACGCCGCGGTCCTCGACGAGCTGTTCGCCGTCATCGAGGACCGCAAGGAGACGCTCCCCGAGGACTCCTATACGGCGTCGCTGTTCGTCCACGAGAAGGGCGAGAACGCGGTCCTCGAGAAGCTGGGCGAGGAGACGACCGAGCTGATCCTCGCCGCGAAGGACGACGATCACGAGGAGATCGCCCACGAGTCCGCGGACATCGTCTATCACCTGCTCGTCCTGCTGTCGATGAAGGGGATGGATCTCGAGGACCTACGGGCGGAGCTCGAGGAACGACGGTAGGGCGGCCTCGTCGAACGCTCCGAGCCGATAGATCGGCACGGTTCGGCGCACAACCGAAATGTCCACGGCGATTCCGTCCACTCCCGTACTCGTGACACCAACCGTCGACGACCTCCGAAACGAGATCCGACAGGCCGTGGGAAGGTACGAACGTGCTGAATCGACCGCCTTCACCAAAGAAGCCCTGGCTGCGATCTGTGACGCCGTAGACTACGACATCGATACGACGACCGGACTCCCCTCCAAACCTCGGATGCGTGCGGGCGTCCTCCGGAAGATCGGCGTTCTCGACGAGGACGATCCCGACGGTATCGATCGTTCCTTCCGGAAGGCGGAACTCGAATCCATCGCGGCCGCGCTTCGAAACGAGTAGCGAACGTCACGGCCCGCGAGCTCCCGGACCGATACGACGATTTTCGACGGCCGAACGCGCAGGCCGTAGCGATCGTTCCGGGCTCCCGTCTACGGATCCGTTCGTGGCACAGTCTCGTCGACCAGCCGTTTCCAGCGTTGGCGGACGATGGGGCCGTCTTCGGCGAAGCGTTCCACGGACGTGACCGGCACGTCCGTCCGCCCCTGTTCGTGGAAGACGGGTCGTTGTACTGGAGGGCGACCGGCCGACGAGACGGTACGTTCGAGGAGGGCGTCGGGCGGGAGGGCGGTTCCTCGGACTCTCCTCTCGCAGTTCGGGTTCAGTAGTCCGAGCGGACGTCCGTCCGACGGTTTTCGTTCCCGTTCAGTACTGCGCCGATCGCGCCGGCGACCGCGCTCTCGAGGGCCATCACCATCGCGATCATCGCGGCGATCGCGAACACGCCGAAGCCGGCGACCGTGCCTGCGGCCGCGCCGACGGGCCCTCCCGCGAGTCCCGCGAGCGCGACGGCCGCCCACAGGATCAGGCCGACGGCGATCCCGCCGATGCTCCCCGCGAGCAGCCCGTGCCAGAACCCACGCCCGAGGCCGCCGCCGCCGAGGTAGCCGGCGACGAACCCGCCGATTAGCCCCGCGGTCAGCTGACCGAGTCCGGGTACGGCGAGGCCGACCACGCCGACGAGGAGCGTCACCACGAAACCGTAACCGACGGCGCGCCAGTTCGTCATGTCCTCCGGTTGGCCGCCGAACGACAAAAGCGCGACGCCGCGGACGCGAACGCCGACGGACGGCCTTTTGTACCGCCGCCGCGTACCGAGAGGTATGATTTTCGAGGACCTTCCGACGACGCCGCGCTCGGAGGAACTCATCGACAAGGCGTTCTCGCGGGCGGCCCGGGCCGGTCGGGCCAAGAGCGGCGCCGAGGCCCAGCAGTCGATGCTGCTGACGGCCTCGAACGTCCTCTCCGACAACCTCGAGAACGTCGTCACCGCCTGGCCCGACTTCGACCTCGTCGACCCGTTCTACTACGAACTCGCCGACGCGCTGGTCGACGTGGACGAGCTCCGACAGAGCCTCTCGGAGGTGGGGTGGGCGAGTCGCAAGACCAAGGAGATCGGCCGGGAGTACCAGAGCCGGCTGCACGCCGACGCCGACGTCGCCCGCAAACACCGAAAGCAGGCGTTCGCTCGGCTCGCGGACGTCGTCGAGGAGGTCGAGGACGACCTTCTGCGCGTCGGCGACGCCCGCGACCAGCTGAAGACGCTACCCGATATCGACCCCGACGAGCCCGCGATCGTCGTCGCGGGCTACCCCAACGTCGGCAAGTCGACGTTCGTCAACGGCGTCACGAACGCCCGCCACGAGACCGCGACCTACCCCTTCACCACGAAGGGGATCGGCGTCGGCCACCTTACCCGTGACCACATCCGTTACCAGCTCATCGACACGCCCGGGCTGCTGGATCGGCCGCCGGAGGAGCGAAACGAGATCGAGTCCCAGGCGGCGAGCGCGCTCACCCACCTCGCCGACTGCGTGCTCGTCTTCCTCGACGCGAGCGGGGAGTGTGGCTACCCCCTCGACGCCCAGCTCGCGCTCCTCGACGAGATCGAGTCGCGATTCGACGTGCCCGTGCTGTCGGTCTGCAACAAGGCCGACCGGTCGCGGGACGTCGAGGCGGATCACTACGTCAGCGTCACCGAGGGCGAGGGCGTCGAGGAACTGCTCGAGGCGGCGATCGCCGCGATCGGCTACGAGCCCGAGCTCCCGTTCGAAGGATAGCGCCGCGAGTCGCCGTTCCGTGCCGTCGAACGCTCTTCTTACTCCTCGGCTTGCTCGTCCTCGGTCTCCTCCTGCTCGGATTCTTCGTCTTCGTCTTCCTCGTCCGCTCCGATCTCGTGTTCGACGGTCTCCGCGGCCTCCTCGACCTCACCCTCGACCTCCTCCGCTCGCTCGTCGAGCTCCTCGCCAGCGTCCTCGACCGTCGAGGCGGCTCGATCGGCCTCCTGCTCCGTCCGGTCGGTGGCCTCCCCGATGCGGTCGTCGAGTTCCTCGCTGGTCTCCACCGCGCTCTCGGCCTTCTCCTCGACCGCGTTCTGGGTTCGATCCGCCACCGACTTCGTGAGGTTCGTCACCGTGTCGGCGATCTCGACCACCGATCCGGCGACGTCGTCGGTCCGGCTGGTGGCCTCCGCTGCGGCCTCGTCGGTCCGTTCGGTGGTCGACTCCGCGACCTCGCGCGTCCCCGTCGCGGCCTCGTCCGCGAGCTGCTCGACCGAGTTGGCCCGTCGGCTGAGGACGTAGCTGACTGCGGCGACCGCCCCCAGCAGAAGCACGATCGGCGAGAGGACGCTCCGTCCGTCGTCCGACTCCTCGGGTTCCTCGACCTCCTCGACCGCGGACTCCACCGGTTCCTCCGGCTCCGCGTCCTCGCGTTCGCTCCGCTTGCGGTCGGCCTTCGCGAACCGTGCTTTCGTCTCGCTCAACGAGTCGAACCCGTCGGACGATCGACGACCCCGGAGCCCGTACCCGATTCCGACGCCGACGCCGATCAGCGCCAGCGTGCCGAGCGATCCGCGACCTCCCGAGCTGCCCGATTCGGTCTCCGCCTCCTCGATCGCCTCCTTTATCACTTCCTTCAGCGGTTCGCGTGCGGACTGCGTGAGGACGTTTACGATGCTCCGTTTCTGCTCCGACGATAGTCTATCGATCATTCTGGAAAGTCCCTCCTCTTCCCGTTCTCCTCGTCGGGACAAAAACCTGTTTTGAACGATAGCTGATACGAACTCGATGGCCGATCAGGCGGTCTGGTACGCCCGGAAGCGCGCCCGGACGCCGACCTGACGGTCGGTCCGCTCGTCGAGGCGCTTTTCGATGTCAGCGGTCACCCCGCCGGGCGGGTCGCCCTCGCCGGTATGGCTCGCGACTGCCGTTACGGTCTGATACTCGGAGGGGGTGAAGAAGCCGTTCCAGACAGATACGACCACCATCCCGGATCGATCGTCGACACGAGGCGGGCGGGCCGGCGACTTCCGGTCTACTGCTCCCAGTCGATGGCGGTCGTTCGCTCCGAACTGCGGAGGATGAACGGCCCCAGCGCGCCGGTCCGTTTCGAGATGGTCGCGATCCGGACCACGTAGGCGGCGAGCAGGAGAAAGGGCACGAGCGCGAGCGTCGTGCTGGTGCTCACGACCCAGACCATGTCGCTGACGCCGAGCGTCGTACCCGAGAACGCACTCGGATCGAGATACAGCACCGTCGCGATCGACGTCAGCAGCGCCGGTATCGCGACGTAGAGGATCGACCGCGTGAGGTTCACGAGCTCCCACTGGAAGTACAGCGACTTGAAGTGCTCGAGCGCCGGGCCGAACAGCGTCAGTATGTCGACCAGGTCGTCGAACGCCTCGAGGTCCTCGTCCTCGAGGCTGTCCTCGTGTTCGTTCCGGAGCCGTCGCACCGCGTAGATCTTCCAGGAGTAGTTGTAGTTCAGCCCCGAGCGCAACACGCCGAACTCCCCGAACTCCGCCGTCTCCAGCTGCTCGTAGATCTCCTCGGAGTTCTCCACGACGTTCTCGACGAGCTTGTCGGTCCGATCGCGGAGTTCCTCGTCGTCGTTGTCAGCGACCGTCTCCCGAAGCGCCTCGGCCCGGTCCGCGCTGGTCTGGACGAGCGCCTGGAGGAACTGTGCGGGGTCGGGCGGGCCGATCGATTCGAACAGCAGTTCGACCTCGCGTCGAAACTCCATGGCCTCGTCCATCCAGGCGTGGTGATCGCCGAGCTGGCCGATCTCCTGGGAGAGAACGAGTTGATTGATGGACACGACGAGCGTGACGCCGGTGATGAGCGCGCCGATCAGCGCCTGGAACGCGGTCTCGACCGGATCCGAGCGCTGCATCATCTCGTTCAGCGGCGGCGCCGCCGCTCCGAGGACGACCAGTACCGAGAACGTGAGGACCGAGAGCAGCCCCCCGATCAGCCACCGATTCGCATCGAGAAACAACCAGAGGGCGATCCGGCTCTCGTCGGTTCGCCCCCGCAGCGTATCGGTCGACGCCAGTCTGTCCATGAGCGACCTACAGCACCCGCGCGGAAATGGATTGAGATCAGCCCCCGGATGCGACCGCCGCCCGCCTTCGAGGTGGCGATGGTCGACCCGGCGAGTCCGACTATCGTCGCTCGATCTCGACGAACCGGACCTCGACCGATACCTCCTGCTCGATACCGTCGTTGATTCGCTCGTGGAGGGCGTCAGCGAGCGCCCCCTGGTCGGGGTCGTTCTCGTAGCCGACGGTGATCGTCACGTTCGTGATCTGCTGGTTGATGCCTACGATATTGCCCTGTTCGTACGTGACGTCCTCGCCGGTCGAGTACTCGATCCCGAGCAGCGTGAACCGTTCGTGTTGGTCGAGTTCGGCCTCGACGTCGTTCTCGATCTCCTGCTGGACCGTCGAGGTCTGGTACGACGAGACGGTCACGGCGCCGAGAAACGCGGAGAGCAACAGCACCGCGGCGGTGAAGACGACGACGTTTCGAACCAACTTCTGGTGGACGTCGTCCGTCTCGAACCAGTTCTGTGGTCGGTAGCCGGTGTACCACAGCGTCAACACGCCGGCGAGGTTGACCGAGATCGTGTTGACGAGCACGAGCACCGTCGCGCCGACGGCCGGAAGCGGCTGCCACCACGCGATGGCGACGCCCGCCGCGGCCGCGGGCGGGATCAGCGCCGCGGCGATCATCACGCCCACGAGCGCCACCGAGATCCCCGTCGAGAGCGCGAGCACGCCCGCGACGCCCGCCCCCAGCGCGACCACGAGCAACAACAGGTCGGGGGTGAACCGCTCGGCGATCTCGTCGATCGACGCGAGCTCGATCCCGGGGGGGACGACGTACGTCGTCTTCAGGAGCCACGCGAAGATCGTCGCCCCGCCGATCGCGAGGACGAGTCCGATCGCCTGGTACTTGATCCCCTTGCGGAACATGTCGTCGTCGTCCGTGATCGTCCCGACGCTGGCGGCGAGGGCGGGTCCGATCAG
This sequence comes from Halalkalicoccus sp. CG83, assembly GCF_037081715.1. Classification (NCBI taxonomy): domain Archaea; kingdom Methanobacteriati; phylum Methanobacteriota; class Halobacteria; order Halobacteriales; family Halalkalicoccaceae; genus Halalkalicoccus; species Halalkalicoccus ordinarius. The sequence continues at coordinate 428,758 of NZ_JAZDDH010000002.1, forward strand.
CGGCGCGATCACCATCGAGCCGACGACCACGGCCGGCGAGTCGAGCAGCAGTCCGGCGGTTGCGACGATCGCGCTGATCAGCGTCATCGTCACGTAAACGGGGAACGTCGGCGTCATCTCCTCGGCCTCGGTGTGGAGCTCCTGGCGGGAGATGCGCTCCTCGTCGGTGTCGTCGGTCGAGTACTCCTCCTCGAGGTCGTCGAACTGCCGAGAGACGACCGTCTGGGCGTCGACGACGACGGTGTAGGACTGGTCCTCGAGTCCGATCTCCTCGAGGTAATCGAGCACGGGTTCGACGGCGTTGTCGGGCAGCGGGAAGTAGACGACGGCGGTGTACTTCCGGCCGCTGGTCTCGTCGGTCACGACGTAGTCGATGCCCTTCTCGTCGAGTGCGTCGAGGACCGTTTCGCGCATGCCCGCGGGGATCGTGACTTGGACCAGACGCACACGCCGACTAACGGGGGTACCCGCAAATAACCCTCGGAACGGCCGTGGCCGGTCGGTTCCTCGCGACCGTCGATCCTCGGATCCTCTCGACCCGTTCGCCGAGTTCGGATCCGTCGCCACAGCAGGCAGTATAAATCCCTCGGCGGGCTACCACGACCATGTTCGAGGGACGTCCCGATCGGGACGCGGAGATCGCCTTCGTCGGCCGGTCGAACGTCGGGAAGTCGACGCTGATGCGCGAGTTCACCGGCCACCGCTTCGACACGGGCGGGAAGCCGGGCGTGACCCGCTCGCCGAACCACTACGACTGGGCGGGCGAGGACTTCACGTTCACCGACCTGCCCGGCTTCGGGTTCATGGAGGGCGTCGAGGAGGAGGTCCGCGAGCGGATCAAGACCGACGTCGTCCGCTACATCGAGGAACACGCCGAAGAGATCCTCGTGGGCGTGCTCGTCGTCGACGGCAAGGCCGCCGTCGATATCATTGACCGCCACGAGGAGCGGGGCAACGTCCCCCACGACGTCGAGATGTTCCACTTCCTGCGCGAGGTCGGCATCCCGACGGTCGTGGCGGTGAACAAGATGGACAAGGTCGACGATTCCGACGAACGTCTCGACGCCCTCTGTGAACGCCTCGGGCTCTCGCCGCCCTGGCAACAGTGGCAGGACACGATCGCGCCGATCTCGGCCAAACGGGGACGGATCGACCCGCTCCGAGAGGCGCTTCGGACCCACCTCCACGAGCAGGGTCGCGACGACCTACTCGGGTTCGTGGTCTGAGCGTTCTTCGATATCGCTTGCGAAAGCAGGCCCAACCGATTTGCCCGACTCGACCGATCCCCCGTACGACAGCCCGTCGCCGGCCACGACGTGAGTCGGCCGAGCGGCGGGCCGACCAACCGAGGTCGTTCTACCATGGCTACGGAAACCTACACGCTCCGAATCGAGGAAGCGGACGGTGCCGAGGGAATCAGCGTCGATCTCTACAACGCGGACGGCACGATCGACGAGTCGACCTGGATCGACTACGACGACCACGGGCTGGCGGTCTCCCGCGAGGGCGACGCGCCGCCCGCCGCCGAACGCGAGGTGACCACCGACGCGATGCGACTCGATCTGCAGATCGAACGCGTCGACGCCGCCTTCGAGGTTCGTCTGCTCGGCGATACTGGAACGCTCGAGACCCAGCGGATCGAGGACCAGGAGTGGGGCCTCGAACGGGCCGGCGCGTAGTCGGATCGCGGCAGCGGTATCCGACGCCCCGACCGGGACGTTCCGCGCCGTTCACGAACGCGGCTCGAGTCGCCGAGCCTCGTCCCGTGGCGGGACCGTCGCTCCCGACACCCGTTCGGTCAGACGACCCGGTTTCGGAGCTCCTCGCCCGCGGCGATCCGGGAGACGTTCCCCTCGACGAGCGCGGCGATGTCGCGGTAGTAGTCGCGGGTGTAGGCCGCGGCGTGGGGCGTGACGATCACCTCCTCGAACTCCCACAGCGGCGAGTCCTCGGGGAGGGGTTCGTCCTCGAAGACGTCGAGCGCCGCGCCCCGGATCTCCTCCGTCTCGATGGCGTCGATCAGCGCGCGTTCGTCGACGATGGGGCCGCGCGCGACGTTGATCAGGTAGGCGTCCTCGCGCATCGCCTCGAACTCATCGCGTCCGATCAGTCCCTCCGTCTCGTCGGTCAGCGGCGTCGCCACCGCGACGAACCGGGCGTCGCCGATCGCCTCGTGGAGTTCATCGCTCGGAGCGACCCGCTCGACGCCTTCGACCGGCTCGCCGCTCCGCCGGACGCCGGTGACGCTCACATCGAGCGCGCCGGCACGCTCCGCGATCCCCCTCCCTAACGTCCCGAGGCCGACCACGCACAGCGACTCGCCGTCGAGGGTGAACGGAACGTCCCACGCCGGCCGCTTCCACCGTTTCTCGGTCCCCTGTCGGACGTACTGGTGGAGCCGGCGCGCGAGCATCAGCATGTAGCCGACGGCGGTCTCGCCGACGCTCTCGCCGTGGATGCCGGTGCTGTTCGTCAGACGAGTACCGGCGGCCTCGAACTCCTCGAGGGGGAAGCGGTCGTAGCCGGCCTGGATCGAGTGGACCCACTCGAGGCCGACGAACGCCTCGCGGTGGGCGAACGTGACGACCGCGTCGCAGGCGGTGATCGCCTCGGGGTCGTCGCCCACCACGACGACCTCCGGTGCCTCGGTCTCCAACGCTTCACGTAGCCGTTCCGGCGGGAACACCGCCGCCACCGAGTCGTGAATCCCCAATCGCGAGAGCTCCATGGTGGAGCCATCGCCAAGCGAGCGATTCAATCTTGCGCTGACCTCGCCGGCCGCCGCCGAGGCATCGACCGCCGTCGCTCGGCGGTGTACCGACCCGCTCGACTTCGGTCCTCCGGAAGCGCCTCCTCGGCCCCTCGAACGAGAGGACCGACGCGACGTACGCCGTCATGACGTTCGATACCCGAACGAGCCGGTTTCGGTCCGTCACGAAGCCGTCGCTGGTCGAGTCGGAGAGGTGTGGCTCGGTGTAACCGCTTCATCACAAGGGGCTCAGCGGGGGTAACTGCTCGTCATGGCCACTAACGACCGGTAGGCGGGTCGGCCGCAAAAAGGTCACGTTGCGGTGCCGGTCGGAAACGCTTCGTCTCGGCTTACCGTCCGAGCGCCCGACGGAGGAACGCCACTGCGGCGCCGAGCATGGCGACGTTCTTGATGAAGTGGTTCTGTTCGTTCTGTCTCTCCGGGCCGTCCGCCTCCCAGAAGTCGTGCATCGACGGGGTGATCGCGGCGAGGAACGTCGCGACGGCGCCCGACGCCAGCGCCGGCATCCGCCAGAGGACGATACCGATACTGCCGAAGGCGAGCATCCCGCTCGAGAACGGTACCAGCCGGTCGGCGTACGGAACGCCCTTCGACTCGGCGTAGCCGATCTGTGCGTCCACGTTCCTGAAGGCGTTGATCGCCGAGAACCCGAGCATTCCACCGAACAGGAGCCGTCCGACCAGCGACGGCGGGTCGCGTCGGGTCGCGGCCTCGTTCTCTCGTGACTCGTTCATGCAGTCGTTCAGTCGTTCGGGAGGCAGATAGACCGTTCGCTTGCCCTCGTATCGTCCTCTTTCGCAGCCTCAGTACTCGGGGGGACCGCGCTCGCGCCAGCACGCCAGCCGCTCGTGTTCGGCGGCACGCTCGGCGACCGCCTCACGATCGAGCACTCCCTCCTCGGTGATCACGCCAGCGACGAGGTCGGCGGGCGTCCGGTCGAACAGCGGGCAGTCGACGGAGACCGAGGCGTCGCCCCCGTAGATCGCCTCCCTCTCGATCCGTTCGAGCGTCGATCCCTCCGCCGTCGGCGCGACCTTGTCGGCGGCCGCGACGGCGTACATCGGGACCCCCTCGTGGGCGGCCGCGGCCGCCGTCGTTCGGGTGCCGACCTTGTTGATCACGCTCCCGTCGGCGAGCACCGTGTCCGCACCGACCAGGACGCAGTCGACGCCCTCGACGACGTGTGCCGCCGCCGCGTCGAGCGTGAGCGTGGCGTCGATCCCCGCCCGCACGAGCCGCTCCGCGACGCCGACGCCCTCGCGTGCGGGTCGCGACTCGAGGACGACGACCCGCCCGGGAGCGGCCTCGAGCAGCGCGTCCTCGACCGTCCCCGAACGCGAGAGCGTCAGGACGCCGTCGCTCCCCTCGACCACGTCGGTCGCCCGTTCGGCGGCCCGGTCGTCGGCACGGACGGCGCGCTCGATTCCCTTCCTGGCGCTTCGCTCGATCGCGTCCGCCGTTCGCCCGTCGACCTCGGTCATCGTTCGATCGACCCGGTTTCCGAGCGCGGCCATGCCGGGCCGGGCATCGAGCAGGTCGCGTGCCAGCACCGCGAGTTCCTCCCATCCCTCCGCGCCGTCCCCGTCGTCCGCCAGCGCACTGGCCCGATCGCGGAGCACCTCGAGTGCTCGGATGGAGACGTACGCCGAGCCGTGGAGCGCGTCCTCGCGAACGCTCTCGACCGTCGGCGCGATCGCCTCGTACGCCTTCCAGAGCGACGGCACCGTCTCCCGGCGACGGATCTCGGTCGGATGCACCCACTCGACGTGCTCGAACTCCCGGTTCGACGTCGCCTCGCCCGGCCCGCAGTCGAAGAGGTACGGATGGACGACCCACGTTCGCTCGCCGTCGACGACCTCGAGGGGGTCGCCCGCGCGGACGAACGAGACCGCTTCGAGCAGCCTTACCTCCTCGTCGATCTCGCGACGAGCGGCGGCGTCCGGATCCCCCTCGGCGTATCCCGAAACCGCGCCCCACTGTCCTCGATACGTACCGACGGCCTCGCTCCGCCGTCCGAGGAGTACCCGTCCCTCACGCCGGAGGAAGCAGGTGACGACGTCCGCGCTCATCGACCGTACTCCGAGCCGGATCGGCTTCAACCTCCGGCTGCTCCTTTCTCGATTTAATTGGTAAGAAATTATATGTATACGGGAGTACGTATCATCTGATGGATATGAAATCGCCACAGAACCGCCGTCGATTCCTCGCCGCGCTGGGAGTCGGCACTGCGACGCTCGCGGGCTGCATGGACGTGATCGGCTCCACCGATCCAGACGCGGACGACGAGGACGAGGGGACGAACGGCAACGAGACCGGCGGCGAGGACGAGAACAAGAGCGGGAGCGGGAACCGCGAGATCGTCGCACCCGCCATCGAGGCGGGCGATCTGGTCGACGACTTCGAGGCGATCGAGTGGAACCCGATGCACGACCACACGACCGTCTCGAGCGACGAGGAAGCGCTCGTCGGCGAGAGCTCGATGCTGGTCGAGTCCGAGAACGAGGACGCCGCCGGCGCGTTCCGAGTGTTCTCGGAGGGACAGGACTTCTCGGGGAAGGACCTCTCCTTCGCCGTTCGGGTCGAGTCGCCCCTGCCGGCACGGGTGGTCCTCGACGTCCGCGCACCTGGGGCGAGCGACCGGCTCGTGAGCGCCCGGTCGATTCCGGGGGAGTTCGACGGTTGGCTTCGGGTCGAGGGCGGCTACACCGGGAAGCGCGGCGAACCCAACCTTGGGAACGTCCAGGAGATACGGATCCACGTCGAGCCGCGCGGCGACGCCGAGGGGCCGATCCGCTTCCGGATCGACGACCTCCGGGTGACGGAACGGTCGGACCAGGGTAAGGTGATCCTCACGTTCGACGACGCCGTCGAGAGCCAGTACACCACCGCGCGGCCGATGCTCGAGGAGCGCGGCTGGCCGGGCGTCGCCGCGATCATCCCGGGCTCGCTGAACCAGCCCGGTCGGCTCAACATCGACCAGTGTCGCCAGCTCCGCGACGCCGGCTGGGACGTCTCGGCACACCCCCACACGGCGCTGCCCGAGATGGACCCCGACGAGCGCGTCGATTACCTCCAGAACGCCCACGACTACATCGCGAACCGCATCTCCGAGGACGGCGCGCGCCACTACTTCGCGCCCTACAACCGGATGGACGCCGACTCCATCGCTGACGTCCGCGAGGTGTTCGAGACGTCGTTCATCTTCGGCGGCCAGCCCAACGTCGCCCCGCCGCTCGACGGCCACATGCTCCCCCGGGTCAATGGCCACGACGCCGGCTCGATCGCTTCGATGCTCGATCTCGCCGCCGAATACGGTCAGGTCCTCACGCTGATGGTCCACGGCGTCGGCGATACCGAGAGCGAGGACAGCCGTAACGACGTGACCGAGGAGGACTTCGAGGCCGTCCTCGACGCCATCGAGTCCCGCGATCTGGAGGTCACTACCGTCTCCGGCCTGATCGACGACTGACCGCTTCGCTTCGGCCCTCCCCGTCTTCTCCGGTGTCGGCGGCCTTTTGATCCGCCGACCCCGACCCCCGCTATGGAACTCATCGCAGTCCCCGGGATTCCCGAGATCGACCCCGGCGACGACCTCGCCGACCTCGTCGCCGACCGGATCGATCTCGACCCGGGAGCGCAGTCCGACGAGCGTGACCGGCCAGGATCGCCGCCGGTCGGCGACGTGCTCTGTATCGCGAGCACGGTCGTCTCGAAGGCCGAGGACCGGCTCGCGGATCTCGAGGCGTTCCCGGCCGGTCCGCGTGCCCGCGAGATCGCCGATCGTCTCGAGGGGATCACCGGCGAGGAGAGGGATCCCCGGTTCGCCCAGGCGGTCCTCGAGGAGAGCACCGACCTCGTGATGGAGGCGCCGTTCCTTCTGACGGAGACGCGCTTCGGACACGTCTGCGTCAACGCCGGGATCGACCGTTCGAACACCGGGGGCGCCGACCTGCTGTTGCTGCCGAAACGTCCCTCCGAGAGCGCCGCCCGGCTGAGCGAGGCGCTTTCCGTCCCCGTGATCGTCACCGACACCTGCGGACGGCCGTTTCGCCACGGCCAGCGCGGCGTCGCCATCGGCTGGGCCGGCTTGCCTGCGAGCCGCGACTGGCGCGGCGAGCGCGACAGGGACGGTCGCGAGCTCGGCGTCACCGTCGAGAACGTGGTCGACGAACTCGCGGGCGCCGCGAACCTCGTCGCCGGCGAGGGCGGTGGCGGGACGCCGGCGGTCGTCGTTCGTGGCTTCGAGTTCGGTGCGATGGCGGGGAGCGACGAGCAGTTCCGCTCGGTCGAGACCGACTTCGTCCGCCAGGCGCTCCGGGGGTGGTCGCATGAGTGAACGAAGTGAGCGATTGCGACTATGCCGAGGCGAAGCCTCGGAGGTGGTCCCATGAACGAGCGTAAGCGAGCGAACGGGACTACGTCGGATCTTCGATCCGACGGTGGTCGTATGAGTGACCGCGGCGAACGAGGACGGATCGACCGAACCGTCGTTTCCGAGGAGATTCGATGAAGGGAATCGAGCTCACGCCGGAACACCCCCTCGACCGGATCGCCGACCTCGGTGCGGCCGCCGAGGCGGCGGGCTTCGATGCGGCCTTCGCGAGCAGTCACTACAACAACCGCGACCCGTTTCTCGCGCTCGATCGGATCGCCGCGCGGACCGAGTCGATCCGGCTGGGACCGGGCGTCGCGAACCCCTACGAGACCCACCCGGTGACGCTGGCCTCGCGGACCGCGACGCTCGACGAGGTGAGCGGCGGGCGAGCCGTCTTCGGGATCGGCGCGGGCGATGGCTCGACGCTCTCGAACCTGGGCTACGATCGCGACCGGCCGCTGCGCCGCGTGCTCGAGACGTTCAAGGTCGCAAAGCGGCTCTGGGCGGGCGAGCGGGTGAACCACGAGGGATCGTTCACCGCGATCGACGCGGGGCTGAACTACTCGTCGAACGAGATCCCCGTCTACGTCGGCGCCCAGGGACCACACATGATCCGCATGAGCGCGAAGCACGCGGACGGCGTGCTGCTCAACGCCGCCCATCCCGACGACTTCGCGTGGGCGAACGAGCGGGTCGAGGAGGGGCTCTCCGAGCGACCCGATTTTCGTGGTGAGTTCGAGTTCGTCGCGTTCGCGAGCCTCAGCGTCGCCGAGGACGGCGACGCTGCCCGCGAGGCCGCCCGTCCGCCCGTCGCGTTCATCGCCTCGGGGGCGGCCCCGCCGGTGCTCGATCGCCACGGGATCGACGAGAAGCGAGCCGACGCGATCGGCGAGCGCATCGAGGCCGGCGAGTTCGGCGAGGCGTTCGAGGCCGTTACCCCGGCGATGATCGAGGCGTTCTGCATCGCGGGGACGCCCGACTCGGTGACCACACGAGTGGGGGAAGTCCTCGAGTACGCCGACGGCATCGTCGCGGGATCGCCGCTCGGTCCGGACCTCGAGGAGGCGGTCAGTCTCGCGGGGGCGGCGATCGACCGAGGCTCTCGGGCATGACCGAGTCGAGGACGGCGCCGGCGGCGAGCCCGAAGAAGAGGAGGAAGGTGAAGGCGAAGATGAGGTTGCTTATCAGGATCAACAGCCCGGCGATCGGGTCGTTGAGCGCGACCTCCGTCGTGTAGCCCAGAAGCTGGAACAGCTCGGCGATCGGGTTGACCATGTCGGCCGTTCGCGTGGCGGGTATTTGTGTGTGGCGCTCCGCCGGGGATCCCCTCCGACGAGTGCTGGCGGTCACATGGACGAGAACGCCCGTTCGATGCGTTCGAATACGTACCAGTCAAGCGGCGCTCGGATCGTGCGTCGTCTCACCGATCGTTCGGGATCGCGTCGGCCTTCGGTTGTTGCCCCGACAGTGTTTAATAGGTCGATTTCGTACGTTTGGCTGTAATGTCGGAAGTCTGCTCGACGTGTGGACTGCCCCAGGAACTCTGCGTCTGCGAGGACGTCGCCAAAGAGTCCCAGCAGGTTAACATCCGCATCGACGAGCGCCGCTACGGAAAGGAGGTAACGATCATCGAAGGACTCGACCCACGGGACGTCGATCTCGACAGCCTCTCGTCGGACCTGAAGTCGAAGTTCGCCTGCGGAGGCACCGTCGAGGACGACTCGATCGAGCTCCAGGGCAACCACACCGGTCGCGTCGAGGACTTCCTCCGCGACAAGGGGTTCTCGGTCGCCTGATACGTACGCCTCCCACTCGACCCGACCGATCAGAACGGCGCCTCGGGCGACGACTCGCCGTCGCTCCCGTCGCGCTCCTCGTTTCTTCCGTTTTCGAGGCCGTAGTCACGACTCCACGCGTCCAATCCGCCCGCGAGGCTTCGAACCTCCGTTCCCTCAGCCCCCTCGTAGGACTCGATCAGCCGCATCGCCCGAAGGCTCGCCTTGCCGTGGGGACAGACGGTGACGACGCGATCGGCGTCGGCGAACGCTTCGACGTGTCCCGGCAGCTCCCCGAACGGGACGTTCTCGCTCCCGGGTATCGCACCCCGATCGAACTGCGCGGGCGCACGGATGTCGACGATCCGCACCTCCTCGTCGCTCTCGAGCAGTTCCTCGAGTTCCGCCGGCGCGATCTCGTCGTCTCGATGGTCCATGCCGAACGGTAGCCCCCGCCGGCTGAATAGTTCGTCGGCTGGCGTCCTCAGCGAACCAGGCGGCGTGGACGGATCCCCGCCTCATAGACGTCGGCGGCCCTCTCGAACGGCGGCGCGACGACGAGTGAAACCGTTTATCAGGCTCGGCGATGGAGCGCCGGTATGAGCGACGGTCCGTTCGACGCGACGATCCGGGTCGCCCAGGTCGAGGACGCCGAACCGTTCCCCGAGGCGAACAAGCCGGAGATGGTCAAACTCCGTCTCGATCTCGGCGACGAGTCGCTCCGCTCCGCAGCACAGTTGGGCTACCACCACGACGTCGACGACCTGGTCGGACGGCAGGTGCTCTGTGCGACGAACCTCGGGTCGGTCCGGATCGCGGGCTTCGAGTCCGAGGCGCTGACCGTCGGCGTCCCCGGCGACGACGGAAACCCGGTTCTCGTCACGCCTGACGAACCGGTCCCGCTCGGTGGCGCGCTCTACTGAGCCCGTCGTCGCCGGTCTCTCCGTCGGCGATACCGCCCGCCATACTGAGGTCACGTCCGGCGGGACTCGAACTTGACCTGACGCTAAATCAATCCCTCCTCGCGGGCGAGCAGGATCCCCTCGACGGTCGCCTCGTTGGTCGGTTCCTCGCGCGCTCTCGTAAGCGCCCCCTCGATCGGCACCGACCTGATCGTGAGGAACTCGTTCTCGTCGAGCGTCTGTTCGACCGGGGTGAGTCCCTCCGCGAAGACGATCGCGCGTTCGTGGCGCATCGCGCCCGTCGCGACCCACATCCGCTGGAGCAAGGAGACGCCCTCGGGATCGAACCCGGTCTCCTCGCGGAGTTCGCGCGCGCCGGCTTCGGTGAACGACTCGCCCTCCTCGACGATCCCGGCGGGGAGTTCGAGGTGTGTCTGGCGGATCGCCGGCCGGTACTGTTCGACGAAGACGATCTCCTCGCCGGTGGAGGCGACGATCACGACCGCGGGATCGAGGTCGGCCCAGTAGTATCGTTTCGTCGACCCGTTGGGCTGTTCGACGAGGTCGTAGCCGCCGGTGTACCAGCCGGTCTCGTACTCCACCACGGACTCGAGGACCTCCCACTCGCCGTTTGCGTCGTCGGAGCCGCTCGCGTTCATGGCTCCCGTGTGATCTCGACCCGGTAAAGCGTCCCGTTTCGCTCGACGGACGCCGCCTCCTCGTCGCGCCCCTACGGCGTTCGAGCGTCGTTCGCTTCGCCCTCGAACAGCGGCCGGTAGAACCGCCCGAACGCCTGTCGTCTCAGGGTCCCTCGGGCGGCCTCGGGTTCGTTCTGGTAGGTCGCCGCCACCGCCCGCCCGTCGAAGGCGTGCCAGACGGCACGATCGACGTTCTCGCTGCCGAGCAGCTCACACTCGCCGTCGTAGGCCTCACGCCAGCGTTCGAACTCCTCGAGCGACCCCCCCTGGACCTCGAGGAGGGAGGCGAACAGCGCGTCGCGCGCCGTCGCGATCACCTCGCCGGTGACGCGCTCGCGGTACTCCTCGCGGCCGAGCCCCATCGCCTTCGCGACCTCCTTGGTAACGACCTGTGCGGTCGGCCCGACCGCCTCGTACGCGGCCCGTGCCTCCTCGGGGGTCTCGGGGGCGAGCAGTCCGTCGGTCTCGTTCATACCGACGTGTGTATCGCTCGCCTCCTTACCGTTACGATGCGATCGTAGCGGCGCTCACGACACTCACATCCCGAGCAGCCGGAGGACGACCCCTGCGACGAACACCACCAGCCCACCTCCTGAGACGATCGGCGGGAGGACCGGCAGAGGGAGCAGGAACAGTGCGATCCCGAGGATCATCACGACGGTGGAGATTCGTACCATACCGGGTGGACGGATCGGAACCGAATAGTCCTGCTCACTCCTCGTCGCTCTCGCGGAGCATCTCGCGAGTCATCGCCTCGGCCTCCGCGAGCACCTCCGTCGCGTCGGCGTTCGCCGCCTCGCGGCCACGTTGGCGGGGGATCGACTCCTCGAACCGCGGCGCGCGCTCGCGCTCGTGGTCGTGATCGTCGGTCGTGTCCTCGAACAGCTGGGGGAACTCCTCCTCGGGGGCGTACTCCGCCACTCGCGGACCGAGCGTTTCGGGATCGAGCGACTCCCACTCGGTGACGTGGTCCCCGAGCCACGTCTCGTGGTCCTCGCGGCCGAGCATCGCGGTGAAGGCGAGGTGGTTCGCGAGGTGTTCGGCGTCGCGCTGGGGGTCGCCGCAGACCGGACAGGCGTATCCCATGTCTCTCGGTATGCGGGCGAACCCTAACGGGTTTACGCCTCTCTACCGACTCACCTCGTCTACGTCCGAAGCGGCGCGACGAGTACCAGCGCGGTCTCGCCGTCGTCGTAGTACCGTGGAACGCGTCGGTGGAGGTCGAACCCGAACTCGCGATACAGCGCGATCGCCGGCTCGTTGCCCTCGCGGACCTCGAGCTTCACCCACCCGGCCCCCTGCGAGGCGAGGACCGACAGCGCGCGCTCGAGCAGGCCGCGGCCGATTCCCCGGCTCCGGTGCTCCGGATGGACCGCGAGGTCCTTCACGTGGCCGATCGTCCGGCCGTGGTTCGGGACGCCGTCGGCGACGACGAAGCCGACCATGCGCTCGCCCTCGTGGGCGACGAGAAAGCCCGGCTGGCCGAGAAATCGCTCGAACGCCGAGTAGGGCCACGGCTGGGGAAACGACGCCTTCTCGATGCGAAACACCGAGAGGAGGTCGGCCCGTTCTGCCTGTCGGTACTCGACGGCGGGCACGGACGGGCTACGACCTCCGCGGATAAAAACTCCCTCTCCTCGAAAAAACCGAATCGACGTGCGCGATCAGTCGTCCGCGGGACTGGCGTCGAGACCGCCCTCCTCTGCCTGCTGCTTGGTGTAGGAGAGCTTGCCGCCGGAGGTGACGATCTCGCGCTCGCGCTCGCTCGCGTCGAGGCGGGCGGTCGCCTCCCAGTCGTCATTCACGCGGATGGTGAACTCGTTCTGGCCGGAGGCGATCGCCTCCTCGACGTCGTCGACGATCTCGATGTCGTCGCCCTGTTCGATGCGATCGTAGGTGTCGTCGTCGATCGTGAGCGGGACGATTCCGAAGTTGAAGAGGTTCGCCTTGTGGATCCGGGCGAAGCTCTTCGCGAACACCGCCTCGATGCCGAGGTACATCGGACAGAGCGCGGCGTGCTCACGCGAGGAGCCCTGACCGTAGTTCTCTCCGGCCACGAGGACGCCGCCGTCGGCCTCCATCGCGCGCTCGGGGAAGGTGTCGTCCACCCGCGAGAGGGTGAACTCCGAGATCTTCGGGATGTTCGAGCGGTACATCAGGATGTCGCTGGAGGCGGGCACGATGTGGTCGGTCGTGATGTTGTCCTCCATCTTGAGCAGCGCCTCGCCCCCGATGTGGGCGTCGAGGGGGTCCTTCAGCGGGACGTCGGCGATGTTCGGACCCTTGATGAGCTCGTCGTCGACGGCCTCGTCGGGCGCGATGAGGTCGGCCTTCGATCCCGTGTACTCGTCGGGCATCTCGAAGCCGGGGTCCTCGAGGTCGCCGAGTTCGTCCGCCAGGTCGCGCGGGTCGATCAGCTCGCCCTTGATCGCCGCTGCCGTGGCGACCTCCGGCGAGGCGAGGAACACCGAGTCGTCCTCGATGCCCGAGCGGCCCTCGAAGTTGCGGTTGAACGTCCGCACCGAGACCGAGTCGCTGCCGGGGACGTGACCGATGCCGATACACGGCCCACAGGTCGACTCGGAGAAGTTGACGCCCGCGGCCATCAGCTCCGCGGTCCAGCCCTCGCGGGCGAGCATCTCGCTCGCCTGCTTCGAGGCCGGCGCGACGATCATGTCGGTCTTCATGTCGATCGTACGCCCCTCGAGCATCTTCGCGGTCGGCAGGATGTCCTCGTAGCCGCCGTTCGTACAGGAGCCGATGATGACCTGGTCGACGGCAGTGCCCGCGACCTCGCGCACCGGAACGATGTTGTCGGGCATCGACGGCTCGGCGACCAGCGGCTCGAGCTCGGAGAGGTCGAGCGTGATCTGGTCGTCGTACTCGGCGTCCTCGTCGGGACCGATCTCGACGTACTCGTCGCCCCGTCCGAGGCTCTCAAGGAACTCCTCGGTCCGCTCGTCGGTCGGGAAGATCGAGGAGGTCGCGCCGAGCTCCGTGCCCATGTTGGTGATCGTCGTCCGCTCGGGCGCCGAGAGCGTCTCGACGCCGGGGCCGGTGTACTCGAAGATCTTACCGACGCCGCCCTTCACCGTCAGCCGGCGCAGCATCTCGAGGATGACGTCCTTCGCGGTCGCCCATTCCTCGAGTTCGCCCTCGAGGCGGACCTCGACGATCTCGGGCATCTCGATGTAGTAGGGGCCGCCGCCCATCGCGACGGCGATGTCGAGACCGCCCGCGCCGATCGCGAGCTGGCCGAGTCCGCCCGGCGTCGGGGTGTGGCTGTCCGAGCCCAGCAGCGTCTTGCCGGGCGCGGCGAAGTTCTCCTTGTGGACGTTGTGGCAGATCCCGTTGCCGGGTCGCGAGAAGTGCGCGCCGTAGGTCCCCGCGGCCGAGCGCAGGAAGCGGTGATCGTCGGTGTTCTTGAAGTCGAACTGGTAGGTCTGGTGATCGCAGTACTGGGCGGCGATCTCCGTCTGGACCTGGTCGAGTTCGAGCGCCTCGAACTGGAGCCAGACCATCGTCCCCGTCGTGTCCTGCGTGAGCACCTGGTCGATCTCGATGCCGATCTCCTCGCCCGGCTCGAGCTCGCCGTCGAGGAGATGGTCCTCGAGAATCTTCTCCGTTAGCGTCTGTCCCATATCGAGCTAGGGTCGGCCGTCCACGGATATAAATCCCGCGTGTCTAATTACCGATAATCGTGGTAAATCGGCCGACGGAACGGCAACTCTTGCGGCTCGGCGGATCGCTTCGTCAGGGTTTAATCCGCCGACCGGAACCCTCCGACATGTACCGCGATGGCGCCTTCGTCTCCGACTACGTCAGCCCGACGACCCACGCCCAGATCCAGCCCAACGGGGTCGACCTCACCTTCGATGCGGTGTTCGAACCGGTCGAGTCGGGCCGGATCTCGCGGAACGACAAACAGGTCGGCGAGCGTCGACGGGTCCCCGCCGAGGAGCGCGAGCGAAAGGGCCCCGAGACCTACGTCCTCCCGCCGGGCGGCTACGTCGTGCGCTACGACGAGCTCATCCGCGTTCCGGAGGGCCACGTCGGCTTCGTCTACCCCCGTTCGTCGCTCATGCGCAACGGCTGCATGCTCAACACCGCCGTCTGGGACGCCGGCTACGAGGGCCGCGGCGAGGGCCTGCTACAGGTCCACCACGAGATCGAGCTCGAACGCGGGGCGCGCATCGCCCAGTTCGTGCTGAGCGAGGCGGAGCACGAGGGGACCTACGACGGCAGCTATCAGGGCGAGAACCGGTAGCCCTGCCGGCCGACCCCGATCGTCCTCCACGCCGGCTCACCGCAGGCGCAGCTTCTCGCGATACCGACGATACGACTCGTAGGGCTTGATCACGTCCCAGTCGACGCCGCCCTCCTTCTCGTCGAGGAAGAACAGCTGTTCGAGGGTGCGGGCGCTCTGTGCCGAGTGGGCCTCGGGGACGAACTCGACCTCGCCGTCGAGCCGGCGGGGGAAGAGCAGCTGCTCCTCGATCATCACCCGCAACAGCGCCTGTCCGTCGCGCTCGAGCCGATAGCCGCCGGCGTCGAAGTACGCCTCGGTCCTGATCGCCCGGTTCGACCCGCTGACCCAGTCCAGTCCGAGAAGCGGCAGGCCGTACTGCATCGCGAGCCTGATCGCGGCGTCGACGTTGCCCCTCTTCTCGCCGCCGACGGGGCCGTAGGTCAGCGCCACGTCGTCGTCCTCGAGGGGCGCGAGCAGCGCCTCGAGGAACCCCGGCGGGTAGACGCTGTCGGCGTCGACGGCGACGACCACGTCGCCGTGTGCGAGCTCGAACCCCCGGTGGCGGGCGTGGAGGATCCCGGGCTCGACGAAGTCCACGCAGTCGACGACGGGGTGGGCCCGGGCGATTCGGGCGGTGGCGTCGTCGCTGTAGGAGTCGAGCACGATCACCTCGAACTCGTACCGGTCGGGTGCGGCCTCTATCGACGCCTCGAGGCTGTCGAGACAGCCCGTTATGTGGCGCTGTTCGTTGAGGCTCGGAAGGGTGATCGAGATCTGGAGGGACATCGGGACCGTCGTTTCGGAGTTCGTCAACGGGTTGATTTAGGTGTTATGGCGAGAGAGCTTAGGCCGTACACCCCGTCAGTTCCGCTTACATGCACTTGCCGGCCGTCTCGTCCGCCCTCGTTCTCGCCATCGACTGGAGCGAGTGGCTCGAGCCGTTCGAGGAGCTCATCGCGACCGCGACCGGCTGGCCGGGGCTGGCGATCGTCTTCGTCTACTCGTTCGTCCTCGGATTCGCGGTGGTGCCGCTGCCGAGCGAACTCGTACTGATCGCACCCCTCGATCTCGGGTTCGGGGAGACCGTCCGGCTGGGGCTGATCATGCTCGTCGCCGGCCTCGGAAAGGCGCTCGGCAGCGTGATCGTCCTCTGGTTCAGCGTTGCGGTCCGCGAGTCGGATCCGGTCCAGCGAGCCCTCCGGAGCTCGCGCTTTCGGTTCCACGAGTGGTCACGCCGAGCGACGATCCGGATGGCGAAACGCTACGGGTATCTCGGGATGGCGATCGTCCTCTCGATCCCCTTCTTCCCCGACACCGCCTCCGTCTACGCCTTCTCCGTCCTCGAGGACGATTACCTCCGGTTCTCGATGGCCGCCTTCGTCGGCAGCGTCGGTCGACTGCTGGTCGTCGCGCTCGTCCTCGAGGAGACGATCGGTCTCTGAACGCTTTTGCCGGCGGCCGCCGACGCTCCGACATGAATCGCACGTTCGGTTTCGGAGCGGGGCTGACCGTGAGCGGACTCGTCGGCTACGCGATCGGCGTCACGATCGCCTACCCCGGTCGGGCGCTCTCGGTCACGGCCGTCCTGATCGGGATCGCGATCGCCGCGGCCGGGCTCGACGGCCCATGATCGAGGCGATCGTCGGAACCGACCGCGAGGCGTCGGAGACGTCGCTCGCCGACGCGGTCGAGGCGGCCGATCCGGTCTGGGTTCGGGTGACCGACGCCTCGAACGAGGAGCTCGACCGCGTCGCGGGGGCGTTCGGGATCCATCCGCTCACGGTCGAGGACCTCTCCGGCGTGGTGCGGACCAAGACCGAGGAGTACGCCGACTACACGTTCGTCCTGCTCAAGACCGCCAAACTCGCACGCGGCGAGACCACCTTCGACGAGGAGCTGCTCGTCGAGCCGGTCGGGATCTGCGTCGGCGACGACTGGCTGGTGACGATCTCCTACGGCTCGACGCCCGCCGGCCGCCGGGCGTGGCGAGCGGTGAGCGACGACCGCCGGCTCCTGGTTCGCGGGCCGGACTTCGTCGCCTCCAAGATCGTCGACGGCCTCGCCGAGGAGTACTTCTCGATCCTCGAGCAACTCGAGTCGGCGATCGAGGAGGTCGAGGACGGCGTTCTCGAGGCGAGCGGACCCGCCACGCTCGAACGGATCAACAGCCTCCGTCGCGAACTGCTCCAGTTCCGAAAGCTCGTCTGGCCGGTCCGCGAGGCCGTCGGCTCGCTCGCGGCGACCCCGATCACATCCGTCCCGAGACCGAGAAGTACTTTCGCGACGTCTACGATCGGCTGGTCCACCTCATCGAGCTCGTCGAGACCTATCGCGAGCTGGTGAACGGCGCCCGGGACATCTACCTCAGCACCGTCTCACAGTCGACCAACGAGGTCATGAAGCGGCTTACCGTCGTCGCGACGATCGTCCTCCCAATCACCTTCGTCGCCGGCGTCTACGGCATGAACTTCGAGGCGATGCCCGAACTCTCCTGGACGTGGGGCTACCCCGCCGTGGTGCTCGGCATGGCCGGTATGACGGCGGTGCTCGTGCTCCACTTTCGGCGACGGAACTACCTCTGAGACACGGCGGGACGGACGTCGGCTGACGCTCGGCGAGCAGAAGCAGTTAAATGGATACCCTGCAACTATCAGCAATAACGCAGTATCGGGCGCTCCCCCGCATCGAGGCACCAGTACATGACGAACGAGATCACGATCGCCGTCGATCCGCACGTTCACTCGGACGGATCGTACGACGGGCACGAGCCGGTCGAGCTCATCCTCGAACACGCCGCCGACATCGGGCTCGACGGCGTGGTCATCACCGACCACGACGAGATCGAGGAGTCGCTCTACGCGGCGGAGATCGCCCCCGAGTACGGGCTGATCGGCATTCCAGGCGTCGAGGTGTCGACCGCCCACGGTCACCTGCTCGCGCTCGGCGTCGAGGAGCAGCCCTCGCCGGGCCAGCCCTTCGCCGACACCGTCGAGGAGGTCCGGGAGTTGGGCGGCGTCGCGGCAGTCCCCCACCCCTTCCAGCGCAGCCGCCACGGCGTCAGAAAGCGTCGCATCGACGACTGTGACGCCGTCGAGGTGTACAACTCGATGCTCTTCACCGGCTATCGGAATCGCCGGGCGCGGGCGTTCGCCGAGCGAAACGGCTATCCCAAGCTCGGGGCCAGCGACGCTCACTACCTTCCGAACGTCGGGCGGGCCTACACCGAGATCACGCTCGAGACCGATCACGGCCTGACGCGGGCCGACGTCACCCGCGAGACGATCATCGAGGCGCTAGCGGAGGGCTCGACCGCGATCCAGGGCAAGCGCACCCCGATCCACAAGAGCACGAGACAGTACGCGAAGGGCGCGGTCAAGAAGGCGTCCTATCTCTTCACCTCGCGGATGCCGGTCGTGCCGACGATTCCGGCCTCGATGGATCGATAGCCACGCCGAACCCGACGATCGCGTCGGTCTACCCGTCTTCGAGCAGGCTCTCGACGTGCTCCGCGTACTCCGCCGGCACCGCCGAGCGCAGCCGCTCGGGATCGGTCTCGCCGTCGGTGCTCACGAGGTACGTCCGTCCCGGCGCCGAGCCGTAGACGCCCTGGAAGTCGTAGACGAAGCCGTAGATCCGCTCGTCCTCGGGCACCTCGTCGGATTCCTCGAGGAACTCGACCTGTCGGCGGACGTTGTACTCGACGAGCCGGTTGATCACCTCCGAATCGGACGCGTCGGTGTCGACGACGCCGTGTTCGATCGCCTCCCCGACCACGGGAACGAGCAGTTCGACCCGCCTCCGGATGCCCGCCGGCTCGTCGCCGCCGTCCGACCGGACGGCGTCGTAGGCGGCCGTCACGGCCCCACAGCCGGTGTGGCCGACGACGGCCGTCGTTCGCGTCTCCGTGTGACGGATCGGGTAGAGCACCGACCCGTCGACGACGAGCTCGCCGTCGTGGCGATCCCAGACCTGATTGCCGATGTTGCTCGGCGTGAACAGCCAGCCGGGCTCGTCGACGCTCCACATTCCCTCCTGGGGAACCCGGGAGTCAGAGCAGCAGATCGAGACCACCTCGGGCCGCTGGCCGTCGCGGACGGCGTCGAAGTGCCCCCCGGGTAGCGAATCCACGTGTTCTCGGTTCCGTTCGAGCAACGTCTCGAGCGAGGCTCCTGGCATACGTTCGCCTTCACGGATGATGCCAAAAGAGTTATCGGCGTGATCTCCTCGCACGGCGTTCGGTCGGGACGTCCGCTCTCCCCACGGGAGACCCGCTATCGCAGCCGATCGATCAGCTCCCGAAGCGTCGCGAGGTCGTACTGGCCCGGCGCGGTCGCGTTCGCCGGATCGACCGGCGCGTAACCGATCCGCGAGCCGTAGATCGGCGCGATCGCCCGCGAGTGGCGTCCCGCCTCGCCCATCGCCATCGTCGCCACCCGCCGGTCCTCGCTCGCCAGTTCGTGGGTGACCGAGAGCAGCGTGAGGGCGTCGCCCGGGTCCGCGGCGGTGACGGCGAGCTTGCCGACGTCGCCGTGCTCGGTGGCGCGGACGAGCGTCTCACGCAGTTTCTCGCCGGCGGGCGTTCCCTCGAAGTCGTGGGTGGAGACGACGACCGTGGTTCCCTCCTCGCGTGCCCGTCGGACGGCCCGCTCGCCGTCGGCTCCCTCCTCGTCGAGCGCGGCGAGCTCGACGTCGATCGCGCCGACGCACTCGAACTCCGCCGCGCGACCCAGGTCGTCGAGCCGGTTCTCCTCGCGTGCCTCGCCGCCCTCCCAGTCGGCGCGGTTGGTGGCGATCAGCGGCAGTTCGCCGTCGTAGGAGGCGAGCGCCGTGAGCGGATCGTTCGCGAGGTCCATCCGGAACTCGACGGCGTCGGCGTGCTCGCGGGCGCGTGGCTCCTCGTCCAGGTCGGCGGTGGCGGCGGCGAGAACGAACGAGTCGAAATCGAGGTCCATGTCCGGTGCTCGACTGGCCGGCGGTTAAGCGTTCACGTCGATTACGACGGCGGCCAACCGCGAGAAAAAGCCGCTACGCGACGCCGATGTTCTCCTCCGCCTCGAGGAGCTCGTGGTAGCGGTTCCTGATGGTGACCTCGCTGATGTCGGCGACCTCGCTGACGGCGGCCTGGGTGGTCTTCTCGTTGGTGAGCAGCGCGGCGGCGTACACCGCGGCGGCCGCCAGTCCGACCGGCGACTTCCCCGAGTGGACGCCCTTCTCCTTGGCGTTGCGGAGCAGTTGGCGTGCGCGGTGTTCGGCCTCGTCCGAGAGCTCGAGTCCGGAGGCGAAACGGGGGACGTAGCTCTCGGGGTCGGCGGGCTGGACCTCGAGGCCGAGCTCCCGAACGACGTATCGGTAGGTTCGGGCGACCTCGCTCTTCTCGACCCGGGAGACCTCGCTGATCTCGTCGAGGCTCCGGGGAACGCCGGCCTGGCGGGCGGCGGCGTAGACGCTCGCGGTGGCGACGCCCTCGATGCTTCGTCCGGGAAGCAGGTCCTCGTTCAGCGCCCGGCGGTAGATCACGCTGGCGGTCTCGCGGACGTTGTCCGGCAGGCCCAGCGCCGAGGCCATGCGGTCGATCTCGCCGAGCGCCTGTTTCAGGTTGCGTTCCTTCGAGTCGCGGGTGCGAAAGCGCTCGTTCCACTTTCGAAGCCGCTGCATCTTCTGGCGCTGGCGGCTCCCCAGCGAGTTGCCGTAGGCGTCCTTGTTGCGCCAGTCGATGTTGGTCGAGAGCCCCTTGTCGTGCATCGTGTTCGTCGTCGGGGCGCCGACGCGGGACTTCTGGTCCTTCTCACGGGAGTCGAAGGCGCGCCACTCGGGACCGCGGTCGACCGAGTCCTCGGCGACGACGAGTCCACAGTCCGTACAGACCGTCTCGCCGTGTTCGTCGTCGCTGACGAGCTGCCCGCCGCACTCGGGGCAGCTGTACTCCTCCTGTTCGGTCTCCTGCTCCTGTTCGTCTTCCGTCTCGCGCGTTCGTTCGCGGATGTTCTCGCTCATTGTGTAGGCCTCGGTGAGAGGGCGGGCGCTGGCCGGGCAGGGGTACCTGGAAAAATCCCGGAACTACTGGTTGATAACTGGTTAGTCCGAAACTTACTTAGTCGTTTCGATGACGCGCTCCGATCAGCCACGAAACCCGTCAATACCCGCGCCTCCTCCGTTCTTCACGAAAGATTTAATTACTCTCGTCGGCGCCACAGCAGAAACGCGACCGTCGCCGCACCGGGAAGCGAAACGGTCGCCACCGGACGTCGGCACCGACGACGCTCGAGGGTTAGGGAGCCGTACCAATCGGCCCCCTGTTTCGGCCGTCTCCGCGCCCTCATGTCGGAAAACCGCCGGACGTGATCGGGTTAACCGATCGTACCAAACCCGCTAAAGGAACCCGTTCCGTAGCGGGAGACATGAGTCGAGTCGCGACCGTCAGCCTGAACGAGAAACAGGAGCGCATCCTGCAGTACCTCCGCGAGCACGCCGAGTCCCGGACGTACTTCAAGTCCAGGATCATCGCGAAGGATCTCGGTCTCACGGCCAAGGAAGTCGGCACGAACATGGGCGCGCTCCAGGCGGGGGAGTTCGACGTCTCCGTCGAGAAGTGGGGCTACTCCTCCAGCACGACCTGGATGGTGAACGTTTAGGGTCGACGGCGCGCTCAGGGATCGTATCGGAGCAGGTCGTCGGCCCGGTCCGCGATCTCCACCGCCGCGGGACCGAACGAGTCGGCGTATCGAACGAGCAGGGTCAACAGCGTCTCGGGCCGTTCGACGGCGTAGCCGTCCGTTCGGGAGATCAGCCCCGCCTCCTCGAGGTCCGCGGCGGTGTTGCTCACCGTCGCCGTCGAGACGTCGAGCCGTTCGGCGATCGCGCTGCCGGTCGTTCCCGGCTCCGAGAGCAGCGCGATCAGCATTCCCCGCGGCGTCTCGCGGCGGAGATATCCCAGCGCTCGCCGTTCGAAGGCCGAGAACCGACCGACCGGGAAGTATCGGCGGTACTCCCCGTCCGGGTGGCTCTCGATCGCGCCCGCCTCGACGAGCCGTCGGAGGTGGTGTTGGGTCTCGCCGGTACCCAACGAGAGGTCGTCACGGATCTTCGAGAAGTGTGCGCCGGGGGTCGTCGAGAGGTAGCCCGCGATCGCCCCGCGGGCGTCGCTGTCACGATCGGGCGAGCCGACGAACGCCGCCAGCGGGCTCGCGGCTCCGACCGCGGCGAACCGCCGAAGCGTCGTCCGTTTCTCCCGATCGACGGG
The DNA here is from genome assembly GCF_037081715.1 of Halalkalicoccus sp. CG83. NCBI lineage: Archaea > Methanobacteriati > Methanobacteriota > Halobacteria > Halobacteriales > Halalkalicoccaceae > Halalkalicoccus > Halalkalicoccus ordinarius. The sequence continues at coordinate 450,767 of NZ_JAZDDH010000002.1, forward strand.
CTCGCGATCCGGCATCTACGGTCTAGTAGGGTGAACGGTCGGTAAAACAGCTTCGGCTTACTCGGTCTCCGGTTCGGTCTCGAGGTCCTCGCGGTCCGACCACTCCTCGTCGTCGGCGTCGAACTCGTCGCTCATGCCGCTGACCGCCTCGTCCGGGTCCTGGATCGCCTCGATGTCCTCGCCCTCCTTGATCGCCTGGGCCTCCTGTTCCATCTCCTCGACGTCCAGGTCGGCCTCCTCGTCGATCTGGCCGAGGATCTCGTCGATGTTGTCGAGTCCGAGCATCTCCCGGGTCTCCTGGTCGAAGTCGAGGCTGTCGAGTTCGCCCTCGGTGATCTTGGTGTCGCTGCCCGTGAGATGCTTGCCGTACCGGCCCACGAGCGACGTGAGCTCCTGGGGCATGACGAACGTCGTCGACTCGCCCTGGCCGATCGATTCGAGGGTTTCCATCCCCTTCTCGATGATCGCGCGCTCGCCCATCGATTCGGCGGACTTCGCTCTCAGTACGGTGGAGACGGCGTCACCCTGCGCCTCGAGGATCTGGCTCTGTTTCTCACCCTGTGCGCGGATGATGTTCGACTGTTTGTCCCCCTCTGCGGTCTCGACCGCCGACCGGCGTTCACCCTGTGCCTCGAGGATCATCGCGCGGCGCTTCCGTTCGGCGCTGGTCTGTTGCTCCATCGCACGCTGGACGTCCTGGCTCGGGTTGACCTCCCGCACCTCGACGCTCTCGACGCGGATGCCCCACTCGTCGGTGGGCTCGTCGAGCTCGAGTCGGATCTTGGCGTTGATCTCCTCGCGCTTGCTCAGCGTGTCGTCGAGCTCCATGTCGCCCAGCACGGCTCTGAGGGTCGTCTGGGCGAGGTTCGAGACGGCCCGCTTGTAGTCGTCGACCTCCAGAAACGCCTTCTTCGCGTCCATCACCTTGATGTAGACGACGGCGTCGGCCGTGACGGGGGAGTTGTCACGCGTGATGGCCTCCTGGTGGGGAACGTCGAGCGTCTGGGTCCGCATGTCGAAGCGATGGGTCGCCGAGACGAACGGGGGGATGAAGTGGATCCCCGGCTCGAGCAGTTTCCGGTACTCGCCGAAGACCGTCAGCGCGCGCTTCTCGGTCGCGTCGACGATCTCCACCATCTGCCAGACGGTGACGATGGCGAGAAACAGCAACAGCAACGCGACGAACGTGAGCGTGAGCGCCGCCTGCAGCGGTACGAGTGGTAACATATCCCCTCGTTAGTATGTCGTTACCAAAAGGGTTCCCCCGGTCGTCAGGTCGCCCCACTCAGACAGGTCGGGAAGCTACCGCTCGCGCTCGTGTTCGTACTCGTACTCCCGTTCTCGCTCGCCCTCGCCGTCGGTCTCGGCGCGACCCTGCCGGAGCGCGCGGTCGATCTCGTCCTCCGCTACGCCGAGCGACTCGACCGTCACGACGTTGCCGCCGCCGGGATCGATCACGATCACCTCCTGGCCCTCCTCGATGGTACTCTCCATCGACCGCGCGGTGTAGTAGGGATTGAAGCCGCCCTTCTCGAGTTTGATCTGCCCTCCGTTGGGGGTGACGCGCTCGGTGACTCGGCCCGTTCGGCCCTTGAGCGCGCTCGAGTCGCTCGTGCGTCCCGTACCCTTGCCGCCGTAGATGTCGAGTTCTCGATAGGCGAACAGAGTGACGCCCCCGACGACCATCACCGTCAGCGCGAGCGCGATGGCGAGCGCGCCCCCCGAGACGAACGGGCCCAGCGCCAGTCCAACGAGACCCGCGACGAGCAGGGCGATCCCGAGGACGATCAGGTGAGCGCCCGGCGCCATCGCCTCCGCGATCGCCAGTGCGACCCCGGCCACCAGCAGGATCAGCGGGAGCGATTCCCCGAGAATCTCTACCATACCTCCTGTTGGAACGCGGACCGATTAACGCTTCGGACTCAGATGAGTCCGAGTCCGTGGACGACCGTACCGAGCGCCAGCAGCGCGCCCAGCACTACGAACAGGGCGTTCTCCAGGCTCGGTGATCCCGGTTCGATCCGCCGGTCGACCGCCTCGGGATCGGCCGGCTTCTCCGCCTTCGTCCCCGGAGTCTCCCCGTCCTCCGAGTTCTCAGCGTCCTCGCCGACGTCCTCGATCGAGTACTTCCACTTCCCGTCCGAATCGTTGGCCATGGTTATCGTCTCTCCTCCTGCAGTGAAAAGCTCGTCTCCCGACGGGCCTTCGGATCGGCGAGTTCTCCCTCGTAGATCACGCCGCGTTCGGCGTCGACGGTCGCGAGCGTCCCCTCGGGGACCGCGCCCAGATCGGCGCCGCTCACCATCGGGATTCCGAGTTCGCGCGCGATCATCGCGGGGTAGCCGGTCATCCCCGAGCGGGCGTCGACGACCGCGCCGATCCGTGCGAGATTGCCCGTGAACTCCGCGTCGAAGCCCGGCGGGAGCACGACGATCGTGCCGTCCTCGATTCCCGAGAGATCGCCGTCCGCACAGCGGACGACCGGTCCGCTCGCCCGCCCCGAGACGACGCCCGTCCCCGTCGCGAGCGTCTCGGCGGCGATGTGGACCTTGAGCATGTTCGTCGTCCCCGCACCCTCGATCTCGGTCATCATCCCCGAGAGCACCACGACGGTGTCGCCGCTCTCCGCGGCGCCGGCGTCGAGCGCCGCCTGGACCGCGTTGTCGATCACGGCGTCGGCGCCCTCGTCGGTGAAGGGTGCGTACTGGGCCTGGACCCCCCACGAGAGGGCGAGCTGTCTGCGGACCCGTTCGGTCGGCGTCGACGCGACGACGGGAACCCCGGGGCGGTACTTCGCCATCTTCCGTGCCGTGTAGCCCGACTCGCTCGCCGCCACTACCGCGCTCGCGCCCAGATCGCGTGCGAGGTAGCGGGCGGCGCGGGCCAGCCCCTCGGTTCGCGATTCGCTCGGGGCGGGCACGCGCTGTTCGCGCAGTTCGTCGTACTCCGTCGAGTTCTCGACCTCGCGAATGATGCTACTCATCGTCTCGACCACGCGCACCGGGTGGTCGCCGATCGCGGTCTCGCCCGAGAGCATCACCGCGTCGGTGCCGTCGAGGACGGCGTTAGCCACGTCCGAGGCCTCCGCGCGGGTGGGCCGTCGGGAGTGGACCATCGAGTCGAGCATCTCCGTCGCCGTGATCACGGGCACGCCCGCGTCGCGACAGCCCCGGATGATGCGTTTCTGGATCATCGGGACGTCCTCCATCGGACACTCCACCCCCAGGTCGCCGCGCGCGACCATGATCCCGTAGGAGGCGTCGATGATCCCCTCCAGGTTCTCGACCGCGCCGGCGCGTTCGATCTTCGCGATGATCGGGATCTCCGCGTCGAACTCCTCGAGGACGGCCCCGATCTTGTAGACGTCGCTCGCGTCGCGGACGAAGCTCGCCGCGACGAAGTCGACCTCCTTTCGGGCGGCGAGTTCGAGGTCCCGTCGGTCCTTCTCGGTCACGACGTCGAGGTCGAGATCGACGCCGGGGACGTTCACTCCCTTGCGCGCGCCCAGCTCACCGCCGCTCTCGACGCGGGCCACCACGGCGTCGTCCTGGATCTCGGTGACGGTCGTCTCGATCCGGCCGTCGTCGAGCAGGATCCGGTCGCCCGGCTCGACGGCATCGATCGAGAGCGAGAGGCCGACCTCCTCGCTCGTGGCGTCGTCGCCCTCGACGAAGCGCACCTCCGTGTCGGTCTCGAGTCGGATCGGCTCCTCGATCTCGGCCGTGCGGATCTCCGGACCCTGGGTGTCGAGCATCGCGGCGAGGGGCTCCTCCGAGGCCTCGTCGACCTCGCGGATGGCGTCGATCATCTCCGCGCGGTCCTCGACGCTGCCGTGGCTCGCGTTCAGCCGGGCGACCGACATCCCCGCGTCCGCCAGCCCGCGGATCATACGCCGGTCGTCGGAGGCAGGCCCGAGCGTACAGACGATCTTCGCGTTTCTCATATGGACCGGTAGACGACAGGCGGTCAAAAACCCCAACGGTTAGCTCGGGACCGAGTGAGTTCTCGTCGCCGACGACTTCCTGACGCAGGCTCGAAGCGGCCACAAAGGACTTTCAACGCCGATACGAGACGTACCCCATGTCCACCGATCGGATCGGGGGACGGATCCCCGCTCGGTACCGGAGTGCGCTCCTCGTCGCGCTGCTCGCGGGCCTCGCCTACGCACTCCTCCTCGCCGACCTCTCCTCGTGGTTGTTGGTCGTCGCGGGTTCGTTCTCGATCGGCGCTTCGATTCTCTTCCTCTATCTCCTCTACAGGCTGGTTCTCGCGGTCGAACGGATCTCGTACGAGCTGTAGCCGCCCGCGTACGAGCCGTAGTCGTCCGTCCCGGTCCCGTGTCGACGATTTAGGCGGCGTGGATCGATGGCCTCGAGACCGATGACCCGGGTCTCGATCGACTCGAACGGCCGCGACCGACGACGACGTTTCCGCGGTGCCGTTCCGGAGACCGCGGGTTCACCTGACCTTCGTCCCCGGCTCGCTGTCGCCGAGCGTCGTCAACAGGTCTGCGTCCTCGCCGGCCGCGAGCAGCATGCCGTTCGACTCGACGCCGAACAGCTCCGCGGGCTCCAGGTTGGCGAGGATCACCACCCGCGTTCCGGGAAGCGCGTCGAGGTCGTGCAGGCGCTTGATCCCTGCGACGATCTGTCGGGTCTCGACGCCGATGTCGACCTCCAGCCGCGCGAGGTCGTCCGCGCCCTCGATCCCCTCAGCCGCGAGGACCTCGCCGACGCGGACGTCGAGCGACTGGAACTCCTCGAAGTCGATGCGCTCGTCGGTGACGGGTTCGAGTCCCTCGGTTTCCGTCCCCTCGTCCTCGCTCGCATCCCCGCCCTCGTCCTCGGCATCGGCCGTCTCGTCGCCGCTATCGCTATCGGCGCTCGCGGCCGCAACGCGCTCCTCGAGTCGTTCGTTGAGTCGCTCGACGCGCTCGTCCTCGATCTTCTCGAACAGCGCCTCGGGCTCGCCGAACTCGGCGGGCGGGTCCTCGAGACATGCAGTCAGATCGACGTCGTGGACCGACCCCTCCTCGCCGAGCTGTGCCCAGAGCCGTTCGGTCGTATCCGGAAGCACCGGCTCGAGAAGGACCGCGGCAGCCTTCGCGAGCTGGACGCAGTCGCGGATCACCTGCGCCGCCTCCTCGGGCTCCTCGTCGACGAGCTTCCAGGGCTCGTGGCGCTGGATGTACTCGTTGCCGAACCGCGAGAGCCGGACGCCGGCCTGGCTCGCCTCGCGAATCGAGTACTCGTTCAGGTCGGCGCGGAACGCCTCCATCGCGTCGTTGATCTCCGAGAGGACCTCCTCGCTGGGATCCGCCTCGGGCGTGCCCTCGAAGTTCCGGCTGGCGAACAGCAGCGAGCGGTAGACGAAGTTGCCGACGTTGCCGACGAGTTCGCCGTTGACCCGTTCCTGGAAGCGCTCCCAGGAGAAGTCGATGTCCTGCTGGAAGCCGCCGGTCGTCACCAGGTAGTACCGCAGGAGATCGGACTCGAACCCTTCATCGAGGTAGTCGTCGGCCCAGATCGCTCTATTCCGTGAGGTCGAGAACGCCTTTCCGTCGAGGTTGACGAACCCGCTCGCCATCACCGCCCGCGGCTCGTTGTAGCCCGCCCCGCGGAGCATCGCGGGCCAGAAGACCGTGTGGTGCTGGATGATGTCCCGGCCGATCACGTGGAGGATCTCGCCGCCCTCGGCGGACGGGTCGTCCATCGGTTCGCCCGGCCCGGGCGCACCCTCCTTCCAGGCGGCCTCCCAGTCGAACTCGTCGCTGCCGACCCGATCGCTGTACTGCTTCGTGCTGGCGACGTACTCGATGGGGGCGTCGACCCAGACGTAGAGCACGAGGTCCTCCTTGCCCTCGCCGGGATACTCGATCCCCCAGTCCATGTCGCGGGTGATACAGAGGTCCTGGAGCTCTCCCTCGATCCACTCGCGGGGCTGGTTGCGCGCGTTGTCGGTCCCTTCGAGCCGTCCCAGAAAGCCTTTGAGATACTCCTGGAAGTCCGCGAGACGCAGGAACTCGTGATCGCGGCTGCGGTACTCGGCGGGGTTGCCGGTGATGGTGCTGGTCGGGTTCTCGATCTCGCCGGGTTCGAGGTGGCGCTGGCAGCCCTCGTCGCACTCGTCGCCGCGGGCGCGCTCCCCGCAGTAGGGACAGGTCCCCTCGACGTACCTGTCCGGAAGGGGCTGGTCGACCTCGGGATCCCAGGCGACCTGGATCTCCTTCTCGTAGACGTGGTCGCCGTCGATCCACTCGCGGACGAACTCCCGGGTGAGCTCGGCGTTGGTCTCGTCGTGGGTGTGTCCGTAGTTGTCGAACTCGACGCCGAACTCCGGGAACGTCGCCTCGTACTTCTCGTGCCACTCGAGGGCGAACTCCTCGGGCGTGACGCCCGCCTTCTCGGCGTTCACCGCCACGGGCGTGCCGTGCATGTCCGAACCGGAGACGAACGCGGTGCGCTGGCCGAGTCGCCGCAGCGAGCGCGCGAGGGCGTCGCCCGAGACGTAGGTTCGAAGGTGGCCGATGTGCAGGTCGCCGTTCGCGTAGGGCAGCCCGCAGGTGACCACCGCCGGCTGGTCGGTCGGATAGTCGTCTCTGCTCATACCGATCGATGGCGCGCGGCGAGTGGTAAACTCGCCGGTTCTCCGCCGATGCTACACCGGCGATGGATCGTAGTCGATCTCGATCGGGCCGTCGCGGATCCGGACGTCGAGACCGTCGATCTCCCGGATGTCGACCTCGTCCCCGCAGGGTTCGAACCGCACGTCGACGTGGTCGTCGCTGAGTGCGGACTCCCGGAGCAGTTCGCTCTCGAACTCGGACTCGTTGGCCGGCGGGGCGATCACGTCGCTCGGCGTCGCGGATTCGCCGCATTGGGGACAGACGCCGATCTCGGCGACGAGCGCCCTGATTCGCGTGAGTTCGCGCTCAGCGACGGCGCCACTGAGCTCGTAGCTCAGCCGACGGACGTTGATGATCCTGTTGCCGGCCATGTCATTACGGTAAACTTACATATTAATATAGACATCGGCTGCGATCGCCGGTCCGACGCCCGCCCTACGACTCGGCGCTACAGACCAGCGTCGGACGCCTCGTTCCGACGATCACGTCCTGCGTGACGCTACCGAAGATCGCCTTGCCCGTCGGACTGCGGTCCCGTCCCGCGACGCAGATGCAGTCGGCGTCGCGTCGCTCGGCCGTGTCCAGGAGACACAGCGCGGGGTCGCCCTGCGCACCCTCGGCCCGCACGTCGACCCCCGCCTCCTCGAGCGCCGACCGGGCCTCCGCGACCGATTCGACGTCCTCGACCGATCCCTCGTCGTCCTCGAGGACGTGGACGAGGGTCGCCCGGATCTCCTCGTGTCCCGGCAGCCCGGTGATGGCGTTCGTCTGTGCGAGCGCGCGGTCGACGTTCGCGTCCACCCCGACGACGATCTCGTACATGCCTCCCCCTACGAACTCCTCCGATTTAGCTCCCGGTGACGTACCGATCGAGATCCGCGAGGAACCGTTCGAGGACGCCGCGGGTGACGTGGGGCATACAGACCACGCGCAGCTCGCCCGCGCCGGTCCGCGAGATCCGCCAGCCGGCCTCGCGCAGCGCGTCGAACGAGACCTCGGGAACGTCCGCGGCGACGATCGGCAGCTCGGGCTCGACGACGTCGAGTCCGCGAGCCGCGCACTCCTCCGCGAGCCACTCGGCGTTCGCCCGCGCGCGTTCGTACTCCTCTCGGTAGCCGTCGGGCCAGAGCGCCTCGCAGGCGGCGACGGTGCTCGCCACGCCCGCCCCGCTTCGCGTCCCCGTCAACGAGATCTGGCTCCGCGACTCCAGATAGGGGGTCTCGACCGCGAGCGCGTCGAGGGTGCGCTGCTCGCGCGCGAGAAAGCCGCCCGCGGGTACCGCGGCCCGGCCGAGCTTATGGGGGTCGATGGTCATCGTGTCGATCCGGGCGTCGGCGAAGCTCCACTCGCGGTCGGCGAAGGGGAGGTAGAACCCGCCCCAGGCGGCGTCGACGTGCATGCGCACGTCCCGTTCCTCGGCCAGCGCGGCGATCTCGGGGATGGGGTCGACCCGGCCGTACTCGGTGGTGCCCGCGACCGCGACGACCAGCGCCGTCTCCGCGTCGATCGCCGCCTCGAGCGCCGCGAGGTCGGCCCGGCCGTCGACCGTCGGCACGAGCCGAAGCTCCACGCCCAGGAGTTCCGCCGCCTTCCGGAAGCTGAAGTGGGCGCTCTCGGGAGCGACGACGTTGACGTCGCCCGCTGTGAGGTTGCGCGCGGCCCGGACCGCCTGGATGTTCGCCTCGGTACCGCCACTGGCGACGTAGCCGTGGGGCTCCGCCAGGGAGGCGATCTCGCCCAGGAGCTCGATCGCTCGCTCCTCGAGTTCGGCGACGCCCGCGTACGTGGCCGGATCGCCCGGGTTCGTCGCGAGGAAGCGCTCGGCCGCCTCGCGTGCGTCGGGGTGTGGCGGCGTACACATCGACGAGAGCACGCGATCGAACGACTGTGGCTTCGGCGCCGACTCGGCCCGCTGCATACCCGTACGACCCACCGAGGCGTTTAGCCGCTTTCGTTCCCGGTCCCGTCTCGCCGAAACCGCCTGAAAAGACCCGATACGCGGCCGGGAAACTGAGCGGGCCTTGCGTCTCCCGGCACCGAGACTAAACGGTATGCGACCATCGTTTGATTCGCAATGGCACTGTCAAACGACGACGAGCACGGAGAAGAGCTAGAGGAAGCCAAAGAGAGCGCCGAGGCGGCGTTCGATCCGATGGCCGAGCCGGTAGTGTTCGCGGCGATCGCGTCCATCGCGTTCTCCTGGTACCTCTACTACATCAAGGGAGACAAGACCCACGGCCTCTTCGTCGGCCTGTGGGCGCCGACGCTGTTCGGTGCCGCGAACTACTTCAAGAACCTCCGGGTCGCCGAGAAGCTCGACGCTGGCCTCTCCTTCCAGTAGACCCGCGACCGATCCGCCTTCAGCGGATCGAATCGAGAAGCAACTTTTGTTCTATGCGCTTTGCCTCGTGCTGAACGTCACGAACCGCGTCGATGTTCGCGCTGATCGAGCTCACGCCGGCGTTGACGAGGAACTGCACCATCTTGGGCTTCGAGCCCGCCTGCCCGCAGATGCTCGTCTTCACGCCGTGTTCCCGGCAGGTCTCGATGGTGCTGCCGATCAACTCTAGAACGGCGGGGTGGAGCTCGTCGAACCGGTCCGCGACGTGTTCGTTGTTGCGGTCGACCGCGAGCGTGTACTGGGTGAGGTCGTTGGTACCGAACGAGGCGAAGTCGATGCCCGCCTCAGCCATTCCCTCGATGCCCAGCGCGCTCGCGGGCGTCTCGATCATCACGCCCCAGGAACGCTTCTCCGAGTCGATGCCTGCCTCCTCCATTAGCCGGCGGGCGGCGCGGACGTCGTTCGCGTCGTTGACCAGGGGGAACATGATCTCGACGTTGTCGTAGCCCATCTCGTAGAGCCGCTTGAACGCTCGGAGCTCGTGTTCGAACACGTCGGGTCGATCGAGGCTCCGCCGGATGCCCCGATAGCCGAGCATCGGGTTGTGCTCGTGGGGCTCGTCCTCGCCACCCTCGAGCTGACGGAACTCGTCGGTCGGCGCGTCGAGGGTTCGAACGCGGACGGGCCGCGGGTAGAACTCGTCGGCCACCGCCCGGATCCCCTGGACGATCTCGTCGACGTAGGCCTTCTCGCCGTTGTCGGCGATGTATTTCCCCGGCGTCTTGCCGAGCGAGAGGACCATGTGCTCGAGCCGGAGCAGGCCGACCCCGTCGGCCCCCGTCGCGGCGGCGCGCTCCGCGGCTTCCGCTATGGAGACGTTCACCTTCACCTCGGTGGCGGTCATCGGCTTCACGGGCGTCTCGGGGCGGACCTCCTCGACCGCCTCCCGTTTCACCCGCTCTTCGTCCTCGTCGCTCGCGACCGCGCCCGCCTCGACGCTGCCGCGCTCGCCGTCGATGGTGATGCGCTGGCCGTCCTCGATGACCGTGGTGGCGTTGCCGGTGCCGACCACGGCGGGAACGCCGAGCTCGCGCGAGACGATCGCCGCGTGGGAGGTCATCCCGCCCTCGTCGGTGACGATCCCGACGGCGCGTTTCATCGCCGGCACCATGTCCGGCGTCGTCATCTCCGTGACGATGATGTCGCCCTCCTCGACCTTGTCGAGCTGGTCGAGCTTGGTGACGATCCGGGCCGTCCCGCTCACCGTTCCCGGGCTCGATCCGAGTCCGTGGACGAGCTCCTCGCCCTCGGCCGGCTCGTCGTGTCCGCGTTCCTCGCGCTCCGCGAACTCGCCGCTCTGTCCCTGAGCCTGGCCGTTGCCGTCTGCGATCCCCTCCCGACCGCTCGAGTCGGCCTCCTCGATCTCGCCTCCGGCGATCGTCGTGATCGGTCGCGACTGGAGCATGAAGACGTCCCCGTCGGCGATCGCCCATTCGACGTCCTGCGGGGTCTCGTAGTGGCTTTCGACGCGCTCGCCGAGTTCGATCAGCTCCGCGAGCTCGTCGTCATCGAGCACGCGCTCGGTCCGTTTTCCCTCGGGAACCTCGCGTTCGACCGTCTCGCCGCTCTCCTCGTCGCGGACGCACATCAGCTTCTTCGTGGCGATCGTCTCCTCCTCCACGCGGCCGGTCTCGCGATCGAGGACGTAGTTATCGGGCGAGACCGAGCCCGAGACGACCGCCTCGCCGAGTCCCCACGCGGCCTCGACGATGATCCGGGGGTCGCCCGTCGAGGGGTGGCTGGTGAACATCACGCCGCTCTTCTCCGCGTCGACCATCCGCTGGACGACGACCGCGATGTTCACCTCCTCGGCGTCGAACCCCTGCCGTTTGCGGTAGTAGATCGCTCGCTGGGTGAACAACGACGCCCAACACTCCTTGACCCGATCGAGCAGTCCCTCGCGGTCGACGTTGAGGAAGGTCTCCTGCTGGCCGGCGAAGGAGGCGTCGGGCAGGTCCTCGGCGGTCGCCGAGGAGCGCACGGCGACGAACGGTTCGTCCTCGAAGGCGTCGTACGCACTGAGGACCTCCTCGCGCAGCTCCTCGGGAAACGACGTCCCGAGGATGAGCTCCTTCGCACGCTCCGCGGCGCCGGCGAGGGCCTTGGAGTCCTCGACGTCGACGTCGACGGCGGCGTCGAGTTCCCCGTCGATCCCGGCGTTCTCGACGAACTCGCGGTAGGTCCCCGCGGTGACGATGAACGCCGACGGAACCGGAAGCCCCGCACCCGTCAGCTCCCCCAGCGAGGCGCCCTTCCCGCCGACGGTCTCGAGGTCGTCCGAACCGATGTCCTCCAGCCAGGTTACTGCCATTTACGTTCGGGAGCACACCGAGGCCGGTAAAGAAGGTTGCGACCGTGTCGAACTTTCGTGTAACAAACCACTCGAATCCGAGTGAACCTCGGCTACGCCTCGACGATCTCTTCCTCGCCCGAGTCGGGAAGCCGGAGCGTCCCCGAGAGCGCGCTCTCGGCCCGGCCGCCGACCCGAACCGCCCCGTCGACCCGAACGCGGACCTCGCCCGGCCGGTCGAGGAAGTGACCCTGCTCGAAGCACATCTCGTCGGGGAGGTCGTCGCCGAACGCATCGAACCGACGGAGGTACGCACCCGCCGCTCCGCTGGCCGTGCCCGTCACCGGGTCCTCGGGGATTCCCGCGGACGGCACGAACGCCCGGGCGTGGAGCGTCGAGTCGGTTCCGAGCGTGTCGAAGGTGAACGCGTAGAGGCCGGCCGCGTCGACCGCCGAACAGAGGGCCTCGATCGCACCGTGGTCGGGCTCGACGTCGCCGAGGGTCGCGAGGAAGTTCACCGGCACGACCAGGAAGGGGAGCCCGGTCGAGGCGACCGCCAGCGGCAGGTCCCTCCCGACGTCAGCGAGCGCCGCGGGATCGATCCCCAGCGCGGCCGCGACCCGCTCGTAGTCGAGGTCGACGCGCTCGACGCTCGGCTCGTCCTGGCTCATCCAGACGACGCCCGCCTCGGTGACCTCGACGTCGAGCACCCCGACGTTCGTCTCCAGGCTGTGGGTACCCGCGTCGATCTCCCCCTCCTCGAAGAGGCGGGCGTGGCTCGCGATCGTCGCGTGACCACAGAGATCCACCTCCGTGGCGGGCGTGTAGTAGCGGATCCGACGGTCCGCACGGTCGCTCTCGGTCAGGAACGCGGTCTCGCTCACCGCGAGTTCGCGCGCGACCGCCAACCGCTGGTCGTCGGTCAGTCCCCCCGCCTCGGGGACGACCCCCGCGGCGTTGCCCGAGAGCGGCTCGTCGGTGAACGCGTCGACGACGGCGACGCGGAGCGCTCGGCTCTCCTCGGTCATCCTCGGGGGGATGTGCGCCGACACAATAGGTGTACGGTTCGAACCCGTGATCGGGCGGCGTCCGGCCGCTTCTCAGAGGGCCGCCTGCCTCCCGTCCGCCGATCGGACCGCCCGACGGACCTCGGGGATCGGATCGAGCGTCCGGTCGGTGTCGCCGAGGACGAACAGCGCGTAGTAGCGCAGATACGTTCGGATCGGCACCTGGATCAGGAGCGCGGCGAGGATCAACAGGGCGACGAACGGCAGCCCGAGGACGACCGCGACGGCCACGAGCAGCGTCTCCGCGGCCAGCAGCGCGACGGCACCGACGACGACGGCGAGCGGGATCACGAGGACGACCGCGACGACGGCCAGCAGGAGTCCGAAGACGATCCCGGCGACGACCTCGAGTACGAGGGCGGCGATCGCGTAGGCGAGATACTGCCTCCACGCCCCGACGAGCGTCGACCGGAACGCACGCCACCCCGCGATCACGCCGGAATCGCGCACGAGCATGACGGGAACGACGAACGCGGTGGTGAAGGCGTCGACGACCGCGACGAGGACGAGCGCGAGGCCACTCACGAACGCGGCGAGCGCGAACAGGAGCCCGCCTACCTCGGCCGTGGGGAGCGTCCCGGCGGCGAGCAGCCCCGATCCCGCGACGACGGCGATCGCCAGCAGGCTCACGATCCCCAGCGCCACCCGGAAGCCGAACAGCCGGAGCCCCTGCTCGAAGTGGCCGCGGGCGTAGCCCCAGAACCGCACCTCGTCGGTCCGCAGCGACTCGACGAAGACGAACTCCATGACCGAGCCGACGAGCAGGAACGCGAGACCGACCGCGAGGACGGCCCCGACGAGCAGCCCGATGGCGAACAGGTTCTCGACCAGGAACCCCCGGACGATCTCGAGATCCGAACCCGAGGCGGGTTCGGCGCCGCCGGTGCCGCCCGTCCCGCCGCCGCCCGGAACGCTCGTCCCGCCGACGAAGAGGACGATCACCGCGAGCACCGATAGCCGTTTGATCGAGAACGGCGTGAGAAACTCGCGGGTCGCGACCCACGCATCCTCGAGATCGTCGATCGCGTACAGCGCCATACGCGTCGTTCATCCGGTTTCAGTAAAACAGTACCGACCGGTGACAGCTCCGTGCCGCCCGAGAACCGTCGAGCTCCGCCGCAGAACGGAGTTCGACGCCGTTTCACGCCCGCTCGCTTCCATCGAACGACGCCCGGCGGCACTTCACGGCGAGCGCGCTCCGTCGGTCATCGGTCGGACCCCCGACGGTCGGATAGGCGTACCGTCGGGTCCGTGGGCCGGTCGAGCCGTCCGTCTCCGATCGAGGACGCTACTCGAACTCTCCCTCCCTGATCTCCGACTCCGGGCGGGCCGCCATCTGGACCCGTTGTCGGGGAAGGAAGTGGGCGAGGTCGGTCGTGGTGACGATGCCGACGGGCCTGCCCTCCTCGGTGACCGGGAGCTTCTTGACCTGGTTCTTGCCCATCAGTTCACCGGCCCTGCGCACGGTGTCGGTCGGCCTCGCGGTGACGACGGGACTCGACATTAGCTCGCGAACGGACATCCTCGCCGGATCGTGTTCCTCGACGATGCTGGCCACGACGTCGGTCTCGGTGATGATCCCCTCGATGCGGTCCTCGCCGACGACGAGCGACCCGATCCCCCGTTCAGTGAGCGCGCGGGCGGCCGAGGCGACGGTCGCGTCAGCGTCGATCGATCGGGGTGGGGTCGTCATGATCTCGTCGACGGTGGTTTCGATCTCGCTCATCGGAACGGGGTAGGACGACCGCCCACATTAACCTAATGATCGTTAACGACATACTCGCCCGGGTACCGCGGCAACGGGATCGAAGGGAGGGATTCGACTCGATGAGGCACCACTCCTCGCGATCGCATTACCCCCGTCGTCTCTCCTCCACGAGCTCGACTTCGGAGAGCGGACACTCCGCATACAGCTCGATTGCGAACTTCTGGAGCGTGGAGACCGACGGAGACGGGCTGCCCTCACCTTCCGCGAGCCTCCTCGCACACGTGGCTATCTCCTCATGGAACCGTCCCGAATACCGGAGTCCCAGATCGGTATCCACGATCCCCTTCTCGCCGTCCGCGTCGACGAACGTTATCTGTAGCATGACGGTTCTCTCTACCGGATGTATACGTTAATCGTACATATCTCTGATGGTTCCGAGCGGCGACGTCGACCGGCGTCCACGGTCGGTACGACGCTCGTCCCGGGGTTCGGGGTTGACCCAGACGACTTAACTCCGGTCCAGTCGTGCATCCGGCCGTAATGTCCGACCTCCCCGACGAGTTCAAGTGCACCATCACCAACTGGGAGTACATCTACGGTCTCTGTCGCGCGGTGAGCACCGACGTCAAACGCTCGGAGTTCGAGCCCGACGTCGTCGTCGCGCTGGCCCGGGGCGGCTGGTTCGCGGGTCGGTGCATCTGTGACTTCCTCGGTCTGGACGATCTGACGAGCCTGAAGATGGAACACTACGTCGGCACGGCCCAGGCGAGCGACGAGCCCCAGATCCGCTACCCCATGCCCGAGGGATCGGTCGAAGGCAAGGACGTACTCATCATCGACGACATCGCCGACACCGGCGGCTCGATCGAGCGCGCCCACGAATACGTCACCGAACGCGACGCCAACGAGGTACGCACCGGCACGCTCCAGCTGCTCCAGACCAGCGAGTTCGAGCCCGACTTCGTCGGCGAACGCCTCGAGGAGTGGGCCTGGGTCGTCTATCCCTGGAACTTCATCGAGGACATGATCGACCTGATCGGCGGCGTGATGGAGAAGGGCGACGGCGAGACGTTCTCCCCCGAGGAGATCCGCCAACTGCTCGGGGAGTTCCACCAGGTCGAGCGCATCCAGATGGAGATCGCCCAGCCCAACCGGCTGAACGAGGTGCTCGTCGAGATGGAGCGCCGTGACGCCATCGAGCGCAACGGCGCAAACGAGTGGCGTCTCCTCGACGACTGAACGGAGCGCTCGGCCATCGATCCGTCCGGCCGGCGGCCGAACGCCGGGAGAACGAGGTTCGGGAGTTTTGGTCGGTCGCCGGCGGTTTCGGCGGTTCGTCGCTTCGTCTCGCCCCGGGAATCGAATCGTACCTGGCGGCAGGAAGCGTTCCGGCCATCGAGATCTCCCTGGATCCTCGACGGACCCGGTCCGTGCTCGACGTCGTCGCTCGTGGCACGGACGGGCCGATTCCGTGTTCAGTCGCCGTACTCGTCCTCGATGACGACGGTGCCCCGTGCGTCGACCAGCGCGAGCGTACCGCCGTCGCGGGTGAGCTCGCTAGGTTCGAACTGGACCACTATCGTGCTGTCGCTCCCGACCTCGGTGCCCTCCGGGAAGACGTACTCCCCGCCCTGGGTCGTCGTGACCGACCAGCCGCTCAGGTCGATCGAACGATCGTGGCTGTTCAACAGCTCCGTCGAGTGGGGGGGCCGCTCCTCCGCGTCCTCGTAGGCGATCTCGACGAACGTGAACTCCGCGGCGTCGTACTCCTGGATCGGCTCGTCGGCCTCGTCGGTCTCGTTCTCGTCGGTCTCGTTGCCCTCGCCGTCCGACTCGTTCGGGTCGTCGATCGATGCGTCGTCCGTGTCGCCATCGTCGCTCGTTCCGTTACCCGCGTCCCCGTCCGTATCGGACGTGCCGCCGCTCTCGTCGCCCTCGTCGTCGGCCGCCTCGGTCGCATCGTCCTCATCGGTCGTGTCGTCCACATCGGCCGTGCCGTCTTCATCGTCCCCGTCGGCGGCTGGTTCGGCGTCGTTCCCTTCCTCGTCCGTGTCGGATTCGTCCTCGTCAGTGGGCGGTTCGACGTCGTTCGCCGAACTCGAGGTCGGCGGATCGTCCTCGTCCGCGTCCTCCTCGACGGTCGACTTCTGGTCGCCCTCGTCTCGTTCGTCGGTCGGCTCCTCGGTCTCCTCGGGACCGTCCTCTCCTCCCACGGTGTCGGCGTCGGCGGGGCCGTTGCCCCCCCAGCCGGCACACCCCGATAACGTCGCCATCAGCACGACAACGACGACCACGATCGTTTGTCCGTTGTTCGCCCACTTCATACGGTACTGCGCTCCATTATATTATGCAATACAAAACAGTATACAATTAATGTATCGATTAGTGTAATCTATTTGGCGTTCCGTGTGCTTCACGAGGAGATTCCGGTCGGGACCGAACCGTTTAGGCCCGCTCCCGCACGACGGCGAAGTATGATCGGTTTCATCGGCGGGAGTGGGATCTACGACGCACTGCCGCTCGAGAACACCCGCGAGGAGGAGATCGACACGCCCTACGGCGAACCGAGCGCGCCCGTGACGATCGGCGAGTTCGGGACGACGGGGAGGGAGGTCGCCTTTCTCCCGCGCCACGGCCCGGACCACGGCGCCTCTCCGACGGACCTCCCCTATCGCGCGAACATGTACGCACTCAAGACGGTCGGCGTCACCCACGTCTTCGCCTCGAACGCCGTCGGCTCGCTGCGCGAGGACCTGGAGCCGGGCACGCTCGTGATCCCCGATCAGATCTTCGACCGGACGCGCCATCGGGAGATGTCGTTCTACGGCGACGGCGTCGTCGTCCACCAGCCGTTCACACGGCCCTACAGTCCGTCGCTGGTCGATCACCTCACGGAGGCCGCGACCGAGGCGACGGACGCGGACGTCGCGAAGGGCGGGACCTACGTCTGCATCGAGGGGCCGCAGTACTCCACTCGCGCCGAGAGCGAGTTCTACCGCGCACAGGGCTGGGATCTGGTGGGCATGACCGCGATCCCGGAGGCGAAACTCGCCCGCGAGGCCGAGATCGCCTACGCGACCGTCGCGGGCGTCACGGACTACGACGTCTGGAAGGAGGACAGCGAGGTCACCCTCGAGGAGGTGCTCGAGAACGCCGAGCGCAACCAGAACGCGATCGAGGCAACCGTCGAGGAGGCGATCCGGACCCTGCCCGAGGACCACGAGTGTCCGGCCCACTCCTCGCTCGAGGGGACGGTCAACACCCCCTCGAAGGCGATCCCTGAAGGAACGCGCGAGCGCGTCGAACCGTTGCTCGGAGAGTACCTCTGAACGTGGCTCCTAGAGCGGTGCGGTCGCTACGTCGACCTGGTTCGGTCTCGTTCGGTCGCTGGCAGGCCCCTCACTTACCTCGGACGTAGCTCAGCGCCGAGACGTACTCCTCGGGGTCGACGCGTCCCTCGGTCTCGGTGAGTCGCTCCTGGATCTTCGTGGGAGACATGTGTTATCATACTACTCGACCCCTCATAACTGTACTGGTGAACGTTAGCACGGTTCGCGCGTCGGGGCCCGTTGACGAGCGCCACTGCGACGGGAGAACACGAGCGTGTACTCGAAGCCATCCCCGTCGACGAAGCCGCTCGACTCGGAAGGTGGACGGCGGTGGCGATCGCTAGCTCGACACGAACCACTTCCTATCCGCGATACGCGTCGTCGCCTCTCGCCTCGTCCGGTACGAGGCGAGCTACGACGGCTCGTTCTCGGTGGGCTCAGTCCGCGACCGCCTCGTTCGCCTCGCTCACCGCAGCCGGGTTCCGGATCCAGAGGTCGCCGAACAGCTCGTCCTGCTGGAGGCGGACCTGGCCCCGGTGGGAGAGGAAGAGCAGCGCGAGGAACGTCTCCACGCGCGAACCGCCGGTGGTCTCGATCTCCGCGAACAGCACCTCGTCGCGGCCGGCGCTGTACTGGTCGTCGAGCGCCTCGTACACCCGGTCGATGGTCTCCTCGATGTCCTCGCCGTGGGCCGTCCCGGTGACGTCATCGGCGGTGGGCTCGTCCTCGGCGCGGAACTCGTCGGCCGAGTGGTAGTCGAGCGTCTGGGTGCCCCGCTGGAACCCGCGCGGCGAACCGCTGGTGTCGTACTCCCGGGACTCCTTCCACCACGAGTCGCGCTCGGCGTCGCGAAGCTCCCTCACCAGCTCGTCGAGCGTCTCGGGCGACCCGCGGGCCTGTTTGCGCTCGAGACGTCGCTCCATCTCCGCCTCGAGGCCCGCGATCGGGTCCTCCGCGGGCGGGGCATCGGGATCGTCCATTCCCATGCCCATCCCCAGCTCGGCCTCCCAGTCGTCGAACGCTTCCTCCTCCTCTTGCTCGTCCGACGCGAGCATCTCGTCGCTCTTCATCCGGAGCAGGACGCTCGCGTAGAACAGCGCTCTGCCCGAGGTCCGCAGGTCCGCGGCGTCGAGCTTCGCGAGGAAGGCGTCGGTCACCTCGACGATGTCGATGTCCCAGGGCTCGATCTCGCCCTCCTCGGCGAGCTGGACGAGCAGCTCGACGGGCTCGACGGCGTCGTCGTCCTCGGTCGTCGGCGGAGGCGCGGCGTCGAGATTCGCGTCAGTCATCGGCGGGTGCCACCTCCCCGGCGAGGTCGATCCCGGTGACCGCGCTGACGTTGTTCTCCTGCATCGTGACGCCGATCGCGCGCTCGGAGCGCTCGAGCATCGCCGAGCGGTGCGAGACGACGATGAACTGGGCGTCGTCAGCGAGCTCGTCGACCAACTCGCCGACGCGTTCGGCGTTCGCGGCGTCGAGGAACGCGTCGACCTCGTCGAGCGCGTAGAACGGCGCGGGGTTGTAGCGTTGGATGGCGAAGATGAACGCCAGGGCGGTGAGCGACTTCTCGCCGCCGCTCATCGCGTCGAGACGCTGGACGGGCTTGTCGCCGGGTTGGGCCTTCATCGTCAGTCCGCCCTCGAAGGGATCCTCCTCGTCCTCGAGGTGGAGCTCGCCGGTCCCCGCCGAGAGCCGTTCGAAGATCTCCTGGAACTGCTCGTCGATCGCCTCGTAGGCGTCCATGAACGTCTGGCGCTTCTGGCGCTCGTAGGACTCGATCCGATCCGTGATTCCCTCCCGTTCCTCGACCAGCACCTCCTTTCGCTCTTGGAGCTCCGAGAGGTCGGCTTCGACCGCGTCGTACTCGTCGATCGCGAGCATGTTCACCGGCTCGAGCGCCTCCATCTCGCCCTCCAGGCGGTCGATCGTCGACTCGACCTCGTCGTGGTCGGGGATCGCCTCCGGGTCGTACTCGCCGACCTCGCTCTCGAGATCGTGAACGTCCATCTCGAGGCGCTTCGCGCTCGCCTCGAGGCTCTCGAGGCGGTTCTCGACCGAGGAGACCTCCTCGCGAACCTCGTCGCGGGCGTCGCTCGCCTCGCCGAGCGTCCCGCGTAG
Source organism: Halalkalicoccus sp. CG83 (assembly GCF_037081715.1). Taxonomy (NCBI): domain Archaea; kingdom Methanobacteriati; phylum Methanobacteriota; class Halobacteria; order Halobacteriales; family Halalkalicoccaceae; genus Halalkalicoccus; species Halalkalicoccus ordinarius. Next base: position 470,305 of record NZ_JAZDDH010000002.1, read on the forward strand.
CTCGCGGCGCTCCTCCTTTCGCTCCTGGAGCTCCTCCTCGAGCTCCTCGACCGCCTCGCGTTTCTCCTCGAGCAGCGCCTCCTGCTCCTCGATCCCCTCCTCGAACTCCGCGATACGCTCGCGCTTCGCCTCGGCGCGCTCCTCGGCCTCCTCGACGCGTTCCTCGAGGTCGTCGATCGCCTCCTCCGCGTACCCCTTCTCGAGCTTGAGTTCGCTGAGGCGGGCGTCGTGGTCGTCGATCTCCTCCTCGAGGTCCGCGATCTCCGCGTCGATACCGTCGAGCTTCGCCGTCAGCTCCGGGATTCGCGAGTCGGCGAGCTCGGTCTCGAGCTCGTCGATCTCCCCCTCGAGCTCGTCGATCTCCGCCTTCGCGCGTGCGATCGACGACTCGATCTCGCTCATCCGCTCGTCGACCTCCCCGCGGTCGGACTCGAGTTCCGCGATCTCCTCCTCGAGCTCGTCGATTTTCGCCTCCCGCTCCGCTCGTTCCTCGCGTTTTCGCTCGATGTCGCTCTCGATCTCGCGCACCTGCTCCGCGGCGTCGGACTTGCGATCGCGCGCGCCGTCGAGGCGCTCCTTGACGCCCCGCAGGTCGGCGCGGACCGATTCGCGTTCGTCCTGTAGATCGGTGATCGCCTCGGCCACACGCTCGAGTTGGCCCTTACCCGACTTCGAGAAGGAGTAGCGCGAGCCGCTGGTGCTGCCGCCGGTCATCGCGCCGCTCTTCTCGACGAGCTCCCCCTCCAGCGTGACCAGCCGGTAGTCGCCCATCAGATCACGAGCGGTGTCGATGTCCTCGACGACGAGGGTGTCGCCGAGCACGTAGGAGAAGATCCCCGCGTATCGCCCGTCGAAGTCGACGAGGTTGTACGCGAAGTCGATCACGCCATCCCGGCGCGGCGGGGATGGGAGCGAGCGCTTTCGCATCTCGGTCAGCGGGAGGAACGTCGCCCGCCCCGCGTTGCGCGACTTGAGGTGCTCGATGCAGCGCTTCCCGACGCCGTCGTCGTCGACGACGATGTTGGCCAGCCGCCCGCCCGCGGCGGTCTCACACGCCGTGGCGTACTGGGGGTCGACCCCGCCGAGCTGGCCGACGGTGCCGTGGACGCCCTCCATGCTCGCGTTCAGTACGGTCGAGACCGCCCGGCCGTACGAGGAGTCGCCGCTCTCGCCCGCGCGGGCCTCGAGCTCCGCGTACTCCTGCTGTTTCGCCTGGAGGTCGTCCTCGATCGTGTCCAGCGTCGACTGGAGCTCGCGCTTCTCCTCCTTCAGGTCCTCGACGACCTCGTCGATCTGCTCGCGGTTCGCGACCGCCCGCTCGCGTTCGGTCTCGAGATCCGCGATCTCGCTCTCGATCTCGGGGATCCGCTCTCTCGCCCGCTCGCGTTCGGCCTCCTTCTCGTCGATCGCGTTCGAGCGACGGCGGGCCTCGTCGAGCAGGCGGTCCTGTTCGCGCTGGTGTTCGTTTCGCTCGTCGCGGGCCTCCTCGAGGGCGGCCTTTCGCTCCCGGAGCTCGGCCTTCAGCTCGTCGTACTCGGTGTCGACCGCGTCGATCTCCGCCTCGATCTCCTCGCGCTCGGCCTCCTTCTCCTGGACGTCGGCCTTCACGGAGGCCTTCTCGAGCTTGGTCTCGCGGATCTCGCTCTCGAGGTCGTCGATCGTCTCCTCCTTGCGGTCGATCGCGACGAACGCCTCGCGGCGATCGGCCTCGGCGGACTCGATCGCCTCCTCGGCGCTCTCGATGCGGTCCTCGAGCCGGCTGATCTCGCCCTTGACCTCCTCGATCTCGCGTTTAATCGCGAGCTGTTCGTCCTCGCCCTTGCGTTCGATCTCGGCGTTGAGGTCCTCGAGGTCCTCCTGCAGCCGGGTCACCCGGTTCTGCTTCTCCTCGAACTCCCGCGTGAGCTCTGCGAGCTCTCCCCGCCGGTTCTCGATCTTCCCTTCGGTCCGCTCGAGCTCCGCGCGTTTCTCCTCGAGCTCCGCGGCCTTCAGGTAGCCCTCGTACTCCTCTTTCTCCTCGCGCAGTCGCTTGTACTCGAGGGCCGTCTCGCGCTCCTCGGCGAGCTGATCCAGCCGTTCTTGCTTCTCCTCGATGCGGAGTTCGGCCTCCTCGATGCGCTCCTTTACGACTTCGAGCTCCTCGTAGGCGGACTCCTTCTTCGCGTCGAACTCCGCGACGCCCGCGATCTCGTCGATGATCTCGCGCCGCTGGCCGGCGGTCATGTTGATGATGCCGGTGACGTCGCCCTGCATGACGACGTTGTAGCCCTCGGGGGTGACGCCCGCCTGGGCGAGCAGGTCCTGGATGTCCGAGAGGTTGACCGAGCGGCCGTTCAGGTAGTAGTATGAGTAGTAGTTCTCCTCCGTGCGTTTCACCCGTCGGCGGACCGAGATCGTCTCGACGTCGCCGACGTCCTCGCTGCCGGCGGCGCTCACGACCTGCTCGCGTGCGAGGGTGCCGTCGGCGTTGTCGAGTACGACCTCGACGCTGGCCTCGCGGGGGCCCCCCGAGGCGTCGCCGTCGTCGTTCGGGTTGTAGATCAGGTCGGTGAGCTTCTCGGCGCGGATCCCGCGGGCGCGCGAGAGTCCCAGCGCGAACAGCACGCTGTCGATGATGTTGGACTTCCCCGAGCCGTTCGGGCCGCTGACGGTGGTGAAGTCCTCGTAGAAGGGAATCCGGGTCTTACGCCCGAAGCTCTTGAAATCGTCCAGTACGAGCTCTCGAATATGCATGGGTAGGGCCTACGCGACGATGATGTCGTCGGAGGAGTCGGCCTCCTCTTCGGGTTCGTGTCGCTCCTCCCTATCGCTTTCGACTCCGACCTCCCGGTGCTCGATCTCGGTCTCCTCCTCCACCCGTGATTCGAGCTCCCGGACGCGTTCGTTCGCCTCGACGAGCTCCTCGGTCAGTCCGCGTACCGTCGACTCGAGCTCCGCGACGCGGGACTCGAGTTCCTCGACTCTGTTCGACATACGTTCATTAGGTCGCCCGCTCGACATAAGTCTGTGTCAGACGTTCGTCAGACGGCTGACGGATAGGGGTTCGTCGCTCGGGCGCGTGCGGCCGGCACGGCAACCCGCGCCGTGTTCGAGAACCGGGTGCGGTTCGAGGGGACCGACATGCAGGGGGTCGTCCTCTACGACAACTATAGTAGCGCTTGAACCGGTCACCCACGTCGCGGTCGACGAGTCGGGCGAGCCGACGCGGCTCCCAGCGGCGTTCCGCGAGGCGATCGTCGCGTTCCAGGACGATCGCCCCGAGAACGCCTGAGCCGAGGGCGTTCGATCGGCCGACGGCTCCCGTTAGCCTTTACTCGGCCCGCGTCGAATCCCGCCCAATGACTGCTCAGGCGACCACGGAACGCGATCTCACGGTCGTGATCGGTCTCGAGGTCCACGTCCAGCTCGAGACCGAGACGAAGATCTTCTGTGGCTGTTCGACCGCGCTGGCGGACGCCGAACCGAACACCCACACCTGCCCGGTCTGTCTCGGCCTGCCGGGCGCGCTGCCCGTCGTGAACGAGGCCGCCGTCGAGAGCGCGGTGAAGCTCGGGAAGGCGATCGACGCCGGGATCCCCGAGGAGACCCGGTTTCACCGGAAGAACTACTACTACCCCGATCTGCCGAAGGACTTCCAGATCACGCAGTACGACGCCCCGCTCTGTCAGGACGGCGAACTCGAGATCCGCGTCGAGGGCGAGCGACGCGAGATCGGCATCGAGCGCGCCCACCTCGAGGAGGACCCGGGCAGCCTCCAGCACGAGGGCGGGAGCATCGAGACCGCGGACTACACGCTCGTGAACTACAACCGCGCGGGCGTCCCGCTGATGGAGATCGTTACCCGCCCGGACTTCAGAGGACCGAAGGAGACGCGCGCCTTCCTCGCGAAGCTCGAGGAGGTCCTCGAGTACCTGGGGATCTTCGACAGCACGCGCGACGGTTCCTTGAGAGTCGACGCCAACGTCTCGCTCGTGCCGGGCGAGGAGGTCGCCCGGGACGGCTCGATCGGCGAGGAGGCGCTCGCGGCGGCCAACCGCACCGAGGTGAAGAACATCTCGAGCCACAAGGGTGCGGAGAAGGCGCTGGCCTACGAGGTGACCCGCCAGCGCAACGCGATCCGACGGGGGCGCGGAATCGACCAGGAGACGCGCCACTGGGACGAGTCACGCGGCATCACCGTCTCGATGCGCTCGAAGGAGGAGGAGAAGGACTACCGCTACTTCCGCGAGGCCGATCTGCCCGTTCTCAGGGTCTCGGACTGGAAACAGGAGATCGAGATCCCCGAGCTTCCCGACGCGCGCCGCGAGCGCTTCCGCGAGCAGTACGGGCTCGGCGAGGAGGCCGCCGCGAAGCTCACCTCGACGAAGCAGGTCGCGGACTTCTACGAGGACCTCGCGAGCGACTTCGACCCCGACCTGGCGGCGACGTGGGTCGCCGACGACCTCCTGGGAGAGCTCAACTACCGCGACATGGAGATCGCCGAGATGGAGGGACGACTCGACGAGGTCCGCCGGCTCGTCGAGCTCGTCGCCGAGGAGGAGATCACCGCGAAGAACGCGCGCGAGACCGTCCTCCGCGAGATGCTCGATTCGGGGACGGATCCCGACGCGGTCGTCGAGGCGGAGGGGCTGGGGAAGACCGACGAGAGCGAGGTCGAGGCCGCCGTCGGCGAGGCGATCGAGGAGAACCCGGACGCCGTCGCGGACGTCGAGCGCGGCGAGGACGGCGCGATCAACTTCCTCGTCGGCCAGGTGATGGGGAAGACCGGCGGCAGCGCCGATCCCGGCACCGTGAACGAACTGCTCCGCGAGCGACTCGGCTAACGCGCCGGCGACGATCGCGATTCGGTCGGTCGGGTGCGTCCACCCGGCGGCCGTCGCCGGACGTGGTGTCGGTTGGCCGCTCTCGGGCGCGTACGTCCTATCGGGGCGACGGGGTCGCTGGTACCAGTCCGATTCAGAACAGCGCGAGCGCGGCGTCGAGCACGAACTGCGTGCCCGCCAGGCAGGGTTCGACGATCTCCATCTGTGTCGTTGAGGTGGCGCTTTCGTTCATGTCCGATTGTATCACTGACGTGAGAGGCGTAATAGGTTTCGATGGTACGATCAGGTCCACGTCCCGGACGTGCCCGCGAGCGTCGGGTAAACCACTATACTGCTGGCCTACGACGTTTCGAACGCAATGGCGAACACTACAGCCGACGAGCAGGACGTGTCGCGAGACGAGGCGGCCGATCTCCTCCAGAACCTCGCCCGCGAGATCCGCGGTGAGGGTCCAGCGAACGTCGAGGTCGGCAATAAGACGGTCGCGCTCCACCCGTCGTCGGCGATGAGCTATAACATCGAGATCGAGGAACGCTCCCCGATGCTCGGCGGCGAGCGCCAGGCAGTGACGGTGACGCTCGACTGGGAGAGCGAGGGCGAGTAGTCCGTCACCGGCCGTCGGCCGCGGCCGTTCCGACGGTCGGCTCGTCGCTGGCGCGCTCGGCCAGCACGACGTTGACGACGGCGCCGAGCAGTAACACGACGGCGCCGCCGTAGAGCCAGAGGAGGAACAGGAGCGCGCCGCCGATAACGCCGAAGACGTCCGCGAGCGTCGTGATCGAGACGTAGATCTGAAACAGCGAGTTGAGGAGCACCCATCCGACCGCGGCGATCGCCGTCCCCGGTAGCGCCTCGCGGGGATTCATCTCCACGTTCGGGAAGACGTAGTAGAGGGGGAAGAACACCGTCGCCAGCCCGATGATCAGCAACAGCGGGCTGAGCACGCTGACGTACGGGACGTCGGGAAACAGCGTGATCGCCACCCCCGATGCCGCCGACGCGAACAGCGCGGCCGAGATCGCGAACAGTCCGACGATGGCGTCACGGAGGCCGTCCACGATCGACTGATCGGCCTTCGTTCCGTAGAGCTGAGCGAAGGCGATGTCGATCCCCCGGAAGATCTGGAACGCGCTCCACACCAGCACGAGGAAGCCGAGGATCGAGCTCCCGACCCAGCCAGCGGCGTCGGTGATCGCGGTCGCGAGTAGCTCCTGTCCGGTCGGGCTGAGGTACTGGCGCGTCAGCGCGATCAAGTGATCCGAGGTCGCGTCGCCGGCGAACACCGACGCGACGATGAGCACCAGCAACAACAGCGGCAACAGGGAGACGAAGGCGTAGAACGCGAGACTCGCCGCGAGAAACGGGACGTTCTGGCGTTCGACCTCTCGAACGACCGCTCTGACGACGGTGCTCGCGTCCTTTCCTCGCATTCCGTTAACCGTCGGAACTCGAGCGCCGTCACGGCTTCGCTTGCCGGATCCGCCGCCTCCTCGACGTTCTCCCAACGACGCGAAACGTTTAGGCGCCGCGTCGGCCTATCTCCCCCAATGACGCACGCGCCGCGAGGGGGATCGCCGTGGAGCTGATCATCACCGAGAAGGACAACGCCGCCCGCCGGCTCGCCGCCATCCTGAGCGGCGACTCCGCCGAGGTCGAGCGAAAGAACGGCGTCAACGTCTACCGCTGGGGTGGAACGCGCTGTATCGGGCTCTCGGGCCACGTCGTCGCCGTCGACTTCCCGTCCGAGTACTCGGACTGGCGCGACGTCGAGCCCGTCGAGCTGATCGACGCCGACGTCGAGAAGACCGCGACCCAGGAGAACATCGTCCGCACCGTCCGGTCGCTCGCCCGCCAGGCGAACCGCGTGACGATCGCCACCGACTACGACCGCGAGGGCGAGCTCATCGGCAAGGAGGCCTACGAGATCGTCCGCGAGGTCAACGACGACGCGTCGGTCGACCGGGTTCGGTTCTCCTCGATCACCGAGGGCGAGGTCAGGAAGGCGTTCGAGAACCCCGACGAGATCGACTTCGACCTCGCGGCGGCCGGCGAGGCCCGACAGATCATCGACCTCGTGTGGGGTGCCGCGCTCACCCGGTTCCTCTCGCTTGCCGCGCGCCAGCTGGGCAACGACTTCATCTCGGTCGGGAGGGTCCAGAGCCCGACGCTGAAGCTGATCGTCGACCGCGAGCGCGAGATCGAGGCGTTCGACCCCGAGGAGTACTGGGAGCTGTTCGCGGCGCTCGCGAAGGAGGACGACGCCGGCGAGGGGTTCGACGCCCAGTACTTCTACCGCGACGAGGACGGAAACGAGGCCGAACGCGTCTGGGACGGCGAGCGAGCCGAGACGGTCTACGAGGCGCTTCGGGAGGCGAACGAGGCCCGTGCGGAGGAGGTCTCCCGACGCAGCCGAACCGACGAGCCGCCCGCGCCGTTCAACACCACGCAGTTCATCCGGGCCGCGAGCTCGCTCGGCTACTCCGCGAAGCGGGCGATGAGCATCGCGGAGGACCTCTACACCGCCGGCTACGTCACCTATCCCCGGACCGACAACACCGTCTACCCCGAGGACCTCGACCCCCGCGAGCTGCTCTCGGCGTTCACGTCGAACCGGACGTTCGGCGAGGACGCCGAAACCCTCCTCGAGACTGAGGAGATCAGCCCCACGGAGGGCGACGAGGAGACGACCGACCACCCGCCGATCCACCCCACCGAGGAGCTTCCGACGAGGGGGGAGCTCTCGGAGGACGAGTGGGAGGTCTACGAACTGATCGTCCGGCGCTTCTTCGCGACGGTCGCCGATCCCGCCCGCTGGCAGCACCTCCGCGTGGTCGTCGCCGTCGGGGAGCACCGCTTGAAGGCAAACGGCAAGCGGCTGGTCGAACCGGGCTACCACGCGGTCTACCCCTACTTCAGCACGAGCGAGAACTACGTCCCCGACGTCGAGGAGGGCGAGACCCTCTCGGTGACCGACGTGAGCATCGAGGAGAAGGAGACCCAGCCACCCCGACGCTACGGCCAGTCGCGCCTGATCGAGACGATGGAGAAGATGGGGATCGGCACCAAGTCCACGCGCCACAACACCATCGAGAAGCTCTACGACCGGGGCTACATCGAAAGCGACCCGCCGCGTCCGACGAAGCTGGCGATGGCGGTCGTCGAGGCCGGCGAGGAGTACGCCGACCGCGTCGTGAGCGAGGCGATGACCGCCCAGCTCGAGGAGGACATGGCCGCGATCGCCGCCGGCGAGAAGACGCTCGACGAGGTGGCGGACGAGTCCCGCGAGATGCTCTCCCGGGTGTTCGAGGACCTCGAACGCTCGCGCGAGGAGATCGGCGACCACCTCCAGAAGTCGCTCAAGGCCGACAAGACCCTCGGACCCTGCCCGGAGTCGGGCCACGACCTGCTGGTCCGGCGCTCCCGTCGGGGGTCGTACTTCGTCGGCTGTGACGGCTACCCCGACTGCGAGTACACGCTGCCGCTTCCGAACACCGGCAAGCCGCTGATCCTCGACGAGCGCTGTGAGGACCACGACCTACGTCACGTGAAGATGCTCGCCGGACGGGGGACGTTCGTCCACGGCTGCCCACAGTGTAAGGCCGACGAGGCCGACGAGGCAGAGGATCGGATCATCGGCGTCTGTCCGGAGTGTGGGGAGGAACACGGCGGCGAACTCGCGATCAAACAGCTTCGAAACGGCGCGCGGCTCGTCGGCTGTACGCGCTATCCCGACTGCGACTACTCGCTCCCGCTGCCGAGACGCGGCGAGATCGAGATCACCGACGAGCACTGTGAGGAACACGGCCTTCCCGAACTGCTCGTCCACTCGGGCGACGAGCCCTGGGAGCTGGGCTGTCCGATCTGCAACTACCTCGAGTACCAGGCCAGAGAGAGCGACTCCGGCAGCGACCTCGAGAGCCTGGAGGGCGTCGGCGCGAAGACCGCGGAGAAGCTCGCGGCCGCGGGCATCGAGAGCGTCGTCGACCTGCGCGAGGTCGAGCCCGAGACGGTCGCGAGCGAGGTCGAGGGGATCAGCGCCGACCGCGTCAGGAAGTGGCAGGCGAAGGCGAGCTGATTACTTCCGGTACTCGTGCTCCCGAAGCGTCTCGGGATCGACTTCGTCGAGCGCCCGCTCGTGGGTCGCCTCGAGGACGATCGGCGGGGCGACGCCGGCGTCACGGGCCTCGACCCAGCGGGGCAGACAGAGACACCAGCGATCGCCCGGCTCGAGCCCCGGGAAGTCGAGTTCGGGCCGGGGCGTCACGAGGTCGTTGCCCCGTGCCTTACCGAACTCGAGGAACTCCTCGGTCAGCACCGCACAGACCTCGTGGCGGCCCGGATCCCGCCGGAGGTGTCGACAGCGGCCGTCCCGGAGGAAGCCGGTCTCGGGGTCCTCGCTGCAGGGACGTAGCTCCGTGCCGTAGACGTTCCGCTCGGCGTCCGCTGGTTCGTCCGCCATACGGTTCCGGTCCGGATCGAGGGCGAAAACGCTTGGCATCGACCGATCCCGCCCCGGTCCGTGGCGTCGGTCGTCCCCCCGTGCTCCCCCCGCCTCGACGGCGGGTTCGCCCGGCTTGAGCATCCGAAGGGGTTTTAGTCCGCCCTTTGAATTGAACCGGTATGAGCGCGCCGTGGGCCGACTGGGATCACATCGTGAAGATCGACCCCGACAAGGAGCTCGCCGACGGCGAGACCTTCGAGGACGTCTGTCGGACGGGGACCGACGCGATCGAGATCGGGGGGACGACGGGCATGACCCAGGAGAACATGCAGGCCGTGATCGACGCCTGTGCGAAGTACGACGTCCCGCTCTACCAGGAGCCGAGCAACCCCGCCGTGGTCGTCGAAGACGAGGCGCTCGAGGGGTATCTGATCCCGACGGTGTTCAACGCGGGCGACGTCTTCTGGGTGGTCGGCGCACACAAGGAGTGGCTCCGCATGAGCGCGAACTTCGACTGGACGCGAACGTTCACCGAGGCGTACATCGTCCTCAACCCCGACTCAAGCGTCGCGGAGTACACCGACGCGGACTGCGACCAGTCCGCCGAGGACGTCGCGGCCTACGCCGAACTCGCCGAACACATGTTCGGCCAGCCGATCGTCTACATCGAGTACTCGGGCATGTTCGGCGACCCCGAGAAGGTCCGCGCGGGACGGGACGCCCTCGACGACGCGACCCTGTTCTACGGCGGCGGCATCGGCGACTACGAGTCGGCGAACACGATGGCCCGACATGCGGACGTCGTCGTCGTCGGCGACCTGGTCCACGACGAGGGCTGTGGGGCCGTCGAGGAGACCGTCGAAGGCGCGAAGGACGCGCGCTCGGAGGTCGCCGGACCGAGCTGATTCGAACGAGTATCGGAACGTTGAGGAGGGAGACGTTCCTATCCGTGACCGGTTAGGCCGACGTGAGAGACCACGGGCGGTCGAACTCGTCCGTTCTCCGAGTACCGTCCCTCTCGAGCCCGCCGAGTCACCGCGTCCACGCCGACCGTCAACTGGCCATGTCAACGGATACCAACCCCACCAACGTCGTCCTCGTCACGGTCGATTCGCTGCGTGCGGACGCGATCGAACCCTACTCCGAGGAACACCGGACGCCGACGTTGCGGCGGCTGGCCGAGCGGGGCACCGTCTTCGAGCACGCCTTCGCGACCGGCAACTGGACGCCCTTCTCGTTTCCCGGGCTGCTCGCTTCGCGTCCGGTCTTCGCCGACTCGGGGACCGTCGGCGTCACCGAGAGCGAGACGCTCGCCGACGCGCTCTCCGAGGCGGGCGTCGCCACCGGCGGGTTCAACGCCGCGAACGGCTTTCTCACCCCCCACTGGGGCTACGACAGCGGGTTCGACGAGTTCGAGTCGTTCGTGGCCGATGCCGACTCCTTCTACGGGAAGTATCTCGCTACCCACCCCACCGTCGAGGCGTGGTTGCAGCTCGCGAGCGCCCCCGTTCGGCGCCTCGTCTCACGGCTGCGCGGCGAGGACGACGACCGGCCGTTCATGGACGCCTCGAGGATGCTCGACGTCGAACGACGGGCGAAGGAGTTCGTCGAGCGCTCGCAGACGCCCTTCTTCCTCTGGATCCACTACATGGACGTCCACACGCCGTACGCGCCGGCGCCGCGACACTTCCGGGAGGTCTCGTCGTCGACCCTCGGGACTCCGGAGATGCTCCTGGCTCACGCCCGAGCGGGGCTCGGGCAGGGCGTGAACGAGCGAACGCTCGCGGGCCTCAGGACGCTCTACCAGGCGACCGTTCGCCAGGTCGATGCGAGCATCGGACGACTGCTCGAGACGCTCTCGGCCGCCGGCCTCCGCGAGGAGACCTGCGTCGTCGTCGCCGGCGATCACGGCGAGGAGTTCCAGGAGCACGGTCATCTGGCACACTACCCGAAGCTCTACGACGAACTCCTCCACGTACCGTTGATCGTCGACGCGCCGGGCGAGTCGTCACGACGCATCGAGCGGGCGGTCGGGCTCGACGACGTCCCGCCGACGATCACCGCACTGCTCGGCGTCTCGCCGCCGAAGACGTGGTCGGGGCACTCGCTCGTCGGCTCGATCGAGACCGGCGAGCGCCCCGACGGCGAGCCGGTGATCTCCGTGACTGTTCGCGACGACCCGGTGACACGCCAGCCGATCCCCCGCGACCTCGAGGACGGCGACCTGCTGGTGAGCGCGCGCACCGACGATTGGACGTACATCGAGAACGTCGACAGCGAGACCGCCGAACTGTACCACCGTCCCTCCGATCCGGTCCAGCGGTACGACCGGTCGGTGGATCCCGGCCCGGAAGCCGACGCGGCGATCGAACGACTCCGGCCGCTCGTCCGCGAGCACGCCCGATCGATTCGGGCGGCGGGATCGGCGTCGACGCCGGCCGGGCCGGCCGACGAGGCGGTCGAGACGAGACTCGAGGCGCTTGGCTACCGATAACCGATGGTCCGGGAGCTCCTGAGGGCGACGTTGGAGGGGCCGCTGGCGGCCCGCCTGCGGCGGTTCTTCGTCGTCGGGGCCGTCGCGGCGGGCCTCCAGACGCTGTTACTCGCGGGCTTCGTCGAGTACGGGCAGGTCCACTACCTGCTGGCGGCGGCGGTCGCCATCGAGATCACGATCGTCTTCCAGTACGTGCTCAACAACGTCTGGACGTTCAGGGCCGCCAAGAACACGGGCTGGGGCGAGTACCTCTCCGGGTTGGCGAAGACGAACCTCGTCCGCGGCTCCGCGATCCCGCTCCAGCTCGGGGTGCTGTACGGGCTGGTCACCTGGCCCGGGATCGCCTACCTGATCGCCAACGGCATCGCCATCCTCGTCAGCGGCGTCTACCGGTACGTCCTCGACGCCCGCTGGACGTGGGACGTCTGACCCACCTCGTCGTCTCTCACTCGGAGCAGGGCTCCTCGTCGCTTCGGCCGGACTGCGAGCCGTTCTCTCCCGTCGTGAGTCGTCGATCCACCGCGAAAACGGCGAGCGCACGGACCAGCGCCGTCGCGAGCACGCGCAGGTCGGCCGAGACGTAGAGGTCCGGCGCCGGGTGGCGCCACCAGGTCAGCGGGTAGAGCCAGGTACCGGAACGGCCGTCGGCGTGGAGCTTCAGCGCGTCGAGCAGGAGATGTGAGAGCCGCCGGCCGCCAGCACCGTGAACGCCCGGCGTCGTTCGGCGAAGAGGAACGCGAGGAGGCCCGCCAGCAGCGCGACGCCGCCGACGTGGTTCGCGTAGTCGGTCGTCAGCTGCTCGCCAGTCGAATAGGGCCAGCCCGTCTCGTAGGTCGCGCCGTAGTGGACACAGAGTCCCAGGGTGGCGGCGAGGAGGACGGTCGCGGACAGCAGTCGAACCCGTCGATCCATGGCGTGGGTCGGACGCCGACGCGCAAACGATCGTCGGTCGTCGCTCCCGTTGCGGCGAAAAGACGGACTTTAAGCCCCGCCCTGGCAAACCCGGGAGCATGCAGGATCGAACCTACACGGCCGACGCCGAACCCGGCGAGACCGTCACCGTGGCGGGCTGGGTTCACGAGATCCGTGATCTCGGCGGCATCGCGTTTCTCATCCTTCGCGACAGGAGCGGCAGGATCCAGGTCAAGTTCGAGAAAGAGGAGATGGACGACGAACTGGTCGAGACCGGCCTCGATCTCGCGCGCGAGAGCGTGATCTCGGCGACGGGCACCGTCGAGGAGGAGCCCCGGGCGCCGACGGGCGTCGAGATCACGCCCGACTCGCTTTCGGTGATCGCCGAGGCCGAGCCCGGACTCCCGCTTGACCCCTCGGGGAAGGTCGACGCCGAGCTCTCGACGCGGCTGAACAACCGTACCCTCGACCTCCGAAAGGAGGAGACGAAGGCGATCTTCGAGATCCGCGCGGAGGTGCTTCGCGCGGTGCGCGAGAGCTTCCGCGCGATGGACTGTACGGAGATCAACACGCCGAAGATCGTCGCCACCGGTACCGAGGGCGGCACGGAGCTGTTCCCGATCACCTACTTCGGCGAGGAGGCGTTCATGAACCAGTCGCCCCAGCTGTTCAAGCAGCTGATGGTCGGCTCCGGGCTCGAACGCGTCTTCGAGATCGGCCCCATCTTCCGCGCCGAGGAGCACAACACGCCACGACACCTCAACGAGGCGACGATGATCGACTTCGAGAGCGCGTTCATCGACCACGAGGAGGCGATGGACGCCTGCGAGCGAACCCTGCTCGCGGCGTACGAGGGCGTCGCGGAGAACTGCGAGGAGGAGCTCGAGACGCTCGGCTACGACGACTTCTCGGTACCCGATGCGGGCTTCCCCCGCCTCAGCTACGAGGAGGCGATCGAGCGGATCAACGCCACCGGCGAACTCGACGAGCAGTTGGTGTGGGGCGACGACCTCCCGACGGAGGGCGAGAAAGCCCTGGGGAAGGACGTCGGCGGCCACTACTTCGTGACCGACTGGCCCAGCGAGATCAAGCCGTTCTACATCCAGGACTACGACGACGACCCAGACCTCTCGAAGGGGTTCGACCTGATGCATCCCCGCATGGAGCTCGTCTCGGGCGGCCAGCGCGAACACCGTCACGACGAGCTCGTCGCGGGCTTCGAGGCACAGGGGCTCAACCCCGAGCAGTTCGACTACTACACCGAGATGTTCAAGTACGGGATGCCGCCCCACGCGGGCTGGGCCTACGGCGTCGAGCGCCTCGTCATGACGATGCTCGACCTGGAGAACATCCGCGAGGCCGTCCTCTTCCCGAGGGATCGTCAGCGACTGAGCCCATAGGCGAACTCCCTGGGAACCAGCGAGGCGAACGGAGTGAGTGCCCCACGGCGATCGCAACCGGCTGTCCGCGTGAGAACGCGTCGAGGGACGACGGTCGTCAGCGGCCGAGTCCGCGGACCGAGACGTCGGAAGCCGGCAGAGGCTTTATTCGCCGCTCGTCCCTCGTTCGAGACGATGGTCGATACCAACCAGCAGGTCATCGAGGAGGCGCGACAGCGTGGCGAGACGCTCACCAGTCGGGAGCTGCTTCTACTGATCGAACGATACCACCAACCTGGTGATCCGGGCGTCGATCAGGAGGTGCTCGAGGCCTACGACGCCGAGCTCGCTCGGGACGACGTCATCCCCTATAAGGAGGGCCAGTTTCTCGGGAGCATCGAGCGAGACCTCGGCGACGACGAGTCGTGGGTCGGCGAGGGGACCTACTACCCCGTCGGCGACGGTCGGATCAGTGCGTTTCCGGCGGCGTGGCACGACGAGCTCGGCGATACGGCCGATGTACGGGCGTACGTCGACGTGATCGGCAACGAGCTGGGCGGATCGGACACCGATTCCGACTCACAGCGCGGCGGGAGGGGGACCGGCGTACCCGAGGGGCTGTTGCTCGAGGCGGCGAGGGCGGTCGGCGGACTGGATCAGGAGACCGCGAAGAGCCGTCTGGAGGAACAGCGCGACGCCGGAGAGCTCGTTCAGGACGCGGACCAGCACCCCGACGCACGCGTCCACCTCTCCGAGGACACCGACGAGATGCGCGACGGCTCGCTCGAGGACTGATCGTCACCCCGTATCAGCTCTGCTGGAGCCGCTCGAACCGTTCTCGTCGAACTAATCTAGACTAGATAGTATTTACTATCGGCCGACATGTATATGCGGGAGGCCCGCGTGTATTAGTATGAATTCTGTCATGAACGTGCGCGACTTCACCTTCGATCACTACACGCGCCTGCTCGACGGCGCCCTCGAGAACGACTACACGTTCTACACGCTCGGCGAGTACGTCTCGATGAGAGAACACGAGACGCCGTGCGTCGTGATCCGACACGACGTCGACCGGAAGGTCAGCACGGCGCGAGCGATGGCCCACGAGGAGGCAACGCGGGGGATCTCCACGACCTACTACTTCCGGACGTCGACGTTCAGTCCGGAGGTCGCACGGGAGACCGAGCGACGGGGCCACGAGGTCGGCTACCACTACGAGGACCTCGTCAAGACCCGCGGCGACTTCGAGGCGGCCCACGAGCGGTTCGCACGGAACCTCGATCGGTTCCGCGAGCACGCCGACGTTCGGACGATCTGCCCGCACGGAAGTCCGCTGTCGCCCCACCACAACCTGGACATGTGGCGCGGCGATCGAACGATCGAGGAGTACGGACTGCTCGGCGAGGCGTATCTCTCGATGGAGACCGCGAACGACGACCCCGGGAAGGCGTCGTACGTCTCCGATACCGGACGATCGTGGGGAGCGCCGATCTCCGGGTTCGGCCGGGTCGAGACGACCGACGACCTGATCGCGGCCTTCGAGTCGGGCGCCTGTGAGCGGTACTGTCTGCTCGTCCATCCCGGTCGGTGGTCGCGTTCGCCGACCGAACAGCTACAGCGCGTCGCCTGGGATCTCGGCGCCGAGACGGCGAAGACGGCCGCGAGGACGGTCCACGGTCTCACCCGCTCCGGGCTCCCGTCGGCGTCGATCGGGTCGGACTCCGACGATCGGACACCGCGGCGTCCCGCCCCCGCGGCGCCGGAGGGTGAGACGACGGGCGAGGCGGAGAGCCGGCCCTGACGGACCGTCGCGTCGGGATCGAGTGAAAGGCTTAAGCGTTCAGTGGGTCGATTTCGCGGATATGGTCGAGCAGGAGGGATCGGTCCGTGCGTTCGTTCCCGGTCACGTCACCGGGTTCTTCAGCAGCCACCCCGACGAGGATCCCGAACGGGCGGGCTCGCGGGGCGCCGGAGTGACGCTCACCGACGGCGTCTCCGTCGAGGTCGTTCCGGCCGAGTGCGTCGAGACGCGTCTCAACGGCACTCCGATCTCGATCCCTCCCGTCGAGCGGGTGCTCGACGCGCTGTCGATCTCCGCGCGGGTCGTCGCCACGACGGATCTGCCGCTCGGAGCGGGCTTCGGCGTCTCGGGAGCGATGGCGCTCGGGACGGCGCTCGCAGCCAACGAGGCGTTCGACCGGCGTCTCTCGGAGAACGACCTCATCACGATCGCCCACGTCGCCGAGGTCCGCTCGGGAACGGGTCTCGGCGACGTGGTCGCACAGGCGCGCGGCGGGGTACCGGTCAGACTCGATCCCGGCGGGCCGGCGTACAACCGTCTCGACGGGGTGCCCGCCGGCACGCGCGTCGAGTACCTCACGTTCGGCGAACTCTCGACGGAGTCGGTGCTCTCGGGCGACACCGAGCGGCTGACCGAGGCGGGCCTCGAATCGCTATCGATGCTGATCGAGGAGCCGACGCTGTCGGCGTTCGCGTACGCCTCGCGACGGTTCGCCCGCGAAGCCGACCTCCTCACCGATCGGATCACGGACGTGATCGAGGACGTCTCCGACGTCGGCGGCGAGGCCTCGATGGCGATGCTCGGCCACACCGTCTTCGCGCTGGGCAGCGGCCTCTCCGACGCCGGCTACGATCCCTCGATCTGTCACACCCACGCCGCGGGCGCGAGCCTCCTCGACGAGGAGGCCGACCCGAGCGTTCGCTCCTCGTCGCCGTACCCGCCGCGTGTGGACAACGCAGGCGACTTGTAGCTCCGCGATCCGAACGGTGACATGACTGAGATCCCGTCGGACCACCCCCGCCACGACTCGCTGGTGACGCGCCACCGCATCGAGGCGGGCGTCGAGAAGGGCATCACCAGTAGACAGGGGCTCATCGCCCAGGGCCGCGGTGAGGCGTTCGACTACTTGCTCGGCGAGCGCACCCTTGAGAGCGCCGACGAGGCCGCGCGCGCCGCCGCCGCCCATCTGCTGCTCGCGCGCCACCCGGTCGTGAGCGTCAACGGCAACGTCGCGGCGCTCTGTCCCGAGGAACTGGTCGAACTCGCGGAGGCGACGGGGGCCGACCTGGAGGTCAACCTCTTCAATCGGACCGAGGAGCGCGTGGCGGCTATCGCCGATCACCTGCGCGAACACGGCGCGAGCGAGGTGAAAGGACTGACCGCGGACGCCCGCATCCCGGGGCTCTCCCACGAGCGAGCGAAGGTCGACGCCGACGGGATCTACGACGCCGACGCCGTGGTCGTCCCCCTCGAGGACGGCGACCGCGCGGAGGCGCTGGGCGCGATGGGAAAGACCGAGATCGTGATCGACCTCAATCCCCTCTCGCGCTCCGCACAGGTCGCGGCCGTTCCGATCGTGGACAACGTCGTCCGCGCGGTGCCGAACGTCGCCCGCCACGCCCGCGACCTGCGTGAGACTCCCCGCGAGGAACTCGAGGCGATCGTCGCCGCCTTCGATGCCGACGCGGCGCTCACGCATGCCGAGCGAGCGATCCGCGAGGGGGCTATCGCCGACGAACGGTCCTGATCGCTCGCCGTGCGGCCGGGCTGATCTGGGTGGCGATCTCGGCGTCGTCCTCGGTGAACGCGTCGGTCAGATAGAGCATGACGCCGTAGACGACGAAGACGACCGGCGGCAGGGCGACGGCCACCACGTAGACGCTTTCGATCACCAGTACGACGGCACCCCCGGCCAGCGCCGCGGGCACCGCCGAGAGCAGCACCTTCCCCAGCTCGACGGTGAGTGGCTGGACCCCCCGGAAGTGGTAGGCCTCGAGGACGGCCGCGAGCGCGTTCGCGGTCAGCGCGCTCGCGGTGCCGATCGCGGCGCCCGTGATCCCGATTCGAGGGACGAGGAGGACGCTGACGGCCACGTTGATCCCGAGCAACAGCGCGGTGTTGACGAAGACGAGGCGCGAGTAGCCGAGCCCCTGCAGCAGGGTTCCGTCCGGGCCGCCACAGGAGGCGCTGATCAGGTTGGCGCCCGCGAGGATCACGACGGCGGCGGCCGCCACCGCGTACTGTGGGGTGAAGACGACCGAGAGGTACGCGCTCGCCCCCAGCGCGATCGTGATCGCGACCGGGAGCGTGAGTCCGGCGATCCACCGAGTGACGATCTGGTAGCGCGTTCTGACCGCCGGCGTGTCCTCCTTGGCCTCCGCGATCAGCGGCTTGAATATCGGACCGAGCGAACCCGAGAAGATCATCAGGTTCGCCGCCAGCGCGTAGCCGACGCGGTAGATGCCGACCTCCTCGCTTTCGAGGAAGTAGCCGATCACGAAATAGTCGATCTGGCCGAGGAAGATGTAGATGATGCCCGCGAACGCCAGCGGCACCGAGTAGGAGAGGAGCGGCCGGGGGTCGGCGCGGACGGCGTCGGCCTCGAAGACGTAGCGGGCGTTGCGCCACAGCATCACGAGTCCGGCCGAGATGGCGACCACGACGCCGACGAGATAGCCGCCGACGACCCCCAGCAGCCCGTAGCCGAGGAGGAGGAGGGCGGCGGTGGTGACCAGCCTGACCGTCGGGCGGATGACGTCGCGCATGTAGACCCGGAACTTGAGGCGTTTGATCGCGCTGAAGCTGCCGAGTAGCGCGTTGTAGATCGCGAGGAACGGAACCGTGGCGCTCAACAGCCAGAGGGCCGCCCGGAGCGAGGGCTCGTCGAAGGCGTCCGCGATCAGGTCCGCCGAGAGCACGACCAACCCGGCGACGACCGTCGAGGAGACGAGCACGACCCCCGTGACGGTGACGAGTACCCCCCGGGCCTTGCCGTACTCGCCGTCGCTCAGATGCTGGGGGACGAAGTAGTCGATCGCCTCCGGCAGTCCGAGGTTCGCGAACGCCTGGACGAACAGAATGATCGAGGTCGCGAGGATGAACAGCCCGTAAACCGAGGGGCTGACGAGCCGTGTGATGACCGCGACGATGGCGAAGCCGAAGACCTTCTTGATGACGTTGCCGCCGAAGGCGATCGAGCCCTCGCGGGCCATCGTCGCGGTCGAGGTGTCGTCCGATAGCGGGACCGCGTCCGACGTCGAGCTATCGTCGGCCATTCAGAGCTCGGTTCCGATCTCGAGTTCGTAGCTCTCAACCTCGGCGGCGTCCTCGCCGACCTGCGGATAGACGATCTCGAACTCCCAGCGTCGGCCCTCGGGATCGTCGCCGTGGCGCCCGACCTCGTCGATCTGCTCGATGATCGTATCGAGCAGTTCACCCTGGTCGTCGTAGAAGAGCGCGCGGATCTCGACGTAGCTCACCTCGACACCCTCCTTTACCCGAGCGATTCCGTGGACCGCGACGCTCTCCTCCTCGGTGCCGACGTTCTCGCGGACGAGTTCGCTCTCGACGATCTCGACGCGTTCGCCCTCGAGGGGGTCGTCCGACTCGTTCTCCGAGTCGTTGGGCTGCTCGGAGCCGTCGTCGCCGTCCCCTTCGTCTCCGTCGTCGCCCATACAGCCGGCGAACGAAACGAGCGCTGTCGACGCGAGGAAGGCCCGACGACGCATTAGCCCGGCGTACGCGGTCCGCGCCCATATACACGTCGAGTCATCCCGATCGATTATCGTCCCCGATTCCGTTCGCGGACACGCCACGAATGTCCGACGATCCGTATCCCGACGTCCCGGCGGAGCGCCTCTCGAACGACGGCTGGAGGCGGGTAGAGCGAACGAGCGAGACGCTGTTCTCGCTGCCGGCGTTTCGCGTCGAGGGTCACACGCTGCTGTACGAACGACCCGATCTGCGCGAGGCGATCCGGGCGACGTCCGAGGCGGCTGATCTCCCCTGGCGATTCTTCTTCGCCACCCGGCTCTCGTTCCGCCCGTCGCTGCCCGCCGGGATCGGCGCGCTCTCAGCGTTCCCGACGGTGCTCGGGGCGGCCCGACGGGAGTTCGTCGCCGACCTGCGCGAGCGCGGTTTCGAGGCCGTCGAGCGGGGACGGAGCCGCCGACTTCTCGTCGACGTGGGCGAGCGGGCGCGGCTGACTCCCTACGAGGCACGGTTCGACGCGGGAACGCTCGAGGCCGGAATCGCGGCGTGGCTCGCGGTCTGGGTTCACGAGGGGGAGTTCCGGATCGCCGGCGGCGCCTACCCCACGAGCGGCCTCGATCCCGTGACGCTGGAGCCCGATCGCTACCGCGAGGAGCTGTTCGCGCTGATCCGTGGGGTCCGATAGACGGCCACGACGACCGCAACGACTTTCAACCACCTAGTAGTATTGACTAGTGGTATGAGCGAGTACGACCAGTTCAGCGACGTCGGCGAGGCGGACGTAACGCGTGCGATCGGCCAGGAGTGGACCGAGGAGTTCATGGACTTCTCCGACAGCGACGTGATCATCGTCGGCGGCGGCCCCTCGGGGCTGATGGCGGCGAAGGAGCTCTCCGAGCGGGGCGTGAAGACGATGGTCGTCGAGAAGAACAACTATCTGGGGGGTGGGTTCTGGCTCGGCGGCTTCCTGATGAACAAGGTGACCGTCCGACAGCCCGCCCAGGACGTCCTCGACGACCTGGACGTCGACTACAAGCCCGCCCAGGACTCCGAGGGGCTCTACGTCGCGAACGGTCCCGAGGCGTGCTCGGGGCTGATCAAGGCCGCCTGTGACGCCGGCGCGAAGATGCAGAACATGACCGAGTTCACCGACATCGTGATCCGCGAGGACCACAGGGTGGGCGGCATCGTGATGAACTGGACGCCCGTCCACGCGCTTCCGCGCGAGATCACCTGCGTCGACCCGATCGCCGTCGAGGGCGATCTGGTGATCGACGCGACCGGTCACGACGCGATGGCGGTCACGAAGCTCCACGAACGCGGCGTGCTCGACGCGCCCGGCATCGGCGACGCGGCCGCGAACGCGGGCGGCATGGATCAGACCGGCGACGACTCCTACGGCGCGCCGGGTCACGACTCGCCGGGCCACGACTCGATGTGGGTCGGCGAGAGCGAGGACGCGGTCGTCGAACACACCGGCCTCGTCCACCCCGGCCTGATCGTCACCGGGATGGCGACGGCGACGACCTACGGCCTGCCGCGGATGGGTCCGACGTTCGGCGCGATGTTGCTCTCGGGCAAGCGAGCCGCCCAGGCCGCCCTCGACGAGCTCGAGGTCGACGCCGAGCCCGTCGAGCTCACCGACCGGCAGGCGGCGGCGACCGCGGGCGACGACTGAGTCCGACTCGGAGCCCGCCGGGCGACGGCCCGAAACCGAAGTCCCTTTCCCCGCCGCTGATCACGTCGTACCCGAATGGTCACGGTAGAGACAGCTGCGCGGCTCGTCGCCGGCATCCTGCTCATCCTCACCAACGGGTTTTTCGTCGCGATCGAGTTCGCGCTGACGCGTGCTCGCCAGTTCACCGAGGAGGAGTTCGTCGGGGGCAATCCCGGGTTGGAGCGCGCGTGGGAGATGACGCAGAATCTCGAACTCTATCTGACCACTTGTCAGGTCGGGATCACGGCCTCGAGCATCGCGGTCGGGATCGTCGCCGAGCCCGCGCTGGCGGCCATCTTCGAGCCCTTCTTCGAGGGCACCTGGCTTGCGACCGTCGGGTCGGCCGCGATCCTCGCCTTCCTCATCATCAACCTCGTGCACCTGACCCACGGCGAGCAGACGCCGACGTACCTGGGTGTCGAGCGCTCGCGGTGGGTCTGTCAGTACGGAGCCACTCCCCTCTACTGGTTCTACCGGGTGATCTCCCCGCTCATCACGCTCGGCGACTGGGTAGCGAAAACCACCCTCAAACTGTTCGGCGTCGAGATGACCGGCGCGTGGCTCGAGACCGAAGAGGACGTCATCCGGAGCCGAGCCGACCTCAGAAACCAGATGCGCTCGGTGCTCGCGGAGGGCGACCTCGATGAGGAACGAGGCGAGGAGGTCCTCAGTGCGCTCGCGGCGGGACGCATGACCGTCGAGGACGTCATGGTCGACGCCGAGGAGGTGGTCTTTCTCTCGACGGAGATCCCCCTCTCGGAGAACCTCGATCGTCTGTCGGGATCACTGCACAACCGCTATCCGCTGATCGGCGACGATCCCGAGGACTTCCGGGGGATCGTCTACGTCTCGGCCGCCCTCGACCGGATCGACGAACTCCGGTCCGGCGAGACCGACCTGAAGGGGATCGCGGCGCCGCCGATGACCGTCTCCACTGACATCAGCGTGAGCGACGTCATCGATCGGTTTCAGGAGGAACACCAGGAGATGGCGCTCGTTCTCTCGGATGAGGAGGTCGTTGGACTGGTGACCGCCACGGACGCGATGGAGGCGGTGGTCGGAGAGCTGGAGGACCCGCTCGACGACGAGTCGTGATCAGCCGGGATCGATGAGATCCGCTTTAACTACCCTGTCACAGCGACCGTAACGCAGTTTCACCTGGCGGTACCAGTCCATGGTATGATCGATCGGATCACGCTGTACCGGGCGCCTACCGCCGAGGCGGACGTCGATACGATCGCCGGCTGGCTCCGTGAACGCACCGACCACGAGGTGGACGTACGCGACCGTTTCCTCGACGTCCACCGTCACGACGGTCTCGCCGAGCGCTTCGCCGAGGCGCGCGTGCTCGACCCCTACGACCGCGAGACGGGCAACTCGATGCTCGGCGTGGTTCGTTACGAGGAGCGGGCTCTGGAGAACCCCGAGCGTGCGGGCGGGGTGCTCTACGACGGCGTCGAGCTCCAGCGTGCGCTCAACGACGCGCTGCCCGACGGCGAGCGCGACCTCTCGCACCTGCACGTCGCCGTCCTGGACCGCGCGATCGGCACCTGGGGCGACCACGACGGCCGGTGGCACAAGCGGGTGAACGTGCTCGGCCAGCCCGCGCTCGTCTCCGTTCCGGGACTGTACGAGGCGCCCGCCAAGCCCGAGGCGTACTACCAGGAGAAACAGCGCCACGCGCTGCTGTCGGGCGACGCCCCGCCGCGAGAGGTGCTCGAGAACGAGGTCGAGGGCGAGTTCCTGATCGCCGACGACCCCCGCACGACCGAGGCGCTCAAGGGCTACGTCCTCCAGGCGCTCGACTACGTCGAGACCGGCGAGCCGTTCTGCGAGGACGAGCGCTGTCGCCTGTACAACGCCCACCGCCAGCCCGAACTGATCGAGGCACAGCTCCGCGAGCCCGAGTTCTGCGCGAGGCACGCCGAGCGGTACGAGGTGTAGCGAGCGCAGAGCCAGCGAGTAGCACTCGCGCCGTTTTACGAGAAGCACACCGAGTTCCACGAAGCGTGACGAGCACAGAGCTAGCAACCACGGAATACGTGCGCCGTTTTGCCGTTTGCGTGTCTCACGTTCGAGTAGCGGGTCGCGCGAACCGTTAAACTCGCCCGACCACGCCGCTATCCGCCTCAGAGCACCGTCTCTGCGACCGACGAAAACGCTCGAAGCTGTCGTCGCTGATCGCCGGCGGGGAACCTGACGACGAACCGTTCGACGCCGGCATCGAGGTACTCCGCCACGCGTTCTTCGACCGCGTCGACGGTCCCGAACGCACCCCGTTTCCGGATCTCCGCCCTCGAGAGCGCCTGCTCGGAGCGGTAGGCCACCTGTTCGCCGTAGTAATCGCGGTAGAACTCCCGCGCCCGTTCGATCGCCGTCGCCTCCGACTCGGCGACGACGACGTCGAGATAGTAGCCGGGCGTGATCGCGTCGTTCGGCCGGTCGGTCCCTTCGAGCAGCTCCGCGATGTACGTGCGGCCGGCGGCGTACTCCTCGGGCGGCATCGCGATCGGTAACCAGCCGTCACCGTGTTCGATGAGCCGTCGCTGGATCTGCCGGGGAAAGCCCTCGCTCGGCTCGAACGCGGCCGACGCCACGTAGATCGGCGGTTTCCTCGCCGGTTCGAACCCGATCCCCGCGTCCTCGACTCGGTAGTGGTCTCCGGCGTGATCGATCGCCGTGCCCTCCCAGAGCCGTGAGACGACCGTGAGCGCTTCGTTGAGCATCGCCCCTCGACGCTCGTAGTCGACCCCGAGCTGTCGCATCTCCTCTCGTTCGGGGGGTCTGACGCCCACACCGACGCCCAGCGAGAGCCGGCCGCCGCTCAGTTGGTCGAGCGTCGCGGTCATGTGAGCGACGTGGACCGGATGGCGAAGCACGGGCAGGTAGACCGCGGTTCCCAGCTCGACGGAATCCGTCGTCGCTGCGACGGTACCGAGCGTGACGAGCGGCTCGAATCGGGGCTTCGCGAGGACGCTGTCGCCCACCCAGAGCCCGTCGTACCCGAGGGATTCGGCCCGTCGAGCGAGCCCGACGACGTCGGCGCTGGCGCGAGCGGTCAGCTCCGTCGTCGAGGTACTCGAGGCAACGATGCCCCGCGTCGGTAGCAGATATTCGACCGTACTCACGAGGGATTCACCGTCGCCTTCGACGGATGCAGTGTTAATAGCACCCGTGGTTCGCGATCGAGGACAGCGGTGGGACAGAGGGTCAACAGCGCCCGTTGACCGGGGCGCAGGTCCGGCCGTCCGTCCTCGTCCGCCGGAAGTCCGCGGACGTCGCGTGTCGAGCCGTCGCCGTTTCGCGAGTCGATCTCGGCCGCCACCTCCCGACCGCGCTCGCGGTCCCGTTCGACGATCGCGACCGACGCTCCGCGCTCGCGTTCGCGCCCGTCAGCAGCACTGTCAGCAAGATGAGTGAATATTATTACACGTACTCGAACTGTCTCCGTCGAGTCATAGCGCTGACGATGGTGCGTCGGATCGCGGGAGTTATGCTGCTCATGACTCTCCGATGAAGAATGAGTCAGTTCTCTTCCGACATTCAGGTGCGGTTTCGCGACATCGACGCGATGGGCCACGTGAACAACGCCGTCTACGCGACCTACGTCGAGCAGGCGCGCACCGAGTACTTCCACCGGATCCTCGACGTGGGACTCGACGCCGTCCCGACCGTACTGGCTCGTCTCGAACTCTCCTACGAGCGGCCCGTCCGGCTCGAACAATCGGTGACCGTGACGATCGACGTCCCTGAGATCGGCCGGTCGAGCCTCCCCATGGAGTACGAGATCCACGCTGACGGCGATCGGGCGGCGACCGCGACGTCGGTGCAGGTGTTCATCGATCCCGAGACCGGCGAGTCCAGCCCCATCCCCGAGCGCTTCCGCGAGCGGATCGCGGAGTTCGAGGGGTTATAGGACGCGCCCGGCGGACAGCCTGAGCAGACCTAACAGTCGGTCCTCGTGGACGGTCCGTTCGCAGTGCCGCTCGAGCGCCGCGTGGCCCGCCTCGACGCGCCGGTCGAGTAGCTCGTGGGCGGGCGTCTCGCGGCGGCGCTTCCCGGGCGTGGAGGCGAGGACGAACGCCCGGAAGGGCGCGTTGACCAGCGGGCCGTAGGGACGTCGGCTCCGCGCCGCGTTGAGCAGCGCGATCCGTCCACCGAATCCGAGCAGGTCGCACCACCGTTCGACCACGCCCACGGGATCGGTGAACATCCCGACGACGAAGGTCGCGAGGACGGCGTCGACCTCGCTCTCGGCGACCGGTGGACGGGTGGCGTCGCCACGCACGAGGTGGACGTTGCGCCAGCCGTTGTGCGCGACGTGTTCGGCCGCCCGATCGAGGACGCCCGGCGAGAAGTCCACACCCACGACGGTGCCCTCGGGGCCGACGCGCTCGCGCAGGTAGCCGAGGTTCGCGCCCGTCCCACAGCCCATCTCTACGACGGTGTCGCCGAGTTCGAGGTCGAGCGCGTCCGCGGTACGAGCGCGCACGTCGGCGACCCCCGGGATCCGCCGCGAGACGGGGTCGTAGAGCCGCGCCCACCGGCTGTAGAACGCCTGGGCGCTCATCGCAGCAGCACCCGGACGCTCTCCGCGGCGGTCTCAGCGTCCTCCGCCAGTACGTAGATCACGGGCTCGATCCCGAATCCGCCGGTCTGGGCGAGCACGTCCGCCTCCGGAGTGGCCTCGAGCGCGTCGGCGATCGCCCGGTCGAGCGACTGCTCGCCCTCGAACTCGACGACCGCGTAGCCGGCGTCCTCGAACAGCGCGACCAGCGAGGGATCGTAGCGGACGTTCAACGCGGCGCACGCGTCGCTGCCGTGTTCGCGGGCGGTGAGCAGCACGCTCGCGACGTGTTCCGAGACGCCGAACTCGGGGTCGCCGGGGATCGTCGCCCGCCCCTTCACGTCGAAGATCCGGCCCGGCACGCCGGCGACGTCGTCGATCGTCGCCGCGTCGGGCGTACACTCGACGAGGTTCGAGCCGACGTTCGGGATCAGCCCCGCGAAGCCGCTGCTGTTCTCGAGGATGCGAAGCCCCCGCCGGACCGACGAGAGCACGCGTTCGGTGGTTCTGATCGCGCTCTCGGGATCGTGAATCCGGAAGTCGCCCTCGTAGGCGGCCAGTTCGGGCATCGCACGCTCGTGGAGCTCCGCGAGCAGGTCGCCACGGGTCTGTAGCTCGCGGATGAGCACCTCGGTCTCGACCAGCGCCTGCACCCGACTCATCTCGCCGTTCGCGAGTCCGTCGGCGGCGCGCTCGATCAGCTCCCGGACGCGCTCGTCCTCGATGAACGCCTCCCGCCGCGCCACCTCGCCGTGGGCGTACTTCGAGACGGCGCTCTGGCTGATCCCCAACGTTTCGGCGACCTCGATCTGGGTCAGCCCCCGCTCCCGTAGCTCCTCGGCGAGCATCGAGCGGAAGGTAGGAAGGAACTCCTCGACGACGACCTCCTCGGCGAACTTCATCCCCGATCGCCTCCGAACTCGGCCGAGCTCGTCGGCGAGACTCGCGCGTCCTCGCGGCGCTCCGATGCTCTCATTGGTCGCCCCCGAACTCGAGGTCGCCCTGGATCCGCGAGGCCTGCGGTCCCGTCTGGTCCTGGTACTTCGAGCCGCGTTCGGCGCCGTAGGGTCGGTCGGCGGCGCTCTTCATCTCGGTGAAGATCAGCTGCGAGATGCGCATCTCGGGGGTGAGGGCCACCGGCGCCGTCCCGAGGTTCGAGAGCTCGAGCGTGATCTGGCCGCGGTAGCCCGGATCGACCACGCCCGCGGTGGCGTGGACGACGATCGCGAGCCGTCCGAGCGAGGAGCGCCCCTCGACGTGGGCGAGCAGGTCGTTCGGGATCTCCACCCGTTCCTTGGTGGTGCCGAGCACGAAGTCGCCGGGATGCAGGATGAACTCCTCGCCCTCCTCGACGACGCTCTCGGTGACGTACTCCTCGACCTCGCGCTCGCTTCCGGGATGGATACAGGGGATGTTGGTGCGCTGGAACTCGAGGAACTCCCGGCCGAGCCGGAGATCGACGCTCGCGGGCTGGATCTGGAGTGAGGGGTCGTCGAGCGGCTCGACGACCAGGTCGCCCTCCTCCAGGCGACGGACGATGTCGGCGTCGGAGAGGATCATGTCCGAACCAACGAGTGGGGTGGTGTAAATCTTCTCGATGGGCGCGAGTAGCCACCGCTTTACCCTCGCTCCGACTGCATCCGAACATGAAACAGGCGATCGTCGCACGGACCGACATCGGGATGGGAAAGGGAAAGCTCGCCGCACAGGTCGCCCACGCCTCGCTGTCGGCCTACGAGGACACCGATCCGGGTGCACGCAAGGACTGGAAGGGAGGCGGCCAGAAGAAGGTCGTCCTGAAGGCCTCGGGCGAGAAGGAGATCTTCGAACTCGCCGACCGCGCGGAGCGTGAGGGCGTCCCCCACGCGGTGATCCGCGACGCGGGTCACACCCAGCTCGAATCCGGTACGGTGACCGCGCTCGCGGTCGGGCCGGCGGCGGACGACCGCGTGGATCGGGTGACGGGCCACCTCTCGCTGTACTGATCGTCAGGTTCGGCTATCCGACTCCCTTTAGGCGTGGACGGCCAAGAGCGTCCATGAGCGAGACCACCGACGCGGATCGAACGACCGAGGCCGACGAGGACCGACTCACGATCTACGCCGACTACGTCTGTCCGTTCTGTTACCTCGGGCGGAAGTCGCTCGAACGCTATCAGGAGACGCGCGAGGAACCCCTCGAACTCGACTGGCACCCCTTCGACCTGCGAAGCGGCAAGCGCGGCCCCAACGGGGAGATCGACCACGACGCCGACGACGGCAAGGACGAGGAGTACTACGCACAGGCGAAGGAGAACGTCCGCCGCCTGCGCGAGCGCTACGACGCCGAGATGGCCCAGGAGATCGCGACCGAGGTCGACTCGCTTCCCGCCCAGCTCGCCTCGTTTCACGTCAAGGAGGAACACCCCGAGCAGTGGCGGGCGTTCGACGAGGCGATCTACGCGGCGCTCTGGCAGGAGGGCCGGGACATCGGCGACCCCGATGTGCTCGCCGACCTCGCGGAGGAGGCCGGACTCGACGCCGAGGAGATCCGCGAGGCCACCGAGAACGAGGCGCTCGCGGAACGCATCGACCAACGCTTCGCCGAGGCCCAGCGGCGCGGCGTGACAGGCGTGCCGACATTCGCCTACGACGGGCAGGCCGCCCGCGGTGCGGTACCGCCCGAGCACCTGAAGCGGCTCGTCGAGGGCGTCTGAATCCGGACCCGGGTAGCGACGATTCTCGAAGGCACGAATCGACGGTCCGAATGGCATGCGTGCGCCGCCGTCCGCGCTTCGGTCGGCTCGGCGCTCCGTCCCCTCCCGACGGTCGGTTTAGTTCTCCTCAGCCACGGCCGCCTTCGTCCCTCGAGTGGTGTGTTCCTCGACGAACTCGAGGAGCTCCTCGGTCCCCTGGAACCCCTCGGTGAGATGGCCCACCCGTTCGCCGTCCTCGAACAACACGAGCGCGGGAACGCTCGTGACGTCGTACTCCTCGACCAGCGAGAGGTCGGTCACGGGGTTTATCATGACGACGGTCACGTCGGTCGCCCGCGCGACGTTGCCGAGTACGGGCTCGATCGCGTTACACCTCGCACAGCCCTTCGTGTAGAACTCCGCGAGGACCAGATCGTGTTCCTCGACCAGCGCGTCGAGCTCCGCGCCCGTCTCCGCGCGGATCGGTTTCGTGGAGGGATCGTTCATAGTCGGACGAAGGGGTCGAACGGGGGTAGGTCTCACGGCTGCCCTTGCTGGCTCGCCGCAGCAGACGCTCGAAGCGAGAAAGCAGCTCCTCGACGCGTTCGGCGGCCTGTTCGAGACAGAGGCCTGAGAGCGGTTCTCCCGCCACTCGTTCGGGCGGAGAACGTATCTCCGCCCGAGCGTTTCCAAGGGTATATCGGCTCGCGGGCTCTGGATTACACCCATGGACGCGGCGCTCGGCGCACCCCAGAAGATGCGGGAGCGCCACGAGGACCTGACGCCGATGATGCGCCAGTACTGCGATCTCTGCGAGCGCTACGACGACGCGCTCGTGCTCTTTCAGGTGGGCGACTTCTACGAGACGTTCTGCGAGGCCGCGGAGGCCTCCGCGCGCTTACTCGAGATCACGCTGACCAAACGCGAGGACTCGACCGGCACGTACCCGATGGCCGGCATCCCGATCGACAGCGCCGAATCGTATATCGAGACGCTGCTGGATGCCGGATATCGGGTCGCGGTCGCCGACCAGATCCAGGACCCCGAGGAGGCCAGTGGCGTCGTCGACCGTGCCGTCACCCGGATCGTCACGCCGGGAACGCTCACCGAGGACGAACTGCTCGCGGGCGACGACAACAACTACGTCGCCGCGCTCGCGGTCGGATCCACGGACGAAGCCGGAGCGGGGACCGACGCATCGCTAGGCGATCGGGAGTACGGCCTCGCGCTGCTCGACGTCTCGACGGGTGATTTCGTCGCCACCGGCTCCGAGTCGGCCGAGACGATCCGCGACGAGATCAGCCGCTTCGCCCCCGCCGAGGCGATCGTCGGCCCCGACGTTCCGGAGGATTTCGAGGGGTTCGATCCCGACTGCATGGTGACGCCGTACGACCCCTCGGCGTTCGACCCCGAGACCGCCCGCGAGCGCCTCGATTCGTACTTCGGTATCCCCGAGAAACGCCTCGCGAGCGACGCGGAAATCCGCGCCTGTGGCGCGCTGTTGGCCTACGCCGAGTACACCCGCGGCGGCGCCGAGGCCGACGACGCGGACGAGCACGGTCGCCTCGACTACCTCAACCACCTCACCCGGTACGAGCCTCGCGAGTACATGCTGCTCGATCGGGTCGCGCTCCGGAGCCTGGAGCTGTTCGAGCGCCGGGCGGTCCATGGCGACGCAGAACACACGCTCCTGGGCGTGCTCGACGAGACGGCCTGTGCGCTCGGACGGCGGCGACTCACCGACTGGCTCCGCCGCCCGCTGCTCGATCCCGGCCGGATCGAGGCCCGGCTGGACGCGGTCGAGGAGTGGACGACGCTCGTCGGCGCCCGCGAGGAGGTCCACGACCTCCTCTCCCGGGTGTACGACATCGAGCGGCTGATCGCGCGGATCTCCCGCGGTCGGGCGAACGCCCGCGACCTCCGCGCGCTGAAGGACACCCTCGACGTCGTCCCCGAGATCCGCGAGGCGATGGACGGCGTCGAGAGCGGCTCGCTCTCGGATCTGCGAGCGGGGCTTGACGACCTCGAGGAGGTCCGCGGGCTGATCGAGCGCGCGATCCAGGAGAGCCCGCCGATCGAGATCACCGAGGGCGACGTGATCGCGCCGGGCTACGACGAGCGCCTCGACGAGCTGCGCGAGACCGAGCGCGACGGCAAACAGTGGATCGACTCGCTCGAGGAACGCGAGCGCGAGCGGACGGGGATCGACTCGCTGAAGGTGGGCTTCAACCAGGTCCACGGCTACTACATCGAGGTGACGAACCCCAACCTGGACGGCGTCCCCGACGACTACAACCGCAGGCAGACGCTGAAGAACGCAGAGCGGTTCTACACGCCCGAGCTCAAGCGCCGCGAGGACGAGATTCTCACCGCCGAGGGCCGGGCCGACGACCTCGAGTACGAGCTGTTCGCCGAGGTCCGCGCGGAGGTCGCGGACGAGGCCGAACGGGTCCAGGCGCTCGCCGACACGCTCGCGACGCTCGACGCGCTGGTCTCGCTCGCGGAGGTCGCCGCGAAGTACGGCTATCGCCGCCCCGACATCGCCGAGCCGGGAACGGGTATCGAGATCGAGGGCGGGCGTCACCCGGTCGTCGAGCGCACCCAGGCGTCGTTCGTCCCCAACGGGATCGATCTCCGTCCCGAGGAACGCATCGCCGTCATCACCGGTCCGAACATGTCCGGAAAGTCGACGTACATGCGCCAGGTCGCGCTGATCGCGGTCCTCGCCCAGCTGGGCAGCTTCGTCCCCGCGAGCGCGGCGCGGATCGGCGTCGTCGATCGGGTGTTCACCCGCGTCGGCGCGAGCGACGACATCGCCGGCGGCCAGTCGACGTTCATGGTCGAGATGCGCGAGCTCGCGACCATCCTCAGGGGCGCGACCGAGAACTCGCTGGTGTTGCTCGACGAGGTCGGCCGGGGGACGAGCACCGCCGACGGGCTCGCGATCGCCCGCGCGATCACCGAGCACGTCCACGACGAACTGGGCGCGATGACGCTGTTCGCGACCCACCACCACGAGCTCACCGAGCTCGCCGAACGCCTCGACTGTGCGTTCAACCTCCACTTCTCCGCGACGCGAACCGACGACGGCGTCACCTTTCGACACGACGTCTCGCGGGGGGCGGCCACCGCCTCCTACGGGATCGAGGTCGCACGCGCCGCGGGCGTCCCCGACGCCGTGGTCTCGCGTTCACACGCCCTCGTCGAGGATCGAGGGGAAGCGCTCGGCGACGGCGGGCAATCGGCCGACGCCGGCCCGGACCCGGTCTCCGACGACGGTGAACGTGCCGACGCCGACGGCGAGCTCGCGGCGAAGCTCCGCGGGATCGACGTCGCCAACCTGACGCCGATCGAGGCGCTGACGACGCTCGATCGGCTCAAACGCGAGCTCGATTAGGTCTCGGGGGCGGGCGCCAGCGAGACGAACTCCAGTCCCTTCGTCGCGAGCAGCCGTCGCGCCCGGTCGGTCACCGAGGGCGCGACCAGCACCCCGCGAATCTCGACGTCCGCGTGGAGGTCGCGTTCGAGTGCGCCGACGTAGCGGTCGAGCTGCCCGACCGCGTCGGGGCCGACCCGTCGACGCTTCAGTTCGAGCACGACCACCGCGCCATCCGCGTCCTCCCCGTAGACGTCGACCGCGCCCGCCGGCGTCTCGCGCTCGGTCGCGAGCGGCCGGAAGCCGGGTTCGATCAGCTCGGGCTCCTCCAGGATTCGCCGTTTGAGGTCGGCTTCGGTGCCCGAGACCGAGAGCTCCGCGCTCTCGCCTGCGTCGAACGTGGCGAGGTGGTCGATCCGTTCGAAACGGACGAGCAACTCCTCGTCCGGGTTCGACCGCAGGCTACGTATCTCCACGTGGCCGTCGTCGCCGCGCACCTCGTGTGTGCAGCCCGGCGGCTGCCAGTTCACCGGCTTCTGTCCCTCGGCAGTGTGAACCAGCACCGTCCCGTCGGGCTTGAGCATCAGGTGTCGGTCGCCCGACTCGAGCGAACTCGATGCGCGGCCGTCGTACTCGACGCTACACCGGCCGAAGACCGTTACGAGTGCCCCTCGATCGATCGCGGCCTCGAGTCGCGTGCGCGCCTCCTCCGCGCTCGGTCCGGAGAGGGCGATCGGTCCGAACTCCTCGGTCGTCGTCACCCTCGATGGTAGTCGCCGTGGGGTGAAAAGTGCCGCCCTACGGCACGATCACCTCGGTCGTTCCCTCGAACCCCCTCACTCTCTCCTCGAGATAGACGATCGCCTCGCGCTCGGCCACCAGGCCCTGCTCGATCGCGTCGCCGAGGGCCTCCTTGGTCGCGTGGACCCACCCGTGAAGGTATTCCTCGCTCAGGCCCGCCTCCGGACGGAGCGCGACGCAGGCGCCGCCGGCCGGCCGCCTGCGATCCGCGGTCGGAATCGAGAACGGGACGACGAGGTAGGTCGTCCGCGCCCCGTCCTCGACGACGACGAACTCGTGGAGAGCGAACTCGACGTGATCGAACACGGCGTCGAACGAGAGCGCGGTCGCTATCGGCTCGCCGGGATCGAGTCGGTCGGATCGGTCTCGGAGGCGAAAGACGTCGTAGGTGCCGTTCTCCCGCCTTCGGGCTAGCAGCGTTCGGTGGGCCACGGGTGGCCCCGCCTGGGGCCGGCATGGGAGATAAACCTCTACTTCCCGCCGAATCGGCCGGGATCGAGCGGTTCCAGCAGGTCGTTACGGGTTCCCTCGACGAGCAGATCCGCGAGCAGCCGGGCGACCGCCGGCGCGAGGGTGACGCCCAGCCCGCTCATGCCCGTCGCGACGAAGTAGCTCTCCACCTCGGTCTCGCCGACCAGCGGATGGCCGTCGGGCGTGACCGTCCGGACCCCGACCCACTCCTCCGCCGTGGGCGCCCCCTCGATCGCCGGAACGGCGGACGCGAAGTCCTCCACCGCGTCGCGAAAAGCGTCGTCAACCTCCAGCGTGGCGTCGGGATCGAGGCGTTCACCCTCGCCGTAGTCGGTGGCGAAACGGCCGACGTACAGCCCCTCGGGGCGGCTTCGACAGTACGATCCGCGTTCGAACAGGGAGAACGGCTCCGGACGATCCGCGCCGGTCTCGAGCGAGAGGATCGGCCCGCGGGTGTGGCGAAGCGGGTACTCGAGATCGACCGCATGGTCGATCTCGGGCGCCCACGGCCCCGCGGCGTTCACGACGGCGTCGGCGTCGATCCGTTCGCCATCGGCGACGACGCCCTCGCCGGGGTCGACGTCGGTCACCTCGACGCCGGTCCGGATCTCGACGCCGGCGTCGCGCGCCCGTTCTGCGAACCGTGCGACCAGCTCCTCGGGCTCGAAGTACCTCTCCTCCGGCGTGTACATCCCGCCGGCGACTTCCGAGGGGGCGATCCCGAACTCGTCGAGGTCGACGGGCTCCAGATACCGCGTGTCGACTCCCTCCTCGTTCAGCCGTTCTTCAGCTTCACGGAGCTCGGCGGCGAACCCCTCGCTTTCGGCGACGTAGAGCGAGCCGATCTCCGTCGGTGAGCCGTCGATCGAGTCGTACCCCTCGCGGGCGAACCGGCGAAGACGCTGGTCGTAGGCACTGACGGGGACCTGCTGGCGGTGGAGCATCGCCATCGATGCGGCGGTCGTTCCGCCCCCGAGCTCACCGCGTTCGAGCAGCGTCACCTCGGTCCGATCTCCCAGCGCGGCGGCGAGGCTCGTCCCGATCACGCCGCCGCCGACGATGACTACGTGCATGGTTCCCGTGCTCGCGACCGGGCGATAAGGGTTGTGTGGTCGGCCCGAACGAACGCTCCGAGGGGGTTATCCGCCCAGACCGAGGAATCGCGGTATGGACGGCGACCGGCTTCCTCAAGGACACCCGATCGAGCGCGAGGTCGGCATCGCGTACTACGTGAGCCGCGATCCGGGGATCGGCGGGCGGATCCGCGACCGGAACGCGGACTTCCGGGTGCGCGAGATCGAGGCGTTCGACGTCGAACCTGCCGACGCTGGCTCCGACGCCTACCCGCATCTGGTGATCCGCGCCACCCTCGAGGGCTGGGACACCAACGACTTCGCCTCACGGCTCTCCGACGCCATGGGGATCAGCCGCGAGCGGGTCTCGTGGGCGGGGACGAAGGACAAGCGCGCGATCACCACCCAGCTGTTCAGCGTTCGGAAGGGCGATCCGGACGAGTTGCCCGAGGTTCGCGGCGCGGAGATCGAGGTCGTCGGTCGGGCGGGTCGAGCGCTCGAGTTCGGCGATCTGGCGGGCAACGAGTTCGAGATCCGCGTCGATGGCGTCGACAGGCCGGAGCACGTCGATCCGATCACCGACCAGCTCCGCGAGTTCGGCGGCGGTTCGGTTGGAGTACCGAACTACTTCGGCCAGCAGCGATTCGGCAGCCGTCGGCCCGTCACCCACGAGGTCGGCCTCGCCGTCGCCCGCGGCGACTGGCGCGGAGCCGTACTGGCGTATCTCGGCGACCCGCGCGAGGCCGAACCCGAGGACACCCAGGAGGCGCGGGCGTACGTCGAGCGCGAGGTACGTGACGCATCGGAGGGTGGCGAGGACTGGCGGGGCGCGCTCGAGCGATTCCCGCGCAAACTGGGCTACGAGCGCTCGATGCTCCATCGGCTGGTCGAGAACGGGGCCGAAAACGAGGCCGATTTTCGCGAGGCGCTCGAGGCCGTCCCCTCGAACCTCCAGCGGCTGTTCGTCAACGCGGCTCAGTCCTACCTGTTCAACCGGATCCTGAGCGAGCGCCTCGAGCGGGGGTTGCCGTTCGACCGCGCCGTCGCGGGCGACGTGGTCTGTTTCGGCGATGCGGACGCTCCCGAGGGGTTCGCCTGGCCCGATCCCGATCGGACCCAGCGAGTCACGGAGAATCGCGTCGAGACGATCAACCGCCACCTCGCCCGGAACAGGGCGTTCGTCACCGCGCCGCTGGTCGGTACGGAGACCGAACTCGGCGAGGGCGAACCCGGCGAGATTGAACGTGCGGTGCTCGAGGACGAGGGAATCTCCCCGTCCGATTTCGACCTACCCGGCGAGTTCGACTCCACCGGAACCCGGCGCGCGATCCTGCTCACCACCGATCTGTCGGTCGACCGCGATCCCCTCACCTTCTCGTTCTCGTTGCCGAGCGGCTCGTACGCGACCGTCCTGCTCCGCGAGTACCTGAAGGGCGATCCTCGAGAGCTCGGCTGAGAGTAGCTTCATTGTCGTGTGGACCCGACTGACTGGCATGTCGGAGATCTCGGGCAGGAGCATGCGGATCGGGCGGCGCGAACTGCTGGGCGCGCTCGTCGCCGCCGTACTGATAAACCTGATCGGCGCGCTCGGCGTCTTCGCCTTACAGATGGTCCTCAACGTGGCGTGGTCGCCGACGTTCTTCACGCTGCAGGCGCCGCTCGCGGCGCTCGGGATCATCCTCGCGCTGTGGGTGCTGGTCGTCGCCACCATCGTCGCCTTCGACCGCGTGGATCGGCGTGCGGCTCTCCTCCTCGTTCCGTACTTCACGTGGGTGAGCTTCGCCGCCGTCCTGAACTACTCGCTCTGGCGGCTGAACTGAATGGTTCTGCACGGACTGGGCGAACTCCCCTTCTCGAGGAACTCAGCCTTGAGGTCGTGGACCTCTCTGTTCAAGAGTCCGCCATAACCCGCGATCTCCGCCATGACCGCTCTTCGAGTCGATCAGGTCGATGAAAGACGCGAACTGAAACGCTGCAGTGAAGTCCGGAATACACCCTTTAGCAACGGACCACACCGTCATGATAGAATCACTCGATCCAGAATATAGACTGTGAACCCGATGCCGAGGAGAACCACGATCCCGAGGAGGAACATCTCAGGACTTCCAGACCTGTCAGCGTCATAGAGAATCATGTGACGTAGAGAGAAGCCGGCGATAATACGTTTGTGGCTGCCAGGATCGGGTCGACTGTCTGTTCGGATACCACTCACTCTACGGACTCCAGCCGTTAACAGGGTGAAAGCAGTCGTGAGATCTCCTCATACGGTGTCCCGAGGGGACCAGTCGAGCGATTTCCGGATACCGAACGCTTTCCGTCCGCGGGGATCGACTGGCCGCGTGAGCAGCCGTCTCCGCGACCCGAACGTCCGCCGCTGGCTCCTCTGGGGGACGCTTGCGGTCGTCTTTCTGCTCGTCAACGTCTATCGGCTCTCGACGGCGGTGATCACCGAGCAGCTGATGGCGGCGTTCGCCCTCAGCGGCGCGCAGTTGGGAACGCTCCACGCCGCCTTCTTCTACGTCTACGCGCTCATGCAGATCCCGACTGGCGTGCTCGCGGATCGCGTCGGACCCCGGCTGACGGCGGCCGCGGGCGCGTTCGTGATGAGTCTCGGGGGGATCTGGTTCGCGCTCGCCGGCTCCTATCCGATGGCGTTCGCCGCACGGACGCTGATCGGCCTCGGGGGGAGCGTGATCTTCGTCTCGATCCTGAAGTTCTGTGCGAACTGGTTTCGCGCCGACGAGTTCGCGACGGTGACCGGCCTCTCGTTCGCGATTTCGGGCGTGGGGGGCGTGCTGGCGACGACGCCGCTCGCGCTCGTTGTCGGGACCGCCGGCTGGCGGACCACGATCGCGTCGCTCGGTACCGTCGGGCTCGCGTTCGCCGGTCTCACGCTCGCCCTCGTCCGTGACTCGCCCGAGCGGGCCGGTCTCCCCCCGATCGAAGGCGTTCCTGAACGTCCGACGCCCTCGATGGCCGAGGTCCGCGAGCACGTCGCGAGGGTGCTTCGCGACCGCTGGACGTGGGTCGTCAGCCTCATGCTGTTCTGCATCACTGGATTGAACCTCACGCTGTTCGGGCTCTGGGGGATCCCCTACGTCGTCCAGACCTACGGCGTCTCGGTGGCCTACGCGTCAGTGTTCACGCTGCTGGGGAGCGTCGGCGTGATGGTCGGCCCGCCCGCGATCGGCTGGTTCTCGGATCGCATCGGTCGCCGAACCGAGCTGATGATCGCCAGCGGGACCGGTTACACCGTCGCGCTCGCGGTCATCGCCGTCGTCGGCGACCCGCCCCTGGTAGTGGTCGCGATTGCCTACTTCCTCGTCGGCTCACTGATGGGCGGGTTCGTGCTGAGCTACACGATGATGAAGGAGCGCCACCCGGCGGCGGCGAGCGGCATCGCGACCGGCACGATCAACGGTACCGCCTTCCTCGGCGCGGCGGTCCTCCCCACGGTGATGGGCTGGGCGCTCGACGCCTACTGGACCGGCGAGGTCGTCGACGGCGCACGGGTCTACACCGCGACCGGCTACCGGGTGGCGTTCGCCATCGCCACCGCCTGCGGGCTCGTCGCCCTCGTGTGTGCGCTCTGGCTCCACCGCCGCCAGGGTTAGTCCTCGTCCCCGACGCTCCCCCGGTCGTGCATCATCTCGGCGCCTCGATCGAGCCAGTTACGCCGGTAGTAGACCGATCCGACGACGACGTTGCGCCACGCGAAGTCAGCGACGATCGCGACGTAGGCGGCGACGACGCCGTACTCCAGTCGAATGCCGAAGACGTAGGCGGTCCCGAGCAGGAAGAGGGCGGTCCCCGTGAGCTTCGCGAGAAAGGGCGAGAGCGTCTCGCTGCCCCCGCGAAGCGAGCCGGCGATCACCACGTAGAGCGCGATGAGGAACGCCGCGACGCCGTAGGCGCGCGCGAAGCCGACCGCGTAGTCGAGCGTCGTCGGGTCGCGGGTGAAGGCGAGGACGAACCACTCCGCGCCCGCGACGAGGACGAGGCCGAGGCCGCCGACGGTGAGCACGGCGAGCGCGGCGGCCGCCCAGCCGTCGAAGTACGCCCGCTCGGGCTCGCCGCGGCCAAGCGACTGACCGGCGAGGATGCTCGCGGCGGTGCCGTAGCCCCGCGAGAGCGGCGAGGCGAGCTGCTGTTCCATCCGCCGGCCGATGTGGTAGGCCGCGTTCACCTCCGTACCGAACGCGAGCAACACGGCGTTGAAGGGGAACTCGGCGATCAGCTCCGTCACCCCTTCGGCGACCCGCGGCGCGCTGATCCTCACGAGCTGTCTCGCGATCGTGAGGTCGGCTGGCCGGACGAGCGAGAGCTCGCCTCGCGGGCTCGCGACGACCGCGACGAGCGCCAGCGCCGCGAGGCTGTCCGAGACGGCGGTCGCGACCGCGATGCCGAGCACCGAGAGCTCCGGGACGGGCCCGAGTCCGAACGCGAACGAGATCGTCCCGGCGATGTTCAGTACGTTTGCGGCACCGTTGACGTACATCGGCGTTCGAGTGTCGCCCGTGCCCTGGATCGAGCGCGAGGCGATCAACAGCACGTGGTAGGCGGGCGCCGAGAGGAGGACCACCGCCAGGTAGAGCCCGCCGATCCGGACGACCTCGCGTTCTGCGCCCAGGAGCTCGATCGCGCCGTAGCTGAACAGCAGTCCGAACAGCACGAAGGGAAGGCCGACGAGGGTGCCGAGCGCGAGCGCCGTCGAGACGGCCTGGTTCCTGTTCGCGTGCGCGCCGCTGCCGGTGTCCTGGCTCGAGAGCGCGATCGCGCCGTCGCCGACGCCGAGGCCGACCCAGAGCGGGAGCCGGGCGTAGACGTCCGCGAGGCCGACCGCGGCGACGGCGGCCGGCGAGAAGAAACCCGCGACGATCACGTCGGTCGTGCGCATCAGGGTCCGCAGGACCTGCTCTGCCATCACCGGCCACGAGAGGGCGAACACGCGCCGCCAGACCGCCAGAACGCGGGCCCGGAGTCCGTCGTTCCCGTCCACTCGCTCGAGCTACCGGGCCGACGGGTTTGAAGGTTGAGATGGCGGACGCCCGGCCCGTTGGGCGCGGCTCGATCGAACGGCACGGAACGAAGCCCCGTCGGCTCGACGAGACCGCGGGCCTACTCGAAGAGCTTCTCCTCGCGATCGATCTTCTCGATCCGTGTAACGTCCTCCTCGTCCAGCTCCAGCTCACGAGCCGCGAGGTTCGCCTCTAGGTGGTCCTCGTCGCTGGCCTTCGGGATCGTCACCACGCTCTCGAGGCCCGCGAGCCACGCGAGGCTCACCGCCGCCGGCGTCGAGTCGTGCTTCTCGGCGATCTCGCGGAGTTCAGGAACGTCGAACACCGCCCCCTGGGCGAGCGGCGAGTAGGCGACCAGCACGTGGCCGGCCTCGCGGGCGTACTCGCGGAGCCCGCGCTGGCGGTAGAGGGGATGGCACTCGACCTGGTGGGCGACGATCGGCGAGTCGAGGATCGTTCGGGCCTCCTCGAGCTGCTCGGTGGTGAAATTGCTCACGCCGACCTCCTCGATCAGGCCCTCCTCGCGGAGCGCGTCGAACGCCGGCAGCGTCCGCTCGGGGTCGTAGGCCTCGATCGGTCGGTGGACGTAGAGCAGCTCCACCGAGTCGAGACCGAGGCGATCGAGGCTCTCCAGGGTGGTTCGCCGGACGTCCTCGGGCGCGAGGCTGTCGGCCCAGACCTTCGTCGCCACGGTGAGCTCATCGCGGTCGACGTCGGCGCGGGCGATCCCCTCGCCGACGACGCGCTCGTTCTCGTAGATCTGGGCGGTGTCGAGGTGTCGATAGCCCAGGTCGATCGCCCGCGTGATCGTCTCGGGATCGTCGATCCCCATCGTCCCGAGGCCGATCGGTGGAAGCTCCATATTCTCGAACTGGGCGCCCCGTTTGAACCGCTGTCGGAAACGGTCGGGTTTTACCTCCGGAACGGCGTACTACGACCGATGCGGTGCCGTCACTGCCACTCGGCGCTCGAGAAGCCGGGCGACTACTGTCTGGTCTGTCGCTCGGCGAACGCCGACGGCGTGGTCTGTGAGATCGCCCGCGACCGGGTCGAGCTGACGATGCTCGACGGCGAGGAGATCCTCGGGCGGACGACGATCACCACCGTCCCCGAGTCGGGCGACCCCGCCGAAGTGGTCGAGCGGCGTAACTTCGCGGGTCGGGTGGCCGACGAGATCCAGCGAAAGCGCCCCGAGGCGGTCTACGCCGCGGGCGACCGCGAGGTGCTCGCCGAGATCCGCCGCCAGCTCCACTACGATTTCTATCGCGTCGACGGCGAGGACCCCGTCGAGACGGTGATCGAGCGCCACGGCGAGCCCGCGCTCGCGGTGGTCGAGACCCCTCCCGAGGAACGGATCGGCGGCAGCCACTCGACGCTGATCGGCGGCCGTTCCGGGATGAAGGTGATCCACCTCGTCGCGGGCCACCCTCACGTGAAGAAGGTGATCCCGGGCCCGATCGATGCCGGCGGCAGCGGCTCGCAGTCGGGGCTGCGCGCGAAGGCCACCCGCGCGGGCGAGAACGGCAACGTCCGGCTCCTCCTGCGTAACGGTTCGAGCGTTCAGGAGAACCGCGTCGTGACGACGGCCCCGGACCGGGAGACGGGCGAGCGGGTTCGGGCCGACCTCAACGGGCTGCTCGAGGAGGAGGGCTACGGCGTCGGCTGATCGAGCGAAAGCGAGTACGGTCGGACGGCACGTCGGGACCTCGCTTCGGCGTGGAAGGCTTCGAGTCGAGGCGCCGGGCGTGGCCGAGCGCTCGGCGACACCGCCCGTTATATCCGTACGAGTCCTACCGCCGGACATGCGCGAGCTCGTCTTCACGCTCGACTACGAGCCCGGGTGCAACGCGGTGGCGGACGCGCTGGCAGACCACCCCGACGCCCGGATCCGCTCCCTGTCGCTGCATGCCACCGCCGAGAGCCTCTGGCGCGTCGACCACGCCACCGGACCGCCGGCCGCGCTCGCGGCCATCGAGCGGACCGTTCTGACCGCCGACTACTACGCCGACTGCCTCGCCGCCGAGGACTGTGCGGCCACCCAGCGGACCGAGGTGCTCGAACACACCGACGACACGCTCGTCCTCTACTCGTACTGGGAGCGTACGCCCGCCTGTGCGTCCGTCCCCCACATCGCGCTCGACCACCTCGGCGACGGCGTGCTGTTCGAGACGCGCAACGAGGGGCGCGAGTACACGTGGCGCATCATCCACTCCGGGGCAGGGGACCTACGAGCCTTCTTCGATGCCCTCGAGGCCGCCGTCGGCGACTGTGCCCAACTGGAGGTGCGCCGGGTGACGCAGGCGCAGGCCGCGGCGTCGGCCTCAGACGCCTCCCCCGGGATCGACGGCCTGCCGCCCGAGCAACGCGAGGCGCTCAAGGCCGCCGTCGATCACGGCTACTACGAGACGCCGCGGGCGGTCGACGTGAGCGAGCTGGCCGACCGTCTCGGCGTGCCCCGCTCGACGCTCACGTACCGCCTGCGCCGAGCCGAGGCCCACGTGATGAGCCGATACGTCGGCGACGGGTCGGCGGACGAGCCGACGCCGGCGCTGTAGACGGGCCGGGAGTTGGAACGTTCCAACCGAGCCCCTATCCGCCTCACCGCCCTACGAGGGAGTAATGAGCGGGAACGACGCTGCGGCGGGCCGAGTGGGCGAGGGTGGGCGGACGAGCGAGCGGTCAGTCCGCCTCGGCGTCCCGGACATGGACTGCCCCTCGTGCGCGCAGAAGGTCGATAAGAGCCTTCAGCGCGTCGATGGCGTCGTCGACGCCGTCCTCCAGCCGACCACCGGTACGGCCACGGTGACGTACGATCCGGAGCGTGCCAACGAGGCGGACGTGGTCGCGGCCATCGAGAACGCGGGCTACGAGGTGCTAGGAGGCAGCGAACCGGAGGAGGACGACCGGTCCGGCGGCGTCGACGTCGCGCCCCCCGCCGAGGTCTGGACGAGTCCCCGCGCGATCAAGACGTGGATCGGGGCGGTGTTCGTCGTGTTCGGTCTCCTCTTCGAGTTCCTCCTCACCGCACAGAACGTCACGGTGGCCAGCGTCCTCGGTTATCCGCTCTCGATCGGGGCCGTCCTGTTCCTCGGAGCCGTCGTCACCAGCGGGATCCCGGTCGTCCACAGCGGCTACTACTCGGCGCGGAATCGGAGCCTCGACATCGACCTGCTGATGGGGACGGCGATCGTCGCCGCCACGGCCATCGGCTACTTCGTCGAGGCGGCGACGCTGGCCGTCCTCTTCAGCATCGCCGAGCTGATGGAGGAGTACGCGATGGACCGGGCGCGCGATTCCCTGCGCGAACTGATGGCGCTCTCCCCGGACGAGGCGACCGTCAGGCGCGACGGCGCGGAGGTGACCGTACCCACGGCGGAGATCGAAGTGGGCGAGACCGTGATCGTGCGCCCCGGCGAGAAGATCCCCCTCGACGGGACGGTCGTCGAGGGCGAGAGCAGGGCGGGATCGAAGATCCCGCGAGC
This sequence comes from Halalkalicoccus sp. CG83, assembly GCF_037081715.1. Classification (NCBI taxonomy): domain Archaea; kingdom Methanobacteriati; phylum Methanobacteriota; class Halobacteria; order Halobacteriales; family Halalkalicoccaceae; genus Halalkalicoccus; species Halalkalicoccus ordinarius. The sequence goes on from NZ_JAZDDH010000002.1 coordinate 513,045, forward strand.
GAACGGCGACAGCGAGGAGCTTCGCTCCTCGGGTCATGCGAGCGAGCGGAGCCCGCGAGCAAAAGCCGTGAGCGCGGTCGACCAGTCGCCGATCACCGGCGAGAGCGTTCCCGTCGACAAGGCCGCGGGCGACGAGGTGTACGCCGGCGCGATCAACCAGGAGGGCTATCTCGAGGTCAGGGTCACGTCGGTGGCGTCGGACTCCACCCTCTCGCGGATCATCGAGATGGTGCAGGGAGCACAGGCGAAGAAGACCGACACCGAGCAGTTCGTCGACCGGTTCTCCGGCTACTACACGCCGATCGTGGTCGTGCTGGCGATCCTGACCGCCGCCGTTCCGCCGCTGCTCATCGCCGAGCCGATCTCGGTCGACGTAGCCGGGTACACGCTCGGCTTCGCCGCCGACTGGCAGACGTGGTTCATCCGCGGGCTTACGCTGTTGGTGATCGCCTGCCCGTGTGCGTTCGTTATCTCGACGCCCGTCTCGGTGGTGTCGGGGATCACCAGCGCCGCGAAGAACGGCGTCCTGATCAAGGGCGGCACCTACCTCGAGGCGATGGGCGAGGTGGACGCCATCGCACTGGACAAGACCGGGACGCTCACCAAGGGCGAGCTCGCCGTCACCGACGTCGTCCCGCTCGGCGACGTCGACGAAGCCTCCCTGCTTCGCTACGGCGCCGGTCTCGAGCGACGAAGCGAGCATCCGATCGCCGCGGCGATTCTCGCCCGTGCCGAGGAGGGCGACGTCGGTCGCCTCCCCGAGCCCGACGGGTTCGAGAGCCTGACCGGGCGTGGCATCCGCGGCGAGATCGACGGAGAGACGTACTACGCGGGCAAGCCCGCCCTCTTCGAGGAGTTGGGGTTCGATCTCTCGAGGACTCGCCGAGCGACTGACGGTGGCTCCGACGCACAGCGCGGGGCGGAGGCTCGTCGGACGCAGCGGTCCGACGGCGGCACCGTAGCCGAGAGAGCGACCGCCGCCGGTGGCGAGCGATTCGCCGACGACGCGCTCGCCGCGCTGGAGCGGGAGGGCAAGACGGTCGTCGTCGTCGGGACGGAGACGCGGTTACTGGGCGCCATCGCGATCGCGGACGAGGTCCGCCCCGCCTCGAAGCGGGCCGTCGAACGCCTGCACGAACTGGGCGTCGAACGGGTCGTGATGCTGACCGGCGACAACGAGGGCACGGCCCACGCCATCGCCCGCGAGGTGGGCGTCGACGAGTACCGGGCGGAGCTGCTGCCCGAGGAGAAGGTCGAGGCCATCGAGTCGCTCCAGGCGGAGTACGGCGACGTGGCGATGGTCGGCGACGGCATCAACGACGCACCCGCACTCGCCACCGCGGAGGTCGGCATCGCGATGGGGGCGGCCGGCACGGACACGGCGCTAGAGACCGCCGACATCGCCCTGATGGGCGACGACATCGGACGGCTGCCGTATCTGTACGCGCTGTCGCACGAGGCCAACAGCGTCATCCGGCAGAACATCTGGGCGAGCCTCGGCACGAAGGCGCTGCTCGCGCTCGGCGTCCCGCTCGGGTTCGTGAGCGTGGCGCTGGCGGTCATCGTCGGCGACATGGGGATGAGCCTCGGCGTGACGGGGAACGCGCTTCGCCTGGCGCGGATCACGCCGGAGCGGTTCGACTGACGTCACGACGGGGCAGCCGGGAACGCATGACTCGCCCCGTGGAGCGCCTCGACGACGCGAACGAACCAGCCCGGTGTCGTTCGTGCGCACTGGCCGCGACCACAGAGAACGAGCGGTCGATCCGAACGACCATCGGGAGTGAGGATCGTTTTGGTCCAGCTTTTGCCGAAGGAGCACGCCGAAGGCGTGCGACTGCAGCGCAAAAGGTGGGTTGGTTCAACAGGCTTATGTGCGCGCTTCGGATAGCTACGGCCACTATGGCTAAGAGATCGAAGGGCGTCGGCAGCGCGGGGCGTTTCGGTGCGCGCTACGGTAGAGTCTCTCGAAAGCGCGTCACCGAGATCGAGGCGGACATGCACGACTCGCACACCTGCCCGGAGTGTGGGACGGACGACGTCTCCCGAACGGGGACGGGTATCTGGCAGTGCGGGAAGTGTGGCTACGAGTTCGCCGGCGGCACCTACCGCCCGCAGACCCCCGCTGGCCGGACCGTCACGCGATCGATCCGTGCGGCACTCGACGAGTCCGACGACGAATGAGCTACAAGTGCTCGCGGTGTAAACGTGACGTCGAACTCGACGAGTACGGCGGCGTCCGCTGTCCGTACTGCGGTCATCGCGTGCTGCTCAAGGAGCGCAGCCGCGACGTGAAGGAAGTCGGCGTGAACTGACGAGCGGGCCGGGATGGACGCGCCCCACGACGCGATTCTCACCTTCGAATACGACGATCAGCGCCGCGCTCGCGTCGTCGAACGCAGCCTCCGTCCGGAGGTCGAACCGCTCGCGGACGCTCGCTCGCAGGCCACGCTGGGTCACGAGAACACGACGCTCACGGTCCGGATCGAGGCCGACGACCTCGTGGCGCTTCGGGCGGCGCTCAACACGTGGTGCTCCCTCGTCGACACGGCCGAGACGGTCGCGGACGCCGCCGAACGCGACGACGCATGATGTGGGACGTCGCGTCCGACGCTCGATAAGGGCTCGTCCCCCGGTCGATCCCCCCGGACTCGGCGCGAACGCTGGTCTCGACGGTGTCCGCGGGTGGAGGAGGCCCGAGCCGACCGTCCCGTTCCCGGCGTTTCGCCCGCTCACGGCCGCTCTGCACCCCCGAACGACGGGGCGTCGATAGTGAAAGGTTTATCCTCGTATCAGCGATTCGTACGTCAATGGGCGAACGTACCGAGCGGGCCGACCGCACCCGCGGCTCGTCTCTCGTTCTCGAGGCTCTCAAGCGGTGGTATCACCTCCCTCTCCTCGCGATCGCCATGCTCTTCATGTTCTGGGTCCGCGTCCAGTCCTACGACGACTTCGTCTTCGACGACGGCGCGATCCGACTCAGGGCGGTCGACTCGTGGTACCACTGGCGAACGACGATGTACACGGTCCACAACTGGCCCGCCACGATGCCGTACGACCCCTGGACGGCCTACCCGACGGGCACCTACGTCGGCCAGTTCGGCACGCTGTTCGATCAGATCATCGCCACCGTCGCCCTGATCGTGGGCCGGGGCGACCCCACCCAGCAGACCGTCTTCCTGGTCGCGCTCCTCACCGTGCCCGCGCTGGGCGCGCTCGTCGTCGTCCCAACCTACTACATCGGCGCACGTCTCGGCGGACGCATCGGCGGTCTGGCGGGGGTCGTTCTGCTCGCGCTGTTCCCCGGACTGTTCCTGAACCGGACCACGACGGGCATGCTCCAGCACCACGGCGCAGAGGTGCTGTTCATGTCGATCGCGGTTCTGGCGATGATGGTCGCGCTGCGCGTCGCCGAGAGCGGGGACTCGGTCTACGAGACCATCGCGGTCCGCGACCACGGGCGGTTCGGTCGACTGGTCCTCTACAGCGTTCTCGCGGGCCTCGCGATCACGCTCTACATCTGGGTCTGGCCCCCTGGGATCGTACTGATCGGCATCCTCGGGTTCTTCTTCGTGATCGAGCTGAGCGTGGAGTTCGGTCGCGGCGGACGCCCCGAGAACCTCGCGTTCGTCGGGGCGGTGGCCCTCGGCGTCACCGGCGCGCTCACGCTGGCGACGATGGAGGTCACCCGGATCAGTTCCACGAACGCCGGTCCGCTCCAGCCGCTTCTGGCGTTCGTCGTCGCGCTCGGCTGTGCGTTCATGGCGTGGCTCGCGCGCGGCTGGCGGAGACGCGGCCTCGACGAGCGATACTACCCCGCCGCGATCACCGGCGTCATCTTCGTCTCGATACCGATCGTCGCGCTCCTCCTGCCCGAGCTATGGGGGACGATCGTCCAGACCGTCTCGGGCCGACTGCTGCCGTTCGGCTACTCGACGACGGCGCTGACCGTCCAGGAGGCCCAGCCGCCCGACGCCTTCAACCGGTTCGTCTACCGCCAGTACGGCCTGGCGTTCTACACGGCCATGATCGGTCTGGCCGTGCTCGTCGCCCGCCTCGTCCGCACGGCCGACCACCGCTCCGAGCACGTCCTGATCGTCGTCTGGACGCTCTTTCTCACCTCGATGGCGTTCACGCAGATCCGTTTCCACTACTACTACGTGGTGCCGATCGCGGTGTTGAACGCGTACCTCATCGGGTGGGCCATCGACCGAGCGGGCCGTATCGACGGCTCGCGTCTCCGCGGGATCGACGGTCATCAGGCGCTGGTGCTCCTGGTGTTGCTGACGATTCTCGTCGTCCCGCTGATGCCGCCGGTCGCGGAGACGACGGTCGTCGAGGCCGGCCAGACCACGAGTCCGAGCCGGGACGCCATGTTCTGGAAGAGCTCGAACGCGTGGCTCGAGACGAACAGCCCCGCGCCCGGCGCGTGGGGCGGCGCGGACAACGAGGACGAACTGGCGTACTACGGCACCTACGACGTCCCCGAGGACCGCGACTTCGCGTATCCGGAGGGGAGCTACGGCGTGATGTCGTGGTGGGACTACGGCCACCTGATCACCGTCCAGGCCGAACGCATCCCCCACACCAACCCGTTCCAGCAGAACGCCAGCTCCGCCGCCGCCTTTCTCACTGCCGACTCCGAGCAGCGGGCCGAACTCGTTCTCGAAGCGCTGCCCGCCGCCGCCGGAGGGAACCCCACCACCCTGGAAGACGGCGAACTCGCGGCGATCGCCGACGAGCGGACCGCCCAGCAGGAGGACGAGGAGATCCGCTACGTCATGATCCACGACGAGATGGCCGGCCAGAAGTTCGAGGACATCACCGCCTACACCGACGCCGAGGACGACGCCTACTGGAGCCATCGAAAGGTCGAGGCTGAGGTCTACGAGGGTACGACGACCGAGGCCGAGACCGAGACCATCACCGCCCCGTCGCGCAACCAGGCCTACGCGGACACCACCCTCTCGCGGCTCTACCACAACGACGCCGACGGGATGGAGCACTACCGTCTGATCCACGAGGACGACCAGGTCTCACAGTTCGCCACCGTCGCGGTCTCGTACGACAGCGGCGAGAGCTGGCAGCCCCTCTTCCTCAACGAGAAGGTGACGGCGCACGTCCGGGAGACGGTATCCGACCTCCAGGAGGATCCGGAGGCGTCGGTGGCGGTCTATGACGTCCACCAGCGCCCGAGCGTGAAGACCTACGAGCGCGTCGAGGGCGCCCGGCTGACGGGCAGCGTCGACGCCCCCGAGGGGTCGATCGTCACCGCCGAGGTCGACCTCACCACGACGCAGTACGATCGGACGTTCACGTACACCCAGACGGCACGCGTGGACGAGAACGGGGAGTTCGCGATGCGGGTGCCGTACGCCACCGAGGAGGACCGCGGCGTCGAGGAGGGCTACACCGACAGCGACGTTGCCGCAGACGGCCGCTATCGGGTCAGCGTCGAGGACGAGTCCGCAGAAGAGGACGTGTTCGGGAACCAGGACGAGTTCGTCGGGACGGCCGAGGTTCCAGAGAGCGCGATCTACGACGACGAGACCGTCGAAGTCTAACCGCCTCATCGGTCCTGTTGGCCTCCTTCGACGTCCCGACCGTCCGCGGGATTCCCTCGGGCGTGATGGGTCCACGTATCGCTCGCCAGCCAAAGCGGGGGTTTTTCAAGTACGGATCACCTCGAACGGAGTATGCAGGGTAACCTACCGCCGGAAGCACAGGAGAAGCTCGAGGAGCTCCAGGGTCTGCAGGACACCGCACAGCAGGTCGCCGTCCAGAAGAACCAGGCCGAGACCGACCTCAACGAGTCGCGCAACGCGCTCGAGACGCTCGAGGAGGTCGACGAGGACACCACGATGTACCGCGAGGCCGGCGAACTGCTGATCGAGACCGACCACGAGACGGCCAACGAGGAGCTCGAGGAGAAGGTCGACAGCCTCGAGGTCCGCCTCGAGACGCTCAAGAAACAGGAGGAGCGCGTCCAGTCAGAGTTCGAACAGCTCCAGCAGGAGCTCCAGCAGATGCTCGGCGGCGCGGGCGGTCCCGGCGGTGCGGGCGGCCCGGGCGCCGGCCCGAGCCCCGGTCCCGGCGCGTAGATGCCGGAGCCGAGCGACGAGGAGATCGTCCGGACCGCCGCCGAGGCGGCCGAAGGACTCGTCTTCTCTCGGTACGCCAAATCGGAGGTCGACGACCTCGACGTGACCGTCTCCTTCGAGGAGGGCGTGCTCGAGGTCGACGTCTACCTCGACGTCGAGAGCGAGGAGGCCGAGGAGGTAGCCGAGGACGCGGTGCTCGCTGCCGAGGCCGCCGTCGACGAGCTGTTCGAGGAGGACGGCCGATCCGAGTGACCTACTCCTAGAAAGCGCCTCGGCGCGCTTTACGTCAGAACCAACAGCAAGAGGCTCACGGCCAGGACGGCGACGGTGACCGCGACGGCGAACGCACCGCCAAGCGTCACCGCGGCGTTGGCCGTGCTGGCGAGCGACTCGGTTCGGTCGTTGCCGAACACCGTCACCGAGGTTCGTTCGGTCGCCAGCCCGGCCTCAACCGGTTCGAGATCGTCGATCGCGGCCCCGACCAGTCGGCCCACGAGCGCTTCGAGTTCGTCGTGATCGATCGCGGCCCCGACCTGGTTCGTCGCCTCGACCGTGTTGACGACGTGAGTATCGGTGGTCAGCACCTCCGCGGCGTCGACCTCATCGAGCGCCGCCACGAGCCGGTCGCGAAGTCCCGGTTCCATGTTATTACCGTCGATCAGCACGTAGGCGGTGGTGTGATCGCCGACCGCGACGACGGCGACCCGCACGCCAAGCGGGCCGATCCCCTCCTCGGTCGTCCACTCGGTGCGGTCCCAGGCGGTCCCGAGGCGGAGTCGTCCGTCGACGCCGTCGACCATTCGCTCGCCGGCCTCGGTTGCGGCCTCGATGAGGTCGAACGAGCGCGTGCTGCCGGGCGTGACGTGGCCCAGATCAGGACCGGACAGCCCGTTGTTACTGTTGTGGGCGTCCGCAACGAGCACGTCCTCGAGGCCCGCGGCCCGCGCTCGTGCCCGAGCAGTGAGCCCGACACCGTAGTCGATGTCGTCGGCGAACCCCGGCGCGAACGTCGAGACCAACAGCCCGCCGTCGCCGAAGCGCTGGCCGAGTACCGACGCCTCGCCCGCCCGGACGCGGACGCCCGTGCTCGCGGTCGGGGCGTAGTCGATCCGGTCGTGGGCCCGTCTTGCCGCTTCGAGCAGCGAGTCCACCTCACGCTCGGTAACGAGGTTGAAGTCGTGGCCGGCGGTCGCGTGCGGGGGGAACGCGAGCCCGTCGGTCTGCCGGGCGATCCGAGTCGGGACGTTGCCGCCGCCGATCTCGCCCATGGGCCCCGGATGGATCATCGGGAGGACGAACCGGGCTTTCTCCTCGCCGCCCGGGCGGCGAAAGGCGAGCACTGTAACGGGGACGATCGCCTCCTCGCCGAGTCGCTCGAAGAACACCTCGAGTTCGCGAGAGCCCTCGGCGACGTGACCGATGAACCCCCGGAGGAAATCGAGTACCGAGACGCCGAAGCTTCGCCGCCACGGGCGGTCGATCGCCGCGAGAAAGAGGTGGACGCCGACGGCGTACAGCGCGCAGAGGGCGACCAGAAGCGAGAAATGTCGCGGCGCGAGCCCCGTGAGCGCCGCGGGCGCCTCCTCGGTGCGGATCAGGTACGGTCGAAGCGAGCCGTCGAAGATCGGGCCGCCGATCTCGACGTACCGGTAGGTGCCCCCGTAGACGAACAACAACGCGGCCGCGACGGCGGTCTGGATGCCCGCGGGGATCGCGGCCACGGGCAGCGACGACCGGGACACCGCCATCACCACGAGCAGGCGCATGGCGAACACGGACGCCAGCCCGACGATGAGCGCGTCGAAGATGAACGGCTGGCCGAGACCGACGAGCATCTCGAAGACGTCCGCCCACACTAGCACGGCGACGACGAGCAGTTCCCCCACGAGCGCGAGCAGCGCCGACCGGTTCGGCGTGAACTGCCCGCCGAGAAATCGGTCGACGCCGGTCGTCGCGATCGCCGCGACGATCGTCGGCACCCAGACGTAGAAGATCCCCTGCCAGGCGTCGTGGCCGACGACTCGAAGCTCGGCGATGGGTGCGACGGCTCCCGTCGCGGAATCGAACGACGCGACGCCGACGACGGCCGCGACACACAGCGCGACCGCCAGACTGGCGTGCCATCGCGGCGCCCGAAAGACGTACCGCGAGAGGTCGGCGAGATCGCTCTGGGCTGTCGTCATTCGTTCACGCCTTCGGTCGCCAGCACGAGAAACGTTCGATCGTGGCGCTTGCGATCCCGGCGACGGCCTGCCCCCGACCGGCCGGATCAGTCACGACAGCGGGCGGCGAAGTTCTCGAAGACCTCCTCACCGCGCTCGGTGTGGGCCACCTCGGGATGCCACTGGACGCCGTAGAGTTCCCTGTCCACGTCGCTCATCGCCTCGACCCCACAGACCTCGCTTCTCGCGGTGCGTGCAAAGCCGTCGGGAACCTCCTTCACCTCGTCGGCGTGGCTCGCCCAGACGCGAGTCTCCGGGGCGAGCGAGCCCACGAGGGGGTCCTCCGCGTCGGTGATTTCGACGGTGACGTCGGCGTAGCCGCCGTACTCCCCGCCCGCGATCTCGCCGCCGAGTTCCGCGGCGATCACCTGCATCCCTAGACAGATCCCGAACACCGGAACGTCGAGCTCGAGGTACTCGCCGCAGTTGCCCGCCCGATCGATGTCGGGGCCGCCCGAGAGGACGAGCCCGTCGGCGTCGATCTCCTCGGGCGGGGTGTCGTTGTCGATCACCTCGGTATCGACGCCCATGTCCCGCAGCGCGCGGTGTTCGAGGTGGGTGAACTGGCCGTGGTTGTCGATCACGACGATCCGGGTCATTGAGTGAGGTAGCCGACGGGAGGGCAAAAACGACGCGGAGTAGAGTCGCCTTCCCCCAGTCCGTCTCAGCGGTCGTAGCGTTCGGCGGCCGACTCGAACCCGGTCTCGTCGAGTTCGCGGCTGCGCCGTTCCTCCCGCTCGGCGAACGCCTCCGGATCGGGCGAGACGTCGTCGTCGATCCGTGCCCACGAACGGTGGATCCTCGCGTGACACCACCGACAGAGGTAGACCGTGATCTCGTGGCCCGGCTCCTCGCCGTCGCCCGGATAGGAGAGGTGGTGTTCTTCGAGCAGGGGGCGCTCCCCCGAGTGGGCCATGCGGCGCTCCTCGAGGCCACAGCGCACACACTCCCGGTCGGTCGCCCGCGATCGGAAGTGCGGGCAGTCGCTCCAGTCGTTTCCCTCCTCGCCGACGAGACACGCGTAGCCGTCCTCGCGGCGCTCGCGGGCGAACTCCGGGTCGCGCTCGGCGTGCTCGAAGGCGTAGCGACACCGGCCGTCGTCGGTGAGGTGATCGCAGCGCTCGACGTGCTCGTAGGGATCGTCGACGCCGACCGGCGTGTCGTTGGGCGTCCGCTCCATCTCCGTTCCCGGTCTTGAACCGATCGCGCCTAAAGCGTTCCGCGCCCCGCAGGTGGCCACAAGGGCCTTATCGTGATGGAGTGAGTCCCGCTCCAGTGTACCTGGTCCACGATGACGCTCCGCTCGCGACCCGCGTCGAGGTCGCGGACTCGTTTCTCGCGCGGGCCCGCGGGCTGATGTTCCGGCGGTCACTGCCCGAGGGATACGCTCTCGTCTTCGAGTTCGGCCGGCCCGTGGTCCGCTCGCTGCACATGCTGTTCGTCCCGTTCCCGATCGACGCCGTCTGGCTGGTCGACGATCGAGTGACCCGCGTCGCGCGACTCGATTCCTGGATCGGGTTCGCCCGCGGGCGGGCGGATACGATCGTCGAACTCCCCGCCGGGACGACCGCCGCCGTCGAACCCGGCGACGTCGTCCGCGTCGAAGACGCCGGTCGAACGGACGGCTGACGCACGATCTGTCGCGATCACCAGGTTGATATAGGGGCTCACCCACCATAGGGGTACAATGGAGAACGCTTCCCATTGCTCGGAGGATAGAGGAAGTCGGGGCGACCCGGCTGGATGCGAAATTCTCCCGCGAGCATAACCCGGAGAGAACCCCCTTGAAACACGACGCTCTCTTCAGCGACGGCTTCGAACCGCCCGAGGAGGTCCGCCTCCTCGACACTACGCTCCGCGACGGCGAGCAGGCGCCCGGCATCTCGATGTCGCCCGAGCAGAAGGCCGAGATCGCCCGCACGCTCGACGCCGCGAAGGTGCCGTTCATCGAGGCCGGCAGCGCCTGCACCGGCGAGGGAGAGCGCCGCACCATCCGCCGGGTGACCGATCTGGACCTCGACGCGACGGTGACCAGTTTCGCCCGCGGCGTACGGAGCGACGTCGACCTCGCGCTCGACTGCGGCGTCGGCGGGGTCACGCTGGTCGTCCCCGCGAGCGACCGCCACATCGAGGGGAAGGTCGGCACCTCCCGCGAGGCGGTGATCGACCGGACCGCGGAGCTGGTCGAGTACGCGAAGGACCACGACCTCTGGGTCGAGGTCATCGGCGAGGACGGCTCGCGTGCGGATCTCGACTTCCTCGAGACCCTCATGGCTGGCGCGATCGACGCGGGTGCCGACCGAATCTGTTACGCCGACACGGTCGGCCACGCCAGCCCCCACCAGGCCTACGAGGCCGTCTCGCGGCTCGCCGCGCTCGGACCGACGAGCACCCACACCCACGACGACCTCGGACTGGGGATGGCGAACGCGCTCGCGAGCGTCGCCGCCGGCGCTGACCTCGTCCACGCCACGGTCAACGGCGTCGGCGAGCGCGCGGGCAACGTCGCCCTCGAGGAGGTCGCGATCGCGCTCTCGCACTGCTACGGGATCGAGACGGTCGACACGACGATGCTCTACGACCTCGCACAGCTCGTCTCGCGGGCTACGGGCGTCGAACTGCCGCCCAACAAGGCGGTGATCGGTCAGAACGCCTTCGCCCACGAGAGCGGCATCCACACCGACGGCACGCTCAAGGACGAGCGCATGTACGAGCCCTACCCGCCCGAGCGGGTGGGCCGCGAGCGCCGGCTGGTCCTCGGCAAACACACCGGGCGAGCCGGTGCGCGGGCCGCCCTCGCCGAACACGGCGTCGAGGTGGACGACGAGGGACTCGGCGAGATCGTCGACCGCGTAAAGGAGATCGCGGACCGCGGAAAGCGCGTCACCGACGCCGACCTGCTCGCGATCGCCGAGGAGGTCCGCGGCGAGTCGCGCGACCGTCGGGTCGAACTCGTCGATCTCACCGCGGCCAGCGGCAGCGGTACGCCGACCGCGAGCGTTCGACTGACCGTCGACGGCGAGGAACGCGTCGCGAGCGGCGTCGGCAGCGGTCCCGTCGACGCCGCGGTCTCCGCGGTCAGGGAGGCGCTCGGATCGGCCGCGAACGCCCACCTCGAGTCGTACCACGTCGACGCGATCACGGGCGGTACCGACGCGGTGGTCACCGTCGAGGTGACGATGTCTCGGGACGACGACTCGGTGACCGTCGCCCGGAGCCACGCCGACATCACCCACGCGAGCGTGACCGCGATGGTCGACGCGCTGGATCGACTCCTCGTCTCGAGCGTACGGGCACCCGTCGCCGACGACTAGTCGTCCCGCCGGCAGATGACGATCTCGCCGTCGGCGTGGATCGTCACCCAGTAGGTCTCGAGCGGGAACTGCACCGTCCCGTCGTCGCGATCCGTCCGGTGGCGGACCGGTCGGAACAGCCCGTCGAGACAGTCCGGATCGACGACGTCCGCCAGAACGAGCGAGGAGGGGCCCGTGAGGTCGGTCGCTTCCTCGATCGCCGCGATGATCGTCGTGCTGAGTGCACGTCGCCCCTCGAAGTCGTGGTAGGCCCGATGGACGTCGGACTGGGAGCCCCCTGCGGTCCCGTTTCGATCCTCTTCGGCGGTCATGGTTCGGTCCCCCTCGTTACGGGTTCCATCCGACATCCACCAGCCAGAGATAAATACGTTGTTGCCAACTCTGAATAATGATAGGTTCGACGATCAGAAACGGGAACGTGGCCGTAACCGGGTCGAGACGTACGAAATAGGCGCCGTCAAGATATGGATATCGTAACGAGTTTCAGACACGTGAGGCGAGCGTCGGATCCGTGCCGGTGCGTATGGTCGGGCGATGACGACGAGGGCTCGCTTCGCTCGTTGCGTTACGCCGGTAGAAACGCCGAGGGAGAGATTTGAACTCTCGAGTCCGTGAGGACAGCAGATTTCGAATCTGCCGCCTTGGCCAGGCTAGGCTACCTCGGCTCACTTCGGCGTACTCGACGCGGTATATTAGTCGTTTCGGCTTCACTTCGTGGGGCGGTGTACCGTACGACACCCTCCCGACTTCGGGTCACGGTTCCTCGGCATCGGGTTCGGGAAACACCCTCCTGACGTCTAGGTGATCCGAGACCAGCCGCGCCGCCCGATCGTACGGCGTCGTCGGTGGCCGATCACCTCCGTCGGGCCGAGCGCGTTCGGCGTCCGCGAAGACCCGATCGAGAAACGCGTCCCGGGCGATCCGGTTCTCGAAGAGCCCGTGGAGATAGGTCCCGAGCACACGATCGGTCGCCGCACCCGACTCGCCGCCCTCGAAGGGCCGCGCGACGGGTTCGAGCCCCGACGTCTCGCCCATGTGGATCTCGTAGCCGCTCACCCGTCCGTTCGCTCCGGAGAGCGGGCCGACGCTCCGGAGTTCTCGCTCGACGCGTTCGACCCGCTTCTCCTCGGAGAACCGGGTCACGACCGGCAGTAGGCCGAACCCCTCCACGACCGACTCGTCACCAGTCCCCTCGATGTCGGCGTTCGTGATCCGCTCGCCGAGCATCTGATAGCCGCCACAGAGGCCGACGATCGGCCCGTCGAACTCCCGCAGCCGATCCGCGAAGCCCGCCTCGTGGAGTTCGAGCAGGTCGTCGACGGTGTTCTTCGTACCGGGGAGGACGACCGCGTGTGGGACGTCGGGCCCGTCGAGGAGGGTCTCGGGCGGGCCGTATACGACTCTGACGCCCGGTTCGGCCGCGAGCGGCTCGAGATCGGTGAAGTTCGAGATTCGCGAGAGGCGCGGCACCGCGATCCGAACGCGTTCGTCGTGGGCGTCCTCGCCGAGGACCGCCGTCTCGCCCGTCGCCGGGAGCGAGACGCTGTCCTCCGCGGGAAGTCCGGGGTCGTCGTACGGGAGGATCCCGAGGATGGGAACGCCGGTCCGCTCCTCGATTTCCTCGATCCCCGGCTCTAACAGTGAAGAGTCGCCGCGGAACTTGGTTATGACGGCGCCGAGAACGCGCTCGCGGACGTCCTCGGGCATCAGCTCGAGGGTACCGTAGAGGCTCGCGAACGCCCCGCCACGCTCGATGTCACAGAGCACGAGCACGTCCGCGTTGGCGAAGCGGGCGGTCTCGACGTTCGCCAGGTCGCGCTCGTGGAGGTTGATCTCCGCGATCGACCCCGCTCCCTCCGCGATCACGACCTCGTACTCGCTGGCGAGCCGCTCGTAGGACTCGAGGGCGGCCTCGCGGGCGCGGTGCCACCCCTCCTCGTAGTACTCGTCGCTCGCGTAGTCGCCGACGGCCTCGCCGTGGACGACGAGCTGGCTCTCGCCGTCGCCGCGGGGCTTCAGGAGCACCGGGTTGAGATCCGTCGACGCCTCGATCCGTGCTGCACGAGCCTGGACGTACTGGGAGACGCCGATCTCGCCCGCTCCGACGGGATCGTCCGCGATCGGTACCGCGCGGGCGTTGTTCGACATGTTCTGGGCCTTGAACGGCGCGACCTCCACTCCCCGGTCGGCGAGGTGGCGACAGAGTCCCGCGACGACGGTGCTCTTTCCGACGTGGCTCGCGGTCCCCGCCACGAGCAGCGTTCGGGTCACGGCCTCAGTACTCGGTACCCTTCCGGGCGCCCTGGCCGGCGTCGATCATGTGTCGCTCCTTTCGGACGTTCGTGATCAGGTCGGCGTGCTCGTAGAGATACTCGGGCTTCGAGTGGCCGCCCGTCAGGACGAGCTCCAGATCGGGGTCCTTCGACTCGACCAGGTCGACGACGTCCGCGGGCTCGATCAGTCCTCGATTGGCGGCGTAGAGCACCTCGTCGAGGATCAGCATGTGGTGCTCGGGCTCCTCGCAGAGTCCGCGAGTGCGCTCGAGACCGGCCCTCGCGCGGGCGGCGTGTGAGTCGTCGTCGCTTCCGTCGGAGAAGCCGTGCCAGCCGAACTCGCCGGTGGCCTCGTGGGTGAACGTCGGCAGGCGCTCGATCGCGTTGTACTCGCCGCGGACGTTCTCGACGCTCCCGGCGCCGCCCTTCATGAACTGGAGCAGGTGGACGCGATAGCCGTGGCCCGCGGCGCGAAAGCCCATCCCCAGCGCCGCGGTGGTCTTGCCCTTCCCGTCGCCCCACCAGACCTGGACGCAGCCGAACTCCTCGGGCTCGGTAGGTTCGATCGCGTGGGCGGCCGGCGTGCGGCGTTCCTGCTTCTCGCCTCGGTCGTCGTCGGAGGTAGGTGAATCGGGTGTCATCGGATCGTGAGGTGGCCGTCGGGGTGCGATGCGTTCAACGCCGGTACGTTCCCTCCCGGCTAAAGTCCCGACGGTTCGCAGTGGACGGGAGTGACGGAAGAGCACGCTTCACGGCAGCGTTATGCTCCCGCCGAGCCGTCGGATACTCGTTAGCTCTGCGAATCGGACCTTCGGTTGCGAGAATCATCGCTCGAAGTAACGCCACGGACGCGATGATTTCCGGGTCGTTTTCCTCCCCGGTAGGACTTCGGGGGACGGGTACTCGATGCCTCTTCGGAGGGGAGCCGAATCGCGTTCAGGCCGGTGCTGGCTGGGCTGCCGTTTCGCCCGCCTCCGAGAGGGTGTAGATGCGCTGTCGGGCATCCCTGAACGAGATCCGTACCTCGATCAGTCCTTCCTCCTCCAGTCGAGAGAGTGCGTATCGAGCCGTCCGAGCCACCAACAACGACTCCTCTCGGATCTCCCGCTGGGTGAGCGAGCCGTGTCGCTTCAGGGTGACGAACACGAGCTTCGCGCTCGGGGGCAGATCCGATAGCCGATCCGTTGGAGACGCGTCCATCGTGTTCCGTCATGGCCGGGCGTTCCGGGAAACCGTTTCGCGCTCGTGCGTATCGTTCTCACAACCGAGAATCGATATTCCCCTTCGAGCAAACGGGGACTGATCGGTGATCCGTTTCGGCTGCCCCGTGTGCGCGGTCGAGGAGGTCGATACGCCCTCACGGGACGAACACCTCCGCACGCTCGGTCGTCTCGATCCCGTACTCGGCCCCGGCGACGGAGGTCGGACGCTCCCGATCGGCGTAGCGCGACTCGAGGCTCGCGGCCACCGCCTCGCGAACGCACGCGCGTGCCGCGGCACCGACCTCGGTCGCGCTGCCGGTGAACTCGCGTCGCTCGCCGGCGGGGTCGCAGGCGACGACCACCGCGTCGGTCGTCGTGCCCGGGACCCCTACCTCGGCGAGCAGCGTCGCCGCCTTCGCCTCCGCCGCGATCGCGACGAGGTTCGCGAACGCCCCCGCCGGGAGGGCGCGCTCGGTGCCGAGAAGGACG
This sequence comes from Halalkalicoccus sp. CG83, assembly GCF_037081715.1. Classification (NCBI taxonomy): domain Archaea; kingdom Methanobacteriati; phylum Methanobacteriota; class Halobacteria; order Halobacteriales; family Halalkalicoccaceae; genus Halalkalicoccus; species Halalkalicoccus ordinarius. The sequence goes on from NZ_JAZDDH010000002.1 coordinate 528,646, forward strand.
TTCACGGTGCCCGTCTCTCCCCTCGCCTCGTCGACGCTCGCCTCGCCCGACGGCTCCATCGGCAGCGCCGCGGGGTTCGAGACGCCCGCGGTCACGACCGCCTCGACGGGACCACAGCGTGCTCCTCTGGCGTGTTCGAGGTCGACGCCCGTCAGCAGCGTCGGCCCCGCCGGCTCGAACCCGGCCACGCGGCGCCGCTCCGCTACGTACGTCTCGAGGTCCGTCCGCTCCCAGCCATCGGGCACCGAGACGTTGTAGGCGACGGGACCGTCGTGGCGGCCGCCCGACGGTCCCGTGCTCAGCCAGCGCGTTCCGGGACGACGGAGCCGCAACACGCCCTCGCGCACCCGCGTCTCAAACATCGAGAAGGACGTCGAGCAGCCGGTCGTTCTCCTCGGGGAGCCGGACCGCGACGCGCAGGTGCGAGTCGAGCCCTCGGAAACTGCGCGCGTCACGGGCGGTTATCTCCGCCGCGCGGAGCGCGGAGAGCACCCTATCGACGCCGGGGTCGGCGACGTCGAGCAGGAGGAACGGCGCCTCGGAGGGGTGGACCTCGTAGCGCTCGGCGAGCGCCGCCGCCATTCGGTTTCGCTCGCTCGCCACCCGCTCGCGGGTCTCCTCGACGAACGACTCCTGGCGCATGCAGTGGGCGCCGACCTCGGCGGCGGGCGTCCCCAGGTTCCAGGCGGGCCGAGCGCGCTCGAGCCGGTCGGCGAACGGGTCGGACGCGGCCAGGAAGCCGGCGCGAAGCCCCGGCAGGCCGAACAGCTTCGTCAGCGAACGCGCCACGACCGCCCCCTCGCGGCCGGCGAGCGACGGCCGGTCGGTGAAGCCGAGAAACGCCTCGTCGACCAGGAGCACGGTGTCGGTCGCCCGACACCGCTCGAGGAGGTCGAGGAGTTCGTCCGGGTCGTAGGCCGTCCCGGTCGGGTTGTTCGGGTTGCAGACGATCGCCATCGCGTGGTCGGCCGGGTCGGCCGCGAGCACCGCGTCGTGCGGTACGCGCTCGACGCGAGCGCCCTGGAGTTCGACCTCGCGTTCGTACTCCCCGAAGCTCGGATACGGAACCAGCACGGAGTCGCCGGGCTCGACGAACGCGCCGATCGCCAGCCGGATGCCCGCGAGTCCACCCGGCGTTGGCACCACTCCTCGGGGCTCGCAGCCGACGTACTCGCCGGCGACGCTCCGGTAGGCGGCGTAGTCGTCGGCGGGATAACGCTTCGACGCCGCGAGTGCTTCCTCGTAGACCCGTGTCACGCCCGTCGGAACCTCCGGGTTGACGTTCGCGCTGAAGTCGGTGATCGTCGGATCGGTACATCCCCCGTGTGGGACGCGCTCGACCCGCCGTGTCGCCTCCGGATCCATGGAGGGGCTCACACCTCCCCGAGGTTAGTATCGTTCGCTCCGAGCGACAGGAGCCGTTCGGCGACGACGGCGTCGCGGGCACGGTTGACGTTGACGGCCAGCCGGGGGTCCTCGCTCACCTCGATCCGGTCGTCGCCCCCGTCGACGACGTTGAGCCCCGTCGGCGCGAGCTCCCGTCCCTCGTGCTCGAACGCCGTGTCGACGCTCACCCCGAGTTCGCGCTTCAGCGCCGCCGGCACACAGACGGTCGTCGATTCCCCCTCGTGTCGAGCGAGCACGGCGTCGACGGCGTCGAGTGCCAGAAGCGGCAGGTCCGCGGCGGCGGTGAGGACGGATCGGTCGACCCGATCGAGCGCGCAGTCGAGATCCGCGACGTAGCCCTCGCCGGGCGTCCCGATCGTCGAGACGCGCCCCTCGAGATGCGCGCGGGTCTCCGGCGCGTTCGGCGAGACCACCGCGTAGACGTGATCGACCGCGCTGTTGGCGAGCGCCTCCAGGACGCGATCGACCATCGCCCGCCCGTCGATCTCGACGAGCGGCTTCTCCTCCTCGAGCCCCAGGCGGGTTCCGCGCCCGCCGCACATCACGAGAGCGTCCACGCGACCACCCCCGCGTGAAGCGCCACTACCCGAGCGAGCTCATTGGTCGCGCCCAACACGTCGCCGCTCACGCCCCCCAGTCGGCGGTTCGCCCACCGAAGCGCCAGGAGCGCGACCCCCAGCGCGCCGACGAACGCGGCCGTCGACGCGGGGACGAGAAGCAGCGCCGCCGGCAGCGAGACCGCGAGCGGGCCGAGCGCTCTCATCGATCCCCCGCCGGTCACCTGCGAACCAAGCCCCTCGTGGGCCGGCTCGCCGAGGCAGGCGACGGCGGCCATCGAACACTTCGCGCCGACCTCGCTCGCGAGGACGATCGCCGCCGCCGCCGCGAGGGGGAGCGCCGCGAGCGCGAGTCCCGCGAGCGCGAGCGCCGCGACCGTGGCGACGAGCGCGAGCACCGCCCCCACGCCCGTCGTCGTGTCCGTCATCGCCTCGCGGCGCCTCCCCGGCGAGCCGTGGACGACGGCGGCGTCGCCGAGGTCGGCGAGCCCGTCGGCGTGGTTGACACCGGTGAGGAGGTAGACCCCGGCGACGAACGCGGCCGCGACCGTGGGTTCGGGGACGGGAAGCGCGAACGCGGGCGCGAGCAGCGCTCCGACGACGTAGCCCGCGAGCGCGAACGCCTCGGGCGTACGACGAAACGCCTCCCAGGCCCGTTCGTCGTGGCCGACCGGCAGCCGCGTGAGGAACCCGAGCGCCCCTCTGAGCGCGTTCAGCGCCACGCGATCGCCCCCGCGATCAGGTAGGCGATCGCCCCCGCGACGGCGACGATTCGCACCCCGCACAGCCCGGTCTCGACGTCCGGTAGGTCGGCGCTCGGGTTCAGCGCGTAGACGCCCGGTTTCTCGAGGCGCGCGTCGAGAACGGCCGCCAGCGTCGCCATCGGCCAGCCCGAGTTGGGCGACGGTGGTTCGCTCGCCCACCGGCCGGCCGCACTCGCCGCGGCCGGCCGCCGGGCCGCGAGCGCGATCAGGAGCGCGCTCGTGCGGGCGGGAAGCCACATGACGAGGTCGTCGAGGCGCGCGCTTGCCGTCCCGTGGGGCTTCGAGGGGTAGCCGAGCATCGAGTCGAGCGTGTTCACCGCCTTGACCCACGCGGCCGCGCCCGCCCCGAGCGCGAGCGAGACGGGCGCGAGGAGGGCGAACGCGCCGAGGGGGGCGACCAGCCCGTCCGCGAGGTTCTCGGCGGCGCTCTCGACGGCGGCGCTTCGGACTTCCTCCGATGAAAGCCCGCTCGCCTCGCGGCCCGCGAGCGCCAGTAGCTCCCCGCGGGCGGCATCGAGGTGAGGGTCGCTCTCGACGATCACCTCACGGGCGACCGCCAGCAACATTCGCAGGCTCGTCGTCGAGAAGAGGGCGATCCCCGCCGCCAGCGCTCCGAGGGCGCCGTGTCTCCGCCGCGCGAGCGCGACTGCACCGCCGGCGACCGCCGCCGCACTCGCCGGGGCCACGAGCGCGACCGCCCCGCCGGCGAGGCGCGGTCGCGACCACTCCCGATCGGCCCACGCGACGGCTCGTCCGAACCAGGCGACGGGATGGACGCGTTCCGGCGGCTCGCCGACAACGAACTCGAGACCGGCCGCGAGCGCGACCGCCGTCGTTCCGAGCGACGCCATCAGATCTCCTCCAGCAGCGCGGGCACCTCGGCGAGCGTCGTCCCGTCGAGGACGATCGCCCGGCCGCCGCAGGCCTCGATCCCGCCGTCGGCCTCGGGGGAGTCGCCGACGTGGACGAGTTCCTCGACCGGGCGCTCCAGCTCCGAGGCGATCGCCTTGAACGCCTTCGGATGGGGCTTTCTCCAGCCACAGCCGACGCTCGAGACGACCGCGTCGAAGTCGTCGCGCGAGAACGCCGAGCGGATCAGGGTCCGGGAGACGAGTTCGGGGACGCTACAGTTCGAGAGCACGCCCACGGGCCCGCGTTCGCGGCCGGCCTCGACGGCCTCGACGGCCCCTTCGCGGGTGCGGACCTCGGGGTCGAACGCCGCGACGACGGCCCGGCGTACGTCGCCGGGGACGGCCTCGACGCCCCGGGAGCGAAGCGCCGCGGCGACGTGCGCTGGAAGGGGAACCTCCGCGCCCTCGGGTGCGTCGACGTGGGGCGTCCGGTAGGCCTCGGCCCAGCCGTCGGGCACCCGCACTCCGCGAGCGTCCAACTCGTCGGCGATCGCCCGCGCGGGATCGGCGGGTTTGGGCGCCTCGACCAGCGTCCCGAACAGGTCGAACGTGACTGCCACGCCCGTGTGATCGGCGAACGCGGACTTGAATCGCTCGATCGACAGGGCCCCGTCGGGCTAACGGCTATACGAGCCCCTGTTCAACCGCGTCCATGAGCGACGTCAACGTTGCGCTCGCGCTGGTCGGCGGGCTGGGCCTCGTGCTCGGTCTCGGGGCGGGGCTGTCACACCGGGGCGTGCGGGTCGTCTCCGAGTCGATGATCGCGCTCGCCGTCGGCGTGATCGCCGGGTCGCTGGGAGCGGGTCTGCTCGATCCCGCGGCCTAGGGCGATCCGATCAGGCTGGTCGAGCAGGCGGCCCGGCTGACGATCGCCCTCGCGGTCACCCGGGTCGTGCGGACGTCGCGTTCGCGCCGTGACTGCGACCGGTTCGCCGAGATCGAGATCGACGTCGATGCCCCGTTGGCGGGAGCCGAGTCGGTCACCGGATCACGTTCGCCTCGAGGTCTCGCGGGAAGTAGGTCAGCATCTCGATACCGTCATCGGTGATCGCGACCGTATCCGAGTGTCGATAGCCCGCCTCCTCGGTGTAGAGCCCCGGCTCGATCGTGTAGACGTGGCCCGGCTCCATGACGGCGTCCCTCTCCTCGTAGCTCGTCGCCTCCGCCTCGCAGTGGGCACCCCAGCCGCGATCGACGTACGGCGGCTCGTGGCCACCGAGGCCGATGTTATGCCCGACGTGGTGGCGCGCGAGGTCGGCGACGCCCTGCTCCTCGAAGTACTCCCACACCGCGCGATCGACGTCCGCGATCCGAACCCCGGGTCCAAGCGCCTCGATGGCGATCGTCTGTACCTCGCACATCAGCTCGAAGTAGTGTCGCCCGTCGTCGTCCGGTTCGCCGACGAACATCGTCCGCTCTAGCTCGGAGCGGTAGCCGTCGACGTTCGCGCTCGCGCCCGTGATCAACACGTCGCCCTCTTCCAGGTACCTGTTCGCGGTGTGGCCGTGGGGAAGCGCCGTCTGCTCGCCGCTGATGAACCCCGCGTGGACGGGCCCGTCGCCGCGCGTCCGGGGGACGTACCGGTCGCCGAGCGCGTCGAGCATCGCCCGCGAGGCCTCGAGGGAGGCGCGCTGGCTCGCGGTCGCGGGGTGGGCGCCGGGCTCGACGTACTCGGCGAGATGGCGGTGCCCGAGGTTCGCCCACTTCGCCGACTCGCGGATCAGCTCCACCTCCGCGTCGGACTTCGCCCAGCGCATCCGCGCCACCCACGACCTCGGCTCGCTCTCGAGAAACTCGGAGAGTTCGGGCCCCTCGTAGCCCATGGTGCCGGGCGCGCCGTCTGCGTCGGCGACGACCGAGTCGGCGCCCATCTCCCGCAGCATCTTCACTACCGTTTCGATCGGCTCGCCGCCGGGGTAGTCGAAGTAGCTGTGGACCCGGTCGATCCTCGAATTTCCACTCACACGTTCGACCTCGAGTCGAGGGACGGTGATCTCGCAGCGTCCGGGGGTGACCCCGAGGACGACGGGGCGTTCGGTCTGGAGGTGGGCGAACCCGATGAGGTACTCGATGCTCGTCGCATCGAACCAGACGCCGGCGTCGGCGTCGCTCTCGGCGATCCGCTCGCGGACGCTCGTGAGTCGCGCGTCGAACTCGCGTTCGGGGAGTCGCGTCGGCATACCGCGCGTTCGAGCACGCGTCGCTTATACCCTCGGCCGTACGTCCGTAGGAACGAAGGCGCTTAGATCGGTCTCCGTTCTACCGGTCGTCGTCGGAGTCGCCCCTCCGTCCGCCGGCCCAGCGCTTACCTACCTCTCGACCGTCGGTGCTGCCATGCAGGAGTTCGACCTGCTGATCGTCGGCGGAGGATCGGGGACACAGGTGGGGTCGCTCGCGGCCGAGCGCGGGATGAGCGTCGCGGTCTGCGAGCCCGGCCCGCTCGGCGGCGCGTGCATCACGCGGGGCTGCGTACCCTCGAAGGCGCTGATTCGGCGGGCGGATGCGATCCGGCAGGCCCGCGACGCCGACCGGTTGGGGATCGACGTCGAGGTCGACGACGTGGATCTGGACGCGATTACGAGCGAGGTCCGCGAGACGGTCTACGAGAAGGCCGAACACCAGGCGGAGAACCTGCGCGAGTCAGACGACCACACCCTCTTCGACGGACGGGCGCGGTTCGTCGACGACCGGACCGTCGAGATCGAGGGCTACGACGAGCGAGTCCGTGGCGACCGTGTAGTCGTCGCCGTCGGCGCCGAGACCACGGTGCCGCCGATCGACGGGCTCGAGGACGCTGACTACCTCACGAGCACCGACGCGCTGTATCTCGACGAGCGGCCCGACGAGCTCGCGATCATCGGCGGCGGCTACATCGGCGCCGAACTGGGCCACTTCTACGAGACGATCGGCTCCGAAGTGACGATCGTCCAGCGCTCGGACGCGCTCGTCCCCCGCGAGGACGGCGAGGTCCGCGAGGCGGTCACGGAGTCGTTCGCCGACCGCGAGCGGTGTACGCTCCACGTCGGCCGCGAGGCGACCGCGGTCGAGGAGCGCGGCGATCGGATCGCGATGTTCGCGGAGGGCCAAGGGGAAGAGGTCGAGATCGAGGCCGACGAGCTGCTGGTCGCGGGCGGTCGGAAGCCGGCGACCGACGACCTCGGCTGCGAGGCGGCGGGGATCGCGCTCGACGACGCGGGCTTCGTCGAGGTCGACGAGACTCTCGAGACCACCGCCGAGAACGTCTGGGCGTTCGGCGACGTCATCGAGGGACCGATGTTCAAGCACGTCGCCGACCACGAGGCACGGGTCGTCGCCGCCAACGCCGTCGCGGAGCGCGGCGAGGAGATCGAGTACGAGGGGGTCGCTCACGCCGTCTTCACCTGGCCACAGGTCGCCGCCTGCGGACGGACCGAGGAGGAACTCGAGGAGGAGGGACGGGAGTACGAGCGCGCGCGCTTCGAGTACGATTCCGCGCCGCTGGGGTTGGTCTCGAAGGAGAACGGGTTCGTGAAGGTGCTCGCCGAACCCGACGGGACGGTGCTCGGCTGCCATATCGTCGGCCCCGAGGCCGCGACGCTGATCCACGAGGTCGCGGTCGCCGGCCGCGTCGGCGAGGGCAGCGTCGATGAGATCGCCGAGGCGATCCACGTCCACCCCGCGCTCAACGAGGTCGTGCTCGGCGCGTTCGACGAACTCGCGGATCCGCCGCTCTCGACGGCGCCCGACTGGAGCGACGTCTCGATGGAGCCGGGGGACTAATGACGACGCGCCCGAAGCGCCGTGCATGGGCGACGAGAGCGAGACGGACGACGACGGCCTCCTGAGCCGGCTGTTGCGCGGGGGATTCCGGCCGCAGAAGACCCGGCTGCGGATCGACTGGATGACCAACTCCGACGAGCGGATCATGAAGCATCTCGCGGCCGACGGCCCGGCGACGCCTGCGACGATCGCCGCGAGCCTCGAGAAGAGCGCCGAGTACGTCGCCGATCGGTGTCGCCAGCTCGAGACGCGCGACCTGCTCGCGACCTCCGGCAACGAGTACCGCCTCGCCGAACGCGGGGAGGCGTATCTCGCGGGCGAGATCGGCGCCGAGGAGCTGAGCGACGGGGAGTGACCGATATCCGAACGCCTACGGGACTGACGACCGAACGCCCGGTCGTGTCGAAATCGTACCCGCGCGGCGTCGCCCACGTCGGCGTCACCGTCCCGGAGATCGAGGAGGCGATCGACTGGTACGAGTCCGTCCTGGGGTTCGACCTCCTGATGGGTCCCCAGGAAATCGAACACGGCGAGGAACACATCGGGGAGCTCTGTGCGGACGTCCTCGGGGAGTTCGAGACGGTCAGGATCGCACACCTCTCGACCGGTGACGGGTTCGCCGTCGAGTTCTTCGAGTTCCCCGCGACCGGGGAGAACGAGGTCGATCCCACCGACTCGGGCTACTTCCACCTCTGCGTGATCGACCCCGAGATCGAGGCGCTCGCGAACGAGATCGAGGAGTCCGGCGGCGAGCACACCTCCGAGGTCTGGGAGCTGTTCCCCGGCCAGGAGTACCGGATGACCTACTGCGAGGATCCCTGGGGCAACGTCGTCGAGATCTACACCCACCGCCACGAGCGGATCTACAGCAACCAGGGCGACTACTGAGTCCGATCGACGCGGCCCGAGACTTCATTCCCTTCGTCCGCCGGTGACGACGGTTCGACGTGTCCTCCGATGCACTCTCGGGCCTCGTGTCCGTTCGAGATCGAACGAACCCTAGGCGGGTTTTTGCCGCCGGCCACCGTACCCCACGGCCGATGCTGCCACCGGTCCACGTCGCGGTCGGCTACCTCTGTTACGCGGCGCTGGTTCGCCTGCGCGGGGCGGGCACGCCCGGCGGACGGGCGACGCTCGTGGCCGTCCTCGCGGCGGCGCTCCCGGACCTGATCGACAAACCGCTCGACTGGCTCGGCGTCGTCGCCGTCGGACGGACGGTCGGCCACTCGCTGTTGTTCGCGGTTCCGCTCGTCGCGCTCGTCCGGACCCTCACCCGTCGGGCCGACGAGCGGGAGTTCGGCATCGCGTTCGCGACGGGTTACCTCTCGCACGTCGCGACGGACGTCCCGTGGCACCTGCTCTCGCGCGAGTACCACGAACTCGGCTTCCTCCTCTGGCCGATCACGCCGATGCCCCCCTATACGGGAACGACGACGCTCGCCACCCTCGGGGGAACGGAGGTGTCGACGCTGTGGCTCGAGGCGGCGATCCTCGTCGCGGGCGTGGCGCTGTGGATCCGCGACGGCAGTCCGGGAGTCGGAAGCGATCGTGAGGAGTCCTCCTCGAATCGCCTCCGTTGAGTCCTGAAGTTCCGCGATCAGTCGCCGTCCTCGTCGGGTCGGCGCGAGAGCCGGTCGAAGCGGCTCTGGGTGCGCTCGCGCCGTCGTCGCGTGCGTTCGGGGTCGAACTCGAGCTCCTCGATCCGGCCGTCCCGGAGCGTGAGTTCCAGCACCGCCCCCTCGCCGCAGTCGTCGGGAAGCTCCTCCTCCTCGACGTGGCGTTCGCAGACGACCTCGTCGTCGTCCTCGAGCAGGCAGACAGCCAGCCCCTCCTCGATCCGGTCGACCGTCGCGACGTAGGTGCCGTCCCCGGTCACGCGATCGCCCCCGCGGTGTGGAACGGCCCGACGGTGGACGCGGCCGCCGGCGTCGTTCGGGCTGTCTCCTCGTCCTCGTCGACCGGCGGTTCGCCGCGGATCTCCAAGGGATCGGTCGTCGCGTCCGTCTCGGCCTCGACGCTCAGCTCCTCGCCGTCGCTTTCGACGACGGTCGTGCCGTGAACGGCCGTCCAGTAGGTCTCGATGCCGCGTTCGTCGAACGCCGTCAGCACCTCCTCGTGGGGGTGGCCGTACTGGTTCTCGTAGCCGCTCGAGACGATCGCGTACTCCGGATCGACCCGGTCGAGGAACGCATTGGACGAGCTGGTCGAACTGCCGTGGTGGCCCGCCTGGTAGACGTCGGCCTCGAGCGCGTCGCCGTGCTCGTCGACCATGCGCTGCTCGCTCTCGCGCTCGGCGTCGCCGGTCGCGAGGAACGCCGTCTCGCCGTGGGTCACCCGCACCGAGAGGCTGTTGTCGTTGAGGTCGTCGTCCTCGCGCTCCTCGGGGGGGCTGAGCACGGTCGTCCCGCCGGCGAAGTCGATCTCGTCGCCCGACTGGCCCCTGATCAGGTCGACGTCGTGCTCCTCGACCGCGTCGAGGTAGCTCTCGTAGGTCCCGGAGGTGCTGGAGACGCCGGGGTCCCACACCTCGCCGACGCCGTCGCGTTCGGTCTCGTAGTGCTCGATCACCGCCGCGTGGCCGCCGATGTGGTCGGCGTGGGCGTGGGTCGTCACGAGGTAGTCGATCCGCTCGACTCCCTGGGACTCGAGGTAGGCGATCACGCGATCGCCGTCGTCGCGCCAGTCGCCCGAGTCGATCAGCATCGTCTCCTCGGGGCCGATCAGGAGGGTGGCGTCGGCCTGTCCGACGTCGATCGCGTGGATCTCCAAGTCGCCCTCGGCGGTCTCGGCCTCCTCGACGGTCGTCCCCATGTCCTCGCCTCCGCTCGGTTCGTTCGGCACGCTGTTGGCGTCAGGATCCTCCTCCGTGGATTCTCCAGAGTCGCTGGCGCCTGACGGGTCGTCGGATGACTCGTCGGCATCGGAGCTATTGTCGGTCGCACCATCGTCATCTGTATCGCTCGAATCACTGTCGTCCGATTCGTCGGCTACGGTCGGCTCTTCGTCGCCCTCGCCGTCGGCAGCGTCAATCCCGACACCCGCACAACCGGCCACGATGACCGCGAGTACGACCATGAGAACTAGGACGACCTGCTGCGCCGACCACCCTCCTGGAGCACCCATTATGACGCTCTCTCACCTCGGGAAATTGATATAGGTTTTCGATCAATTCGTGGAACATTCCATATACTAAATTATATATCTATGCTCTGTTAAGGGTAGCTTCCTAAAAGCTCATATCGAACATTGAGTCCCTTAGAGTCGCTAGGGCACTGTCAAAAGACTCTCCGGCCTAATTAAAAATTCTACTTTAAAGAATTATAAAGCACTCTATTTTGAATACACTTATTAAGATCTCAAAATATACATAAATGAGAAAGTAATATAAGACTCGAATAGCAAAACAGCTTGTATATTTAGTTCACTTCGTAACTTGTTAGAACACTCGAGCTTCCTCCATCCGGCGATTGCCAGATAACTCTAATTTCATCTCCAGAGTGGAAAGCGTCATCAGTTCCATCCGTTTGGCCTGTATGGAATGTGATGCTTGCACCGGCAGAGACCTCTCCTTCTGCATCTGACCAATCACTTATACCTTCAGAGGGATTGTTCGTAGCCTCAAAGGTAATATTGAGAAGGTCTTCGGATAACGTATCGCCACCGCTGTGTTCCAAGGTAACAGTAATGTCTCCATCTGTCGATCCAGTTTGGCTCCAGTTATACGTTGCATTTGGTGTTGTATTACCCATATTATCTCCAAGACCCAGCACGAACGCGCCGATGACTGCCGCTAGGATCACCGTGATGGCGACCATCAGGATGACGCCGATCACGGGCGATACGCCGCGGTCCTCTCCGCCGTCGAAGAGGCCCTTCACTTTCTTTCCGAGTGTTTTCAGTTCCATGGTTGGTTAGGACACGAGCGATCTGGGAGCGCGACGTTCCATCCGACAGCGCGTTCCAGCGATTACTGATCGCCGACGCCGCGTCTTTCCGCCGAACGCTCGTGCTTGCTTACTTACATATAATCTAAGATATATAATACTTACGGGGTATCTAATCAGTGAGTTTAAAACCACTAAACGTGATAAAAAACTGGTGACGGGACCCGGTTCGGTATGTTCTCTCCGTCTCGATCGAGCACGCGCTTCCGGTTCGATGGCGTCCGTCTCGCGTCCCCGCGTCGGTTCGGCCGAGCCGACCGAACACGCCTCCTTGCGAGCGCAACCTACTCGATTAAATATACGTGACGCCAGTTGACGCTGTGGTACACGTCACCTGCGATGAGTGTGGATCGGAACAGCCGTTCAGTCTGCTGCGGCCGAAGTGCGAGGCGTGCGGCTCGGTGTTCATCACCGACGGCTGAACCGCGGCGGACCCCGGTCTCTCGTTTCGGCCGCCGGTGTCACCCTCGATTCCTGACGGGCGGAGCGACGAAGGCCAAAAACTATGACAGACGTCACCGTACGTGACGGTGCGCGAGGGATCGAGAACCCATGGAATCCACCTCCGACACGCTCGAAGAGGTAAAGGCGCTGCTCGAGTCGGGATGGACGGTCGACTGGGGCGGGCGCACCGGCGCCGAATACCCGCCCAACCAGCGCATCGTGGAGTTCGAGAAGAGTCTCGACGACGAACCCTACACGCGCGTCCGGAAGCTCCACCTCCTCGAGAAGGACTACGAGGAGGTCGAGAAGCTCCGTGAGGACAACGAGGGCGACGACGCCGACGCCGCGGACGACGAGGAGTAGGCCGGCGTCGCCCTCTTCCGATCACTCCTCCTCAACCAGGTCGGGGCCGGTACCGTCGCTCGTCCGGAGGGAGCCCTCCCTGAGCGCCTCGCAGATCTCCTCTCGACTCCACGTCTCCCATCGTCTCGCCGGACAGTTGGCGTCGACGATCGTCGTCTCGAGGCTCCCGTCCTCGTGGATGACGTCGACCGTCAGCGTCGATCCGTACTCGTCGACGAGCTCCGTCCCGGGCGTGAGGGTGTGGTTGGCTGTCATGGTGCGGGTTCACGTCCACGGTCGAGGGAGCGCTCGAAGAGCCAAACCGACGAGGGCTGCCGTGGCCAGCCGTTGAGGTGGGGGGTCCGTGGCGTTCGCGAGCGCGACGACCGTCCTCCGAGCGCTCGCCACCGCGCCGTCGTCCGCGCCAACCGAGCGCCGGACGCCATCAGCCCTCCCGCCTCCCGAAGCGAATACGTGCTCCGGGCCGTACGGTACGGACATGTCCACCGAGAACCGGGACGCGAGACGGAGACGACACGGGCCGGCACCCGACGAGGAGGGGCCCAGGGGCGTGTTGACCGACGGTCCGCCGGGACGCGCGGTCGCCGGTTTCGCGACCAGCGGAGGTGTCCGCGGATGAGCGGTCCGATCGACGCCGGCGGCGTCGGAACCACCGGCGGGATGCCCTACGTCTCCGAGACGGTCGAGGAGACCCCCGACTCGCCGGGGGAGCTGTATCGCGTCGAGACCTACGTCGAGCACGCCGATTCCGTCATCAGGACGGTCTACTACCTCCCCGGCGGGGAGCTCCACGACTTCTTCAGGGAGTACCGGCTGACCGACGAGCGCGTGATCGACGTCAGGCCGGTCGCCCCCGAGGACGCCGAGGCCGAACTCGAGGCCCATCGACGGGAGGACGCGGAGTAGCCGGCCGGTCGGTCGAGCGCCGAGTCGCCTCCGACGGCAGTGATGCTCCCAGGAACGATGCGCCTCCTTGGGGGAAGCGATGTGTCCGGTGGCCCCTCCTACCGACGCGTCGGTCGTCGGCTCGAAGCCGCATTGGACGGCCCGTATCATGGCTGAAGACATCGTGGCGATTTCGAGGAGATGTACGAGCTGTTCCCGATGCTCGACCCGCTCCGATCGAACCGGGGGCGGAACCTGAGCGGCGGCGAGCAGCAGATGGTCTCGGTGGCCCGCGCGCTCGTCCAGCGACCCTCGTTGCTCCTGCTCGACGAGCCGACCGAGGGGCTCGCCCCGGTGATCGTCGACGACCTCCGGGAGATGCTCCACGAGGTCGTCTCCCAGGACGTGACCGTGCTGCTCTCCGAGCAGAACGTCAACTTCGCGTTCGATCTGGCGACCCGCTGCTACGTCATCGACACGGGCTCGATCGTGTTCGAGGGATCGATCGAGGCGCTCCGCGACCGCGAGGACCTCCTCGAGCAGTACCTCGCCGTCTCCTCGGAGGACGTGGCCTAGATCGACCCGGCCACCGAGACCGAGGAGCGGCCCGTAGCGTCGTCGACACCCCTGCCCGACTGGTAGGGTGTGACGCTCATCGTCCTCCCCGACGTGTCTTCTACATGAACGAAACCGTTCTCGCCGCTGGAGTCACGATCACGACACGACCGACGTCTCACGGAGGGCCGTTCGTCCCGCGGGAGGGTGGACGCCGATGAGGGCACGCGGCCGGGCGCGTGCGGATCGCGACTCCGATGGCTTCGACGGATCTCCCTACGCGTGTCCCGACTGCCGGCGGGATATCGATCCCGCGAGTACCACCATCGAGAGCGGCGTCGTCTACGGGGTGTGTTCCGGGTGTGGGAGGACGATCGGCTTCGCCGATCGGTCCGCGAGCGCCGAACTCGCCGAACGCTGGTCGATCGACCCGGTCGACGGAGCCTCCTCCACGCCGCTGCGCGAGGAGGTCCCGTCGGCGGAGGCAACCGTCTCCGAGGACCGCTGCTGAGCGACGTTCTCGAGACGGCAGCCGTATCGGTCGCCGACGCGTCGGACGGGACCCCCGCGGGATCCGGTAGCAGTCTTTTTGTTCCCCTGGCGAGTCCGTTCGGCGAATGACCGACCCCGAGATCGAGCGACGGTGGTGGAAGGAGGCGGTGGTCTACCAGATCTACCCGCGATCGTTCAACGACACCGACGGCGACGGCGTCGGCGATCTGTCGGGGATCATCGAGAAGGTCGACTACCTCGCTGACCTCGGGGTCGACGTCGTCTGGCTCAACCCCGTCTACGAGTCACCCAACGCCGACAACGGCTACGACGTCTCCGACTATCGCGCGATCATGGACGAGTTCGGCACCATGGACGACTGGGAGGCGCTGCTCGAGGAGCTCCACGACCGCGACATGCGCCTCATCATGGACCTGGTGGTGAACCACACCTCCGACGAGCACGAGTGGTTCGTCCGCTCGCGGGAGGGCGACCCCGACTACGCGGCGTTCTACTGGTGGCGCGAGGGAAGGGACGCCGACGCCGTCGAGTGGGAGAGCGAGGAGGGACCCGAGGACGAGGCCCCGCCGAACGGCTGGCAGTCGATCTTCGGCGGGCCGGCGTGGGCCTACGACGACGACCGCGGGGAGTGGTATCTCCACCTCTTCGACCGGAAGCAGCCCGATCTGAACTGGCGGAACGGAGACGTCCGCGAGGCGGTCTACGAGATGATGGAGTGGTGGCTGGAGAAGGGGATCGACGGCTTCCGGCTGGACGCCATCGCCCACCTCGCGAAGGCGGAGGGGCTGCCGACCGATCTCGGCGAGTCGATGAACGGCACGATAACGTACGCCGGCAACGCGCCCGGCGTCCACGAGTACCTCTCCGAGATGAACGACGCCGTCCTGGATCGTGAGCTCCTGACCGTCGGCGAGGTCGGCACCGAGACGGTTCCCGACGAGGACGTCCACTCGTACCTCGACCCCGAGCGGGACGGCCTCTCGATGCTGGTTCACTTCGAACACGTTAACATCGACCGCGAGGGCTCGATCTACGAGCCCGGCGAGTGGACGCTCCCGGAGCTCAAGGCGGTGCTCGACCGGTGGGACGCGCTCACCGAGGAGGAGGGCTGGGTCGCACAGTACCTCTCGAACCACGACCAGCCCCGTCAGGTCTCCCGGTTCGGGAGCGAAGAACATCGACGCGAATCGGCGAAGCTTCTCGGGACCCTGCTCCACACGCTTCGCGGAACGCCGTTCGTCTACCAGGGCGAGGAGCTGGGGATGACGAACTACCCCTGGACGTCGCTCTCGGAGTTCGAGGACGTCGCCACCCGCAACCCGGTCGAACGGGCGATCGAACGCGGCGAGGTCGAGAGCTTCGAGGAGGTCCGCGACGCCGTCGCCGCCGAGAGCCGCGACAACGGCCGGACGCCGGTCCAGTGGACCGCCGGGGAGCACGCCGGCTTCACCGAGGGCGAGCCCTGGATCGCGGTCAACCCCGACAAGGACGACGTGAACGCCGAGGCCGCCCGTGACGACCCCGACTCCGTCTGGCACTACTACCGCGAGTTGATCGCGCTACGCTCCGACGCTGTCGGCGACGTGCTCGTCTACGGCGAGTACGAACAGCTGACGCCCGACCACGAGTCGCTCTGGGTCTACACCCGGACGCTCGGGGACGAACGCCTGCTCGTGGCGCTCAACTTCTCCGATACCCCGACGGCCGTCGACCTCCCGACCGACGCCCTCGCCGACCTCGACGCGGCCGTCGATCTCCTGCTCGCGAACTACGGCGTCGAGGATCCCCTGACGACGGCGTCCGAACTCGCGGACGACGCGCTCGAACCCTGGGAGGCCCGCGTCTACCACGTCGATCCGGCGTGACGTCGGCCTGCTGGCTCCCCGGCCGGTCGGTCCGTTCCGATTTCGGCGGTTTCGAGGACCGACGGAACCGTCGTCGGTTCCGGTCACCGATCTCCGGCGTTCCGGGGGATCGACCTCACGCCACTGATCGACGCCCGGAGTGAGGGTTCGACTCGCTCCACGCTCGATTCGCCCTCGAAGGGACTTACTGGTAAGGTCGTTCGCTTTTGTCGGTTTCGTGTCTATCCCATAGTAGGATCAACGATGGGCCCTACTGACTCTCTCACCCGGAGCAAGGCGATTCACCGACGGACCGGACGAACGTTCTACGCCGCGACCCGGTTTCTCCCCCAGCGCGTTCGTCATCCGACGTACGTCCTCTACGCGTTCTTCCGGTCGGTCGACGAGGTCGTCGACGACCCGAACCCCCCGTCCGCGAACGACCGTCGGAGGACTCTCGAGGAGATCCGACGAACCGCCCTCGGCGAGCGTCCGACCGACGATCCGGTCCTCGAGGCGTTCGGGGAGCTTCGAACCCGCCACGATATCCCCGATCGGGAGGTGAACGAGTTCGTCGACGCGATGGCGATGGACGTCGACACCATCCGGTACGACACGTACGGCGATCTCGAGGCGTACCTCCGGGGATCGTCGGTCGCCGTCGCGTACATGATGCTGGCGGTGATGGACTCGATCGACTCCGTCGCCCGTCCCCACGCGAGGGCGCTCGGCGAGGCGTTCCAGCTGACGAACTTCCTGCGTGACGTCCGTGAGGACGTCCAGGAGTACGATCGCGTCTATCTCCCGCGTTCGATCCGCGAGCGCCACGGCGTCACCGAGGAGGACGTTCGAAACCTCGAGTTCACCCCCGGGTTCGCCGACGCGATGCGTGACCTGCTCGGTCGGACCGAGGAGCTGTATCGCGAGGGCGTCGCGGGCATCCAGTACCTCCCCGCTGACTGTCAGTTCCCCGTGTTGCTGGCGGCGGTGCTCTACGCCGAGCACCACCGACTGATCCGCGAGCGTGGGTACGACGTGCTCTCCGACCGACCCACGCTGACGTCTCGAAGACGGGCACGGGTCGTCCTCCGGACGTGGTGGCACTGGCGCCGACGCAACGACCCGGTCGCGGCGTTCGAGGCGGCCTCCGCCGTTCCGTCGGCGGACTCGGCGCTCGATAGACCGTCGGAGACGCCGACCGTCGACCTCGCCTGATCGTTCGAGGAGGATGGTCCGGCAAACGGGCTGCGTCCCGTCGTGACGGATCCGTGAGAAAGTCCGCTCTCCCCGATTCGAACGGGGGACAAGCCGATCTACAGTCGGCTGCTCTACCAGGCTGAGCTAAGAGCGGTCGACGTCTACCGGTCGGGGATTTTTCGACTTAAGCGTTGCTGTTCGAGGGGCCCGTTCCCATCGTCCGTCGTTCGTCGGACGCCAGCCTAAAGGCTGATATAGCCGGGTCGGGTTAGTACGACCGTATCGGATGAGCAAGATCACCTTCCGCGCCGACGACGACCTCGTCCGACGGATCGAGGCGCTCGAGGCCTCGAAGAGCGAGGTCATGCGCGAAGCCCTCCGTGCGTATCTGGAGGACGCGTCGGCCGGCGTCGACGCCGAGACCGAGGGCTCGCTCGACGCGCTGATCACCGAACGGATCGATCGTCGCATCGACGAACGGCTCACGACCGGAGCGTCGTCGGTCGACGTCAACGTCACGATCGAGGACGACCGAACGTCGTACGACCGTCGGTCGGCGACGGATCGAGAGCCCGAGCCGTCCGAGGCGCCGACGGACGGCCGTCACTGCAGACAGTGCGGCGAGACCGTCGATGAGGGGCACGTCTACTGTCCCAACTGCGGCGAGAAAGCCGTAAACAGGACGTTCTGCGACTGCGGCGACGAGGTTCGCTCGGACTGGGCGTTCTGTCCGGGCTGCGGCCGTCGTACGCCCGCCGCGGACGTGCTCGAGTAGTGTCGTACACGGGCCGGTAGTTTTAATAGTTCAGCGAGTTTCGGTAGGCCCATGTAAGACAGCGTCTTACGCGCTAACCGCCGATTCGTCACGGATGGGGCGAATCGCTCGGGCGTGTAAGACACACG
This sequence comes from Halalkalicoccus sp. CG83, assembly GCF_037081715.1. Classification (NCBI taxonomy): domain Archaea; kingdom Methanobacteriati; phylum Methanobacteriota; class Halobacteria; order Halobacteriales; family Halalkalicoccaceae; genus Halalkalicoccus; species Halalkalicoccus ordinarius. The sequence goes on from NZ_JAZDDH010000002.1 coordinate 546,692, forward strand.
AGACCGGTGCGCCGGCACTCGTCTTACAGGGGGAAGAACAACATGGAACGTGTGACACTGCGAATCCCGGAACAACAGATAGAAGAGGTCGAACGGATGGTCGAGACGGGGCAGTTCCCCAACCGGAGCGAGGCGATTCGCTCCGCGGTGCGGGAGATGCTCGACGAACGGGCCGCCCACCGAGACGCCCAGCAGACGCAGGAACGCCCCTGGGCGAAGGTGTAACGATGCAGGACATCGTTCGCGACGCTCTCGACAACGCCGAAGAGGAACAGAAGCGAAAGAGCGAGCTCAGCGGCGCCGACGACTTCGGCGATCCCCGGATCGTCATCGTCGGCTGTGGCGGTGCGGGCAACAACACCATCAACCGGCTGTACAACATCGGCGTCGACGGCGCCGAGACGGTGGCGATCAACACCGACAAGCAGCACCTTCAGATGATCGAGGCCGATACCAAGATCCTCGTGGGCAAGTCGCTCACCAACGGCCTCGGCGCCGGTGGCGACCCCGAGATGGGCGAGCGCGCCACCGAGATGGCGACCGGCACCATCGAGGAGGTGCTCGGCGATGCCGACCTCGTGTTCGTCACCGCGGGCATGGGTGGCGGCACCGGCACCGGCGCGGCGCCCGTCGTCTCGAAGATCGCGAAGAGCCAGGGTGCGATCGTCGTCGGGATGGTCTCGACGCCGTTTAACGTAGAGCGTGCCCGCACGGTGAAGGCCGAGGAGGGCCTCGAGAAGCTCCGCAACGAGGCCGACTCGATCATCGTGCTGGACAACAATCGTCTGCTCGATTACGTCCCGAACCTCCCGATCGGAAAGGCGTTCTCGGTGATGGACCAGATCATCGCCGAGACGGTCAAGGGGATCAGCGAGACGATCACCCAGCCCTCGTTGATCAACCTCGACTACGCCGACATGACCGCGATCATGAACCAGGGCGGCGTCGCCGTCATGCTCGTCGGCGAGACCCAGGACAAGAACAAGACCGAGGAGGTCGTTAACGACGCGATGAACCACCCGCTGCTCGACGTCGACTACCGCGGCGCCTCCGGCGGGCTCGTCCACATCACTGGCGGCCCCGACCTTACGCTGAAGGAGGCCGAGGGGATCGCCGACAACATCACCGAACGCCTCGAGGCGAGCGCGAACGTGATCTGGGGCGCACGCATCCAGGAGGAGTACAAGGGCAAGGTTCGCGTGATGGCGATCATGACGGGCGTCCAGAGCGCCCAGATCCTCGGGCCCTCCACCCAGAAACAGGCCGACCGATCGCGCGCGAGCATCAACGGCGAGCCAGCCGCCCCCAGCAGCGGCCCGCAGAGCGACGGCGGCCAGGACGAACTCGAGAAGAACAACGGTCTCGACGTCATTCGCTGACCGCGACGCGACGGCCCTCCCTTTCCTACGCCTCGAGCGCCTCGAGCAGCGAGCACTTCCGACAGACCTCGCGGGTCGTAGTCGAACCGCACTCGACGCACTCCTCGAGACCGTCGGTTCGGTCGTCACCGTACTCCCGCGCGACGACTCCCGCGAGCTCCTCGTAGCCCGCCATGATCGAGTGGCGGGTGCCGGGGTGGTTCTCCTCCAACCCGTAGAGCAGGCGCTGGATCTCGCCGCGGTAGGCCTCGTTCGAGTGGGGGCACTCGGTGATGTGGGCCGGCAGATCACGGAGATGGGCGTAGAGCGCGACCTCCTTCTCGGGGACGTCCCGGAGGGGCTTCGCGCGAGGAACGAACGCCTCGCCCTCGGTTCGCGTCTCGGTGCCGCTCTCGCGTTCGTCGAACGCCCCCAGCGAGGCGTCGAAGTGCTTCGCGATCTGGGCGAGATCCCCCTCGAGGAAGTTCATCAGCGCGGTCTGGGCCTCGTCGTCGAGGTTGTGGCCCGTCAGTAGCTTATCGGCACCCAACTCCTCGGCGTAGCGCGAGAGGGCGTCCCGCCGGAACACGCCACAGTACGCGCAGGCGGCCATGTCCTCGGGATCGTCCTCGACGACGTCGTCCATTCGGATCCCGAACTCCTCCTCGTAGCTGACGACCTCGTGGCGGATCCCCAGCTCCTCGGCGAGTTCGACGCAGGCCTCGAGGCTCTCGTCGCGGTAGCCCTCGATCCCCTCGTGGATCGTCAGCCCGACGATCTCGACGCGGGGGTCCTCGGCGAACGTCTCGTGGAGCACCTGCGTGAGGACGACGCTGTCCTTGCCGCCCGAGAGGCCGATCACCCACGTCTCCGGATCGTCGGGGGTCGCGTCGTCGGGGAGCAGCGAGTCCTCGCGGACCCGCCGGCGCACCCGTCGATCGACCGACTCGAGGAAGTGACCTTCACAGAGGTAGGCCCCGGAGTACGCCGCGTGCATGACCGACTCGCGGTCGCACTTCGTACACTCCATCGCCGACCCTTGCCCATCGGCGCGTATGACGGTTTCGCTCCTGCTATCGCTGGCCCGCGGCTTGACACCGCGAGGGTCGAAACGACGCCCATGTCACAGAACCCCCGCCGCGCTGATGGAGGACGCGGTCGTCCTCGAGCCGGTCCGGTTCGCCGACGGCACGCCCTATCGAAGCGAACCCGTCTGCGAGGCCAGCGAGGACGGCGATCCGGTCGCCGAGACCCATCTCGAGGAACGGGGTGACGACGCGTCGCCCCGGGCGGAAACCGTCAACGCACCGATCGACGCGGCGATCATCGACGGGGTCGTCGGGGGTACCGGGGTCGATCACGACGCGTTCTGGGCGATCGACCGCGTCCACGGCGGCGATCGTGTCGAACGAGCGATGGAGTAGATCGACGGGCGCTCGTCCGCCGAGGTCGAACGCTGAGGGAGGCGGAACCGATCTGATCCGATCCCTTACTGGATCGACCGAATCGAACTACGCCGAACCGAACCCGTTTTGCTCGTCGCCCGGCTACGGCCGCTGATGGAACGCGCCGCGGCAGTCGAGCGGATCGAACGGCTCGTCGAAACCGTCGAGACCGATCCGATGCCCGTCCCGATCCGCGAGATCTGGGTCTACGGCGAGGTCTCGCTCGGCCTCGACCCGATCGAACGCCTCGACGTCTACCTCACCAAGGACCTCCTGTTCGCGGGCGGCGAGCGACCGCGAAAGGAGCCCGAGCGCGAGGAGGAGTTCCTCGCTTCCCACGGGATCGAGGGCGTCGGAAAGAGCGTCGACGCCGAATGGGCCGACGAGTTCCCCGAGCACGTCCGCGCGAACGACAACGGTCACGCCGCCCCCGAGAAGTGTCTGGCGGCCCACCTCACCGACCCCGACGAGCCGATCCACCTCGAGGTCTGCAACGCGAGCTTCGAGGACAACGTCACCCAGCGGCTGCGCGGCGCGATGGCACGGGAGGCCTACGAACAGATCCTCGACCCCCGCGGGGTCTGTCTCTGGATCGACGGACGGCGGAGCGAGGAGGCGTTCGAGAAGCTGCGATCCGGCGAACTGGTCCTCCCGACGTTGCCCGAGGCCCTCGGAATGCTCGGCATGGAGGACGACGAGGCCGCCGTCGCGGCGGAGACGCTCCGGAAACGGCGCGAGCACCAGGAGGGTGCGACCGTTCGGGGCGACGTGGTCTAAACCCGGCCGACGGTCACGTAGAACGGCACGGTCTCGGTTCGCTCGTACTCGCCGACCTGCATCTGGTCGATCGTCTCGCGACCCATCCCGCGCCACTCGGCGCGCAGGGAATCGAACTCCTCGACAGTGAGGCTCTCGGCCAGCGTCTCGCGGTCGCTCTCGACGCCCGCGCCCGTCGCCTTTCGGCGGGCGGCCCGAAGCGCGGCCTCGTCGTACGGCGCTTCTACGCGCTTCACGTGGTCGTAACGACGGGTGCGGACGTCGGACAGTCCCGCTTTCTCGAACAGGTCTCCGACGTCGGCTCCGAGGGTGACGTCGGTCCCGACACCCTCGATGTACCGAGCGCGAACCCGGCGCTCGAGACGCGGTTCGCGATCGACCGTCGACTCGACCTCGACCTCGCCGTTGTCGGGCTCGATCGCACAGACGAGATCGGAGGAGACCCGGGCGAACTCCTCGACGGCCTCCCGGGGTTCGGGGAGGTTGATCAGCAGCGCCTGACAGACCACGAGGTCGACGGCGTCGTCCCGAAGGGGGAGCCGGGTGGCGTCGCCCGCCGCCATCGGGGCGTGCTCGTGAGCGACGGCCAGAAGGTCGAGATCGGCGTCGATCCCCACCACCTCGGCGTCGCTCTCTCGGACGAGGACGCGCGTCAGCTCGCCGCTCCCGCAGCCGACGTCGACGATCCGCTCCCGACTGGCGAGCTCGAGGTCAGCCAGTTCCGTCACGTCGTCCCACATCCCTCGGCGCGTCTCCTCGAGGTAGCCGGCGTCGAACCGGCGCATTGACTACGCGCCCGCCCGGAGCTCCCGGACGCGCTCGATGTTCCACTCGTAGCTCCTGCCGTCCTCGGTGGGGGTCTCGAGGACGAACGGCACGTCGCGTTCGCGAAGCTCGGGGTGGTTGACGATCGCCGCCATCCCCTCCTCGCCGATCAGCCCCTCGCCGACGTGGGCGTGTTCGTCCTTGTTGGTGCCGCAGGCGTGTTTCGAGTCGTTGAGATGGATACACCGGAGGTGCTCGAGCCCCACGACGTCGTCGAACTCGCTTACCGTCTCCTCGACGCCCCCGCTCGTCGAGAGGTCGTAGCCCGCGGCGAAGGCGTGGGCGGTGTCGACGCAGACGTCGAGCTCCTGCTCGCTCAGCTCCAGTACGCGTGCGAGGTGGTCGAACTCGCCGCCGAGCTTCGTCCCGCTCCCGGCGTCGCTCTCGATCAGGATCGTCACGTCCTCGGGGACCTCGAGTTCGTCGAGCGCGCTCGCGGCGTTCTCGAGGCCGCCGTCGACCCCCGCGCCGGTGTGGGCGCCGAGGTGGACGTTGACGAACCCGACTCCCAACCGCTCGGCGGCGTCGAGCTCCGCCTGCATGCTCGCGATCGACTTCTCCCGCAGGTCGTCCTTGGGGGTACAGAGGTTCACCAGATACGAGGAGTGGATCACCCACGGGCCGTCGAGGCTCTCGCCCGTCTCCTCGCGGAAGCGCTCGGCCTCCTCCTCGCCGATCTCGGGATGGGCCCAGACCTGCGGCGAGGTGGTGAAGATCTGTCCGCAGTTGCCGCCGACGTCGAGCTGTCGGGTGACGGCGTTGTCGACGCCGCCGGCGATCGAGACGTGTGCTCCAACGCGCATGCGTACGGGAGCCTCCGGGGGAGGATAGGGGCTTCGATCAGTTCCCGTCGCGGGCGACCGTGATCGTCACCGTCCCGCAGCGACACTCGTAGGCGTGCCGGACGCCGCCGCGGGTCTCGACGGTCAGACGCCACTGCTCCTCGCCCAGACGTCGGTCACAGCCCTCGCACGCCGTGTCGAGTCGTTCGAGCATGATATCACCTCGGTGCCAGATCGTCCTTAAACCGAGCCAAGCGCGGAGCGGAAGTGAAAGTGACCACAACGGCCGAAACAGAGGCGCTTGGTAGCGATTTACACGGGTTTCTGACCGCAACAGTTAAACCGATCGTGGCGGTAGTAGGAGGTACCAGAACGCCACCGGCGTTAGGGCAGTATCGCTCGAGAAATGAGAGGGCATCCTTATACTACCGGTCGGACCTACACGGCTGAGTCGCCGACCCGTTCCGGCGACTCAGCCACGGGCGTCCGATCGGCAGTATATACTGGGTTGGTTCCGACGACGAGTGTACGCTGCCGGGTATCGGTGGGGGTATGGCAACGGATTAACTACGCATGGTAGACGAAAGCAAGAACATCGAGGTCACGGAGCAGGACCTCGAAAGCGACTCGAAAGGACAGCTCATCAAACTCGCCGGTCAGCTTCGAGACCGACGAAACGAACTCAACCAGATGGCCTCGGAGCGTGCCTCGAAACGCGACGACCTCAACGCCGCGACGCGCGAGAAGGTCGACGAGGCTCAGGAACACCGCGAGAAGCGCGACGAGCTCAACGAGCAGGTCCAGGAGCACAAACAGAAACGTAACGAGCTCAACGCCGAGGCCAACGAGCTGTTCGAGGAGGTCGAGGGCCGCAAGTCGGACCTCGAACTCGACGAGGGCAAGGACCTCGATCAGCTCGAGGAGGAGATCGAGCAGCTCGAGTTCAAACAACAGACCGAGGTCCTCTCGACCGAGGACGAGCGCGAGCTCATCGAGAAGATCGAGAACAAGCGCGAGGAGTACCGCGAGCGCCAGGAGAAGCTCGAGGGCAACGACGACCTCGAGGAGCTGATCGAGGAAGCCGAGGAGGTCCGCTCGGAGGCCTCGAAACACCACCAGAAGGTGACCGAGCTCGCCGACAAGGCCCAGGAGCACCACAACCAGATGATCGAGGCCTACCGCGAGGCCGACGACATCCGTGACGACGCCGACGAGATGCACGAGGCGTTCGTCGAGGTTCAGGAGGCCGCAGACCAGCACCACGAGGACTTCGTCCGCGTCCAGAAGCGCCTGCGCGAGCTCGACAAGAAGGAGGAGCAACAGCGCAAGTCGAGTCGCGAGGCCGAGCGCGAGGAGGCCAAGGAGGAGGCCGAGGAGATCTACCAGAAGTTCAAGGAGGGCGAGACCCTCGACACCGAGGACCTGATGAAGCTCCAGAAGACGGGGCTTCTCTAGGACCTTTTTACGCCTCGGGGATCGCTTGCTTCGCTCGCGACCCGCTCGGCGCAAAAATCTCCACCAAAAACCGGCACGGCTTCACCGCGTTGGTCCGCTACTGCGGTGGATCCAGCCTCTGAAATCTCTGCAGTGTATTCCGTTTGCTCATCGGTATCGACCCTCGTTACAACTTTATAACACTTGATTGTGTGTCACACAGTGTGACGGGATCCGATCCCTACGGTCGTGCCATCCACGATCACCAGCGCGGGAAACGGGAGCGTCCACTCCTTGAACGAAACGGTGACGAGACGCGCGAACATCCGATCGAACGGTTCTATTTCACCGGGTTTTCCGGCAGCGAATGGATCGAATCCGTCTTCGATGGACCGTTGCTCGATATAGGTGCCGGCGCCGGTCGTCACGCACTCTACTTTCAGGAACGGTTCGAGACCGTCGCCATCGACGTCTCCGAGCGGCTCGTCAAGACGATGCGCGAACGCGGGGTTGAGGACGCCCGCTGCGTCGATATGTTCGCACTTGGGGAGACGTTCGGGCGAGATCGGTTCTGCTCGGCGTTCTCCTACGGCACGCAGGTCGGCCTCGCCGGATCGATGGACGGGCTTCGACGGTTCCTCGCCGACCTTGCGTTCGTGACGACGCCCGAGGCAAGGACGGTTCTCGACGCCTACGACCCGAATCACAAGGGAGCGATCGACTTGCTCGGCTACCGCGCTGACCCAACACCCGGCCTCGCCTACCGGCTCTACTGGTTCGAGTACGACGGCGACGTGAGCGAGCCGCTGCTGTTCCGTCTGTTCAGTCCGAACCGGTTTCAGGAGGCCGCCATCGGAACGGGCTGGAGGGTGACCGAAATACGGCGGGAGCCGGAGGAGGGACATCACTACCGGGCGCTTCTAACGAAGCCCTGATCCGAACTCGGTACCGGCGACGTTGGAGACGCTCGTTACGGCTTCGAAACGGCTCGAACGATCGGCTGCAGACGAAAGGTTAACCGCCCGAGAGCGCAAGCATCGGTTATGACTCGGAGGTTCGTATGAAGGCGGCGGCGCTCGGCCGGGGGGTGATCGCGATCGTCGGCGTTCTCGTCGCGGCGGCGGCGGCGTACGTGCTGTTCATCGCAGTGCCCACGACCGGCGTCGAACTCGTCGGCGTCCTGCTCGTGATCGCGACCGCCATGGCCGGCCTGCGGATGGCGGGCGGGATCGCAGATCGCGTCTTTCCGACGTACAACATCGCCGAAGTCGCCATCGAGGGGCCGATCTCCCGGGACGGCGGTCGGCGCTTCCCGAGCGGCCCGGGAACGACGCCGACCGACGACGTCGTCGAGCAGATCGAATCCGCGAACGAGGACTCGAACGTCGGAGGACTGCTCGTCAAGCTCAACACGCCCGGCGGCGAGGTCGTCCCCAGCGACGACATCCGGCGCGCTGTCGTCGAGTTCGACGGGCCCGCGCTGGCCTACACCACCGACGTCTGCGGCAGCGGCGGCTACTGGATCGCGAGCGGCTGCGACGAGCTGTTCGCCCGCGAGGCGAGCCTGGTCGGGTCGATCGGCGTCATCGGTTCGCGGGTCAACGCCGCGGAGCTCGCCGATCGCGTCGGACTCGAGTACGAACGGTTCGCCGCCGGCGCGTACAAGGACGCGGGCGTGCCGCTGCGCGAGATGGAGGACGACGAACGCGTCTACCTCCAGGGGCTGATCGACGACTTCTACGGCCAGTTCGTCGAGCGTGTTGCCGAGGGGCGCGAGTTGAGCGAGGAGGAGGTCCGGGCAACCGAGGCCCGGGTCTACCTCGGCGAGGAGGCGTTGGAGTTGGGGCTGGTCGACGCGATCGGCACCCGCGAGGACGCCGAACAGCGGCTCGCGGAGCTACTCGAGATCGAGCCGGCCGTTCGGGAGTTCGAGCCGGATCGCGGGATGCTGGATCGAGTCGGCGGAGCGAGCCGGGCGGTGGCCTACGCCTTCGGCGCCGGAGTCGCGAGCGTCTTCGGCGACGCCGACCGCGAGATCGAGATCCGGTTGTAGGGCTGGTGGGTTTTTATCCCACCGTCGACTGTGTCCACGTATCGTGAGTACGCTGGTGGTGTGCCTGGATCGCTCGGGCGACGTCGTCCGGGCGGCCGGCGTCTCTCCGCCGGTCGTCGGCTGGGAAGCCGTCCGTTCGCTGGTGTTGGACGTGGGTCTGGCGGATCCGGAGGACTCGAACGTCAACTGCCTGCTCGAGGCACTGCGGGTCACCCGCGAGCTGCGCGACGGCGACGAGGAGGTGACGGTCGCGGTGCTCGCGGGCGACGGCGACGCCGTCGGTGCCGGACGGGCGATCGCTACCCAGGTCGAGGCGCTTCGCGCCGACGTCGGGGCCGACGCCGCGGTCATCGTCCTCGACTCCTCGGAGGACGAACGGCTCGTCCCCGTGATCGAGAGTCGCCTGCCGGTCGACTCGGTCGACAGGGTCGTCGTCAGACAGGCCCGCGACATCGAGTCGACGTACTACCTGCTGAAACAGTTCCTCGCCGACGAAGAGCTCAGACAGACGACGCTGGTCCCCGTCGGCGTCGCGCTGCTGGTCTTCCCGGTGCTCCTCGCGTACATGACCCCGGTGGTCGCCGTCGCATCGATCGCCGCCGTGGTCGGGCTGTTCCTCCTGTATAAGGGCCTCGGGATCGACCGCTATGTCGCCTCCATGCCCGCCGGGGTCCGCGACGCGCTCTACTCCGGACAGGTGTCGGTCGTCACCTACGTCGTCGCCGCGGGTCTCACGCTGATCGGCGTCTTCGCCGGCCTGCTCGGCGTCTCGAACCTCCCGAGCCACGAGGGTGTGTTCGTCCCCGCGATGCGGTTCGCGTTCGACAGCGTACCCTGGCTCGCGATGGCGGCGCTCGCAGCGAGCACCGGCCGACTGCTCGACGAGACGATCCGTGACGAGCCGGTGGCCGGTTCGTCGTTCAACCTGCCGTTCGGCGTGATCGCGCTCGGCATCGTCGTCCGCGGGTTCTCGGCGTACTTCCTCCAGCGAAGCGACGTCATCGCGCCGACGACGATCCCGCCGCTCGACGTCGGCGTGCTCTCCGTCGAGGGGTTCGTCCTCTCGCCGATCCAGCGTCTCGCCGTCTTCGTCGTCGCCGGCGTCGTCGTGAGCCTCGTGGGCGTCCGCGCCGCCACCTATCTCGGCGGGCCGCCGCCCTCGGAGCCGGAGGCGACCGACTGATCACGGCGAACGCGACGGCCGGTCGTAGGGGCCGCCGAGTTCCGAGATGCAGTTCCAACAGTAGGTGTAGCCCGGCTCGTTCTCGGCGCGACAGATCCCGCAGACGACCGCCGACGAGTTCGAGCCGTCTCCCCGATTCGTCTCGGCGGGGACCGACGACGAGACGCGCGGGTTCGGGGTCGAGGACGCCGTCGGACCGTCGCCGTTCCCGCTTCGGGACCGGAGGAGGTAGCTCACCACCAGGTAGAGGAGGGTGTAGCCGATCAGGAGGCCGGCGAGTAGCTCGACCGAGACCATGGCTCTCTATCGTGTGGTACGGTATCATGGAATATGGGCTTTCGGGCGGTCGGCCGTGGCGGACGATCCACAGCGGCTTTACTCGCGGCTCGCCACCCTCCGTCCATGAACGACGGCGGCGCGTGGATCGCGCTCTTCTCCGGCGGCAAGGACTCCTCGTGGGCGCTGTATCGCGCGCTCGAACGCGGTCTCCCGGTCGAGCGACTCGTCACCGTCCATCCCACCGAGGACTCCTACATGTACCACGTCCCCGCGACCGACCTCGCGGCGCTCGCCGCCGAGAGCATCGGTATCCCGCTGCTCGAGGTCGAGTCGGGCGTCGACGCGAGCGACGTGAGCGACGCCGGTCGCCAGGGCGACGCGGAACTCGAACCGCTCGAGGCGGCGCTTCACGAACTCGACGAGGAGATCGGCGTCGCCGGGATCATCGCCGGGGCGGTCGAGAGCGAGTACCAGACGAGCCGGATCGAGGCGATGGCCGACCGGCTGGGCGCGGAGTCGTTCACTCCGCTCTGGCAGCGCGATCCCCGCGAGCTGGCCGAGGCCATGTTCGAGGCTGGCTTCGAGATCCGCATCGTCCGGGTGGCGGCGGGCGGGCTCGACGAGTCGTGGCTCGGACGCCGGTTCGACCGCGAGGCGCTCTCGGAGCTCGAAGGACTCAACGAGCGCTACGGGGTCCACGTCCTCGGAGAGGGCGGCGAGTTCGAGACGCTCGTGACCGACGGTCCGCACATGAATCGCCCCATCGAACTCGAGTACGATGTCGAGTGGGACGGCAGCCGTGGGACGCTGCGGATCACCGACGCGTGGCTCGGTTAGTCGTGGGCGTTAACCGCCGTTGCCGTCGATCTTCGTGTGCGCGCCGAGCAACGCGCCCGAGAGGTCGATCTCCTCGATCTCGGTCCCCTCGTCGATGATCGTCCGCCTGAGCTCGCAGTTCCTGACGGTAACGTCGGGGAAGATCACCGACCGATCGACGGTCGTCCCCTCCAGACGAGCGCCCGCCATCACCTGGACGTTCTCGCCGATCTCGCACTCCTCGAGCGTGGCCTCGGAATGGACGTGGTTGTCGCCGTTGAGGTGCCACGCGACCGCGTCGAGGTAGCTCTCCGGCGTACCGATGTCGAACCACGCCTCGTCGAAGGTGAACGCGTGGACGGGCTCGCGATCGACGAGCCACTGGATGAACCAGCCCGGTTCGTCCGGGTTGTTCTCGCCCGCGAGATACTCCGAGAGCCGGTCGAGTGAATCGGCGGTGAAGCCGTAGCAGGCGATCGAGACGAGCGTGCTCTTCGGGTCGTCGGGCTTCTCCTCGAAGTCAACGACACGCTCGCCCTCGAGCTCGACCAGGCCGTAGGAGCTCGCTCGTTCGAGCGAGCCGACGTCGTAGGCCGCCAGCACCGGCGTCTCTTTCTGCTCGAAGAAGTCGATGTACTCGCTGATGTCGAAACTGATCAGGTTGTCGCCAGCGATGACGATCGTGTCCTGGGTGACGTCCTCCCGGTCGACGAGCTGGGCGAGCGCGCCGACGACGCCGAACTTCTCGTCCTCCTCGCTGGTGTCCTCGACGCTGACCTGTGGCTTCTCGAACCGGCTCTCCTCGATGTGGTCGTCGAAGGCATCGGCGAACCGTTCGTTGGTGCTGACGTACACCGTCTCGATTCGGTCGTCGGCCTCGAGCTCCTCGAAGATGTGGTCGATCACCGTGCTCTCCCCGATGGGAAGGAACATCTTCGGACGGTGCTTCGTGATCGGCCACAACCGGGTCGCATACCCCCCTGCCAACACCACGGCGTTCATGTGCCGTCATTCACCTCCCTCGGATAAGCCCCTTTTCATTGACATAGAAAGACCGACACGACTGCGACGGAGGTTTCCGTGATCGGCGCGTCGTCCCGATCGATGCGCGAGGACGACGGGACCACCCGCGAACGCATCGCGGACCGACTCCGGGACGAACCTGCGACGCCGAGCGCGATCGCGAGCGAGTTCGCGATCACCGCCGGAAGCGCGATCTCGCACGTCGAGCACGTCTCCCGGTCGATCGACGGCACCGACGAAACGCTCCTGGTCGCCCCGCCCGAGTGTCACGACTGCGGGTTCAGCGACTTCGACGATCCGCTCAACCTGCCCTCGCGGTGTCCCTCGTGTAAGAGCGAGTCGATCTCCGAACCCGCCTTTACGATCGAGTGATTCCGCCTTCCCGGCGCCGGCACACGTCCGGAGAAGGCTGATGGTCACGAGAGGTCTCCAACGTGTATGGACGAGTTCGACTTCCTAGTGATCGGTTCGGGATCCGGACTGGACGTGGCGAACGTGGCCGCGAACCAGGGGCAGTCGGTCGCCGTCGTAGAGAAAGGGGCGCTCGGCGGGACCTGCCTCAATCGCGGCTGCATCCCCTCGAAGATGCTGCTCTACCACGCGGAGGTACTCGAGACGATCGAGCGTGCCGAGGAGTTCGGCATCGACGCGTCGGTCTCGAACGTCGAGTTCGGCGACATCGTTCGCGGGGTCAACGAGGACGTCTCGGGCAACTCCGAGTCGATCCGTAGCGGGCTGCGTTCCTCCTCGAGCCACGAGCTCTTCGAGGGCGAGGCTCGCTTCATCGACGAACGAACCGTCGAGATCTCGGGCGGCGAGGACGACGGCAGCCGGCTCCGGGCGGAGACGGTACTCGTCGCGTCGGGCACCCGCCCGGCGATCCCGCCCATCGACGGCATCGAGGAGATCGACTACCTGACCAGCACCGAGGCACTCCAGCTCGAGGAGCCGCCCGACCACCTCGTCATCGTGGGTGGGGGGTACATCGCCGCCGAGATCGGACAGTTCTTCGGCACGTTCGGGAGCGACGTGACGATCGTCGGCCGACGTTCGAACCTGCTCCCGGACGCGGACGAGGAGGTCGCTGCGGCGTTCACCGAGCGGTACGCCGATCGGTTCGACGTCTATACCGGTTACGAGGCCATCGCGGCCTCGTCGTCCGACGGAGAGGTGACCGTGGAGGCCCGGCCGTATTCCGAAGCCCCGGCGGTCAGGAACGGTGGGACCGCGGAGTCGGAGCCCGAGGATGCCAACCCGATCAGCGTCACCGGCGACGCGCTGCTGGTCGCGGCGGGACGCGTCCCCAACACCGACACGCTGAACGTCGAGGCCGCCGGAATCGAGACCGACGAACGGGGGTTCGTCGAGACCGACGAGTACCTACGAACGACGGCCGACGGTGTCTGGGCGCTCGGCGACGTCGTCGGCGAGTACCTCCTGAAACACAGCGCCAACCACGAGGCCCGTGCGGTCGCGGGGAACATCTACGGCGACGATCTCCAGCCCGTCGACTACACCGCGATGCCGTTCGCCGTCTTCGCCTCCCCGGAGGTCGCCGGAGTCGGCGCCCGCGAACAGGAGCTCCGCGCAGCCGACGACGAGTACGCGACCCGGATCTATCGGTACGAGGATACCGCCCGGGGGGATGCAATGAAGGTAGAGGGGTTCGTGAAGGTCCTGATCGACCTCGACGGGGAGATCCTCGGCTGTCACATCATCGGACCCGAGGCCTCGAACCTCATTCAGGAGGTCGTCGTCGCGATGAAGTCGGGTTCCGGGTCCGTTCGGGACATCCGTGACGCCGTCCACATCCACCCGGCGCTGTCGGAGGTCGTCCAACGTGCGTTCTCCGGACAGTTCTCCCGCGGCGGCGACCACGACCACCACCATCACGGCTGACTCGTCGTCATAAAGCGGGGGCGACGTTGCGATACCGGCGCACATCCGCCTCCGACGTTTACGTCCGAGGGCACTACGGGGAAACGCAATGGTAAACGCAGCCATCGTCATTCTGGCAGGTACCGAATCGCACAGCGACGTCGGACGCCTCGCGAACGGTCTCGAGGCCGCAAAGGAGTTCGCCGAGACGGAGGGTGACGAGGTCGAACTCATCTTCGACGGCGCCGGGACCCAGTGGGTCCCCGAGCTCGAGGACGAGGACCACGACTACCACGACCTCTATCAGGCCGTCAGTGACGACGCGGCCGCCTGTGACTACTGCGCCGGCGCCTTCGGCGTCGGCGACGCGATCGAGGACGCGGGCGTAGCCCGCATCGACGAGCACGACGGCCACCCCAGCATCCGATCGCTCGTCGACGACGACCACGAGATCATCACGTTCTAAGCCGCCGTTTCGAGGACTCCCGCGTCCGAACACGGTTCGGCCCTCCCTCCTCGATCGCCGTTTCTTGCTCGATTCGCTGGCACGAGGAGCGCTCGTCGACGGCGGGCTCGGTTTCTCTCGTCGGACGAGCGTCTCGTTAGCTCGGTCGAGTAGGCGCCGCCGTCCTCGACGGTGATCTCGACGGCTTTCAGCGACGCCCCCGTACGGGAGTCGTCGCAGTGCTTCTCGAACGCCGCCCCGTGTTCTCGATCGATGATCCGGTCGTCACGGGTCGTCGCCTCGACCCGCCATCGAGACTGACGTCCGTCCTGAGGGCAGGAGTTCTGCCGGTCGTGGATCGTTCGTCGATCCGGGCGGAGGCGGCCTCGCGCCCCTCGGCGTGCCCGTCGACACGGTCGTTGCGGACCGCGAACGACGACGCGACCCTCCGCGGCAGCTCCTCACTCCACCGGTTCGTAGTGGGCGGCCACCCGTTCGTCGAACGCCCGTCGGAGCCGGTCGGTCACCGGACCGCAGCCGATCACCGTCCCGTCGACGCTCGCGATCGGCCGTAGCTCCCAGGTCGTGTTCGTGAGGAACCCTTCGTCGGCGTCGAGCAGCTCCTCGACCGCGTACGTCCCCTCCTCGATCGCGATCCCAGCCGATTCAGCCAGTTCCAGCACGATCGCTCGCGTCACGCCCGGCAGCACCGGCCCCTCCAGCGACGGCGTCCGCAGCACGCCGTCCCCGACGAAGAAGATGTTGCTCGTCGCCCCCTCGGTGAGGGCGTCGGCGCCGTCGAGCATGATCGCCTCGTCGGCGTCCGTCTCGCGACACTCGAGACGCGCGAGGATCCCATTGAGGTAGTTGTGGGTCTTCGTCCGGGCGGGGAGCGCGGTCGTGGGGATCCGCCGCGTCTCGGCGATCGTCGCTCGTGCGGGGCCGTCCCACACCGATTCGCCGCCCGGCCCGCCGCGGGGAAGAGGTGCGACGATCACGACGACGGTCGGCTCCACCGCGGATCGGGGCGTCAGTTTCCCAGGCTGGACGCCACGGGTAATCGACAGTCGGACGTAGGCGTCCGCGAGGTCGTTCGCCACGAGCGTCGCGTCGATCCGATCGCGCAGGTCGTCGTCCGCGATCCCGTGATCGAGCCCGATCGCCTCACAGGTGCCCGCCAGCCGGTCGGCGTGGGCCTCCCACTCGAAGGGCTCGCCGCCGTACACTCGAAGGGTCTCGAAGGCGGCGTCGCCGTACGTGAACCCTCGATCGCGGACGTTCACGGTCGCCTCGGAGGCGGCGACGAGTTCGCCGTCGACGTGGTAGACGAGTTCGTCCTCGCCCGTTCCGCTCGCGCCCTCAACCATCGCCCTCCTCACAGATCCCGACGAAGTTCTCGATCATTCGCTTGCCGTCGGCGGTCAGGACGCTCTCCGGGTGGAACTGGACGCCGACGTGGGGCCGATCGCGACGTCTGACGCCCATCACCACCTCCCGGTCGTCCGCCGTGCGCGCGGTCTCGATCAGCCCATCGGGCAGGTCCTCGCGTTCGACGCCCAGCGAGTGATACCGCCCGACCTCGAGGTGCGCGGGCAGCCCCTCGAAGATCCCTCGCCCGTCGTGGCTCACGATCGAGGGCTTCCCGTGGACGACGTCGGGCGCGTGCCCCACCCGCGTCCCGAGCGCCGCACACAGCGCCTGGTGGCCGAGACAGACGCCGAGGATCGGCCGTTCCAGTTCGAACGTCTCGATCGAGATTCCCGCCTCGGCCGGCGTTCCGGGACCGGGTGAGATCACCAGTCCGTCCGGGTCGAGGTCATGGACCTCCTCCAGCCCGATCGCGTCGTTGCGCCGGACGACCACCTCGCCGGCGAACTCGCCGACGTACTGGACGAGGTTGTAGACGAACGAGTCGTAGTTGTCGATCACGAGGATCCGCGCCCCGCCGGGGACGTTCCCCGCTACCCCCGATCGAACCGACTCGAAGGTCCGGCTCATTCGCCCGCCTCCACGGTGACGGTCATCCGTTTCGACTCGAGCGCCTCGTCGATCGCGGTGATCAGCGCCCGTCCCTTCGCGAGCGTCTCCTCGTACTCGTGCTCGGGCACCGAGTCGTGGACGATCCCCGCACCGACCCGGAGGTCGTACTCCCCGGCGTGGCGTACGAGCGTCCGGATGACGATGTTACACGTCGCCCGGTCGTCGAACCCGAAGATCCCGATACTGCCGGTGTAGGGCCCTCGTCGGGTGGTCTCGACCTCGTCGATGATCGCCATCGTCCGCGGCTTGGGCGCGCCCGTGATCGTCCCCCCGGGGAAGACGGCCCCGAGCGCGTCGGCGATCGAGACCCCCTCGCGGCGCCGCCCCTCGACCAGCGAGACCAGGTGCATCACCTCGGAGTAGCGGTCCACGCGGCGGTACTCGCTCACCTCGACGGTGCCGAACGCACAGACCTTCCCGAGGTCGTTTCGCTCGAGATCGACGAGCATCGCGTGCTCGGCTCGTTCCTTCTCGTCACCCAGGAGTTCGGCCTCGTATCGCTCGTCGGCCTCGGGCGTCCCGCCGCGTGGTCGGGTTCCCGCGATCGGCTCCGTGACGAGCCGGTCGCCGTCGACCTCGATCAGCAGTTCGGGGCTCGCGCTCACCAGGTCGTGGTCCCGGCGCTCGAGCAGCGCGGAGTAGGGCGCGGGGTTGACCGCCCGGAGCGCGGAGAACGCCGTGACGGGGTGGACCGCCGCCGGCGCGGAGAGCCGCTGTGAGACGTTGGCCTGGAACGTCTCGCCGTCGCGGATCCGCCGTTTCACGCGATCGACGCGCCGGGAGAACGCCTCGCGTCCGCAGTCGCTCTCGAAGCGTGCGGTGGGTGGCGTCGATCTCCCGACGCCGGAGGACACGCCGTCCTCCGAGCCTCCGGTCGCCCCGTCCTCGGAGACGTCCGGTTCGCCCTCGCGGATCCGCTCCGCGAGCGCGAGCGCCCGCCGTCGGCCCCGGTCGTAGGCCGCCACGGGGTCCCCGTCGATCCGTGGACAGGCGGTGATCCGGAGCGTCGTCTCGCCCTCCCAGGGCTCCTCCCACGCGGCCAGCCGGTCGTAGACCGCGAGGTCGAGCCTGGGGAGGCCGCGGTCGTCCGTCGTGGCGTCGGGGAGCGACTCGAGTTCGCGTGCGACGTCGTAGGAGAGCCAGCCGATCGCTCCGCAGGGGTACGGGACCGTACAGGCACCCCGGACCAGCGACTCGCCGTCTAGCAGCCCCTGAAGGGCCGAAAGCGACGCCGAACCCCCGCCGATCGCGACGGCCTCGGCACCGACCCGGAGCCGTTCGACGGGATCGACGCCGAAGTAGCCCCAGCCCGGCTGGCCGCCGGTCGTCTCGAGGTAGCTGCCGCCTTCGGCGTCGCGCGCACGCCGGTACGCCTCGAAGGGGTCGTCCACGCGCAGGCGGTACTCGATCGGGATCCGAACGTCGGTGTCGCTCCCCGCGGCGAGCGTGAGAAATCGGTCGCGGCTCGTGTGGAGGACTGCCCCCGTCTCCCCCTCGTCCATGCGACTACCTAGAGCGGGCGCGCTCGATCCATCCCCGGATGCGCTTCGTCGAGAGGCCGGTGTCGTCGGCGAGCGCGTCGGCGTCGGCGTCGGCGAGCTCGTCGACCGTCTCGACGCCGGCCTCTGAGAGCGTGGTTTCATAGGAGGGTCCGATTCCCTTGATGTCCTGAAGCGCCTCGTCACTCGATCCGCTGCCGTCGCCGGTCGAACCCTCGTCCTCCGTCTCGGACTCGACCTCCGGTGCCGGCCCGCTTCCCGTCTCTCCCTCGGGTTCGGGTGTATCGACGTCGGGCTCGACGTCGACCGTCCCGTCGACTACGGCGCCGTCCTCGGAGGACTCGCCCGTCTCGGCGGGCGCCGGCTCGGCCGTCTCGGTTCCGGGGGCGTCCGTCCCCGGCGGGGCCTCCTCGGGGTTCGTCGCCGCCGCCTCGTCGATCGACTCCTCGGCCTCGGTCTCGGCCGGTTCCTGCTCGATCGATCCGGACTCGGCGCCGGAGTCGATCGGCGGGCCCTCGGACTCCGATCCCGCCGCTGATGCGGATTCGGACGCCGTCCGGTCGTCGCTATGGTCGTGTTCGACGGTGACGCCGACGGCGTCGTCGTCGGATCGATCGCTGCTCGACCGCCCATCGTCGAGTCCGAGCAACGATTTCAGCTTCGTGAGCAGTGGCATTGAGAGCAACTAACGTGCCGACATGCTTAAAAGCGTTCGGACTGTCCTACGTGAGTTCGCTCCGCAGGACGTCGTTCATCACCTCGACGGGCGCCTCCTGGCCGGTCCAGCGCTCGAACGCCGCGACCGCCTGGTAGAGCAGCATCCACGCCCCGTCGATCGTCGTCGCGTCGGCGGCAGCGGCGTCCCGTAACAGTCGCGTCTCGAGGGGCTGATAGACGATGTCCATGACCGTCAGACCCCGGTGTAGCGCGTCGGCGGGCACCGGCGACTCGTCGCCTTCCATCCCGACGCTGGTGGCGTTCACCAGCACGTTGGCGTTCGCGAGCAGGTCGTTGAGGGCGCTGAGACCGTGGCCGGTCGCGTTCGGGACCGCCGTCGCGAGTTCCTCGGCGCGCTCCTCGGTCCGGTTGGCGATCGACACCGTCGCGCCCGCATCCGAGAGCGCGAAGGCGACGGCGCGCCCCGCCCCGCCCGCGCCGACCAGCACCGCCCGCGCGCCGTCGAGCGCGACGTCGTGGCGCTCGAGCGCGCGTCGCGCCCCGACTGCGTCGGTGTTGTGCCCCGTGGGTCGGTCCCCGCCGAAGTCGATCGTGTTGACGGCCCCGATCCGGTCGGCGAGTTCGTCGAGTTCGACGAACGAGATGGCGTCCTGCTTGAACGGAATCGTGACGTTCAGCCCGCGGACGCCGAGCGCCCGTGCGCCCTCGATCGCCGTCCCGAGCTCCGACGGCTCCGGCTCGAACGTCGCGTAGCAGGCGTCCATCCCGAACTCCCGGTAGGCGGCGTGGTGGATGCGCGGCGACAACGAGTGACCGACGGGATTGCCGAGTAGGCCGTACACCTGCATGAGCAGGTCGTCGTGATCCTCGCCGATAAACGGACCGGAACACAAGAGATAGGTACGTGCCTCCCGCCCTTTCGGACGATGCTGCAGCGCCTCCGCCATCCGCTCAACGCAGTCGCTCTGACCGTTCTCCTTACCCTTCCGTGGGTCTACACGGCGCTCTCACACGGCGGTCACGTCGAGCCGGGCGAACCGTACTCCGCGGCCCTCACCGTCGCCGTATCCGGCATCGCGGTGCTCGGATCGGCGTTCCTGCTGGCGTGGGGTGCCGAAACCGCCGAGAAGGACGTCCCCCGGGCGTTCGCCATCGCCGTCCTCGCGGTGCTCGCGGTCGCTCCCGAGTACGCCGTCGACGCGCTCTACGCCTGGCAGGCCGGCGCGCTGGAGGGGACCCAGCGGGGCGCCGACGCCGCCAACCTCGCCGTCGCGAACATGACCGGCGCGAACCGGATCCTCATCGGCATCGGGTGGTCGGCCATCGCGCTCTTTACCGTCTACCGGTCGGGTGCGTCCGAGGATCCCGCGGTCCGCCATCGCGAGGGGTTCCTCCGTAACGCGGTCTCGCTGGATCGCGACATCGGCGTCGAGATCACGTTCCTGTTCGCGGCCACGCTGTTCGCGTTCGTCGTTCCGTTCAGCATGGCGACGGTCGACGGCGGCGGCGCGGCCGGCGGGATCGGCCTCCTCGATACCTTCGTCCTCGTCGGCCTCTACGCGCTCTACATCGCCATCATCGTCCGCGGCGACGTCGAACACGGTGAGGAACACGTCGGCGTCCCCGCCTACTTACAGACGTTTCCGAAGCCCGCCCGCGTCGCCACCGTGCTCCTGCTGTTCGCCTACTCCGGCACGATGATCTACACCGCCGTCCACCCGTTCGCGTCGGGCCTCGAGACCATCGGCCTGCAGAACGGCATTCCCGAGTTCTTCATGATCCAGTGGGTCGCGCCGCTCGCGAGCGAGAGCCCCGAGCTCATCGTCGTCGCCTACCTCGTCAACAAGGCGCGCTCGACCGCCGGGTTCAACGCGCTCATCTCCTCGAAGCTCAACCAGTGGACCCTGTTGATCGGGACGCTCGCGGTGGTCTACTCCATCGCCGCAGGCCATCTCGGTGCACTCCCGTTCGACGAGAAGCAGGTCGCGGAGATCTGGATCACCGCCGCCCAGAGCCTCTTCGCCATCGCGATCCTCATCAACTTCGAGATCACCATGCGCGAGGCAGTCTCACTGCTCGTGCTGTTCCTCTCGCAGGTCATCATCGAGTTCGCCATCATCCGCACCTATCCGGAGGCGGTCGCCGAAGCGATCAGCATCGACGTCCTCTACGCGTACACCGCAGTCTACCTCGTGATCGCCGGCTACCTGCTCGTGACCCGTCGTCACGAACTTCGGGCCCTGTTCGCCCAGGCGGGCACGACCGCGCGAGAGGCCTTTCGGCCCCGAAGCACGCCAACCGAAGGCGCCGACTGACCGGATCGATCCCGACCGGCTTTTGTCCTCGATCCCGTACGGACGGCCGTGATCGCCATCGTCGTCAGCCGCGCCGACGCCGCCTCCGAGCGGATCGGCCAGCAGCTCCTGAACATCGCCGACTGGAACGCCCGCGAGGATTCCACCTACGTCGACGCCGAGGGCGGGGGGACTTACTACCGTCTCGACGCCGACGGGAGGACGTTCGAGCTCCGAACGTTCGACGAGTGGCACGTCGAACTCGAGGACACCGCCGAACCCTTCGCGGACCCCGACCTGCTGGTGTTCGCCTCGAGACACTCGGGCGAGACCGGACCGCTCCTGACGGCACACTTCACCGGCAACTTCGGATCCGCGGAGTTCGGCGGGCACGACCGCGAACTCGCCGAGGCCGCGCCGGTCGCGCACAAACGACTGCTCGAGCGGTTCCGCGAGCACGCCCCCGAGGGCTACGACGTGGGCACCGAGTGCACCCACCACGGGCCGACTACCCTCGCCGTGCCGTCGCTGTTCGCCGAACTCGGTAGCGGCGAGGCACAGTGGTCCGACGACGCGGGCGCCCGTGCGGTCGCTCGCTCCGTGCTCGACCTCGGAAGCGCGGAGCTCCACGAGGGACGGCGACTCGTCGCGTTCGGCGGCGGTCACTACGCCCCGCGACCCGAGCGTATCGTGCGAGAGACGCCGTGGGCGGTCGGCCACGTCGGCGCCGACTGGTGTCTGGAGGCGATGGGCGCGCCCGACCCCGATGTCATCGAGAGGACGTTCGAGCGGAGCGACGCCGACCTCGCGACGGTCGACGGCGACTACCCCACCCTCGAGTCGACCATCGAGGAGCTCGGTCACCGCGTCGTGAGCGAGACGTGGGTCCGGGAGGTCGGCGGGACGTCGCTCGACCTCGTCGAGCGGCTCGAGAGCGAGCTGACGCCGATCGACTCGGGGCTCCGGCTGGGCGAGGGTGCCCGCGAGCAGGTCGACGAGTACGCCGTCGATCCCTTCCCAACCGAGCTGATCGAAACCGCTCGCGCCGTCGACACCGACGCCGTCAGGGAGGCGGTCGAGACCCACGCGCTGGCGTTCGAGACCGAGGAGGGCGGCGCCCGGGTCGACGGACGGGCGGCGTTCGTCCCCGGCGAGCGCGAGTCGCTGGTCGAGGCGCTCGCCGGGGTGCTCGAACGCGAGTACGAGGTCCGCCGCGAGCCGGAGGCGATCGTCGTGCGCGAGCGGGCGTTCGATCCCGAGAAGGCCGCCACCCTCGGCGTTCCCGAGGGGCCGGCGTTCGGCCGGCTCGCTTCGGGCGACAGCGTCGAGGTCGACGGCCGGACGATCGAGCCCGAGGCGGTCCACACCGAACGCGTCAGACGCCTGTCCCGCTCCGCGTGAGCGTCGGACGCGCGTCGGACGAGAAGGGAAAAGCCATTACGGTGGATACGCAACAGGTCGCAAGAATGGACTCAATCATTCAGGACGCCGTCGAGAACGCCGACGAGGACGAGTCGGCGGCGACGGCACCCGAGACCGAGGACGAGGACGGCGACGGCGTCGCCCCCGAGGTGAGTCGGTCGGGACAGATGACCGACGAGGAGCTGCACAGCGTACTCGAGGACCTCCAGACCAACATCACCGTCGTGGGCTGTGGCGGCGGTGGCGGCAACACCGTCCACCGGATGGAGGAGGAGGGGATCCACGGCGCGAAGCTGGTCGCCGCGAACACGGACGTCCAGCACCTCGTCGAGATCGAGTCCGACACGAAGATCCTGCTGGGCGAGCAGAAGACCCGTGGCCGCGGCGCGGGCTCGCTCCCGCAGGTCGGCGAGGAGGCCGCCCTCGAGAGCCAGGACGAGATCTACGACGCGATCCAGGGTTCGGACATGGTGTTCGTCACCGCGGGGCTAGGCGGCGGCACCGGCACCGGCGCCGCACCGGTCGTCGCGAAGGCCGCCCGCGAGTCTGGCGCGCTCACCATCGCGATCGTCACGACGCCGTTCACGGCGGAGGGCGAAGTCCGAAGAACGAACGCCGAGGCGGGCCTCGAGCGGCTTCGCGACGTCGCCGACACCGTGATCGTCGTTCCGAACGACCGGCTGCTCGACGCGGTCGGCAAGCTCCCCGTGAAGCAGGCGTTCAAGGTCGCGGACGAGGTGCTCATGCGCTCGGTGAAGGGGATCACGGAGCTGATCACCAAGCCAGGCCTCGTCAACCTCGACTTCGCGGACGTCCGCACGGTGATGGAGAAGGGCGGCGTCGCGATGATCGGGCTGGGCGAGAGCGACTCCGAGTCGAAGGCGAAGGACTCCGTCAAGAGCGCGCTTCGCTCGCCGCTTCTCGACGTCGACATCTCCGGGGCGAACTCCGCGCTGGTGAACGTCACCGGCGGCTCGGACATGTCCATCGAGGAGGCGGAAGGCGTCGTCGAGGAGATCTACGAGCGGATCGACCCCGACGCGCGCATCATCTGGGGCACCTCCGTCGACGAGGAGCTCGAGGGCGCAATGCGCACGATGATCGTCGTCACCGGCGTCGACTCCCCACAGATCTACGGCCGGGGCGAGGAGACCAAACAGCAACAGCAGAGCAGCGGGCAGATCCAGGACATCGACTACGTCGAGTAGCCCTCTCTATTCGACGGTCAGCTCGATCGACGGCATCTCCATGAACGCGGTCTCGTAGCCGTCGTGACGGGCGGCCTGGGGCACCGACTCGATCCCGATCGTCAGCTCGTCGCCAGGCCGTAGTTCTCCGATCTCCGTCGTCCCGTAGTGAAAGCCGACTTCGGGGTCGAGCGTGCTCTCTAGCGGGCCCTCGAACGCCCTTTCGCCGTCGCGTTCGACCGTCGCCGACAGCGACATCAGCGGGAGCATCGTCCGGTTCTCCGGGGTCCGCGGGGAGACCACCAGGTGAACGCCCCCGCCGAAGCGATCGTCCTCGAGAGCGGCGACGACGAACGCCGCACTGCCGCTCTCGCCGGTCCCGACGACCCTGCCCGGGAACGCCTCGGCGGGCGGGACGGTGGGCGCCGGCAGCCGGTGGCCCTGGCCGTCGTCGTGGTCGCCACCCTTGCCGCCGTGATCGCCGCCGCTTCCGTGTCCGCCGTCACCGTTCTCGAAGTGGTCCATGAGTTCGAGTTCGCCCGGTCGGCCCCGGCGCTCCTCGTCGATCGTCGAGAACTCCAGATCGTAGACGTCGTCGCTCGCGTACTCGAACTCGATATCCACGGTGGCGGGCTCCTCGAACCGTCCCTCCAGGTCGCCGACGAGGCGGGCGTCCGGGGGGCTGATCCGCAGCGTGGCGACGTACGTTCCGTCCTCGTCGATTCCGAGGTTGTCGCCGTAGTGAAAGCCCATGCGTTGGGCGAGCATCGGCCAGAGCTGGCCGTCGTACGGCGTTCCGTTCTCGCCCTCGAGTGACATCCGGACGTCGGTCGGGACGACCGTCCCCGTCTCGACGTCGTGGACGCTCGCCATCAGGTGGAGCGAGTCCTCGTCGCCGATCTCGACCCTGTTGGTCTCCCGGCCGGTGATGGTCCAGAACCGGTGGGGGAAGGTGTAGGTCAGGGCGACGCCGTACCCGTCGACCTCGGCGACGCCGTACGTTCCCATCTCCTCGGTCGATCCGGGGACGTAGACGCCGTCGGGGCGGTCCTCGACCATCGGCGGATCGCGCCACGCCGACTGGGTCTCGAAGCCCAGTGCGTCGAGACAGCCCGCGAGACCGACCGTGCCGAGGGCGCCGCCGGCGCGGAGTAGCTCACGGCGGTGCATCGTTCGCGACTCGGGGACTCGGAGGAATAGCGCTTCCGTTTAGCCCACGAACGCGGCATCGGCCGTCGGCATCGACACCAGCCAGAGGCTCGCCATCGTGTAGAGGACCATCACGGCGACGAACGGGTACTGGCTGCGGATCGCCTGCAGCCGGCCGGGGAACACGTCGAAGGAGATCGCGTGGGCCGCCCAGACCGCGAGCAGGTGACCCGCGAGGATGAACGCGACGTCGAGCAGGCCGAACCAGACGGGCAGCACGAGGGTCAGCGGCGGCAGCGGCGGCGACAGCGGCGACGCGAGCGCCAGTGCCAGCGACGGGCTGAGCGAGACGAAGAACGTGAAGAAGTGCGCGAGGTGGTAGCCCGCTGCGATCGCCAGAAGCGGCGGCGCGAAACGGATCGCCAGCCATTCGGCGGTGACGTAGGTCTCGGCCAGCCGTTTGGCGTACCGCGTCGCGAGCCAGTAGCTCCCGAGGAAGAGCCCGTAACCGGCGAGCAGCAGGCCGAGGTAGACCGCGAGCGGCGGGAGGCCGACGCCGACGAGCGTCTCGACGGTCGCGATCCCCGGCGGCGTGACGATGAAGGCGCTGTAGGTGAGCTCCCAGACCAGCAACAGGACGAACGCGACGCCGTCGAGTCCCTCGATCGGGCCGGCGTCGCGGAGCCTCGCGCCCGGCAGGACGACCTCGAACCCCTCGGACGTCCGCTGGATCGGAGCGACCGCGCCGAAGAACCGGAACAGCACCGAGACCGGATCACAGTAGGTGAACCACGTACGAGGCGAGAACACGACCGCGCCCGCGAGGGTGTAGACGCCGTAGGCCAGCGCCGCGATCGCCAGCACCGTCGGGGCCGTGTTGACGGGGACGACGATCTCGACCCAGAGGACGACGAGCAGGCCACAGACGGCGGGCCAGATCCCGAACCGCTCGGGGTACTCGACGACCCCCGAGGGGAGGACGCGCGCGAGCGTCCGCCAGGGATCGATCGCGGGCCAGGGGTTCGCGAGGAGATAGGCGACCATCACCAGTCCGGCCCGTCCCCCGACGAAGACGACCAGCACCGCGAGGTTCGCGTTCGCGAGTCTCGGTCCCGTGAAGCCGGTGTAGACGATCAGTCCCAACAGCGCCACGGCGAGCGCGCCCGTCGCGATGCGGAGCCGTCGCATCGTGGCGGACCGGATCGACACCTCGTAGGACTCGCGGTGGAGGCGGTCGACCCAGCGTCGATCGGTGACGAACATCGCGAGCAGCGCCGACGCGCCAACCGCGGCCCCGCCGGTGAAGAGGTAGAGCCACGTCGGCACCTGGAGGTCCCGTCCCTCGTCCTGGAGTCCGGTCGCGACGTTGCTCGCGCCGGCGGCGTCCGAGAGGACGGCCAGCAGGGCACACGCGCCGAGCAGTATCGCGAGAGAACGGACGGATCGTCGCGCCATCCTCGGGCGGTCCGTGCCGGAGGTGCCTCTACCTGTCGGATCGCGGTGGCGTGAGCCAATAGATAGAAAACCCCTCCTCCCCTATCGCCGCGCAGAATGAACGTTCCGTACGATCTCACCTCCTACGTCCGCGTCCTGAAGTTCGCCACCACGCCCGAGTGGGAGGAGTTCTCCCGCATCGCCCTGATCGCCGGCGCCGGCATCTTCCTCGTCGGTACCCTCGGGTTCCTCATGTTCGTGCTCATGAGCTACCTCCCCGGTGGACTCTGAGATGGCGGTCTACGCCGTCAAGACGACCGCCAGCCAGGAGCGAACGGTCGCCGACATGATCGCGAACCGCGAACAGCCCGAGATCCACGCGGTGCTCGCGCCCGACTCGCTGACGAGCTACGTGATGGTCGAGGCCGACGACCACGCGATCATCGAGCGCGTGCTCGACGAGATTCCCCACGCGCGATCGATCGTCCCCGGCCAGAGCTCGCTCGCGGAGGTCGAGCACTTCCTCTCGCCGAAACCCGACGTCGAGGGGATCGCCGAGGGCGACATCATCGAGCTGATCGCCGGCCCGTTCAAGGGCGAGAAGGCCCAGGTCCAGCGGATCGACGAGGGCAAGGACCAGGTCACCGTCGAGCTCTACGAGGCGACGGTCCCGATTCCGGTGACGGTGCGCGGCGACCAGATCCGGGTGCTCGATAGCGAGGAACGCTGAGGCGTTCTTCTGGCTCCCGCTCACTTCGTTCGCGAGAACAGCGAGGAACGCTGAGCAAAGCGAAACGGTCCTCGGGAACAGCGAGGAACGGAGCAACCCGCGAGAACACCGGAGAGCGGTAGTCCCTCGAGTCACGCGAACGGGCCGGTAGCCCGCGAACGGACTCCGATCCTACTTTTAATCGTACGGTGGCTGGCCGGGTGAGAGCGCAAACGGCGCCATCGCCGTGGGCCGTGGCGAGTAAACTCGAGTTCCCTCGGTCACGGTTGTGCCGGCGTTTAAGGTACCGAGGAACGAAATGGGGACAATGTCTCCCGATACCACTCCCGTGATCGCACAGGCGCTTCGGACCCCCCAGGGGAAGGAGGGCGGCGCACTCGCCGACGTCCGCAGCGAGGACCTCTCGATCCCGCTGATCGACGAGATCCTCGCCGAGACCGGACTCGGAAGCGACGCGATCGACGACCTGATGTGGGGCTGTGCCCAGCAGCGCGGCGAGCAGGACAACAACGTCGCACGCGTCATCGCGCTGCTCTCCGAACTGGGCGAGGGGACGCCGGCGACGACGATCAACCGTTGGTGTGCCTCCTCGATGCAGGCGATCATCTCCGCCAGCGACGCGATCCGCGCGGGCCAGCGTGACGCCATCATCGCCGGCGGCGTCGAGTCGATGAGCCGCGTCCCCAAGGACGGCCAGTCCTACGAACACCTCCACCCGGGGCTCGCGGAGCACTACGACGTCCCCGACCTCCAGATGGGCATGACCGCCGAGACCGTCGCCGAGGAGTTCGACGTCTCGCGCGAGGACCAGGACGAGTACGCCCTGCGGAGCCACCGGCGCGCGGCGGAGGCGACCGACGAGGGGCGCTTCGACGACCAGATCGTCCCCATCGAGACCGAGGACGGCACCGTGAGCGAGGACGAGGGGATCCGCCGGGACACCTCGATGGAGGCGCTCTCGGAGCTGCCGACGGTGTTCAAGGACGACGGCACCGTCACCCCGGGCAACGCCTCCCAGATCACCGACGGCGCCGCGGCGACGCTGGTGACGAGCCGCGGGTTCGC
Source organism: Halalkalicoccus sp. CG83 (assembly GCF_037081715.1). Classification (NCBI taxonomy): domain Archaea; kingdom Methanobacteriati; phylum Methanobacteriota; class Halobacteria; order Halobacteriales; family Halalkalicoccaceae; genus Halalkalicoccus; species Halalkalicoccus ordinarius. Next base: position 574,488 of record NZ_JAZDDH010000002.1, read on the forward strand.
GGAGGACCACGGTCTCGACGTGCTCGCCGAGATCGGCTCGAACAACGTCGCGGGCGTCGACCCAACGGTGATGGGGATCGGACCGGTCCCCGCGACCGAGGGACTACTCGAGCGAACCGGTCAGGAGATTGACGACTACGACCTGGTCGAGCTCAACGAAGCGTTCGCGAGCCAGACGCTCTACAGCCAGCGCGAACTCGGCGTTCCCGACGAGAAGTTCAACGTCAACGGCGGAGCGATCGCGCTGGGCCATCCGCTCGGCGCGAGCGGCGCGCGCCTGCCGGTGACGCTGGTCCACGAGCTCATCGAGCGCGATGCCGACCGGGGACTCGCGACGCTCTGTGTCGGCTTCGGCCAGGGTGCGGCGATCGAGCTCTCGCGGTAGGGCGCGGTTCGGACGTCCGTTCGCTCTTTTTTCGAGAGTGAGAGTTTCCGGCACCCCTTCGACGGTGCGAGGACCCGTTCCTTCGGGCGAGCCTGAATCGTCGGCTCCGTCGCTGCGAATCGCCGGAGCACACACCCCGTCGGGAACTCCCGCCTCTTCGACGCCCCAAGCGAAACGGCCGTTGGGAAGTTCGTGCGGACGTACCGCCGAGTCGTTCCGAGCGATACCCGACACACGAGCGTTTATGCCCCGTCGAACGGCATAGCTCGTATGACCGGGAGCGGCACCGTCGAACGGGTTTTCATCGCACCTGACGCCGAAGCGGAGATGGAGGAACGGACCGACGTCGAAGCGATCGCCAGGAAGGGACTCCGAGGTGATCGCTACTTCAGCGAGATCGAGAGAGGAACCTTCGTCGAGTGGGAGTCGGACGAGGAACGCCACAACGGGTACGACCTCACCTTGATCGAACAGGAGGCCGTGACGGCGATCGAACGCGAATCGGGAATCGAACTCGCACCGGGAGCGCACCGACGGAACGTCGAAACCCGCGACGTCGCACTCAATCATCTCGTCGGACGACGATTCCGGGTCGGTGACGCCGTCTGTCGAGGGAATCGATTGTGTGAACCGTGTAACCACCTTCAGCGCCTCACTCAGGACGGCGTACTGCAGGCGCTCGTTCACCGAGGAGGGCTCCGAGCGGACGTTCTCGAAGACGGGACGATTCGCCCCGGAGACGTCATCGAGCCGCTCGAATAATCCACACTCTTTCGTTCGGAACGGCCTCGCATTCCCGTTTGCGGATCGAGATAGCGGGGAAGAAAGGGACCGGTAGTGCCGTCCGGACGTCCTCACAGAGATCGTCGACGTGTTCGATGCCGACCGACAGTCGGACCAGGGTCTCGGGAACGTCCGCGGTAGCCGATCCGTGGCTGCCCTCCTCGGAGACCATCAGCGACAGCACCTCGACGAGGCTCTCGACGCCGCCGAGGCTGGCCCCCGGAGTGAACGTCTCGAGGCCATCGATGAACGATTCGAGTTCGACGGCACGCCCGTCGAACTCGAAGGAGAGCATCCCACTGTACCCCGTGCTTGTCAGTCGTGGACCAGCACGTCCAGCACGGTCGGTCCGTCGCTCTCGAGCGCGTCCTCGAACGCGGGGACGATCCCGTCGGGCGTCTCGACCAGCCGACCCTCGGCGCCGTGGCTCTCGGCGTTGGCCGGGATGTCCACCGGCGGCTCGAAGTCCATCCCGACGTACTCGTGGTCGGCGTCGCTACCGCCGAACAGCTTGATCGTGTTGTCCTTCAGGATTCGGTAGTTGCGGTTGTCGGAGACCACGACCGTCACGTCGATCCCGTGGCGTGCCGCCGTGTGGAGCGCGTGGGGGTAGTAGAGGTAGGAGCCGTCGCCAACGAAGCCGAGAACCTCCCGAGAATCCTCGCGCTGGCCCTCGGCAACGGCCGCACCGATCGCCGCCGGGAGCCCGTAGCCGAGACCGCCTCCCTTGTTCGAGATCATCCCCTCGGCTTCGAGCGGCCACCGGTTCAACAGCGCGTACTTCGACGTGACTCCCTCGTCGACGACGTAGGCGTCGGAGGCGACCTCGCGAAGCCGGTCGACGAGTTCGGCCTTCGAGGCGCGCGGGTCGTCCTCCGCGTCGCCCGTCCCGATCGACTGTAGTGTCGAGGCGATCGACTCGCGGAACTCCCCGACGCGCTCGATCCGCGTGGCGCGGGTTCGCTCGTCGAGCACCCCTTCGACGCGCTCGGCCAGTTCGGCCATGATCTCGCCGGGATCGCCCAGTACGGCGGCGTCGGCGGGCTGGTGCTTGCCGAGCTCCCAGGCGTCCTGGCCGAGATGAATGCAGGTCGTCTCCCGGCCGACCAGCGGGTTCTCGTGGCGGACGAGCGTCGTGTTGGTCGAACAGCCCGCGAACACCAGCGTGTCGACGTCCATCAGCGACGCGGCTAGTCCCTCGTCGGGCGGGACGTACGACACCCACTGGTCGTGCGCCGTCGGGAAATCGACCTCGCAGGCGAGGATCTCGCCGTGGACGCGGAGGCCGCCGGCCTCGGCCAGCGCCACCGCGGCCTCGACGGCGTCGCGTCCCGCCCGGGCGACGTGATCGCCGACGATCATCGTCGGCTCCTCGGCCTCCGCGAGCAGTCCTGCGGCGCGATCGATCTGTGCCCGATCGCCCCGACCGGCAGTGGGGATCTCGCCCAGCCGTTCGGGCTCGGCGTCGGTCTCGGCCATCATCGTGTCGAGCGGTAGCGCGAGGAAGACCGGACCGGTCGGCGGGGTGAGCGCGACCCGGAAGGCCCGGCGGACCATCGACGGCAGCGCGCTCACGTCGAGCACTTCCGCGCTCCACTTGGTGAACTGCTCGGCCATGCCCACCACGTCGCCCGAGAGGATCGGCTCCTCGTGGCGGAAGTCGGTGCTGTGGTTGCCGGCGGTGACGACCACCGGCGCGCCCGCGACCTTCGCGGCGTAGAGGTTGCCGAGCCCGTGGGCGAGCCCCGGCGCGAGATGCAGGTTCGCCACGCCCACCGGCAGAACGTCCGGGTCGCGGTGGGCGTGGTACCGCCGTGTGCTCGCGTAGCCGCCGGCCATGCCGACGGCGACGTCCTCGTGGAGTCCGAGGACGTACTCCGGTTCGCCGTCGGCGAGCGCCTTCAACACCGGAAGCTCGGTCGTTCCGGGGTTGCCGAAGACGTAGTCGACGCCGTACTCCTCGAGCGCATCGACGAAGCAGTCCGCTCCTGTGTATGTCATGGTTGGTTTCTGGTCGGGATGGGAAGTCGAGAGTCGGTTCCGACGTTCGCGAACGTGAGCAGCAGGAGGACGGCCGCCGCCGCGGCGACCTGGAGGGCGACGTGGACGACCGGCCCGAACATCGCGCCGAAGGCGAGGGCCGCGTACAGCGTTCGATGGGGGTAACCGAGCGCTCGCGAACCGTCGTAGCCGACGGTGGCGACGATGAGCGCGACCGTCCCGACGAGCACGAGCGGGAACGCGAGCAGCGTGGCCGGGAACGACCAGTAGATCAGGCTTCCGTTGGTGACGAACGCGAAGGGGATGACGAAGCCCGGCGCGCCGAGCCGAAGCGACTGGAGACACGAGCGCGTGAAGCTCGTCTCGGCGATCCGCGAGCCGACGGCGACCGAGATCGCCACCGGCGGGGTGATCGCCGAGAGCATCGCGAAGTAGAAGACGAACATGTGGGTGGTGATCTCGGGGACGCCCATCGCGCTCACGCCCGGCGCGACTAGAATCACGACCAGGATGTACGCCGCGGGCGTCGGCATCCCGAGCCCGAAGAGGATGCTCGCGACGCTCGCGAGCAGGAGGACGACCAGCAGGGAGCCGCCGCCGAGGCCGACGATCAGCGTGCTCACGCGCTGGGCGAGGCCCGTCTGGGTCAGCAGTTCGATGATGATCCCCATCGCCGCGAGCACGCCCACCAGCGGGGCCATCTCGACGCCGCCCCGGTGGAGCCCGTCGACGGTCCGTTTGAGCGTCTCGAACGCCGTCTCGCGGGAGGCGCCCTCGACGAGGAGGTCCCGGGCCGGGACGACCAGCACGATCGAGAAGATGGTGTACATGCCGGCCGAGAGCGGCGTGTAGCGAAGCACGACCAGCGTGTACAGCAGCACGCCGAGCGGGATCGTGAAGTGGATCCCCCCCAGCAGGACCCGCGGTTCGAACTCGGTCAGACGCTCGGTCGTCCAGCCGAACTTCAACACCGCGAGGTGGACGCCCACGCCGACGCTGAAGTAGAACAGCGCGGCCGGTATCAGCCCCGCGCGGATGACGTCGACGTAGGGCACCCCGATGATGTCGGCCATGAGGAACGCCGCGACGCCCATCACCGGCGGGAGCATCTGTCCGCCGGCGCTCGCGACGGCCTCGATCGCGGCGGCGAAGTCCGGCCGGACGTCCTGGTCCTTGAGCATCGGGATGGTGAAGCTCCCCGTCGTCGCGGTGTTGGCCGCCGCGCTGCCGGTGATCGAACCCATGATCATGCTCGAGATCACGGCGATCTGGACGATGCCGGTCCGGAGGCTCGAGGCCAGTTCGCGACCCGCCTCGAGCACGAACTCCATCAGCCCGTAGGCCTTCGCGATCCCCGCGAACATGATGAAGATCGCGACCCAGGTCGCGCCGATCCCCATCAGCGTATCGTGGTAGACCCCCGTGAGCCCGATCGCGCCGTCGCGGGCGATCTGCTCCCACGTCATCCCGGTGTGGCGAAGCACGCCGGGCATGCTCGGACCGACCAGCGAGTGGGCGTAGACGATCGCTCCGACGGCGACCGCGGCGATGACGTTCCCGAACGCCCGCCGGGTCGCGTCGATCGCGAGCGCGATCAGGGCGACCCCGACCAGGAGGTCCGTGCTCGTGTAGCCGACGACCGGCGCGTCGTAGAACAGCCGGTCGAAGTTGAGTTCGACGTACGCGGCCGACCCGAGCGCGAGCAGGGCGAGTCCGAGCGCGAGGAACGGGTCGATCCGCCGGACGAGCGAGCGAAGCCCGCCGAGCGCGTCGCCGTCGCCACCGCCGTCGTCATCGATGGTTCCGGGGGCGTCGACGGCGACCCCGTCGATCTCCTCGACGGCCTCGTATCGACCGCGGACGTAGTCCAGATAGAACAGCGCGATCCCCATGCCGACGAAGAGGTTCGAGTACCGCAGCCGGATGAAGAACAACGAGTAGGCGTAGTAGATCGTGTACAGCGTGAAGATCACGCCCAGCAGATAGACCGACGTCCGAAGGACGCTGATCGGGGTCAGCCGCGTCGATACGTTGGACTGGCCCGCCATCCGGTCACCCCTCCCCGCGTTCGAGGTCGTCGCTCCAGACGCCGATCTCCTCGTAGAAGTCGGCCGCAGCGGGGTGGAACGGGACGTCGTCGTAGGGGTTCTCGACCCAGAACCCCGCCTCCTCGAGCCGGCTCAAGAGGGCGTGGTACTCCGACAGCCCCTCGCGGTTCTCGTACAACACGTTGAGGAACTCGTAGACCGTGTCGTAGTCCAGGTCGTTCCGGGAGACGAAGTTGTACGAGAAGGCGATCGACCACACCTCCTCCGGCGCCTCTGCGTCCTCGATCTCCTCGCCGGGGAACGACTCCGCGAGCAGGCGGTCGTCGTCCTCCCACGCCCCGACGACGTCGTCCGGGACGTCGAGCAGCCGCAGATCGACGGTCCCCATCATCTCCTGGAGCCAGCCGGGGACGATCTCGAAGTTGAGATAGGTGCCGACGCCCACGTCGAGACGTCCCTCGCTCATCGCGCTACCCTGCTCGCCGTAGTCCTCGCTCACCCGTTCGTAGTCGTCGACGGCGTAGTCGAGCGCGTGTTCGAGTGCGCTCGCGGTTCCCGATCCTCGCGGGGTCGGCGACACCGTCGTGTCGGCCCCGATGTCGGTGATCGACTCCAGGTCACCGCCCGTACAGAAGAACCACGGCAGGTCGTAGTAGTGGAACACCTGGTTCAGCGTGAAGTCGAGGTCGTCGAACGGCTCGACGCCCTCCCTGATGTCCGCGGCCGACCAGTTCTGGATGTACACCATCTCGGCCTCACCGCTCTGGAGCGCGCCGATGTTCGCCTCGGTCCCGGGGCTGGTCTGGGCCTCGACGAAGATCGAGTCCGTGTTCTCGTTGACCGCCGCCGCCAACCCCTGGTTCGCCGCGTAGGCGGCCGTTGTCGACGTCGCGGTCCGCATCCGGAGCTCCGCGGCGTCCCCGCCGTCTCCGCCGTTCCCGCCCTCGCCGACCGGTTCGGGCTCGTCGTCGCCGATACAGCCCGCCAGCCCGAGCGCGCCGGCGCCGGCCGCGCCGAGGAACCCCCGACGACCGATCCGTTCGCGGGCGTCGTCGATCATGCCGTTCCCCCGTTCGCGCTTCCATCGTCCTCCGCCCCAAGAGAAGTTACCATCGTTAACATGTGTTTCGAGTTCTCATTCATCGTTAATAACTATGGGGGTGACGTCCCGGCTACAACGGCTCCTTCCCGTCGAGGATGCGAACCGCGCGCTCGGCGAGCGCCGGAACGCGTTCCTCCATCAGCGGGTAGAGGGGGTCGTCAGCGTTGCCCTCGAGGTACCGTCTGAGGAACATCTCGCCGAGGCCAGCGAGCTTGTAGACCGCGAGCGCCCGGTAGAACCGGTCGTTCTCGAACGTCATCCCCGTCTCGCGCTCGTAGCGGTCGACGAGTTCCCGCCGGGTAGGATAGCCCTCGCGCTCCATGAACCGTGCGGTCAGCTCGGACATCGCGGGCTCTGGGTCCTTCGGGTCTCGCCAGTAGGAGAGCGTCCAGCCCAGGTCGACGAGGGGGTCGCCCAGCGCGCTCATCTCCCAGTCGAAGACGGCGACGAGCTCCGGCGGCGACCGGTTCGTCGGACCGTCGTCCCCCCGATCCGGTGCGGCTCCGGGCGCGAACGAGACGTTGTCGAGCTTGTAGTCGCCGTGGACGAGGGTGTGGGGGTACTCCTCGGGAACGTTCGCCTCGAGCCACTCGCCGACCCGATCCAGCTCCGGCACCTCGCGTACCTCGTTCGTCACCTCGGACGCCCACTCCAGCTGGCGGCCCCAGCGTTCGACCTGGCGTTCGGTGAAGCCCGCGGGCCGGCCGAACCCGTCGAGACCGACCGCCTCGTGGTCGACTCCGTGGATCGCCGCGAGGGTGTCGACCAGCTCCTCGCCGATCCGCTCGCGGTGGGCCGGCTCCGCGAACCGCTCGGGCTCCTCGTCTCTGAGGACGGTCCCCTCGACGCGTTCCATGAGGTAGAAGTCACTGCCCAGCACGTCGTGGTCCTCGCAGGCCAGCACGGTCGTCGGCATCGGCACCTCGGTGTTCTGGAGGGCGTCCATCACGCGGTACTCGCGCAGCACGTCGTGTGCGGTGTCGGCGGTCTCGCCCGGCGGCGGCCGGCGGAGCACCAGCTCTCGCTCACCCCACGTCAGAAACAGCGTCTCGTTGGAGTGGCCCTCGGCGTGGCGCTGGATCGAGAACTCGTCGGTCGGCCCCAGTTCCTCCTCAAGGTACGACCGCAGCGCCTCCTCGTCCACCAGTCGGCGGAAGTACTCCTCGCTGACGTCCGTCATGCTCCTACGCACCGCACCATCGTACGAATAGCTGTGGGTATTATATACCTTCGTACGAGATACAGTCGATTTGATTTACAATGTAGCCAAATTTCGGGTGGCTGCGGGTAACGGAACCGATCCGAGAGGACGGTCGGACGGCTTCCGGTGGTCGCAGGTCCCTGTCGAGTGCCCTCGACGGTCGTCCCTGAACGTTTATTAACGACGGGCGGGAAGGTGACGACTGTATTAACGATGGTAAGAAGAGATCCGACACGGGGACGACGATGACGGACCGATTCGGCATCGACGGCCGGGTGACGATCGTAACCGGCGGGTCGAGCGGGATTGGCCGGGCGATCGCCGAACGGTTCGCCGACGAGGGCGCGAAGGTGGTCGTCTGCTCGCGCGAGCAGGAGAACGTCGATCCGGTCGCCGAGGGGATCCGGGAGGCGGGCGGCGAGGCGCTCGCCGTCGAGTGCGACATCACGGACCGGGAGGCGGTCGAGGCGCTGGTCGAGGCCACGGTCGAGGAGTTCGGCTCGGTCGACACGCTCGTCAACAACGCGGGCGCGAGCTTCATGGCCGGGTTCGACGACATCTCGGAGAACGGCTGGGAGACGATCGTCGACATCAACCTCACCGGCACCTACCACTGTACCCAGGCCGCCGGCGAACACCTGAAGGACGGCGGCGGGACGGTGATCAACCTCGCGTCGGTGGCGGGCCAGCGGGGGTCGCCGTACATGAGCCACTACGGGGCGGCGAAGGCGGGCGTGATCAACCTCACGACGACGCTTTCGGCCGAGTGGGCCGGCGACGACGTCAGAGTGAACTGCATCGCGCCGGGGTTCGTCGCGACGCCCGGCGTCGAGTCCCAGATGGGCGTCTCCGCGGAGAACGTCGATCGGACCGAGGTCGAACGCCGGATCGGCCGCTCCGAGGAGATCGCCGACGTCGCGCAGTTCCTCGCCAGTCCCGCCTCCTCGTACGTCGTCGGCGAGACGATCACCGCCGGCGGCGTCCCGCGGGTCGAGGAGAGCCCCGAGGTCTGACGATGGTCGACCTCGAACTGACCCCCGTCGAACGAGGACACATCCGGACCGACGTCAACCACATTATCGAGGGGTACCGGATGGGTTCCGCGAGCGAGCCGAACCCCGAGACGCCGATGGACGAGGGTCCCGTCTACAACCTCGTGATCGAGCACCCCGAGGCGACGATCCTCTGGGACACCGGCTCGCACCCCGAGGCCGGCGAGGGCCACTGGCCCGATCCGCTGTACGACGCCTTCGAACACTACGATGCCGACGAGCACCCGCTCGATGTTGCCCTCGAGCGTGTGGGCTACTCGATCGAGGAGATCGACGCGGTGATCCAGTCGCATCTGCATCTCGATCACGCGGGCGGCCTCCACGAGTTCGCCGGGACGGACGTGCCGATCTACGTCCACGAGGAGGAGCTCAAGTTCGCCTACTACAGCGCGAAGAGCGACGCCGGCAGCACCGCGTACGTCGCGGCCGACTTCGATCACGACCTGAACTGGCGAGTGGTCCACCGCGATCGCGAGACGCCCTTCAAGGGGATCGAACTCCGCCGCCTGCCCGGGCACACACCCGGTCTGCTGGGGACGGATCTCGACGCCGACGACGGCCGGGTGCTCGTCATCGGCGATCAGGCCTACATGCGCGCGAACTACGACGAGGAACGGCCCCTCGGCGCGGGGCTGCTCTGGAGCAGGCGCGACTGGTACGAGAGCCTCCGGACGGCCAAGGAGATCGAGCGCCGCGAGGGCGCGACGGTGATCTGCGGGCACGACCCCGAGGACCTCGCTCGCCTCGAGGAGCTCAGCTGATCGAGTAGCCGCCGTCGAGCACCAATCCATGGCCGGTGACGTAGCTCGCCTCGTCGCTCGCGAGGTAGGCGATCGCGTCGGCGACCTCCTCCGGCCTCCCGAGGCGTTTCAGCGGGTACTGGGCCTCCATCCGCTTTCTCGCCTTCTCGGGATCGTCCTGCTGTGCGAAGAACGCCTCGCCCAGCGCGGTCTCGATGAAGCCGGGACAGACCGCGTTCGCGCGCACGCCGTAGGGGCCCGCCTCCGCGGCGACGGTGCGCGTGAAGTTGAGCACGGCGCCCTTCGTGAGGGTGTAGACCGCCTGTTTGGGCAGGCCGATCATCCCCCCGAGCGAGGCTACATTGACGATCGCGCCCGATCCCTGCTCCTTCATGATCGGTAGCACCGCCCGACAGCCGTTCCAGACGCCCCTGCAGTTGACGTCGATCACCCGGTCGAACACGTCGGGATCCGTCTCCTCGATCGACGCCGCCTCGTGGCCGATCCCAGCGTTGTTCACGAGGACGTCGAGGCCCCGGTCGGCCACGACCTTCTCGACCACTTCTTCGAACCTCCCGGCGTCGGAGACGTCGAGCCTGCGGAACTCGGCGTCCCCGCCCGTCTCCTCGATCAGCTCGACGGTCCCCTCGCCGCCCTCGCGGTCGACGTCGGTCACGACCACGTGAGCCCCTTCCCTGGCGAGCCGTTCGGCGGTCGCCCGGCCGATCCCGGCCGCCGCCCCGGTCACCACCGCGGTCCGGTCCTCGAATCGCGTTCGAGCCATGGTTACCAACGACCACAATACTCGAACAGATAAATACCGTCGTTGACGGTAATCGGTCTGTAGATAACGATGATAAAGACCGTCGGTGGAGTTAAGTCGGTCGTGGTGGATCCGCAAGCATGAACGTCGAGGAGATCGACCGCGTCGCGGTGCTCGGTGCGGGGAACATGGGCCACGGGATCACGGAGGTCGTCGCCATCGCCGGCTACGACGTGACGATGCGCGACGTCGAGCGGGAGCTCGTCGAGGACGGCTACGCCTCGATCGAGTGGAGCCTCGAGAAGCTCGCCGAGAAGGGACTCGTCGACGAGTCCTCCGAGACGGTGCTCGAACGGATCGACACCGCGGTCGACCTCGAGACCGCCGTGAACGACGCCGACCTCGTGATCGAGGCGGCGCCCGAGCGGATGGAGCTCAAGCGCGAGATCTTCACGGATCTCGACGAGTTCACACCCAGCGAGTCGATCCTCGCGTCGAACACCTCCTCGCTGTCGATCACCGAGATCGCGAGCGCGACCGACCGCCCCGAGCAGGTCGTCGGGACCCACTTCTTCAACCCGCCGGTGAAGATGGACCTCGTTGAGGTGATCTACGGGGCGGAGACGACCGACGAGACCGCCGAGACCGCCCACGGGTTCGTCGAGTCGATCGGCAAGACGCCGATCTACGTCCGCAAGGACGTCAACGGCTTCGTCGTCAACAGCGTGCTCGGCCCGTTCGGCGACGAGGCCGGCTGGATGGTCTCGGAGGGGCTCTACGACGTCCGGGAGGTCGACGCCGCGATGGTCCACCAGCGCGGGTATCCGATGGGCCCGTTCGAGCTCGCGGACCTCACCGGCATCGACATCGGCTATCACGTCCGCAAGGAAGCCGGCAAGGAGGTCCCGCCGATCGTCGAGGAGAAGGTCGAGGCCGAGGAGCTCGGCCGGAAGACGGGCAGGGGCTATTACGAGTACGAGGACGGAGAGGCGTCGGAGACGTCTCAGGCAGACGGCGAAGCCGTCGACGGCGACGGCCCCGACTACGAGCCCGGACAGGGCGAGGACGTCGACACGCTGCGCATCGAGGCCCGAATGATCAACGAGGCCGCGAAACTGATCGGGAACGACGTCGCGACCGCCGAGGCGATCGACACCGGCCTCCGGCTGGGGGCGGGCTTCCCCGAGGGGCCCTGCCGGCGTGCCGACGAGCTCGGGCTCGATACGGTGCTCGAGAAGCTCGAGTCGCTGTTCGAGGAGTACGGCGCCGAGCGCTACGAGCCCGCCGACCACCTCCGGAAGCTCGTCGAATCGGGCCGAACGGGCGAGGACGCGGGCGCCGGCTTCTACGACTACGGCTCGGGCGCAGAGCGCGACTACACGACGCTGACCCACACGCTGGAGGACGGACTGCTCGAGATCGAGCTCGACCGCCCCGAACGGTTGAACGCGCTCGATCAGGACCTGATGGACGAGATCGTCAACCTGCTCGAGAACGCCGATCTCGACGAAGTCCGGGCGGTCACCTTCGAGGGGGCGGGCGACCGGGCGTTCTGTGCCGGCGCGGACGTCTCGGGCTTCGCGGGGATCGAGCCCCACGAGAAGGAGGTGACGCAGGTGTTCGAGACGGTCGCGCAGTTCCCCCGGCCCACGCTCGCGAAGGTCGACGGCTACTGTCTGGGCGGCGGGCTCGAACTGGCGCTCGCCTGCGACCTGCGGGTCGCCACCGAGGGCTCACGGTTCGGGTTCCCCGAGATCGATCTCGGACTGATTCCGGGCGGTGGGGGTACCCAGCGGACGATCAGGATGCTGAGCGAGGCCCGCGCGAAGGAGCTGGTCTTCCGAGGGGAGCACGTCGACGCCGAACGCGCCGAGAACTGGGGGCTGATCAACCGCGCCGTCTCCGAGGACGAGTTCGACGACGTCGTCGAGGAGTTCGTTGACGACCTCGTCTCGGGTCCGCCGATCGCGCTCCGGAAGGCCAAGCGGGTGATGAACGAGGGGCGCGACCAGGACCTCTCCGCGGGCCTGGAGATGGAGGCACAGGCGTTCGGTCTCCTCCTGGGGACCGAGGACGCTTCGGAGGGGGCCGCCGCGTTCTCCGAGAACCGCGAGCCCGAGTTCCGGGGGGAGTGACGTGTCGAACGACCTCGCCGGCGAGGAGCTCCGGGCGTTCATCGACGACCACGGCTACCTCTCGTGGCTCGGACTGCGGCTGGACCGCCTCGAACGGGGGCGCGTCAGAATGAGCGTCCCCGGCGACGAGAAGTTCCGCAATCCCGGGCCGGGCGGCTCGATCCACGGCGGCATCGTCGCGACGCTGATCGACACCGCGAGCGGCTTCGCGCTCCGGACGACCTTCGAGGACCCCGGGACGGCGCGGCTCGCGACGACCGACCTCGACGTCTCCTACCTGCGACCGGCGACCGGCGACCTCACGGTCGAGGCCGAGGTGCTGCGTGCCGGCGGGACGACGGGGGTCACCGACGTCGCGGTCGAGAGCGCGAACGAGGCCGAGCCGGTCGCGGTCGGACGAACGACCTACCGGCTGTTCCGGGACTCATGACCCGCTTTGCCGAGGTCGAGGTCGGCGATTCCTTCCGGACGAGGGGACGGACGCTCACCGAGGCCGACGTCACGAACTTCGCCGGGGTCAGCGGCGACTTCAACCACCTCCACACCGACGCGGAGCTGATGAAGGACTCGAAGTTCGGCGAGCGCATCGTCCACGGCGCGCTCGTGTTCAGCGCGATGACGGGACTCCTCTGGCAGTCTCGGAGCGAACGGGAGCGGGACGCCGTCGTCGCCTTCTACGGCGTCGACCGACTGCGCTTCGTCCAGCCGGTCTTCGTGGACGACACCCTCCACGTCGAGGGCGAGGTCGTCGAAACCGAGCCCCGGGACCACCCGGTGGCTAACGGCCTGGTCCGATACGAGGTGCAGGTCGAGAACCAGCACGGGGACGTCGTGCTCGCTTGCGAGCTCCTGTCGCTGGTCGAGTAGCCGTCCGGTCACGAGACGTCGAACGGGGCGGGATAACCCGATCGGGTCCTGCGAACGAACCGAAGGAGGACGACTACGTCCGTGACGCCTCCATCGGCGTCATCCGACTCCTCACTCCCCGTGTTTCGAGAGGTCGTTCAGGAGCTCGGGATCGGTTCGGAACTTCAGGACGTTGTGGATCACCGAGTTGCGGATGTTGTCGATCACCGCCCCGTGTTCCTTGTAGAACTCGTGGATCCAGCGAGACTCGGACTCGCGGTCGGGGAACATCATCACCGACTTCCACTGGTACTCGCCGTCCGAGAGGAAGTAGAACAGCGTGTGCTGGTCCTCGCGGATGTACTCCATGGCGTCGCGCCAGCCCTCCTCGAAGTGCTCGGGGTTGAAGCGGAACTCGAAGAGGCCGAAGATGAAGTACTCCTCGTTGGGGACGATCGTCTCGCGGAAGACGCCCTCCTCGCGCATCTTGCGGATCGACTCGCTGACGGTGACGTGCGAGACGTCGATCCCGTACTCCTCGTCGAGGATCTCGGTGAGCTTGCGCGAGGATATCTGTGGGTTCTCCGACATCTCTCGCAGGATGACGATGTCGCGGTCCTTGAACGTCCAGTCGGGGGGGCTCTCTGCCATGGCGTGCGTTTTTCTCGTCTCGCGTACTGTTCCTTTCGGCTCAGAGCAGCTGGTCGGCGATGATGTTCTTCTGGATCTCGCTCGTGCCCTCGTAGATCTTGGTGATCCGGACGTCGCGGTAGTAGCGCTCGGCGGGGTGGTCGGTGACGTAGCCCGCCCCCCCGTGGACCTGGATCGACTCGTCGGCGACGTCGATGGCGTGCTCGCTCGCGAACAGCTTCGCCATGCTCGCGAACTTCATCGCGGCACGCCGGTCGTCCTCCTCGACCTTCCCCGCCGCCCGGTAGGTGAGCGACCGGGCCGCCTCGACCGAAGTCGCCATCTCCGCGAGCTTGTGCTGGATCGCCTGGAACTCCCCGATCTTCCGGTCGAACTGCTCGCGCTCGTCCGCGTACTCGAGCGCGGCGTCGAGCGCGCCCTGTGCCGCGCCGACCGCCTGGGCGGCGACGCTCACCCGACCCGACCCGAAGAAGTTCATCAGCTGGTAGAACCCCTCGTCCACCTCGCCGATGACGTTCTCCTCGGGGACCCGGACCTCGTCCAGCAGTAGCTCCCCCAGATCCGAGGCGCGGATCCCGAGCTTGTTGTCGATCTTCTCGGCCGAGAACCCCTCCGCGTCGGTCGGGACGAGGAAGGCGGTGATGCCGCGCTTTCCGGCTCCCGGGTCCGTCTTCGCCATCACGACGGCGACGTCGGCGACGGTGCCGTTGGTGATCCACATCTTGTTGCCGTCGATCACGAACCCGTCGTCGTCGCGCTCGGCGCGCGTCTCCATCCCCGCGACGTTGCTCCCGTGGGCGGGCTCGCTGATCGCGCTCGCACACGCCGACTCGCCGCTCGCGATGCGGGTGAGCCACTCCTCCTTCATCCACTCGTCGCCGAACTCGAGGATCATGTTCGAGCCGAACCCTCGCGAGCCGATCGCGCTGCCGATGCCGGGGTCGGCCCGCCAGAGCTCCTCGGTGACGACCGTGCTCGAGAGCGTGTCCATTCCCGGTCCGCCGTACTCCTCCGGGATGTTGGGCGCGATCAGGTCGTAGCGGGCCGCCCGTTCGATCAGTTCCTCGGGATACGTTCCCTCCTCGTCGTGTTCCCGCGCGACCGGTTCGATCTCGTTCTCCCCGAAGTCGCGCACCGCTCGCCGGATCGCCCGGTGTTCGTCTGACAGCGTGAATGCCATGTGGCTGAATCAGGTTCCGATGTAAAATAACTTTGGCAAAGATACGAACTTCGTTAACCACTTCGTCGCCGCTCCGGCCGGCGGCGCCCGGAGTCGCCTACCGCCCCTCGAACTCGGGCTCGCGTCCCTCGAGGAAGGCTCGGACGCCCTCCTCGTGGTCTGCGGTGTCGAAGACGATTCCCTGGGCGGTCGCCTCGTCGGTCATCGCTCGCTCGGCGGACTTCCCCAGCCCCTCGCCGACCAGCCGCTTGGCGTGTCTGAGCGCGACCGTCGGCCCCGAGGCGATCCGCTCGATCAGCGCGTCCGCGCGCTCGTCGAACTCGCTCTCGGGGTAGACGTGGTTGAACAGCCCCAGCTCCCCGGCCCGCTCGGCGTCGAGGATCTCGCCGGTGAACACCAGCTCCTTTGCGACGTTCTCGCCGACGATCCTGGGAAGCAGGTAGGAGGTCCCGACGTCGACGCTCAGGCCGACGTTCCGGAAGACGAACCCCACGCTCGCGTTCTCGCTCGCGAGCTGCAGGTCGCAGGCGATCGCGAGGTTCGCGCCCGCGCCCACGGCGGGGCCGTCGACCTTCGCCACCGTGGGCAGCGGGAAGGCGACGAGCCGGGCCATCGTCTCGTTGGTCGAGCGCTCGAGTTCGCGGACCCGCTCGTCCGCCGGCACGTCGTTCTCGATCCACTCGCGCATCGCTCCGATGTCCCCGCCCGCCGAGAAGGCGTCGTCCGCCCCCTCGATGACGACGCAGCGCGCCTCCGATCCGGGCGCGTCGACCGTCTCGAGCGCCTCCCGGATCCCGGCGCTGACCTCCCGTGAAAGGGCGTTGCGTCGGTCCGGCCGGTCGAGCGTGATCGTCGCGACGCCGTCGGCGACGTCGAGGGACACCGCCTCGTCCGGGTCGCTCATTCGGCCTCGACCTCCTCGTCGACGAGCTTGAACTTCTGCACCTTGCCGGTGGTGGTGCGGGGGAGCTCCTCGACGAACTCGACCTCGCGGGGGTGTTTGTACTCCGCGAGGTTCGACAGACAGTACTCCTTGATGTCGCCCTCGCTCACGTCGGCGTCGGGAGTCGAAACGACGTAGGCCTTGACGGTCTCGCCGCGGCGCTCGTCGGGAATCCCGACGACGGCGGCGTCCGCGACCGCCTCGTGTTCGAACAGCAGCTCCTCGATCTCGCGCGGGTAGACGTTGTAGCCCGCCGTGTTGATCATGTGTTTCTCGCGGTCGACGACGTAGTAGAAGCCGTCCTCGTCGTGGTAGCCCACGTCGCCCGTGTGGAACCACCGGTTCCCTCCCGATTGGGTGAACGCCTCCTCGTTCGCCTCAGGGAGGTTGTAGTAGCCCTTCATCACGTTCGGCCCCGCGATCACCAGCTCTCCCGTTATCTCGTCGAGATCTGCGTCCTCCTCGTCGACCGGGCCCTCCTCGACCGGCGGGACGTCCTCGAAGTCGGGGGTGACGACGCGACACTCGACGCCCGGGAGCGTCCGGCCGATGCTCCCGATCCGCCGACCCTCCTCCGGGGTGTTGAAGTGGGTCACGGGCGAGGTCTCGGTCAGCCCGTAGCCCTCGTAGAGCTTCGCGTCGTAGAGCTCCTCGAAGCGTCTGAGCACCTCGACGGGGATGCCCGAGCCGCCAACGCCACAGAGCCGCAGCGACGAGAGGTCGAACCCCTCGGCGTCCGGCTGGTTGATCACGTCGTTGTACATCGCCGGAACGCCGTGCATCAGCGTGATCCGCTCGTCCTCGATCACCGAGACCGCCTGCTGGGCGTCCCACGAGGGAAGGGGGTAGAACGCGCCTCCGTCGAACAGCGTCGCGTTCATCGTGACGGTCATCCCGTAGATGTGAAAGAGCGGCAGTACCCCTAGCTGTTTGTCGTCCTCGCGGATGCCGTCGGGGATCAGATCGGCCGAGACCTCCGCGTTCGAGGCGAGATTGCGGTGGGTGAGCTGGACCCCCTTGGGCTGGCCCGTCGTCCCCGAGGTGTACGGCTGGACCGCGTCGTCGTCGGCCCCGCGCTCGACCACGTCGGCCCGGCCGTCGACGAGGAACTCCTCGAAGGGCGTCGCACCGTTCGCGGTTCCGCCGACGGAGACGACCTCCTCGACGTCGGTCTCCTCGTCCACCTCGTCGACGAACGGGACGAGGTCGGAAAGCGCGACGACGGCCTTCGCGCCGCTGTCGGCGAGCAGGTGGCCGATCTCGCGGCTCTTGTACTGGGGGTTCATCGGTACGACGACCCCGCCCGCCCGCAGGGTCCCGTGGAACGCGACGAGGAACTGCGGGAGGTTCGGGAGGTAGACCGCGACGCGGTCGTCGGCGCCGATCCCGCGGTCGTCGAGCGCGGCGGCGAACTGCTCCGTCCGTGCCCAGAACTCCCGGTAGCTGACCTCCCGGCCCTCGTAGCTGATGGCCGTGTGGTCCGGCCGTTCGTCGGCCACGCGTTCGACGTTCGTGACGAGGTTCGTCATGATCTACCGTTCCACAACGATCCCGTGCGTTAAAAAGATTCACCGATGGAGAACTTTCGATCACCGAGAGAGGAGATACAGTTAACAACGGTAACGTTTGTGCCGTGTTCCGCGTACCGATCGACGTCACATGCCGCAATGTTTTATTCGGCCCGTCGCTCATGGTCGTGTGTGTTAGACTTCGTTGAACTCGAACAGGAGCTGACCGAGGAGGAACGGACGATCCAGGAGCGCGCCCGGGAGTTCGTCGACGAGGAGGTCCGACCGATCATCGCCGAGCACTACCTCGAGGGGACGTTCCCCGAGGAGCTGATCCCCAGGCTGGGTGAGCTGGGCTTCTACGCGCCGAACCTCGAGGGTTACGGGCTCTCGAACGTGAGCGAGACCGCCTACGGACTGTTGATGCAGGAGCTCGAGGCCGGCGACTCCGGAGTGCGGTCGATGGCGAGCGTCCAGGGCGCGCTCGTGATGTACCCCATCCACGCCTACGGCAGCGAGGACCAGAAGGAGCGCTGGCTCCCCGACATGGGCGAGGGCGAGGCGATCGGCGGGTTCGCGCTGACCGAGCCCGACCACGGCTCGGACGCCGGGAGCATGGAGACGCGTGCGGAGAAGGACGGCGACGAGTACGTCCTCGACGGCGCGAAGCGCTGGTGTACCAACTCGCCGATCGCGGACGTGGTGATCGTCTGGGCGCGCGACGGCTCCGCCGAGGACGAGCCGGTGCGGGGCTTCCTCGTCGAGACCGACCGCGACGGCCTCGAGATCGACACGATCGAGGGGAAGCTCTCGCTGCGGGCCTCGAGCTCCGGCGAGTTCACGATGAACGGCGTCCGGATCCCCGAGGAGAACGTTCTGCCCGGCGTCGAGGGCATGAAGGGACCGCTGTCGTGTCTCACACAGGCGCGTTACGGCATCGCCTGGGGCGCCGTCGGCGCGGCCCGGGACTGCTTCGAGGAGGCCCGCGAGTACGCGCTCGACCGAGAGCAGTTCGGCGGGCCGATCGCGCGCTTCCAGCTCCAACAGGAGAAGCTCGCGGAGATGGCGACGGAGATCACGACGAGCCAGCTGCTCGCCCACCGGCTCGCGGAGCTCAAGGAGCGGGGCGATCTGCGACCCCAGCACGTCTCGATGGCCAAGCGCAACAACGTCGAGATGGCGCGAGACCAGTCGCGCGTCGCCCGGGAGATGCTCGGGGGCAACGGCATCACCGGCGAGTACGCCTCCATGCGACACATGGCGAACATGGAGACGGTCTACACGTACGAGGGGACCCACGACATCCACACGCTGATCCTCGGCGCGGACCTCACCGGCATCCAGGCCTTCGAGTGATCGGACGAACGGCGTGCTGACCCCGGACACTATCGCCATCCCGTTCCGTGGAGCGCTCGGCGGTCAGTCTCGAGGGATTCGTAGCCCACGACGGGGGCCGAGAGCGAGACGACGGGAGGTGTCCCGGGGACGACGGCGGTCGGATTCGAGACCGTGAGATCGACCCTGGGGTTCCGGGCGCGACGACGTAGTTCGCGTACGCCCTGACGCGTCATACAACGGTTCCAACGGAGATACGGTTCAGGGAAATCTCGGCGGATCAACCGGTCGGTGTGCATGCTCATCGATCAGACGGTCCGTTGGCAACGGCGACTTCGTCGCCATCGGGAGCGGCGTTCTTCTCTTCAGATCCGAGTTCGTCCGGTGAACCACACGTCGTGTCTAGTACGTCCTTCATTCCATCTTCGAAACCACCTATGAGGCTCTGGACAGACTGTACACCTTCCATCCCACGGCGAGATGAAAGACGATGAGCGCAAAAATGCCGACGGCGGCGATTTCAGAGACAGGACCGGTCAAAAGGGCAGACACCGCTACGATCCCTGCCACTCCGAGTCCCAGACTCATGCTTCCGAACCACTTGCCGAAGGCCGGAGCGCCGAACATGGCCACCCCGAGGAGGAGATAACCCATCGGTACAATGAACAGTCCCGTGACGAGCAACGTATCGAACATGCCCTGGCTCACCTCCCACATGAGGACGACTGACTCCCGCTCCCCGGGGGTCGCCCCAGGGGCGTGGTAGATGTCGGAGAGTCGGTCCTGAACGATATGCGGGATCGCCCCGACCGCGAGCACACCGAGTCCGAGAACAGCTAGGGCGCTCCCGAAGAGAGCGGGTGCGGCGCTCGAATCGCCCGTCGGCGGGCTTATGCGGACGGGACCGATAGGACGAGTATGCGAAGCTATCGGATCGGGAGAGCGATGGGGATCCCCATCGAGATCAACGTCTCGCTGCTGCTCTTCGCGCCGCTTCTCGCGTGGCTGCTCTCGCGGCCCGGACAGATCGGGCTGTACGCCGGGCTGATCGAGTCGGTCTCGGGAACGCCGATCGACGTCGACGCGCTCACGACCGGTGCGAGGCCGGCGGTCCTCGGGATCACGGCCGCCGTCGGACTGTTCGCGAGCGTGCTCGTCCACGAACTCGGCCACTCGTGGGTCGCCCAGCGCTACGACATCCCCATCGCCCGGATCACGCTGTGGATATTCGGCGGCATCGCGAGCTTAGAGCGGGTTCCCCGCGAGTGGGACCGTGAGTTCCGGATCGCCATCGCCGGCCCGGTCGTGAGCCTCGCGCTCGGGATCGCGTGCTACTGGCTGGTCGTTCTCCTGCCGGGCGAGGTTCCCGCGCTGGTCTTCCTGGTCGGCTGGCTCGCGGTCATGAACGTCTCGCTTGCGGCGTTCAACATGCTTCCGGCGTTCCCGATGGACGGCGGGCGAGTGCTCCGCGCGCTGCTCTCGCGCTCGTCCTCGCGGTCGTATGCCGACGCGACCCGGATCGCCGCCCGGGTGGGACGTGCGATGGCGGTCGGGCTCGCGATACTCGGCGTGCTCGTGTTCAATCCCGTCCTGATCCTGGTCGCGCTGTTCGTCTACGGCGCGGCCGCCTCCGAGTCGCGGACGGTGATGCTCGACGACCTGCTCTACGGGGTGAGCGCCGCCGACCTCATGCGCGAGCTCAACACCGTCTCCGCCGAGGAGACCGTCGCCGGCCTCCTCACCCGGATGCTCCACGAGCGGCGCACCGGCTACCCGGTCGCCGACGAGCGCGGGCGGATCGTCGGCGTGGTCACGCTGGATCGGCTGCGCGGGGTTCGCGAGGTCGAGCGCGACGCGGTGCTGGTCGAGGACGTGATGGCCCGCGGCGTCTCACGGGTCGACGCCTCGACGCCGGCGTTCGACGCGCTCGGCGCGTTCGGCGACCGCGGGACGGCCTGGGTCGTCGTCGAGCGCGACGGCGAGCCGGTCGGTACCCTCTCGCGCGAGGACGTCGCGCGGTCGCTGACGATGCTGCGCGACATCGGGCGGGAGGGCCGCCCACCGGCGTGGTCCGAGGAGGTCCACTGAAACCACAAGGCGCTACTCGCCTGCCGACCAAGCCGCTCCCATGAGCGAGCCATCCGGTTCGGGACCGCGGGTCGACTGCCACGTGAAGCTGCTCGACGAGCGCGTCGTCGCACGGGCGCAGCGCCGCGGTCTCGACGTCCTCGTCTACGCGCCCCACTTCACCCGCTGGCCGGAGATCCGCGAGCGCGCCGAGCGCTTCAGCGACGAGGACCTCCTGATCGTGCCCGCCCGCGAACTCTTCACCGGCGCCTGGGGCGATCGGAAGCACGTCCTCGCGCTCGACCTCGAGGCACCGATTCCCGACTACCTCACCTTCGAGGGGACGCTCGCCGAACTCGAACGCCAGGGCGCCGTCGTGCTCGCGCCCCACCCCGAGTTCGCGACCGTCAGCGTCGACGTGATCGACCTCAACCGGCATTCGGGAGCGTTCCACGCGGTCGAGGCGTACAACCCGAAACACCGCGCGAGCCACAACCGCCGCGCCCGGGAGATCGCCATGGAGACGGGACTGCCCGCCTTCGGCTCCTCGTACGCCCACCTCCGGCGGACCGTCGGCGAGGTCTGGACGACGTTCGAGACGACGATCGACACCCCTGAGGACCTTCACGACGCGCTGCGCTCGGGGGTCCCTCGACGGGTGTTCCGACGATCCGGTCCGAGACACCGCCTCCGGCGCGCCACGGAGTTCGCTCATCTGGGCTGGGAGAACTCGGTCGAGAAGGTCGATCGCATCGTGCTGTCGGGCCGGGAGGCGACCCACCCGCGCCACCTCGCCTATGAGGGCCGGTTCGACGACGTCGCCGTCTACTGAGCGCCGATCGCCGCGAGCGCGCGTTCCGCGAGTTCCGGCGGCAGGCCGTGGACGAGCAGCGCCGCCGCCGCCAGTTCGACGGCGGTCACGAGCACCACGACGTACGGCGCCCACCGGCTGCTCACGGGGACGCCGAACGGGAGGCCGTACTCCTTCTCCCAGAACGGATAGAACAGCGCGAGTCCGCGCCTCGTTCCCAGCAGGTCGAGCACGTAGTGGGTGAGCACGCCGATCCACACCCAGTGGAGGTTGGCGAAGTGGATCGGATACGCGAGCACGACCGCCAGCACGGGCAGGTTGTGGAGCGTCTTGCGGTGGCGCCCGAGGACGGCGTCGACGTCCGGGAACAGCGCGCCGAGGACGATCGGGACGAACAGCTCCGCGATCGCGGTGAGGGTCTCGACGTCGCCCGCGGGGTGAACGACGTAGCCCAACCCGATGCTCAGCAACACCGCGTTCAGCACGTGCCCACGTTTGTTCATATATTTGATATATTACGCCGGCGAACGATAACGATTGCGTCAGACGCCGGACCGGTCCCGGTCGTCGATCTCGTCGAGCAGGTCGGCGAGCGCCCGTCGGGCGATCTTCCCCTTGATCTCGGTCCGCGAGCCGTCGAACTCGTGGCGAGAGACGGTGGCGTAGGAGCTCTCGGTCCCCCAGGGGCCGGCGTAGGCGACGCCGACGTAGACGGTCCCCACGGGGGTCTCCTCGCTGCCGCCGGAGGGGCCGGCGACGCCGGTGGTGCTGAGCCCCCAGGTGACGTCCGAGACGTCGCGGGCCGCACGGGCCATCTTGCGGGCGACCGGCTCCGAGACCGCGCCGTGGGTGTCGAGCGCCTCGCGGGAGACGCCGAGGCTCTCGCGTTTGGCGTCGTAGGCGTAGGTGACGAACCCTCGATCGAGGTAGTCGCTCGATCCGGGGACGTCCGTCAGCAGCGAGCAGACCAGCCCGCCGGTACAGGACTCCGCGACCGCGGCGGTCGCTCCGGCCTCACGCAGCGCCTCCCCGACCCGTCTCTCGACGGGGTCGTTCCCGGTTTCGTCCATAGTCCCGGCTACGGCGAGCCTCCCCATACCTCCTGCGGAGTCCGAAAGAGGGAGGGTAGATCGCTTCCGAGAGATGACATGGACTACGAGAAGCCCCTCTTCTTCCAGGTGATGCGCTACGCCGCCGAGGCGGATCGGGACGTGATCGACATGGTCAGCGGCAACCCCGACTGGGAGCCGCCCGAGGCGCTCCGCGAGGGGCTACGCGAGTACGCCGACCTCCCGGTCGAGGAGTTCCAGTACCCGCCGAGCGACGGTCTCGCCGAGCTGCGCGAGGAGATCGCCGCTCGACGATCGGTCCCGACGGAGTCCGTGATCGTCACCGACGGCACCGGCGAGGCCAACTACCTCGCGATGGCCGGAGCGCTCGAGCGCGGGTCGGGAAGCGAGGTGCTCCTCACGGATCCGGTCTACCCCTACTACCCTGGGAAGACGAGCATGCTCGGCGGGGAGGCGACGTACGTTCCGGTCGGGGAGGACGGCCGCCTCGACCCCGATGCGATTCGCGAGCACGCGAACGAGGGGACCGCGGCGATCGTCGTCAACACGCCCAACAACCCCACGGGAGCGGTCTACGGCGAGGGGACGATGCGCGAACTCGTCTCGATCGCCGAGGAGCACGACGCGATCCTCGTGAGCGACGAGGTCTACGACCACTTCGATCACTCCGGGCGGTTCGAGAGCGCGCTCGCGTTCGACTCCACTCACCGAGCGGTCACGAGCGGTTTCTCGAAGTCGATGGCGATCACGGGCTTTCGCGTCGGCTACGCGGTGCTGCCGCCCGCACTCGCGGAGGGGGCGCGCACCCGTCACATGCTGATCAACGTCGCCGGCTCCCGTCCGGCCCAGTACGCCGTCTTGCGCGCGCTCCGCGAGACCGGCCCCGACTACTACGAGCGAAACCGGGTGATGCTCGCGGAACGTCTGGACGCCTTCACCGATGCGCTCGCGGAGGCGGGGGCATCCTACACCCGTCCCGACGGCTCGTTCTACGTGCTCGCGCGCTTCGATGGCTATCCGGGAACGATGGAGAACGTCGAGCGACTGATCGACGAGGCCGGCGTCGCGGGGATGCCCGGCGATGCGTTCGGATCGAGCCGAGAGGAGTGGATCCGCTTCGCGCTGGTCACGCCACGCGCGGAGGAGGCCGCGGACCGGCTCGCCGAGTACTTCGGTTGAGCGGATCGACGGCGGTGACCGCCGGACTCCATCTACTGGATAGAGGACGCGTATCGATCACACCGGTCGGTTGCGGATCCCGATCCACGCACCGTCGTCCGGTGTGCACGGTTTAGCGAACCAGTGGAGATATCCGCAGTTCGTTGGGACTCCCGAGTGTTATTGGACGTCTTGAATCCTCGAACGGAGGTCTTCGACCGTCCCGTCGTCGAACTCCAGCTCGGGATGTTCGCTCTCAGCGTGTTTCTCGGCTTGCGACAGGACCTCCTCTTCGGTTTCGGCTTCGATAGTCGCATGGCATCCATCGAGAGGACATTCCAGTTTCTTTGGCATATGATCGTTATTTATAGGGCAGTCGCGTGGATAGCGCTATCGGTACATCCACCGGGACGTGCCATCGCTCCGGATGCAACGGATAGTACGGATCGTTATCCGGCGACTTCACTCAAACTACTTCGACCGACCGCTGTCCTCCTCTGGAATCGGGCCAGCAGTGTAGTGCGATGGTCGATCGGATCGTGAGGGTTCGGCTGACCTTCCCAGTCACTAGCAGAAATGGCGTGTCGAATGGATGATTCAGAGCTATCGCGTTCGGAGGGAACGTCCGTCTCACAGCCACCGGGTATAGCACGCCGATAGTCATCATCTACCAACCGGAAGGCGCATGTTCAGCACAGAGGCGGAGACGCGTCGATCCCAGACGGACGGAAATCCAACGGGTGATTTGGCACGTGTGAGTTACCCGCGTCGGAGCCGGTACCAGTGCTCGTCGGGCTTCAACAGCAGTTCGACCGGTCTTGGTGCCTCGAAGTGCGTCTCTCCCAGATCGGTCACCGTCCAGCCGGGGAACGCCGCCTCGATCTCGCTGCGGCTCGCCCCCCGCGGTAGCGGCCCTCTGCGCTTTGGCTCCCACGTGAGCATGAGTACGCTGGCATCGGGTGCGGCGACCGCATCGACTTCCCGACCCATTGCCTCTCGTTGTTCGCGGTTCAACCCGTGGAAGGTCCCCGTATCGAGTATCAACTGGTATCCGGGATCGATTCCGGACGCGCGAAGGTCCGTCACATCACCGAGGACGAGTCCCATCTCGACACCGGTAGTCCCGATCCGGTCACGGGCTCGTTGCAGGGCTTTCTCGACGTTGTCGATACCCGTGACCTGCCATCCACGTTTCGCCAGTTCGATTCCCCAGATCCCGCTCCCGGTGCCGACATCGAGCGCTCGTCCGTAGGGCGGCTCACGGTCACGCTCTTCTTCCTCGAACAGTTGCGTGATCCTCTCGACGAACAACGGCTCTTCAACGGCGTCCTCCCACGGGTGGAAGCCGATTCCGTACGCGAACTCGTAGTTCACCCCTGCCCACCACCGTGTCGCCAGCCTTCGGTTACGACGTTTGGCGTAGTCATGTCCATCCCCTCGGTGGATATACACGACGTGAAGCCATAAGCTAGCAGATACCACGTCCTCCCGGCTATAGTGGGTCGTCTATCGGTAGCTGGGCTCGCGAATCAGTGAATCTACCCGGAGATGACGTACCGTGTGTGCTGAATGGATCCACCGTATCTCACGCACCCTGAGAGAGCGATCGGGTATCGACTACTCGAACGCGGTGCTACGAACTCCCCTTGCTGTAGACCTACTGGACCGGGACCGACGGGTACACAACCGCGGATCGAAAAGGGCGGACATGGCCGAACTGGACGTCGAGCCCGTCGAACGGGTCGAGGACGCCGGCGTATCGCTCCCTACGGGGGTCGACGCCCCCGACTACGTGCTCTACGGAGGGAAGGGCGGCGTCGGGAAGACGACGATGGCCGCCGCGACAGCGCTCGCGAGCGCCCGCGACGGTACTGCCACGCTCGTCGTCTCGACCGACCCCGCCCATTCGCTCTCGGATACGCTCGAGACCGAGATCGCCGCCGAGCCCGAGCGGATCCGCGAGGCGATCCCGCTGTTCGCCGCCGAGATCGACCCCGATCAGGCGCTCGAGGCGGGAGGACCGCTGGGCGAGGGCGGCGACCTCGGCGGGTTCGAGGGACTGCTCGGCGGCGAGAACGACGAGGGAGAGAACCCGCTCGGCGACCTGCTGGGCGGCGGGGCGATACCCGGTGCCGACGAGGCGGCGGCGATGCGCCAGCTTCTCACCTACCTCGACGACGACCGCTTCGACCGGGTCGTGATCGACACGGCGCCGACGGGTCACACCCTCAGACTGCTCGAGCTTCCCGAGGTGATGGACACGATGGTCGGTCGGCTCCTCCAGTTTCGCCAGCGGATGCAGGGGATGTTCGAGGGCGTGAAGGGGATGTTCGGCGGCGACGCCGATCCGGAGGCGGGAATGGCCGATCTCGACGAACTCCGCGAGCGAATCGAGCGCCTCCGATCGGTGCTTCGCGACCCGACGAAGACCGACTTCCGGGTCGTGATGGTGCCCGAGGAGATGAGCGTCGTCGAGTCCAAACGACTGCTCTCGCGGCTCGAGGAGTTCGAGATCCCCGTCTCGACGGTCGTGGTCAACCGGGTGATGGAGAACCTGGCCGACGTCGCGGGCGCCGATCCCGACGCGTTCGTCTCGCCGGATCTCGAGGGCTGTGAGTTCTGCAAACGCCGCTGGAAGGTCCAGCAGGGCGCCCTCTCGAGCGCACAGGAGCTCTTCCGTGGCCACGACGTCAAACGAGTGCCGCTCTTCGCCGACGAGGTACGGGGCGAGCAAATGCTCGAACTCGTCGCCGCCTGTCTCGACTGACGCCCGGATTTATTCCCCTCGAGCGAGCGTATCCCGCATGGAGATCCGCGAGGCGACGCCGGAGGACGCGGAAACCGTTCGGGAGGTCCACGCCGACTCCATCCGCGGGCTCGGCACCGAGGCGTACTCCGAGGAACAGGTCGACGCGTGGGCGGCGGGCTGTGAATCGGCGGACTACGCGATGGCGATCGAGTCCGTCGAGGACCGGTTCGTCGTCGCCGAGGGCGGCGAGGGGATCCACGGGTTCGGGACGCTGTCGTTCGATACGCCCGCGTTTATCTCGAACCGATCCGAATCCCGGCCATGAGCGACGACTACGGCTCCGAGTTCGACTACGAGGGCCGAACCCGTGCCTGCCGGAGTGCGCTCCGCGACGCCGGCGCCGACTGTCTCGTCCTTCTCCCCGGCCCGAACCTCCAGTATCTCACGGGGTTTCGGGACGAGCCCTCCGAACGTCATTTCCTCCTGTTCGTCCCCCGCGAGGGCGAACCGATTCTCCTCGCCCCGACGATGTACGACGAGCAGCTCTCCGAGACCTGGCTCTCCGACGTGCGGCTCTGGGACGACCACGAGGACCCCCGCGACCGTCTCGACGCGATCGTCTTCGAGATCGATCCTGATCGGGTGCTCGTCGACGATCGCATGTGGGCACGCTTCACGCAGGACCTGCGAGCAGCGACGGACGCCGAGTTCGGGCTGGCGAGCGAGGTGCTCGCGGACCTCCGGATTCGGAAGGACGACGCCGAGATAGACGCGATCGAACGTGCGAGCGCGCTTGCGGATCGGGTGAGCGAGGAGATCCGCACGCTCGGTGAGGAGGCGATCGACGTGACCGAACGCGACCTCGCCCGCGAGATCGATTCTCAACTGGCGAGCGCCGGCGGCGAGGAGCCCGCCTTCGAGACGATCGTCGCCTCGGGGCCCAACGGGGCGCGACCCCATCATCGTCGGAGTAGTCGGGAGATCGAGGCGGGCGACCCGGTCGTGCTCGACTTCGGGACGCGCGTCGACGGCTATCCGAGCGACCAGACCCGGACCGTCGTCTTCGGCGCGGAACCCCGTTCCGCGAAGGAGAGCAGCGACGAGCCGCGATCGGGCGAGCCGCCGGCGGGGTTCGAGGACGTTCACGACGTCGTCCGCGAGGCCCAGCGGGCGGCGATCGATCGAATCGAGCCCGGCGTCCCCGCCGAGGCGGTCGACGCCGCGGCGCGGGAGGTGATCGAGCGGGCGGGCTACGGCGAGGCGTTCACCCATAGAACGGGCCACGGCGTCGGCTGCGAGGTCCACGAGCCACCCTATCTCGTCGCGGGTAACTCCCGAGAGCTCGAACCCGGCATGGTCTTCAGCGTCGAGCCGGGGATCTACCTGGAGGGCGAGTTCGGCGTCCGGATCGAGGACCTCGTGTGCGTCACCGACGACGGCGCCCGCCGGCTCAACGGCTCGTCTCGGGGCTGGCGGTAGCGCCCACCACGAGCACCCGGAGGTCGTTGACGTTCGTTCCTGTAGAACCCGTCTCGATCAGCGCGTCCCGCTCGTCGAGATAGGGGTTGGCGTCGTTGTCCTCGAGCGCGTCGCGCGCCCGCTCGGGATCGGAGACGGTCTCGCCGTCGATCAGCGCGCCCGCGACCTCGGTCGCGCCGTCGATCCCGTCGGTGTCGACGCTCGCGAGCGCGACGGCCTCCTCGCCGCGCAGTTCGAACGCCGCGCTCAGCGCGAACTCCTGGTTCGGGCCGCCGGTCCCTTCGCCACGGAGGGTGACCGTCGTCTCGCCGCCCGAACAGATCACGGCGGGGGCCTCGATCGGATTGCCGCTCGCGCGGACCTCCTCTGCGATCGCCGCGTGGGTCTTCGCGGCCTCGCGCGCCTCGCCCCGAACGCGCGAGGTGAGGATCAACGGCTCGTACCCCCGTTCGCGTGCGAGATCGCGGACGGCCGCGAGCGGGGTGAACCCGTCGGCGAGCACGTGGTTCTCGATCCGATCGAAGGCGGGATCGTCCGGTCCGGGCGTTTCGGCCACCTCACCCTCGTCGCCGCGTTCGAGCCGCCGTGCGATCTCCGCGGGCGGGTCGATCCCGTAGCGCGAGAGCACTGCGCGCGCGTCGGCGAACGTCGTCCCGTCGGGCACGGTGGGACCGCTCGCGATCGTGCTCAGGTCGTTGCCGACGACGTCGCTGACGATCAGCGAGACGACCGTCGCGGGGGCGGCCCGTCGTGCGAGCCCGCCGCCCTTCAGCGCCGAACAGTGTTTGCGGACGGCGTTGATCTCGTCGATCGTCGCCCCGCTCGCGAGCAGCGCCTCGGTGATCTCCTGGAGCGCCTCGAGCGAGACGCCCTCGGCGGGCGCGGGCATCAGCGCGCTGCCGCCTCCCGAGATCGCGACGAGGACGAGCGCGTTCTCAGCAGCGTCGTCGGCGAGTTCGAGCATTCGACGGGTGGACTCGACGCCCCGTTCGGAGGGGACCGGGTGATCGCCGGGAAGGACGTCGATCCGCTCGGTCTCCCGCGGCGCGTCCGTGACGATCGCGCCGCGGTCGATCCGGTCGCCGAGGACGCGCTCGAGCGCGGCGGCCATCGGCCCGCCCGCGTTGCCCCCGCCGAGGACGATCACCTCCTCGTAGTCGGCGAGGCCGTGGCTCGTCCCGTCGACGACCAGCCGGTCGCCCTCGATCGAGAGCACCCGTTCGATCGCGCGTTCGGGATCCGCGGCCTCGATGCCGGCCTCGACGCAGTCGAGCGCGAGTTCGCGGGCCTCGGTCCCGCCGAGCGCCTCGCGGTCGTGGATCATCCGGCGATCTTGAGCGCCAGCTTGAACAGCGTATCGCGCAGCCCGTCGGGCAGCAGTCGGGCGACCGACCCGACCTTCGCGAGCGTTCCGATGGGGTAGCGCGCGTTCGGCCGGGTCGAACTCGCGGCGTGGACGATCCAGTCGGCGACCTCCGCGGGCTGGACCGCACCGGGGCCGCCGCCGCCGACCGCCTGGGTGTCGTCGATGATCCCGTAGATGTCGCTGTACTCCGGCGAGCGGGGGACGTCGTCGGTCTCGTCGGTGGCGCGTTCAGTGAACGCCGACTCGACGGGACCGGGCTCGATCAGAACGACGTCGACGTCGAACCGACTGGCCTCGACGCGCAGTGCGTCGCTCATCGCCTCGAGGGCGGCCTTCGAGCCGGAGTAGACGCCGCCGCCGGGGAACGCGACGCGTCCGGCCACGCTGGAGACGTTGACGATCGTCCCTTCCTCGCGCTCGCGCATGTGGGGGAGCACCTCCTGGATCAGCCGTTGGGGGCCGTAGACGTTGGCGTCGAACTGCCTCTCGACGTCACGGACGGGCACGTCCTCGATCGGACCGAGCTGTCCGTAGCCCGCGTTGTTGACGAGACAGTCGATCCGACCCTGCTCGTCGATGATCCGTTCGACGACCGCCAGCACCTGGGCGTCGTTTGTAACGTCGAGTTCGGCGGTCTCACACCCCAGATCGGCGAGGTCTGCGACGTCTTCCGGATCACGGGCGGTCGCGTACACCTGCCACTCCTCGTCCAGAAAGGCCCGCGCCGTCGCCCGACCGATCCCCGACGAACAACCCGTGATACAGACGGTCTTCTCCATGGCCGGTCCGTCGGACGCGGGGGAGTTAACTGTTGGCGGGTTCGCTCGGGCGAACGCTTTTTGCCGCTTCCGGCCTGCCCTCGCGCGCGAACGAGAACCGAGCGGTTCCAGCGGCGAATCGACGAGGAGTACGTCTCGGTGCCGAGCCCGCGAGGACGAGCCGTACGCCGTCCTCCGAAGACCGGACTCCGGTTCGCCGTGGACCCACGTGGTGACCGCCGTCACCACCGTCTGGTCTCACTCTCGGGGTGGCGAACCTGCTGTACGCCGTCTACGTCTCCCTCAACTCGCCGACGAAGCTCCTGATCGAGGACGACTGCTTCGACGGACTTCGATCCCGACGCGAACGCATTGGCCCTGTTGCGCCAGCGCTACACACGGAGAGCTGAAGCGATCGCGAGTTCGACCATCGCCTCGAACGGCTGCTCGGAAGTCGGTACGAACGCGACCGTGACGGTGGCCGCTCGGAGCCCGAACGCGCTCACGGGCGCTACTGATCACGCATCGATCTCGCGGGCGCGCTCGCCGGCGTACCGGTCCGCGAGCCGGATCGGTTCGGGCAGCTTGTAGCCCGCACAGTGGGACTCGGCGAGCGAGGCGGCCGTCTCCGCGCTCACGCGGTGGCCGGGGCTCACGTAGAGCGGGTTGATGTAGCGTGATCCTCCCTCGTACTGGCGGGTCTGGACGGCGTAGCCGAGCACGGTACCCTCGGGGACGTCCACCCGGCCGTCGGCGACGACCGGGACGCGCGTCCCCTCCGAGAAGGGGTCCTCGGGCGGGTTGCTCAGCCGGCCACAGAGCAGGCTCTTAGCGACGCCGACGCTCGGCAGCTCCAGCGTCACGCCCATGTGGGTGGCCAGGCCCGCCTGCCGGAAGTGGATCCGGCCGCTGCCGTCGAACAGCGCGAGGTCGGGCTCGCACTCGAGCTTCTCGAACGCCGCGAGGATCGACTCGCCCTCGCGAAAGGAGAGTAGCCCGGGGATGTAGGGGATCGAGAGCTCCGTGACCGACGAGACGCGTTCTACCACCTCGCCGTCGCGCATGGCGACGACGACGCTCACGGCCCGCTCCTCGGGGAACGCCTGGTCGACGCCGACGACGACCGGTGAGTCGGGAAGCGAGACGTCGTCGCCGAAACACGCCTCGGCCGCGAGTTCGCGCTGGAGGCTCTCCATCTCCTCGCGGGTGAGCGCGGGATCGGGCCGAAACTCCGGACGCGTGACCTCCATTAGAACCCTCCTCGACCGGGGCCGCCGGGCCCTCCGGGTCCGCCGGGTCCTCCGGGCCCGCCCGGTCCGCCGGGACCGCCGCCGAACCGGAGCTGGTCGGGCGCGCGCTCGCCCTCGCGTCGCAGCTTCTCGCCGTACCCCAGGCCGATGAACAGCCCCGCGAGGTGCGCGAGGTGGGCGACGCCGCCCGCACCGACGCCGCCGATGCCGACGATACCGACCGACACCAGCGCGAACCCGAGCGTGAGCAGCCACAGCGGCATCGGGATGAAGAAGAACAGCAGCACCCGGAGCTGGGGGTTCAGCACGGTGAGCACGCCCATGACGGCCATGATCGCGCCGCTGGCGCCGAGGACGGGCGACGGCGGCTGGCCGAGCGCCAGCCCGACGCCGATCTGAGCCAGTCCGGCGACGACGCCGCTGACGAGAAAGAGCACGGCGAAGGCCTTGCTCCCGGCCTTGCGCTCGACGATCGGCCCGAAGAAGTAGAGCACGATGCTGTTGAAGACGATGTGAAAGAAGTTGCCCGGGCTGTGGGCGAACACCGAGGTGATCCACGTCCAGACGTTCCCGAGTGCGTTCGGATCGAGCAGGAACAGCGTGTTGTGGAGCGCCGTCCCGAAGAGGACGAGGACGACGAACTGCAGCAGGAACGTGACCCACATCACCCCGAGGAAGACGTAGGTCATGTTGTTCCGGAAGTACGCGAGCGGGCCGCCGGTGCCGGTGTTGATCGGCACTCGGTCGCTCAGCCTCCGTTCCTGCTGCCCGCCGGGATCGTTCACGTCATCGTCGAAGCCGCTGTCGAACAGTCCGTCGGGGTCGTCCCACTCCTGGAGGCCCGGACAGTCGTGGTTCTCCGGCAGTCGGTGTTGGGCACAGAAGACCCCACCGCAGCGTTGGCAGCGGTAGGGCAGGTTCTCGTGTGCGCCACACCGATCACACTTCGCCATTGGCGGGGGTTCGCGGCGGGGCGACAAAAGGGGTTTGGCATCCGACGGAACGACGAAACGGCGAGACGACGAGAGGGGATTTTTCTCCCTCGATCACCGAACCCGAGGCGTGCAGGAGTACGAACGGAAACAGCTGCTCGAACGGGTCGGTCGCGAGGGGGCGACCATCGGCGCGCAGATCCCCGAGGAGATCGACGTCCAGGGCGAGCGCGTCGAACTTCGAGACTTCGTCTTCGAGATCAAGCGCCGCGAGACGATCCCCTCGGGTGAGCGAGAACGCGTCGAGCAAGCCAAACGCAACCTGCGGCGCGAGCGGATCGAGCGGATGGACCGGCTGGAGGAGGGCGAGATCAGCCGCGAGGAGGGCGAACGCATTGCCGAGTCGATCATCGGAATCGACCGCGCGCTCGAGGGGCTCCAGAACCTGGGTCCGGCGGACGTCGAGGCCGAGGCCAAAGCCCAGGAGATCGCCGACCGCAAGCGCTGGACGCGCTTCATGCGCCAGGCGCTCGGGATGGACGAGGAGAACACGCCCAACAGGCGATAGCGCGGCCCGAGGGTCCCCTCGAACGCACGCCCCTACCGGCGTTCGCTCGACCGGTGGAAATACCGTCGGCCGGTACGTTCGAGCGGACATGAGCCGCAACGCCGAGCTCGCCGCCCTCTTCGAGGAGTACGCCGACTTCCTCGAGGCGAACGACGTCGAGTACAAGCCCAACACCTACCGACGGGCTGCCGACAGCATCCGCGAGCACCCGATCGCGATCGAGGAGCTCGCAAGCGAGGGCCAGGACGCCGTCGAGGAGATCGACGGCGTCGGCGACGCCATCTCCTCGAAGGCGATCGAGTACCTCGAAACCGGCGAGATCGAGGAGCTCGAGGAGCTGCGAGTCGAGCTACCCGTCGACATGGACGAGCTCACGAGCGTCGAGGGGGTCGGGCCCAAAACGGCCGGAACGCTCTACCGGGAGCTCGGCGTGACGAACCTCGCAGACCTCGAGGAGGCCGCGAGCGGCGGGGAGATCCGCGAGATCAAGGGGTTCGGCCCCAAGACCGAGGAGAACGTCCTGGAGAAGCTCGAGTTCGCCCGCGAGGCTCGCGAACGCGAACTGCTCGGTGACGCCCGGCCGCTCGCGGACGACGTCCTCACCCATCTCCGGGAAGCGGAGGCGATCGAACGCTGTGAGGTCGCGGGCTCGATCCGCCGCTGGCGCGAGACGATCGGCGACGTCGACGTGCTCGCCGCGAGCGACGACCTTCAGGGGGCAGTCGAGGTGTTCACCGGCTGGGAGCGGGTCGAAGGCGTGATCGAGTCCGGAGAGAACAAGGCCTCGATCCGCGTCGGCGGGATCCGGGTCGACCTCCGGGTCGTCGTTCCCGAGGAGTTCGGCAGCGCGCTCCAGTACTTCACGGGGAGCAAGGCCCACAACATCCGGTTTCGAAACCGCGCGCTGGATCGAGACCTGAAGGTCAACGAGTACGGGATCTTCGACGTCACCGAGCGAAGCTCGGCTGGCCAGTCAGAAGCGGACGCTTCTGACGATGTTTCCGATCTCGACGATACGAGCGGCCAGCGCGCGGGCGAGCGGGTCGCCGGCGAGACCGAGGAGGGGATGTACGACGCCCTCGATCTGGCGTGGATCCCGCCCGAACTCCGCGAGGACACCGGCGAGATCGACGCCGCGGCGGACGACGCCCTTCCGAAGCTGATCGAGGAGGGCGACGTCCGCGGCGACCTGCACACCCACACCGAGTGGTCCGACGGCACCACCTCGATCGAGGAACTCGTCGAGGCCGCCGAGGCGTTCGGCCACGACTACCTCGCCGTCGCCGACCACGCGACCGGCCCGGGGATGGTCGGCGGGGTCGGGCTCTCGGACGAGGAGCTGCTCGAACAGATCGAGCGGATTCGTGAGGTCGACGAGGAGGCGGGAATCGACGTGTTCGCGGGCGTCGAGGCCAACGTCGACCGCGAGGGCGGGCTGAGCGTCGGAAGGGACGTTCTCGAAGAGCTGGATCTGGTGGTCGCCTCGCCCCACAGCGCGCTCGACATGGAGCCCGATGCGGCGACCGACCGGCTCGTGGCGGCGATCTCACACCCCGAGACCGACGTGCTCGGCCACCCGACCGGACGACTGTTGACTCGCCGTCCCGGGCTCGAACCCGATCTGGAGGCGATCGCCGAGGCCGCCGCCGAGCACGGCACGGCCCTCGAGATCAACGCCAACCCCAACCGGCTGGATCTGTGGGGACGGGCGGTGAAGGTCGCGATCGAGGCCGGTGCGACGGTCGCGATCAACACCGATGCCCACGGACCGGCGGAGTTCGAGCACGTTCGCTACGGCGTCCACACCGCACGGCGCGGGTGGGCCGAAGCGGGTGACGTGCTCAACGCGGGCTCCGCTGCCGACGTGCGATCGTTCCTCGAGGAGTAGCGCCGGACGTCGCCGTTCAGCCGTTCGACCGACCGGGGTCCGACGGTCGAGCCGGCCGTTCGGGAGCGTTGCTGGTCCACTCCTCGCAGGCGTCTATCGACTCGAGCAGGCGTTCGTGTCGACGGCAGTACGGACGGATGCCGTCCTCGGTTCGGGCGTAGTCGACGTGGGCGCAGTTCCCGCAGTAGCGGTCGACCGGCGAACCAGGCGGCGCCGTCTCGGAGCCGCCGTCACCGCGGGGTTCCGCCGACGCGGGTGGGGTGGACGTGGGGACGTCGGACGAGCCAAGGAGGCCGACGCTACCCACGCCCACGGGCCGTTCGACCTCGACGATCCGCGTCTCTCCCCTGCGGACGACGTCGAGCGAGACGGTCCCACCGGGGGAGTTTCGCGTCTTGAACCGGGCGACGGCGACGAACAGACAGGCGAACGTCGCCGCAGTGCCGAGCAGGTAGCAGGCGACCACTGGAAACGTCAGATCTCGGCCGTAGCCCGCCCAGTCGGCCGGATACGCCGTCCAGAACCAGACGACGCCACAGCCGGCGAGCGTCGCCCCGCCGACCGCAGTGGTGCGCACCCGACGTGTCGCCGGCAGGACGGTCACGATCCCTAGAAACGCCGCCGGTACGCCGAACCCGGCGAGAACGCCCGCGATGCGACGTGACTCGTAGACCCCGTAACCGACGTCGGCGAGGAGTTCGGTCGTTCCGAAGAGCGCTCCGAGCGCCGCGAGGGTCACGCCGAGGACGAACAGCCCGCCGCCGAGCGCCAGCCGGCGCGTGCTCGCGTCAGCGCCCGCCCCGCTGTATACCTCCGTGAGACCGGCCATGCGATAGATACATACTCATCCTATAAAAATTTCTCTATAGATATAGGAAATAAAGTCGGGAAAACCTCTTTGTCGTCCGTGGGGGACCGTTCGCTATGGAATCGCCAGACACTACCGAGATCGTCCACGAACCCTCGGAGGAGTTCGTCGAATCGACGAACGTTCACGCGTTCATGCGGGAACACGGCATCGAGGACTACGACACGCTCATCGAGCGGACCACCGGCGAGATGGAGTGGTTCTGGGACGAACTCGTCGACCACCTGGGAATCGAGTTCTACGAGGAATACGACCGGGTACGCGACGATAGCAACGGCCCGCAGTTCGCCGACTGGTACCCCGGTGGGCGGCTCAACGTCGCGCACAACGTCGTCGACAGACACGCCGCCCCCGACAGCGAGACCCGCAACAAGGTCGCCTGCATCTGGGAGGGCGAGCCCGGCGACGTCCGCGAGATCACCTATCACGAGCTCCACCGCCAGGCCAATCGGGTCGCGAACGCCCTCGAGGCGCGCGGCGTCGAGACCGGCGACACCGTCGGGCTCTACATGCCGATGGTGCCCGAGGTGATCTCGATTCTATATGGGTGTTTCAAGGTCGGTGCGATCGCGGTCCCGATCTTCTCGGGCTTCGGCGTCGACGCCGCCGCGACCCGCCTCGAGGACGGCGGCTGTTCGGTGTTGTTCACGGGGGACGGCTTCTACCGCCGCGGGAGCGAGGTCCACCTGAAGGAGTCGGCCGACGAGGCCATCGAGCAGGCCGGAAGCGTCGAGCACACGATCGTCTTCGAGCGGCTGGGCGCCGACTACGACCGTCAGGAGCGCGACGAGACGTGGGAGGAGGCCGTCGGCTCCCAGCCAGACGAGTACGAGACCAAGTCGCTTCCCTCGAACCAGGAGTCGATGCTGCTCTACTCCTCGGGCACCACCGGGAAGCCGAAAGGGATCGTCCAGACCCACGCGGGCGTCCAGGTACAGTGTCCCAAGGAGGTCCACTTCGCCTTCGACCTCAAACCCGCGGATCGGTTCTTCTGGGTGTCGGACATCGGCTGGATGATGGGCCCCTGGACGCTGATCGGCGTCCACACCTTCGGCGGGACGATGGTGATGTACGAGGGCGCGCCCGACCACCCCCAACCCGATCGGTTCTGGGAGATGATCGACCGCCACTCGATCACGCAGTTCGGCATCTCGCCGACCGCGATCCGCTCGCTTCGCAAACACGGCGACGAGTACGTGGAGCGCCACGACCTCTCCTCGCTTCGACTGCTGGGCTCGACGGGCGAGCCGTGGGACGCCGAGGCCTGGGAGTGGTTCTACGAGAAGGTCGGCGGCGGCGAGGCGCCGATCATCAACATGTCCGGCGGGACGGAGATCTGTGGCTGCTTCCTGATGCCGATGCCGATCCAGCCGCTCAAGCCGTGTACACTCGGCGGACCAGGATTAGGAATGGACGTCGACATCGTCGACTCGAGCGGCGAATCGGTCGCCGACGCCCACGAGCGGGGCTTTCTGGTCGCTCGTGACTCCTGTCCGAGCATGACGAAGTCGCTCTGGGAGGGAGACGAGCGCTATCTCGAGGAGTACTGGTCGACGTTCGAGGATCCGCCGATGTGGGATCACGGCGACTGGGCCCAGAAGGATTCTGATGGATTTTGGTTCCTTCACGGGAGAGCCGACGATGCGCTCAACGTCGCCGGGCGGAAGGTCGGCCCCGCCGAGGTCGAGGGCGCGCTGATGGACCACGGCGCCGTGAACCAGGCCGCCGCGGTCGGCGTGCCCGACGAGACGACCGGAACGGCGGTCGTCACCTACGTCATCCTCGAGGACGACGCCGAGGAGAGCGACGACCTGCGAGAGGAGCTTCGAGCGCAGGTGGGCGAGGAGCTCGGAAAGCCGTTCCGTCCACGGGAGGTGCTGTTCGTCGATGAGTTCCCGAAGACCCAGAGCGGGAAGATCATCCGACGAGCGGTGCAGGCCTCGTATACGGGCGAGGAGCTCGGCGACATGAGCTCGATCGAGAACCCCGGCGCGATGGAGAAGCTCGAACGGGCGCACTGACCGACCGTTCGTCGCCCACCCCGGGGGGATCGCGTGCCGAGGACCTACCGAAGCGGAACGTCCGCCGGATCGACCGTGACCGGCTCCGGTGTGTCGTCCTCCGCCACGGCGACGTCGGCCTCCGCCTCCGCACCCGGGAAGACGATCGTCGCGCCGACCGACACCGGCGCGAGCACTCCCGCGACGATCGTTCCGGGTCGCGAGAGAGGCGCGCGGATCGCCACTGCGTCGCCCGAGTCGAGCTCCCACCGCTCGACGACGCTCTCCGTAGCCGCGAGTAGCTCACCGTGCTCGTACTCGTCCCCATCGGTCGCCAGAAACGCCGTCTCCGGGCCGATCTCGGGCGGCATCGGACAGAAGGGGTTCTCGCTCCAGACGCTCTCGCCGAACGATTCGACCGCGGGATCGTCGCTCTCCCCGTCGTAGGCGACGCGGGTTGCGCTCGGTGGCAGGTCGTACGTCTCGATCACGTCTGCGGGCGCCACGAGGACGCGGGCGTCGATCTCTCGAGGTGGGTCGAACCGGACGCGCGCGCCGAGCAGCGCCGCCCCGAACAGCGAGAGGATCGGCGCGCCGCTCTCGCTCGCGACGATCGCGACCCGTTCGCCGGCGCGTACCCCCCGGTGACTGAGGAAGTTGCCCGTCTTGTGGGCCGTCGTACAGAGCTGGTAGTAGTCATAACGGGTGTTCACGCCCATCCGCGCCCGAAGCGCCGGCTCGCGCGAGCGCCGGTCGCGGGCGACCAGCTCGCCGATGGTGTCCATGCCTCCCGTTGATCGTCCCGATAGAAAGCCGCTGTGTGATCCGCTCAGTCCGCCGTCGCGGGTTCGGCGTGTTCGACGTCGGTCCCGAGGAGATCGAGGAACTCGGCGAGCCACGCGGGGTGGTCCGGCCACGCCGGCCCGGTGACGAGGTTGCCGTCGCGCGTGACGTCGTCCTCCCAGCTCCCGCCCGCGGCGATCACCTCCGCCTTCAGCGCGGGGTAGGCGGTACAGTTCCGCCCGTCGAGGACGTCCGCGGCCGCGAGGATCTGCGCGCCGTGACAGAGCGCCGCCACCGGTTTCTCGGCCTCGAAGAAGTGCCGGACGATCTCCAGCACTTCGTCGTACGTCCGGAGGTACTCCGGGGCGCGCCCGCCCGGTACCACGAGCGCGTCGTACTCCTCGGGATCGACCGCGTCGAAGTCCTGGTTCAGCGTGAAGTTATGGCCCGGCTTCTCGGTGTAGGTCTGATCGCCCTCGAAGTCGTGGATCGCGGTCTTCACCTGGTCATCGGCGCTTTTCTCGGGACAGACCGCGTGGACCTCGTGGCCAACCGTCTGGAGCGTCTGGAACGGCACCATCACTTCGTAGTCCTCGACGAAGTCGCCTGCCAACAGCAGTATGTTCTTTCCTGTCAGGGCTCCCCGAACGGTTCGTGGTGCCCCACGATAAGCGTTGGCGCCGACCCTATAGGGAGCTCTTGATCCGCTCGAAGAAGCCCTGCTCGACCTCGATCTCCTCGCCGCCGGCCTCCGCGAACGCCTCGAGTGCCTCGCGCTGCTCGGGACTGAGGCTCTCGGGGGTGACGACCTGGACGGTCACGTAGAGATCGCCGTGGCCGCGTCGCCGAAGCCGGGGCATTCCCTTGTCCTCGAGTCGGAAGCGCTCGCCGCTCTGAGTGCCCGATGGAATGTCCATCTCCACGGAGCTCTCCATCGTCGGCACCTCGACGGTGTCGCCGAACGTCGCCTGCGGGAACGAGATGGCGTGACGGTAGTGGAGGTCGTCGCCGTCGCGCTCGAAGTCGGGGTGGTCCTCGACGACTATCTCGATCAACAGGTCGCCGCTCCGGGCGCCCGGTTCGCCCGGAGCGCCCTCGCCCTCCATGCGCAGCGTCTGGCCCTCGCGGATGCCCGGCGGGATCTCGACTGAGAGGTTCGCCTCGCGGGTGACCTGTCCCTCGCCGCGACACTCGCTGCAGGTCTCGTCGTAGACCTGGCCGTCGCCGCCACAGCGCCGACAGGTCTGGGTCTGTTGCATCCGGCCGAAGGGCGTCTGCTGGACCTGGGTGACCTGGCCCTGGCCGTTACACTCGGGACAGGTGCTCGGGTTCGTGCCGCCCTGGCCGTCGCAGGCCTCGCAGCGCTCGGGCCGGTTGATCGTCATCTGTTTCTCGACGCCCTCGTAGACGTCCTCCAGCGTGACCGTCAGCCGAGTCTGGAGATCGGCGCCGCCACGGGGGCCGCCCCGTCCGCCGCCCCCGCCGAAGAACTGCTCGAAGATGTCGCCGAGGCCGCCTCCGCCGCCCGTGCCGCCGAAGGGATCGCCACCGCCGAAGCCGCCGGCGCCCGCGCCGCCGCCGTCGAACCCGCCGCGCTTCTCGGCCTGCTCGAAGCGATCGTGGCCCATCCGGTCGTACGCCGAGCGTTTCTGCTCGTCGGTGAGCACCTCCTTCGCCTTCTTCGCCTTCTTGAACTTCTCCTCGGCGTTCGGGTGGTCGCTGACGTCGGGGTGGAACTCGGCGGCCTTCTTTCGGAACGCCGAGTTGATCTCGTCCTCGTCCGCGTCCCGACTCACGCCGAGAACGTCGTAGAAATCCTCGCTCATCAGTTGTCGGACCTACTCGGCTCATACACTTCAACTGCCCGCTCCGGTCGTTTCGATCGAAGGCCGTTGAACGACCCTACGCCGGCGCCAGCGACCGGATCGACGCAGGGAGCGTTCCCGCCTCCCGCCAGCCGTCCTCGCTCCGCCGGACGACCCGCCCGCCGTTCGTCCCCGCCGTGACGGTGCCGTCCGCGACGGTCCACGCGAGGATCACCTCCTCGGGGCCGCCCGGATAGGGCGCTCGCTCGAAGCCGTCTCCGTTCTCGGACTCGAACAGCGCGGCATCGGCCCCGTTCTCGCCCGACCAGGTGCCGGGCGAGCTCCGGGCGGCCGCGGCGTACAGCCGACCTTCGTGGGTGATCGCCTCACGGAAGTAGCGGTGATCGAGCCCGCCGTCCAGTCGGCTCCAGGACCGGCCCGCGTCCGCGGTCCGGTACAGCCCCGAACCGGTCGAGGCGACGTACGTCTCCGGGCCGCGAACGAGCACGTGGTGGACGTCGTCGTGGACGCCCTCCCGGCGCTCGGTCCACGTCTCGCCCCGGTCCTCGCTGACGTGGACGCCGCCGACCTCGACGCCGGCGATCACGCGCTCTGGCGCGTCGGGGTGGGTTCCGAGGCTGCGGACGTGGGCCTCGTTTCGATGCCGCGGCGTGTACCACTCCTCGCGCGAGGGCAGCTCCTGGAATCCCCCGAGCTCGCGCCACGACTCGCCGTCGTCGCTCGAGACGTACAGATGCGCGGGGTGGGTGCCCGCGTAGAGGCGCTCGCCGTCGGGGCCCGCCACGACCGAGTAGACCTCCTCGCGCGGAACGCCGAGGTCCGTCCACGAGTCGCCCCCGTCGCGCGATCGATACAGTCCGGTCTCCGAGGCGGCGAAAACCCCCTCGATCGAGTCGAAGCGCCGGACGCGCATGACGCGCCCGGCATCGAGCACGCGTTGGGCGTCCTCGGTCGTCCCGGTCGACGCTCGAAAGACGCCGTCGTCGGTTCCGGCGATCAGCGACATGGCCGGGAGTAGGCCACCCGACCGGATAAGATCGACGTGAACCGCACGTAGCCCGCCGCCCGCCGGTAGAGGTTAGTCGCCGTTCACTGTACTATGTTCCATGGCAACATCCGACGATGACTTCGTACGCGTCGCCACGACCGCGGACCTCGAGGACGACCGGACGCTCGTCACCACCGGCGGTCAGTCGATCGCGATCTTCCGCCACGAGGGAGCGCTCCACGCGGTCGACAACCGCTGTCCGCACATGGGATTCCCGCTGGCGCGGGGATCGGTCGAGGACGGCGTTCTCACCTGTCACTGGCACCACGCTCGCTTCGAGCTCTCGTGTGGCAGCACGTTCGATCCCTTTGCCGACGACGTCCCCTCCTACCCGGTCGAGCTTCGCGGCGATGAGATCTGGGTCGATCCCAACCCCGACGCGGACGAACCGCCCGCGGAACGCTGGATCGGCAGGTTGGAGGACGGTCTCGAGGAGGACCTCCGGCTCGTGCTCGCGAAGTCGATAATCGGTCTGGACGACGCGGGCGTCGAGCCCGGACAGCCGTTGGGAATCGTCGCGGGGTTCGGCGCCCGGTATCGCGACGAGGGCTGGGGCCCCGGCATGACGATCCTCGGGGCGATGGCGAACCTGCTTCCCGCGCTTGAACCCGAAGACCGTCGCCGGGCGCTCTACGTCGGCGCCGTTCGGGTCGCCGACGACTGTGCGGGACGGCCGCCGCGGTTCGTTCAGGACCCCCTCGCCGGCTCGGAGCACGATCCGGCACGACTGGAACGCTGGTTCCGCGAGTGCATCGAGGTCCGCGACCGCCAGGGGGCAGAACGCGTCCTTCGGAGCGCGATCGCGGCCGACCTCCCCGAGGAGCGGCTCGTCTCGATGCTCGTCGACGCGGCCACCGATCACCGGTATCTCGATACCGGCCACACGATGGACTTCCTCAACAAGGCCTGCGAGACGCTCGATCACGTCGGCTGGGAGCGCGCCGACGAGCTGCTTCCCGCGCTCGTCCCGGGGCTCGCGAGCGCCCAGCGAAGCGAGGAGCGGTCATCGTGGCGCCAGCCGGTCGACCTGGCTGCGCTGCTCGAGGAGACGTTCGAGGGCCTTTCCGACCGACTTGAGACCGGTGAAACGGTGGACGAGTGGAGCCCGGACGAGGGGTTCGAGGGGACGCTGCTCTCCGAGGATCCCGACGCGATCGTCGCCGCGCTAGACGGCGCGATCGAGTCCGGGGCGAGCGCGCAGGAGCTCGCCGATCGGGTCGCGCGGGCCGCCGCGATCCGAGTCGCGCAGTTCTCGACGGGCAACGAGTTCCGCGACTGGAACACCGTCCACCACACCTACACCTACGCGAACGCGGTCTGCGGCCTCGCGCGGCGGACGGACGGCGAGGGCGTCTACCGAGCGGTCTACGACGGCGCGATCGACGTCTACCTCGATCGATTCCTGAACACGCCACCCGCGACGATCCCGGAGCCACGCGAGGTCGACACAGCGCCCGAGAAGCTGCTCGACGCGCTCCTCGGGACGTTCGACGAGGAGGGCGAGGTCAACAGGGCAGGCCGGCTCGTCGCCGACTACCTCGACTCCGGCGGCGATCCCGACGTGTTGAAGCGAACCCTGGGAGGCGCGCTGCTCCGAGAGGACGCGAACTTTCACACGCTCCAGAACGTCGAGGCCGCCTTCAGGGGGTTCGACCGTGACGGGCCCGAGACGGGGCGGATCCACCTCGTCGCCACGGCTCGGTATCTCGCCGCCCACACCCCCACCCGCAGGGAGCGAGAGCAGACGTTCACCATCGCCTCGCGCCTGCATCGCGGCGAGGAGATCCACGAGTCGGCCTGAGCGATCCGTGTGGTGCCGGCCGTACGCTTTTGGAGCCGCCGTTCCTCCCTTATCTCGATGGAAGTACTCATCGCGGGTTCGCACGGAGGGGTCGGACAGCGGATCACCGATCTGCTGGCCGCGAGCGACCACGGCGTCAGGGCGATGGTTCGCGACGAATCGCAGGTGAAC
This sequence comes from Halalkalicoccus sp. CG83, assembly GCF_037081715.1. NCBI lineage: Archaea > Methanobacteriati > Methanobacteriota > Halobacteria > Halobacteriales > Halalkalicoccaceae > Halalkalicoccus > Halalkalicoccus ordinarius. Next base: position 617,754 of record NZ_JAZDDH010000002.1, read on the forward strand.
GAGATGGAGGGGTTCGGCGTCGAGGCCGTCGTCGCGGACCTGACCGAGGACGTCTCGCACGCCGTCGAAGGCTGTGACGCGGTGATCTTCGCGGCGGGCTCGAGCGGCGAGGACGTCGAGGGGGTCGACCGCGACGGCGCGATCCGCATCATCGACGAGGCCGAGAAGCAGGGCGCCGATCGGTTCGTCATGCTCAGTTCGATCAACGCGGACAGACCCGAGGAGAGCCCCGACGCCCTTCGAGACTATCTCGAGGCGAAGTTGGCGGCCGACGAGCACCTTCAGGAGAGCGACCTGACCTACACGATCGTCCGCCCCGGGGCGTTGACCGACGAGCCCCCGACCGAGCGGATCGAGGCGGCCCGCCGGGTCGAACGCGGCGAGATCGCCCGGGAGGACGTCGCACGGACGCTGGTCGCTGCGCTCGAGACCGAGAACACGTTCGGAAAGACGTTCGAGATCGTCGAGGGCGACGAGCCGATCGAGTCCGCGCTGGAGGGTCTCTAGATTCGTCGCTCGAACGGACGTGTTCCCCATACGGTAACGGCCGTTCGCGGAGGAGGTTCGGTTCGGAACCGAAACGATAGTTCGTTCTCGGTCGCTCGGGTTACTGCTCCTCGTCGTCCCCTTCGTCCACGTCCTCGAAGTCGGCGTCGACGTACTCGCCTTCCTGGCCGCCCGCACCGGCCGCTCCGGCGCCACCGGGACCGCCGGCGCCGCCCATGTCGCCCATGCCGCCGGGGCCCGCACCGGCACCCGCGCCGGCTCCGCCGGCGCCACCTGCGGCGCCCTCCTGGGCACCCTGGTACATCTGCTTGCCGATCTCCTGAAGTGCCTTGCTCAGCTCCTCGGTCGCCGACTTGAGCTCCTCGGTTTCGGCCTCCTCGTCCTCGAGGACGGCCTCGACGTTCTCGATCTCCTCCTCGATCTCCTCGACGAGCTCGTCGTCGACGTTCTCCTCGTTCTCCTCGAGCAGGTTGCGCGCGCGCTGGACCGAGCTCTCGGCGTCGTTGCGCGCCTCGATGCGCTCGCGGCGTTGCTCGTCCTCTTCGGCGTGCTGTTCGGCTTCCTCCTGCATCTGTTCGATCTGCTCGTCGGAGAGTCCGGCGCCGCCCTCGATGGTGATGTCCTCCTTGTTACCGGAGCCCTGGTCCTCCGCGCTCACGTTGACGATCCCGTTCTCGTCGATGTTGAAGCTCACCTCGATCTGGGGCGTGCCCGCGGGCGCCGGCGGGATGCCCGAGAGCATGAACTCGCCGAGCAGCTCGTTCTCCTCGGCGATCTCGCGCTCGCCCTGGAAGACGCGAACCTGGACGGAGGTCTGGTTGTCCGCGGCGGTGGTGAACACCTTCGACTCCTCGGTCGGGATCGTGGTGTTCTTCTCGATGAGCCGCTCGAAGAGGCCGCCCTTGACCTCGATGCCGAGGCTGAGCGGCGTCACGTCGAGCAGGACGATGTCGTCGACCTCCCCTCCCAGAACGCCGGCCTGGATCGCCGCGCCCAGCGCGACGGCCTCGTCGGGGTTGACGTTCTTCTTGGGCTCCTGGCCCACGAGGTCCTCGACCTTCTCCTGGACCTGGGGCATCCGCGTCGACCCGCCGACGAGGATGACCTCGTCGATCTCGTCGGCCGAGTAACCGGCGTCCGAGAGCGCCTGCTGGGTCGGCTCGACGGTCCGTTCGATCAGATCCGAGGTCAGCGACTCGAACTTCGCACGGGTGAGCGAGGTCTCGAGGTGGACCGGGCCGGAGTCGGTCGCCGTGATAAAGGGCAGGTTGATGTCGGCCTCCTTTCGTGAGGAGAGCTCGATCTTCGCCTCCTCGGCCGCGTCCTTCAGACGCTGGAGCGCCTGACGGTCCTCGCGTAGGTCGATGCCGTGGTCGTTCTGGAACTCCTGGGCGAGGTGGTCGATGATCGCCTGGTCCCAGTCGTCGCCGCCGAGGTCGTTGTCGCCGTTGGTGGCGACGACCTCGTAGACGCCGCCGCCGAGATCCAGTACGGAAACGTCGAACGTGCCGCCGCCGAGGTCGTAGACCATCACCGTCTGGTCGGAGTCGTCGTCGAGCCCGTAAGCCATCGAGGCGGCGGTGGGCTCGTTGACGATGCGTTCGACGTCGAAGCCGGCGATCTCGCCGGCGTCCTTCGTCGCCTGGCGCTGGCGGTCGTTGAAGTACGCCGGAACGGTGATCACCGCGCGCTCGACCTCGTCGCCGAGGTACTCCTCGGCGTCGCGCTTGAGCTTCTGGAGGATCATCGCCGAGATCTGCTCGGGGGTGTACTCCTCGCCGTCGACCTCGACGGTGTGGTCCTCCTCGCCCATGTGGCGCTTGATCGACGCGATCGTGCGCTCGGGGTTCTGGATCGCCTGGTTCTTCGCCGGCTTCCCGACGAGGCGTTCGTCGTCGGTGAAGGCGACGACCGAGGGCGTCGTCCGGTCGCCCTCGCCGTTGACGATGATCTCGGGGTCGCCCCCCTCCATGACCGCCATGGCGCTGTTCGTCGTTCCCAGGTCGATTCCCAGAATCTTGTTACTCGCCATCGTTGTCGTAGGATTGCGCTCTCGGTCGTTTAAGACTTGCTACCTCGGGGACGTGAGAGAATCCCTCTCACCGGACCGCTGGCGCGAGAATTCCGGGGATTCGTGGCTCCGGAGGACGGCGAAAAACCGGAACCACAACGCCACCCTACTCGCCGTCGGAGCCGTCGCTGACGGTGACCTGCGCCGGGCGGAGCACCCGCTCGCCCATCTCGTAGCCGGGGGTGTAGACCTCGTCGATCGCGCCCTCGGGTCGGTCGCTCTCGACGCGCATCATCACCTCGTGGCGCTGGGGGTCGACCTCGCTGCCCTCGTCGGGCGTGATCTCGCGGACGTTCTCGGCGTCGAGTACGCGGTCGAACTCCGCGAGCGTCATCTTCACGCCCTCGCGAAGCGCTTCGACGTCGTCGGACTCCTCCTGGAGCGCCCGGTTCAGGTTGTCCCGAACGTCGAGCAGTCGCTCGACGAGCTCCTCGGTCGCGCGCTCCTCCATCTGCGTCTGGCGCTTCTTCGCGCGCTTCTTGTAGTTCTGGAAGTCCGCCTGCGTGCGCTTGAGCCGGGATTCGAGTTCGTCGATTCGTTCCTCGCGCTCCTCGAGCTCGGTCTCGAGGGTCTCGACGCGGTCGTCCGCCGTCCCGCTCTCGTCCGCCTCGATCCGATCCGATTCCTCGGACGGCCGTCGATCGTCCGCCGGTTCCTCGGCGTCCCTCTCGGTCTCGACCTCCTCCTCGACGGTCCCTGGCTCGTCGTTGCTCATGTCAGAACGGTGCCGCCGGATGCGGTTAAGGGTTACAGAACCCGCTTGCGACGCAGACTCCTATTTGACAGAAAGTATATATGTGTCGTCGAAGACCTCCCACACATGTCCTCCCCGAGTTCTCGTCGGGAGGTGCTCTCACTCTCGGGCGCGCTGGCGGGGGCGGCGCTCGCGGGCTGTCTCGGCGAGGCGTCGCCCGAGGACCCCGAACCGAGCGTGAGCGACGAGACGCTCTCGGCGCTCGTCCGGGCGAACGCCGCGTTCGCACTGGCGCTCCACCGGGAGCTCTCCGCCGGGTCCGACGAACCGAACGTCTTCGCCTCGCCACACAGCGTCTCCGTGGCGATGGCGATGCTCTTCGCGGGCGCACGCGGCGAGACCGAACGCGAGATGGCCGAGGCGATGCGCTACGAGCTCCCACAGGAAACGCTTCATCCGGCGATCGAATCGCTCTCCGGGGCGCTCGACGAACGGGCCGAGAACGCCGACGACCTCGGACTCCTCGATCGGCTGCGTGGGCGCGAGGCGACCTTCGACCTCTCGGTCACGAACGCGCTGTGGGGGAACGAGGAGTACCCCTACCGCGAGGCGTACCTCGAGGCCTTGGACGACCACTACGGGGCCGGCCTTCGGCAGGTCGACTTCACCGAGTCCGAGGCGACGCGCGCGGAGATCAACGACTGGGTGGCCGGGGAGACGAACGATCGGATCGAGGAGGTCCTTCCTGAGGGGTCGATCCAGCCGAACACCCACCTGGTGGTGACGAACGCGATCCACCTCCTCGCCGACTGGGCGACGCAGTTCGACCCCAAGGACACCGCGGAGGGGGAGTTCACCGCCATCGACGGAACGAGTACCACCACACCGATGATGCGACAGAAGGCGGAGTTCCCCGCCGCCCTGAGGGACGGAATCTCGCTCGTCGAACTCCCCTACGTCGGCGAGGAGGTGAGCATGGTCGTGATCGTCCCCGACGGACGATCAGTGGAGTTCGAGCGATTCGAGGCCGATCTCACCGCGGACCGACTTGACGCGCTGCTCTCGGACCTCGAGACGAGCGAGGTCGAGGTCGTCCTTCCCCGCTTCGAGTTCGGGTTCGACGCCCACCTCAACGCAGTCCTCACCGGACTCGGTATGGAGCGTGCGTTCGATCTCGGCCGTGCGGAGTTCGGTGGGATGACCGACGCGACGGTGGCGATCGCCGATGTCTTCCACGAGAGCTACGTCGCCGTCGACGAGGCCGGCACGGAGGCCGCGGCGGCGACCGCCGGGAGCGCGGCGGACTCGGCGCCGCCCCGGGTGGTCGCGGATCGTCCCTTTCTCTTCCTGATCCGCGACCGGCCCACGGGCGCGATCCTCTTCCTCGGTCGGATCGGGGACGCCGGCGCGCTCGCGTGAGGACGGCGGGCGCGGACGCTCGGATCGGGTCGCAGGTTGAGGACGAAGGAGACGCCCGTTCGGGTCGACGTCTCCGTTCTCGGACTTCGATCGGGTTATGGTCGTTCCGGACGACCGTGACGCCGTGTCTCGCGCCCGGAACCTCGGTTCGTTCCTCCTGGTCACCCTGCTGTTCGGCGCGGTGTTCCCGGCGATCAAGGTCGGACTGGCCGACGTTCCGCCCCTGCTGTTCGCCGCCGCCCGCTACTATCTCTCGGCGGCGCTGCTGCTGGGATACGCGCTGGTGACGACCGACCGGTGGCGACCCCGCACTCGAAACGATCGGATCGCGGTGCTGGCCGGCGGCGTGCTGTTCGTCGGCGGGACCGGCCTCTCGTTCGTCGGGCTCCAGTTCACGACCAGCGGCGTCGGCGCGATCGTCTTCAGTCTCATTCCGATCCTCACCGTGCTCGTCGCCTGGGTGCTCCTCCCCGACGAACGCCCGAACCGTCGGGGTCTCCTCGGGGTCTGCGTAGGATTCGTCGGCGTCGCCATCGTCGTCCGACCGGACCCCGCCGCCCTCGGGGCGTCCGTCGTCGGCGAGCTGCTGGTCCTCTCGGCCGCGGCGGGCGTCGCGCTCGGAACCGTCTTAGTCCGGCGGAGCCGTCCGACCATGCCGATCGTGGCGCTGACCGGCTGGGCGATGGCCGTGGGCGCGACCGTCCAACTGGGGTTCGCCCTCGCGCTCGGCGAGTCGCTCGCCGCCGTGCGGCCGACGGCGTCGGCGCTCGCGGCGCTGCTGTACCTCGGCGTGGTCGGCGGCGCGGTCGGGTTCGTGATCTACTTCACCCTGCTCGAACGGCTCGGCGCCCTGGAGATCAACCTGATCGCGTATCTCGTCCCGATCGTCACGCTCGCCATCGGGTGGGCGGTGCTCGACGAGCCGATCGTCCCGTCGACGGTCGTCGGATTCCTCGTCGTTCTCGTCGGATTCGCCCTGCTGACCGACCGCGAGATCGCCGCCGAACTCGCACGGTTCCGAGGAGCGGGGCGCTGAACACGGACGCATCGGTTCGATCGGGCGGGCTGTGAGCCCCGCTCGACTCGGGCGAGTTAAGCCGCCGGAACGACTACGGACGCCCGTGTCCGCTCGACTCACCTACGAGGAGGGGACGATCCGCGTCTCGATCCAGAACGCGGACTCGGACGCGAGTACCGATCGGGCGGTCCCCGGTGACGAGGGGTGTCTCGACCTCCCCTACGTCGAGTACGACCCGCGCTCGAGGAGCGGTCGTGCCCCCGCCTTCCGGTACGCCGACCTCCTCGAACGTCTCGATCGCGAGGGAGTCGAGTACGAGGACGGCGTTTTCGAGACCCCGACGCTTCGAGGACTCGCCTCGACCTACGAGCTTCGCTCCTACCAGGCCGACGCGCTCTCGGCCTGGCGGGGAAACGACGACCGGGGCGTGCTCGAACTGCCCACCGGAAGCGGCAAGACCGTGATCGCGATCAAGGCGATCGAGGCGCTCGCGACCCCGACGCTCGTCGTCGTGCCGACGATCGACCTCCTCGAACAGTGGCACGCGGAGCTCCGCGAGGAGTTCGACGTACCCATAGGACGGTTCGGCGGCGGCGTCCAGTCCCGGGAGGCGATCACCGTCTCTACCTACGACTCCGCCTACCTCAAGGCCGAGTCGATCGGCGACGTCTTCCCCTTCGTGATCTTCGACGAGGTCCACCACCTCGGCGGCGAAGGGTACAGGGAGATCGCCCGCCTGCTCGCCGCACCCGCCCGGCTGGGCCTCACGGCGACGTTCGAGCGCCCCGACCGCGCGCACGAGGCCGTCGAGGAGCTCCTCGGCCCGGTCGTCTACCGCACAAGCGCGGACGACCTCGCCGGCGAGCATCTCGCACCCTACGACGTCAAGCGGATCGAGGTCGAGCTCACCGACGAGGAGCGTGAGGCCTACGAGCGAGACCAGGAGACGTTCGTCTCCTACCTCCGTGAATCGGGCATCGACATGCAGCGGGGCAGCGACTACCAGGAACTGGTCAAACGGTCCGGCTCCGACCCCCGAGCACGGGAGGCGTTGTTAGCGAAACAGCGTGCCCGCGAGGTCGTCTCGAACGCCGACCGGAAGATCGAGGAGCTCGCCGGGATCCTCGATCGTCACCGCGACGACCGAATCATCGTCTTCACCGCGCACAACGACCTCGTCTACCGGCTCTCGGAGCGTTTCCTGATTCCGGCGATCACCCACCGGACCGGAACGGAGGAACGCCGGGAGATCCTCGAGCGCTTTCGCGAGGGCACCTACTCACGGATCGTCGCCTCGAACGTGCTCGACGAGGGGGTGGACGTTCCCGACGCCAACGTCGCCGTCGTGCTCTCGGGCAGCGGGAGCGAGCGCGAGTTCACCCAACGGCTCGGGCGCGTGCTCCGGCCGAAGGCAGAGGGCGGCCGGGCGCTGCTCTACGAGCTGGTGAGCCGGGACACCGCCGAGGAGAACGTCGCCGCCCGCAGACGGTAGGCGAGCCGCGTTCCGCGTCGGAACGGCGGTCCTGCCGGTCGGGTGCGCCCTCGCCGTGTTCGCCCCGCTCGTCGGCCCGCAGCACGTGGTGGTGATCGTTCAGAATCCCCATCACAACGGAGAAGTCACCCGTTCCGCATTCGTCGGCGATCACGAGTGGGGTCGGGTCGGCGCTACTGCCGACGGCGGATCACCGTGTCCGAGCACGCGTCGTCTCGCGCGTTTGGCCGGGCTTTTGACTCCCGGGCCCCTACGGGGAGACGGTGCTGACGAAGGACCTGCTTCGCGTCTCGCGGGCGGGCGGGGGCTACCGCCTGTCGTTCGCGGGTCGCGAACACCGCCCGCTGGCCGCGAAGGTGCTCGGCGCCTTTCGCGAGCACGTCGGCAAGCCCCGAAGCGAGCTCGAGGAGGCGCTCGAAGCGCTCGAGCGGGAGGCGGAGGACTTCAAGCTCGTCCGCGGGCTCGCGAAGCTGGTCGAACGCGACTGCACGTTCGAGACGCGCTCGCCGGTCGAGCCCCGGCGAGCGCGTCGGGCGGCGTTCGAGGCCGCCGAGGCCCTCTCCGTCGCGAGCGAGGCCGACCGCCACGAGGCGCTCTCACGGGCGGGCGAGGCGATAGGCGTCGACGGCGAGGCGGTCGCGAAGTCGCTCTACGCCGACCGCGAGGAACGACAGGTGCTCGTCGCCGCCGGCGAGCGCTTCGATCCCGACTCGCTGCTCGCCCAGTACGACCTCTCGCTCGCCCAGACCGCGCTGTTCGACGCCACGGAGGTGCGCGTCCGCAGCAGCGACCCTCGACGACTGGTCTCGGCGACCAAACGGCTGGGACTGCTCTACGAGCTGCGACGGACCGATCGGGGTCGCGAGCTCGTCGTCACCGGCCCGGACGCCCTCTTTCGAGCGACCCGGCGATACGGCACGCGCTTCGCCCGCCTGCTTCGCGCGGTCGTCGAGGCGGGCGAGTGGGAGCTCGTCGCGACGATCGACGACCGCGGGACCGAACGAGTTCTGGAGATCTCTGACGCCGATCCGATCCGGCCGCCCGACGCCGAACCCGTCGTCGAGGTCAGCTACGACAGCGGCGTCGAGCGCGACTTCGCCGCCCGCTTCTCGGCGCTGGATCTCGACTGGGAGCTCGTCCGCGAGCCCGAGCCCCTCGAGGTCGGCGCGAGCGTGATGATCCCCGACTTCGCGTTCGACTATCTCCATACCGAGTTCCGCGTCTTCTTCGAGATCATGGGCTTCTGGACCCCCGAGTACGTCGAGAAGAAGCTCTCCCAGCTCGAGAACGTCGAGGACGTCGAGCTGCTGGTCGCCGTCGACGAGAGCCTCGGCGCCGGCGAGGCGATCGAGGCGCGAGACCACCGCGCGATCCCCTACTCGGGGCGCGTCCGGGTCAAGGACGTCCGCGACGCGCTTCGCCGCTACGAGGACGAACTCGTCGCCGCGAGCGCGGCGTCGCTACCCGCCGAACTCGTACCGGAGGAGGAGGTCCTCACGATCGCGGCGCTCGCGGCCCGCCACGGCGTGAGCGAGGCCGCGCTCGCGGACGTCACGTTCCCCGACCACGAGCGGATCGGTCGAACGCTCGTCCGGCCCGCGGTGCTCGACCGGCTCGCGGACGCCCTCGAACCGGGCCAGTCGCTCGCCGAGGCCGAGGCGGTCCTCGAGGAGGCCGGCATCCACGAGACCAGCACCGCCCTCTCCGCGCTCGGCTACCGCGTGGAATGGACGGGACTCTCCGGCGGGACGATCCGCTCGAAGGACGCGGGATGACCGGGCTACCGTACGCGGACCAAAAGACTTTTTATTCAGAGGTGTATAGGTTGTATTACTTCCCGGTCCTGCTGATCCCCTCCCCACCCCAGTGGATTCGGGAAGTGCTTTCCTTTCCTTACAACGAGACGTCCGACAGACGCACGGCTCCGAGGCTCCCGACCGCGAGCGCCAGGAGGACGGCGAGACCCCCGTAGGCGATCCCCCAGCCGGCAACGTCGGCGAGCGTGCCGACGACGACGCTGCCCAGCGCGCCGAGCAGCATGTAGACGGTTCGGACGAGCCCGAACCCCGTGTTGCGCTCCTTCTCGGAGAGGCGGGCGATGTAGCGGTCCTGGAGCGGCGCGCTCCAGCTCATCGCCACTCCGGCGAGGACGACGCCGCCGACGATGACCGACGTCGACCCGCCGGTCGCGAGCACCCAGTAGCCGACGATCCCGGTCGCGAGCGTGGCTGCGAGCGTCGGATCCCGTCCGAACCGATCGGAGAGTCCGCCGATCGTCGGCGCGCAGACGCCGTGAACCACGAAGTACAGCGAGAACAGCACGCCCGCGAACGCGGTCGAGTAGCCGTGGTGAGCGACGAGCAGCGTCGGGAGAAACGAGGCGGTCGCCTGCCAGGTGAACGCGGCGATGGTCGCGAGCACGGTGGTGTAGGCGATCCGCGGGCGCGAGAGCAGCGCGGCAAGCGTCCCCGGGTCGAACTGCTCGCGCATCGGTCGCTCGGGGTGCTGTGGCGTGATCGGCCGGACCCGCCGGGCGAACGTCACTCCGACCGGTACCGCGGCCGCCGTCCCGAGCAACAGCGCGCTCCGCCAGCCGTAGCGCGCGCCGATCGCCGCCGCGAGCACCGGCGCGGAGAGCCCCGCGATCGGACTCCCCGTGACGTGAAGCCCGATCGCCCGCCCGGTGTTCGAGAAGAGCCTCGTGAGCAGCGTCGTCGCCACCACGTAGTGAAGCCCGGCGCCGGCGCCGAGGACGACCGCGAACAGCCCGAACAGCGCGAGCGACGGCGAGAGCGCGAGAAGAAGCGAGCTCACCGCCGTGATCGAGACGGCCGTCAGGATGACCCGCCGCTCGCCGTAGCGATCCGCGAGCACTCCCGAGGGGAACTGCGAGAGCGCGTAGGCCGCCCACATCCCCGAGAGCGCGAGCCCGATCGCCCCGGTCGAGGTGTCGAAGTAGCTCTCGATCTCGGGGACGACGGGGCTGATCACCAGCCGCGCGACCATCGTCGCGAAGAACGCGAACGTACACAGGACGAGGACGGTGTAGCGGTACTGCCAGCGGCTCACGTCGGGGGTTGATTCGAGCGCCGCTAAAGGGTGTGGAAAGCGGTGATCCGTCGGGTCAGTCGAGCCGTCGTCCCTTCGGGACCACCGACCGGAGCTCGCCGTAGAGGTAGAGCCCGACGCCGAGCGGCTCGCGTCCGCCCGCGAGGTCGTGGGCCGCGATCAGGTAGCCCCAGTCGCCGTCCCACTCGAGCTCCTGGTCCCGGCCGCGAACGAACGGCTTTGCTTCCTCGGGGGTGAGTTCGACGACGTTTCGTTCGGCCAGCCGGCCGAAGCGCTGGGCGGCGTTCGTCGTCGGCTTCCAGTGTTCTTGACGGGTGCGCAGGAACGTCATGCCCAGCCCCTCGATCCCGACCGGCGAGGGGAGGTCGCTCGCGAGGATCCAGACCTTGCCCGCGCCCTTCTCCCAGAACGTGTAGCCCTCGAACGTCTCGGGAGGGATCGCGAAGCGCTCGTCCCACCACTCGAGGACCTCCTCGCGCGTCGCCCGGCCCTCGTCCTCGCGTTCGTCGGCACTCGCGGGCAGCCGGTCGAAGCGGCTTCCGTCGTTTCCCTTCGATCCGTCGCTCATCCCGTCACCTCCAGTCTCGCACAGAAGAACCCGCCCGTGTCGTTGTGATGGGGGTAGAAGCGTTCGGCGTGGCGGACCGACCCGTCGTAGCGCTCGCCCTCCCACTCGGTGACGCCGGGCACCGAGTCCAGCCCGCTCTCGAAGGGGACGACCCTACAGTCCTCGTTCGCGAGGACGTGATCGAGGACGGCCTCGTTCTCCTCGGGGGCGAACGTACACGTCGAGTAGACCACCGTTCCGCCTTCCCGGGTGGCCTGGATCGCCCGCCGGAGGATCCCTTTCTGGACGCCCGCGATCCCCTCGACGTGGTCCATCGTCCACTCGTCGAGCGCATCGGGGTTCTTGCGGATCGTCCCCTCACACGAGCAGGGGGCGTCGACCAGCGCCCGGTCGAACTCGGTACTGAAGGGTTTCAACGAGAAGTTTCGTGCGTCCGAGTTGGTCACCGCGACGCTCGTCGCGCCCAGGCGCTCGGCGTTCGAGCGGAGCGCGGAGAGGCGACCGAGGTTGCTGTCGTTGGCGACGACGAGTCCCCGATCGTCCATCAGCGCCGCGAGCTGCGTCGTCTTTCCGCCCGGCGCCGCACACGCGTCCCACACCCGTTCCCCGGGGTCGGGATCGAGTACCGTCGCCGGGAGCGAGGAGATCTCCTCCTGGCCGTGGATCCAGCCGTGGAAGTACGGCCACGTGTTGCCTGGCTTCGTCGTCTCGAGTTCGAGTACCCGCTCGTTCCATTCGCGCCCCTCCCAGCCGATGCCCTCCTCGTCGAGGGCATCGCGGACGCGTTCGGGACCTGCCTTTATCGCGTTCACCCGAACGACGGCGGGGAGCGGCCGCTCGCAGGCGGCGAGGAACGCCTCGAAGTCGTCGACGAGCGGTTCGTACCGCCGGAGCGGCTCCATCACCCACGGCTACCGCCGGCCGGCGTTTGGGCGTTTCGATCGGCCCCCTCAACACTCCGGGTGGTACCCCTCCCTGTACTCCGCGTGTTCGAGCCACTCCTCGAGCGCGGGTCGGACGTGATAGCGGGCCGTCTCGGTCCGCTCGTCGTACTCGATCGCTCCCGCGGCGACCAGTTTCGGCACGTGGCGCTCGCGGAGCTCGTCGGCGATCCGGTTCGAACGACGCTCGGCTGTGATGGTTCTGCCGTCGTCCTCCAACTGCCCCACCCGAACCGCCAGTCGATCGACCGTCATCGAGCCCCCCTTGGCTCGATGGAGTGCGTACAGTGCGTACCGTCTTCGGCGATCGCTCAGCACCTCGAACACCGAATCGAGGTCGAGCACCGACGCCGTCGTCGTCGTGTTCATTCCATCCCCCTCTCGGTCATTATTGAGCTATAGTTCATTGTTGGCTGCTAGTATCAGTTGGCGAATTTTATACGATCCCTGTCACTTACTGTGGGAGATGGATATCGACGTCCATAAGTACTAGGCTTGATAGCCCATGCCGCGAGGTCGGCTTCTTCGATCCATCGTAGCAAGCCACGCGTTGAAGTCGGTCGGGGACGATGACAGCCCATGGCACAGATCGCCGTCCACGACGAGTCGGTCTCGTTCGACGAGCCGTTCCTCGTCGAGGGGCTACCGGGGCTCGGCCTCGTCGGGAAGATCGCGACCGACCACATCGTCCGTGAACTCGAGATGACCCACTACGCGAGCGTCCACTGCGACGGACTCCCCCGGATCGGCGTCTACCACCAGGACGACGACGACCTGAAGCCGCCCGTTCGGCTGTACGCCGCCCCCGAACACGACCTGCTCGCGCTCCAGAGCGAGGTGCCCGTCTCGGGTAGCGGAGCACCCGAGTTCGCCGTCTGCGTCTCGAGTTGGTTCGAGGACGAGGGGGTGACGCCGATCTATCTCAGCGGCCGGCCCGCCGAGAAGGACTCGTTCCCCGAACTGTACGGGGTCGCGACCGGCGACGGTCGACGCCACCTCGACGATGCGGGGATCGTCCCGCCCCGCGAGACGGGGTTCATCAGCGGGCCGACGGGCGCGCTGCTCAACCGAGCGGCAGAGGTCGATCTCGACAGCGTCGGGCTGGTCGTCGAGAGCAACCCTCAGTTTCCGGACCCCGAGGCCGCCCGCGCGCTCATCAAGAACGGGATCGGCCCGATCACCGGCGTCGAGGTCGACGTCGACTCGCTGGTCGAGCAGGCCGAGGAGATCCGCGAGCAACGAGAACAGCTCGCCCAGCGGATGGGACAGGCCGAGGACGACGAGAGCACCCAGGCCCGCCCGCTCGGGATGTACCAGTAACCCCGCCCGCGCCGGTGGCCGTCTCCTCCATCGACGGAAACGATACGCACGGATCGGGAACCGTCGCGGGACGAACGTTCCGCCCTATTTGATACGAGTAGTAGGATTTGAAAACAAAGTATTTACCAACCCCAGATAACTCAGATCTGAATGCGATCGCACGCCTGGATCGGGCCACTACGAGGGGAGGTGCAGTAAGTGGCAGCCGGATCCCGCCTCGCCGAGACGGTCACGGAACGTCGTCGCGCGGTCATCACGGTCATGTTCGTGCTCACGATCGTGCTGAGCGGCGGCGTCGGCAGCCTGGAGTACTCCTCCTCGCTCGACCAGTTCAAAAGCGACGGACCGGAAGCGGAACGATTGGACTACGTCGAGACCAACTTCGGCGATGAGGGTGGGACGACCACTCAGATCCTCGTTCGCGACGAGAACGTCCTCTCGAAGGAGTCGTTGATCGCCACTCTGGAGCTCCAGCGCGAGTTCCGCGAGGACGGGACCGTCAGTCCGACGCTCGTCGAGGACGACCCGTTCGCCGACCTCTCGACGATCGTTGCGACCACGGCCATCCGCGAGGAACGTGCGGCCGACGCCCGGACACGGCCCGATCCGTCGACGGTCGATCCGACCCTCGACGAACAGATCGAACAGTTGGAGTCGATGAACCAGTCGGAGATCGACGCCGTCCTCGATACGGTCCTCGACGAGGACGGTTCGGCGGAGGCGTTCGTCTTCCTGCCGACGGACTACGAGCCCGGTTCGATGGAGGCCGACACGCGACTGCTGTTCGTGACCCAGCAGGCCGACGGCCAGCAGGTCATCGAGGGCGAGTCCTCCGAGGAGATCGTCGAGTCCCAGCTCGCGATGGACGCGATGGTCGAGGACCGATTCGCCGACGGCTTCGCGTTCGGCGAGGGAATCATCACCGACGAGATCGATCGATCGCTCGTCGATAGCCTCTCGTTGGTTCTTCCGTTAGCGCTGCTGTTCGTCTGTCTCGTCCTCACCGTCGCCTACCGGGACCTGCTCGACATCCTCCTCGGACTCGCGGGCATCGTCGTCGTCCTGCTGTGGACGCTCGGGTTCATGGGCTGGGTCGGCATCCCCTTCACCCAGATCATGGTCGCGGTTCCCGCGCTGCTCGTAGGGCTGTCGATCGACTACGCGATCCACGTCTTCATGCGCCACCGCGAGCGCCGCGAAGAGGAACGGGACTCCTCGGGGGCCGCGATGCGGATCGTCCTCGGCGGGCTGGGCGTCGCACTCCTCTGGGTGACGACGACCGCGGTGTTCGGCTTCCTCTCGAACCTCGTGAGTCCGGTCGCGCCGATCCGCGAGTTCGGCGTCGTGAGCGCGTTCGGCATCGTCGCGGCCCTGCTCGTCTTCGGGGTGCTGGTGCCGGCGGCCAAGGTCGAACTCGACGAACTGCTCGAGGCTCGCGGGATCGACCGCCGAAACCGCGCGTTCGGCACCGACGGGGCGTTCGCGAATGTCCTCTCGCTCGGCGAACGTGCGGCGAACCGCACGCCCTGGGCCGTGATTTGCGCGGTCCTGCTCGTGACCGCTGCCGGTGCTGCCGGCGCGACGCAGGTGGACACGACGTTCGAACGGGAGGACTTCATCGCCGACGACCCGCCGGCGTGGATGGCGTCGCTGCCGGGGCCGCTCGCACCCGGCGAGTACGGCGCGAAGGAGGATCTCGCCGTGCTCAACGACCACGCCCGACAGGACACGCGGACGCAGGTGGTGGTCACCGGTGACGTCACGGACGATCGGACGCTCGAGCGCATTGCGGACGCTCACGACGTCGCGGCCGACCGGAACGCCGTGCTCGTCCTCTCGAGCGGCGAGACCGGCGTTCGCTCCCCGATTTCGGTCATGCGCGCCGTCGCGGCGGAGGACGAGGAGTTCGCGGAGGCGTTCGTGGCGGCCGACACCGACGGCGACGGCGTCCCGGACGAGGACGTCGAATCGGTCTACGACGCGTTCTACGAGGCGGACGAGGAGCGCGCCGCCGAGGTGGTCCACCGGACCGACGACGGCGAGTACGAGGCCGTTCGAATGCTCGTCACGATGCAGGGCGACGCCTCGAGCGAGGTCATGGCCGACGACACCCGTGTCGTGGCGTCGTCCCTCGACGGCGATGGACTCGAGGCGACGGCGACCGGCCAGCCGGTCGTGTTCAGCGTCGTCGAGGACGAGCTCTTCGAGACGGTGGTCCAGAGCCTGAGCGTGACCCTCGGCGCGGTCGCGGTCCTCCTCACGCTCGTCTACCGCCGAACCGCCGGCAGCGCCCTCCTGGGGGCGGTGACGCTCGCGCCGATCGTCTGTTCGGTGGCGTGGATCCTCGGAACGATGGCGCTGCTCGGGATGCCGTTCAACGCGATCACGGGAACGATCACCAGCCTGACGGT
The DNA here is from genome assembly GCF_037081715.1 of Halalkalicoccus sp. CG83. NCBI lineage: Archaea > Methanobacteriati > Methanobacteriota > Halobacteria > Halobacteriales > Halalkalicoccaceae > Halalkalicoccus > Halalkalicoccus ordinarius. The sequence goes on from NZ_JAZDDH010000002.1 coordinate 633,264, forward strand.
CGGGCTCGGGGTAGCGTACAACATCCACATGACCGAGCGCTACCTGCTCGAACGCCGATGCGGCGAGGTTCCGGCCGAAGCGCTTCGCCGTAGCGTCCGCGGCACCGGCGGGGCGCTGCTCGGCAGCGCGGCGACGACCGTCGGCGGGTTCGGCGTGCTCGCGTTCGCGATCCTCCCGCCGCTCCAGCAGTTCGGGCTGATCACCGGGTTGACGATCGTCTACGCCTTCGTCGGCGGCGTGTTCGTCCTGCCGAGCCTGCTCGTTCTCTGGGAGCGACACGTCGATGCAGCCGTCGGATTCGCCGTGAACCGGCCCGTGGAGGCGGCCACCGACGGTGGGCGGGAGTAACGCTCCGCGCACGTCGCGAGCGATCGACTCTTCCGGTTGGCTCGCGTACCGGAGGTATGGCCGAACTGGACGACACCGTCGAGGAGTTCCTCGACAACGCGGACGACGTCTACGCCGAGTACGATCAGGGATACATGGACGCGGACGCCGCGCTCTCGATACTGGAGGATCACCTCGACGACCTGCGTGAGGAGTTCTACGGATAGGAGCCGTAGCCGGACCGTCAGTCGCCGATCAACGCCCGGATCCGCTCCTCGTACTCGGCGAACGCGGCGTCCGTCCGTTCCCGCGGCCGCGACAGATCGACCTCGACGATCTCGCGGATGTGTCCGGGGTCGGTTCCCATCACGACCACGCGATCGGCGAGCGTGACCGCCTCGCTCACGTCGTGGGTCACGAAGAGGATCGTCTTCCTCGTCTCCTGCCAGATTTCGAGGATCTCGTCGTGGAGTCGCTCCCGAGTCTGGGCGTCGACCGCGCCGAACGGTTCGTCCATCAGAAGGATGTCGGGATCGACCGCAAGCGAGCGGGCGATCGCGACGCGCTGTTTCATCCCGCCGCTGAGCGACTTGGGGTAGGTGTCCTCGAACCCCGAGAGGCCCACGAGATCGATCATCTCCTGGATCCGCTGCTCACGTTCCTCCTTCTCGACGCCCTGCTTCTCGAGCCCGAAGGCGACGTTGCCCCGAACCGTCCGCCACGGGAAGAGCAGGTACTCCTGGAAGACGACGCCCATCTCCGTGGTCGGGCCGTCGACGGGCTCGTCCCCGAGGTAGATCGCTCCCGAGCTCGCCTCCTCGAGGCCGGCGATGATCCTGAACAGGGTGGTCTTGCCACAGCCCGAGGGACCGACGACGCAGACGAACTCCTCGGGCTGGACCGTAAAGCTCACCTCCGAGAGCGCTCGGATCGGTCCCTGGGTTCCGGCGTAGCGCTTGCTCACCGATTCGATACTGATCTTCGGATCCATGTCTACCGCCATGCGATCACCCGTCTCTGAAGGGCACGAAAGCCCACGTCCACGAGCAGGAACATCAGACTCAACACGAGGATGTAGGCGATCACCACGTCGACGGCAAGGTTGTTGCCCGCGCTCAGGATCTCCCGTCCGATGCCGGGGACGCCGAAGATCTCGGCGGCGACGACGAGCATCCAACACCGGCCGATTCCCGTCCGAATACCGGTCATGATCTCGGGCAGCGCGCTCGGCAGGACGACCGATCTGATCAGTCCGAGGTCGTCGGTGACCCCGAGGCTGCGGCCCACGTCGAGCATGTCCTCCGAAACCCCCTCGACGCCGCCGTAGGCCGCGTAGAAGTTGATCCAGAACGCCCCGACGGCGATGATGAACGCCGCGCCGGCGTGATTGATGCCGAACCACGCGATGGCGAAGCCGATCAACGCCAACGGCGGCACCGGCCGAAGGACGCGGACGACGGGGGCGAACCCGTCGTCGGCGGCCGAACTCCAGCCCAGAGCGACCCCGGCGGCGATGCCGAGCAGCGTGCCGATGACCGCTCCGGGGATCCAGTGGAGAACGCTGCTGTACAGCGCGCTGGTCATCGTGCCCGAGGCGAGCTCCGTGAGAAACGTCTCGGCGACGACGGCCGGCGAGGGGAGGATGTACGGCGGCTGGAACAGGGCGGCGACCCACCATAGCACGAGGAAGCCGGTAACGCCGATAGCTCCCCGTAGCAGGCGTCTGGTCTCCCAATCGCGTTCGAGGATATCGTCTTCGCCGACGTCGATGGCGGTGTCGTGGCTCATATCTCAGCTGACCGATTCGTAGAGGTCGTAGTCGAAGACGTCCTCGAGCGAGAGACGCTCGTCGGTCCGTCCCAGCTCGTGGGCGTACTCGGCGAAGATCTCGGTCCCCTCCTCGATCTCGCGCGGGTCCGAGACGAAGTTCGACAACGGCGAATCCAGCGCTTTCCGTGCGCGCTCGACCGGGAGCGAGGACTCGCCGATCACGGTGCTCGCATGCCGGGCGGTCGCGTCGGGCTCCTCGTTGATGAACTCCGTCGCCCGGATGTGGGCCTCGAGGAACTCCTCGCCGACCTCGTGTTCGCGGGCCGTATCGTTCATGAGCACGACGGCGGCGGGCTGGCCGGGCATGAACTCCGAGGCGATGGCGAGCCGGCCGATCGGCGATCCCTCCTCCTCGGCGATCGTCGGGACGGGCTCCATGATGCTCGTGCCGTCGATCTCGCCGTTGGCCATCGCCTGCCAGACGGCGTTCGCGCCGCCGATCTCGGTGATCTCGACGTCCTCGCCGGGCGTGAGTCCATGGATATCCGAGAGCCAGTAGCGAAGCAGGATGTCCGGAGTGCTGCCCTCGGGGAACGTCCCGAAGCGGAACGGACGGCCGTACTCGGCCTCGAACTCGGCGAACGCCTCCGATTCGTGTTCGTCCCACAGCTCGCGCAGGTCCTCGTGGGCCATGATCATCATCGGCTCCTTGATGTTCGTGGCGACGACCTTCGCGGGGATGCCCCGGTCGATGACGATCATCGAAGGGACGATCCCGAACAGCCCGACGTCGATCTCGCCGCTGGCGTACGCCTGAACGATGCTCGGGCCGTCGGTGAACTCGCGGGCGTCGACCGACACGGAGAGCTCGTCGAGATACCCCTCCTCCTGCATCACGAAGTACTGCATGTCGGGATATATCGGCATGTACGCGACCGTGAGCTCCTCGAGTTCGTCGCCCCCGAGACAGCCCGCCAGCCCCGTCAGTCCGATCGTTGCTGTACCCGCGGCTCCTTCGAGAAACGTCCGGCGGGAGATGTCGACGGGACTACCGGGTTTCGTCACAGTTGCCCCTACTAGGCTAGCCACGGGTATTCCTCGCGCGAATCCGGTAATCCATACCTCTCTTCGTGTTCCCCCTGCCCCGGCTTCTCGTACCGGATGACGCTCCTCGTGACACGAGCGTTCCGATTCCCTCGACTGACCGCGTCCTAGCTACCGGCCAATACTGTCCGTTGTTCCGATCCCGTGACACAGCAAGCGTTATGCGGGCGCGGGCCGCGCCATCGGCCATGACGGAGTTCTCCGCGCGCGTCGAGGAGGTCTCGATCAGCGGCATTCGTGAGGTGTTCGAGGCCGCCGGCGACGACGCGATCAACCTCGGACTGGGCCAGCCGGACTTCCCGACGCCCGAACGCGCCCGACGGGCGGCGATCGAGGCGATCGAGTCCGGCGCCGTCGACGGCTACACCTCGAACAAGGGCACCCGCGAGCTCCGGGAGGCGATCGCCGCGAAGTACGATCGCGACTACTCCATTCCGATGGATCCCGGCGATCTGATCGCCACCTCGGGGGGCAGCGAGGCGCTCCACCTCGCGCTCGAGGCCCACGTCGATAGCGCGGGACATGGTCCCGCTGACGATCGGACGCAGTCCGATAGTCCGGGCGAGGAGGTGCTCTTTCCGGACCCGGGGTTCGTCTCCTACGACGCGCTGACCCGGATCGCCGGCGGGACGCCGAACCCCCTCCCGCTTCGCGAGGACCTCACGCTCGATCCCGCGACCGTCGAGGAGGCGATCACCGACGAGACCGCGGCGTTCGTCGTCAACAGCCCCGCCAACCCCACTGGGGCTGTCCAGAGCGAGGAGGACGTACGCGAGTTCGCGCGCATCGCGGACGAACACGACGTCCTCTGCGTCTCCGACGAGGTGTACGAGCACGTCGTCTTCGAGGGCGAGCACCGCTCGCCGCTCGAGTTCGCCGAGAGCGACAACGTGGTCGTCGTGAGCGCCTGCTCGAAGACCTACTCGATGACCGGCTGGCGGCTGGGTTGGGTCGCGGGCAGCACGCGTCGGATCGAGCGGATGCTCAGGGTCCACCAGTACGCCCAGGCGTGCGCGAGCGCCCCCGCCCAGTACGCCGCCGAGGCCGCGCTCTCGGGCCCCCAGGACGACGTCGAGCGGATGGTCGAGGCGTTCGAGGAGCGCCGGGACCTCGTGCTCGACGGCCTCGCCGACATAGGCCTCGAGACACCCACGCCACGGGGCGCGTTCTACGCGATGCCGAAGGTGCCCGACGGCTGGGTCGAGGAGGTGATCGACCGCGGCGTCGTCGTCGTCCCGGGCGAGGCGTTCGGCGAGGGCGGCGCGGGCTACGCGCGCATCTCGTACGCGACCGGACTCGAGGAGCTCGAGGAGGCGCTCGAGATCATGCGCGAGGCGACGCGGGCGGTCCGTTGATCGTCCGCTGCGCCATCGACCTCGGAGGGACCGCCACCGGCGAACACGGCATCGGCCAGGGGAAGCGCGAGCACCTGGTCTACGAGCACGGCGAGCAAAGCGTCGAGGCGATGTGCGCGATCAAGCGTGCCCTCGACCCCGGCACGCCGAACACCGGAAAGCCGTTCCCCGAGACGATCGACGACGGGTGAGCTCGACGCGTCGGCCGTCGGAGAGGAATTCCTCGTTCGGGCGTCGACGAGACGGCGTTCGCGGGTCGGCTACCGGGCGAGAAGCGATCGCAGGCTCCGATCGGAGCGCCGCTCCGCGACGAGGACGTGGATGTCGCGCTCGGGCTCGTCGGGACGCTCGTCGACGACGTCGTAGCCCAGCGAGTCGAGCACCTCCCGCGTCTCGGCCGACGGCGTACCGAAGCAGCCGTGGGTCTCGACGACGATCGTTCGCGGTCGGATCGAGAGCTCGCGGAGTACGTCGGCCTCGGCACCCTCGCAGTCGAGCTCGAGCACGTCGCAGTCGGGCAGCTCCGTGGGCTCAACGCGGTCGGCGCCGCCGCCGTCGCCGTCGAGCTTGACGCCGGGGCCGACCAGCGCCCGCCGGGCGTCGATCCGATCGTCGACCCGGTTGAGCGCGGCGGTCTCCTCGATGAACGGGAACCGTTCCTGGGTCGGCTCGAACGTGACGACCCGGCCGTCCGGGCCGGCGTGGCGGGCGGCCACGACGCTCGAGACGCCGTAGCCGCCGCCGATCACGACCACGTCGTCGTCGGGCTCGACCGTTTCGCGGACGGCGTCGATGAGCGCCGCCTCGTACTCGGGGAACTCGTCGGTACGATCGAGGAGGCGAACCCGTCGGGCGGGGACGCCGTTGAAGACGCCGATCTTGTAGGGCAGGTGCGGGCGCACCAACCGGTTGTACGCCTGCCGGAGGGCGGTCCCGCCCCGATCCAGCGCCGTCGGCTCGGATTCGCTCGCCATGCAGGCGCGTTCGTACCACGACCGAGCGTATAAACCCAGTGACACCGCACCGACGGCGTTCTCCCGCCATCTCCGACTACCCGTCGGAACGATCCCGCGCGTACGTTTCCACCCGTTCGGCGGCGCGGCCGTCCTCGTGATCGAAGGCCAGCCGCCGGACCCGCTCGCGCTCCTCGGCGTACACCTCGGGCGACGAGCGGACCTCCTCGAGCGCGCGGAGCAGTTCGTCGAACGTTCCGGCGACGGGACCGGGCGTGACCTCGTCGTAGTCGAGGTGAAAGCCCGAATCGTCGGCATAGGACTCGCGGTCGTAGGCGTAGAACGCGACCGGTCGATCCAGTAGTAGAAAGTCGAAGTAGACCGACGAGTAGTCGGTCACGAGCGCGTCGACGTCCCGGAGCGCGGGGTAGACGTCGAACTCCGGCGGGAGGAACTGCAGACGGCCGAACCGCTCGGCGTCGACCGCGGGGTCGTTGAACGGGTGGAACTTCACGAGCATGGCCGCGTCGCGCTCGGCGAGAAAGGCGTCGAGCGCCTCGAAGTCGAGGTGGCTCGCGGGGTCGGCGTCGCCCTCGCGGTACGTCGGGAGGTAGGCGAACAGGTGGTCGACGTCATCGGCGAGGGCGGCGACGGCGTCGTGTGCGTCGTCGTCCTGGCAGACGCGTTCACCGGGCACCTCGCGGACGAGCGCGTCGTTTCGTGGATAGCCCGTCACGGGGAGGTCGGCGTCGGTGCGGAACGCCGACCGGAAGTACTCGCCGAACCCGGCCGCCGTGAGGGTGATGGCGTCGAACTGCCGATAGGTGTAGAGCCGCGAGAGCCGATCGAACGCCGAGAGCTCCGCGAAGCGGGGCGCGTCGGCGGCGATGCGTTTCAGCGTGACGCCGTGCCAGAGCTGGATCAGGCGTGTCCCGCCGGTAGGCCACAGCGGCAGGTCGGTCATGCTGCCGGTGACGAAGACGGTCCCCGCGCGAAGCAGCAGCCACCGGCCGCGAAGCGAGTCCGCGCGGTAGGCCTCGAACCCCTCGGCGCGCAGGTCGCGCACCGTCCTCTCGCGTTTCGAGATCCAGACCGGCCGCGTCCCGCCCTCGTTCGCGACATGGAGGAAGAGGTACTTCGCGTTCCCCTCGAAGCGCTCGCCGCCGCGGGCGCCGAACGTCCACACCGACTCCTCGCGGGGGACGAGATGGGCGAGGCGGTGGGCGAGCAACGAGAGCCCGGACCGAAGCGCCCGTCGAACGTCCACTCAGTCCTCCCCGCGGAGTCGGCGGGCCGCGCGCAGGTCGTCGCGGTCGTCGATCTCGATCCAGTCGTCGTGCACCTCGACGATTCCGAGCGGATGGTCGGGGACGAGGCGGTCGAACGCCGCCTCGTACCACTCGTTGGTCCGACCCGCCTCGACGAGGTCGTCGAGGTGACCGACCAGCGCCTCCGACCCCTCGGGGTCGAACTTACAGACGCCGATGTACTCGCCGTCCGCCCGTTCGAGCTCCTTGCCGACGCCGACGACGCGGCCGTCCTCGACGCGGACCTTCATCTCCTCTTCGTCGAGCTCCTTCGCGGCGTCGACGACCAGCGCGGAGCCGTCGTGCTCGCGGAGTCGATCGAGACACTCCGGCGGGAACAGCGTATCGGAGTTGACGAGCGTGAAACCCTCTTGGAGGCGTTCGCGCGCCAGCCACAGCGAGTAGCTGTTGTTCGTCTCGCGGAAGGCCTCGCTGTGGACGTACTCGAACGCCAGTTCGTCGTACTTCCCACAGAAGCGACGGATCTGGTCGGCCTCGAAGCCCGTGACGACCGTCACGCGCTCGTAGTCCGCGGCGACGAGCGCGTCGAGGATGTGGCCGAGGATCGGCCGGTCGCCGACCTCCAGGAGCGTCTTCGGCGTTTCGTCGGTAAGCGGCTGGAGGCGTCGGCCGATTCCGGCGGCGAGGATCACCGCATGCACGTCGCACTGACTACGTACACCACTCATTACCCCGTGTGATCCGCGAGCAGGACGAAAAGCGTGGCGAACTCCCGACCGGACGCGCCCGCAGTCGCGACGACGGGACCCCCTCCGAACGGGCCCCCGCGGCGCGGACCGGGACTACCGTCGTACGTTCGTCCGGGCAAATGTATTTACAGCGTATCGTGCATACGGGTGCATGGAGTACGACGATACCCAACTGGCGACCGAGTTCGCCGAGCGAACCCGCGAGTTCGTCAACGATGTCGTGATCCCCGTCGAGCGGGAGACGCTCGGAGACGGCCCCGCCGACAGCGACGTCGTGGCTGACCTTCGGGAGCGCGCGCGCGAGCGCGACCTCTACGCCCCCCACCTGCCCGAGGAGTACGGCGGCCAGGGGCTGAACTACCGCGACATGCTCCCCGTCTTCGAGGCGGCCGGCCGGAGCCTGCTCGGCCCGCCCGCGCTTCGGGTCGAGGCGCCCGACGAGGGCAACATGCACACCCTGGAGCTTTTCGGCACGGAGGAACAGAAGGAGCGGTGGCTCGAGCCGCTCGCCGCGGGCGAGATCCGCTCGGGCTTCTCGATGACCGAGCCGATGCAGGGCGGCGGCTCGGATCCGAAGATGCTCAGGACGGATGCCGAGAACGAGGACGGAGAGTGGATCATCGACGGCCACAAGTGGTGGACCACTCAGGGCGCGGAGGCCGACGTGTTGATCGTGATGGCGCGCACCGACCGGGAGGCCCACCCCTACGAGGGCTGCTCGCTGTTTCTCGTGCCCACCGACACGGAGGGCGTCGAGGTCGTGCGCAACATCCCCCACGTCGGCGGCGAGGTCACGGGGATGAGTCACGCCGAGATCCGGTTCGACGGCGTACGGATCCCCGAGGAGAACCTGCTCGGAGAGCTCAACGAGGGGTTCACCCACGCCCAGGAGCGCCTCGGCCCCGCTCGCCTGACCCACTGCATGCGCTACTCGGGGATGGCCGAGCGGGCGCTCGACGTCACGAAGGCGTACGTCTCCGAGCGCGAGGCGTTCGACGGCCCGCTCGCGGAGAAGCAGTCGGTCCGCTTCACGATCGCCGAGGCCGAGACGAACCTGCATGCCGCCCGGACGATGGTACGCCACGCCGCCCGCGAGATCGAGTCGGGCGGGCAGGCACGGATCCCGGTCGCGATGGCGAAGGTGTTCGCCGCCAACACCATCCAGGAGGTGATCGACGACTGCCTCCAGCTCTGTGGCGCGAACGGCATCGGCAAGGACCTCCCGATCGCGGACTTCTACGAGAACGTCCGCCAGTTCCGCATCGTCGACGGCGCCGACGAGGTCCACAAGCGCGTGATCGCCCGCGACGCGTTCTCGGAGGTGAACCCCGACGAGATCGAGGCGATCACGCGCTACGAGGAGTGAGCGCGGTCGTCCCGCCGGTCCGCGATCGGTTCCTGCCGTAGCCGTTCCCGGAACGCACAGACTCTCGCTCATCAGGGCACCCCGTTTAATACCGTCGCCCCTCTCGAATCGCCATGGAGACGATCTCGCTCGGTAACGAGGAGTTCGAGGGCCGCAACAACGCCTACCTGCTCGAGGGCGAGCCGGTGACGCTCGTCGATACGGGCATCGCCACCGACCGGACGCGAGAACAGCTCCGCGAGTCCCTCGCGGATCGCGGCTACGACTTCTCGGACGTCGAACGGATCGTCCTCACCCACTGGCACCCCGACCACGCCGGGCTCGCCGGCGAGATCCAGGCCGAGAGCGGCGCAACCGTCCACGCCCACGCGGCCGACGCGCCGCTGATCGAGGGCGACCCCGAGGCACTTTCCGCGCTCGACGAGCGTCGCCGCTCGCTCGTCGAGCAGTGGGGGATGCCCCCGGAGAAGCGCGAGGAGCTGTTCGACTTCCTCGACGCACACGACGGGATCGCGGGCGAGCCGGCCGACGTCACGCGGATCGAGGACGGCACGACGATCGATGTCGGCGGGACGGTCCTCGAGACGATCCACACGCCGGGCCACGCCGCCGGACTCTGCTGTTTCGAGCTCGACGGCGGGCGCGAGGCGCTCGTCGGCGACGCGATCCTGCCGGTCTACACGCCGAACGTCGGCGGGGCGGACGTCCGCGTCGACCGTCCCCTCGAGCGGTACCTCGACTCGCTCCGCACGCTGATCGAGCGCGACTACGAGCGGGTGTGGCCGGGCCACCGCGACGTCATCGAGGAGCCGACCGACCGCGCACGGGAGATCGCGTCGCACCACCGCGAACGGACCGAGCGCGTCCTGGGAGTGCTCGAGGAACGCGGTCCCGCCGACGCGTGGACCGTCAGCGCCCACCTCTTCGGCGAGCTCGAGGGGATCCACGTCGTCCACGGCCCCGGCGAGGCGTTCGCCCACCTCGATCACCTCGAGCGGGCGGGCGCCGTCGAGCGCGACGGCGGCGAGTACGTCCTCGTCGACGCACCCGACCTCGACTCGCTGATCCCGCCGGCGTAGCGTCCTCGGTCGGTTCCGAAGGGTCCCTCGACGGCCGAGTGCCGGCGTCTCGGAACGGACCGACACGACCGTCTCCGTCGAGATCGAGTATATCGACCGGGATCGCAGCGCCGAGGGACGCACAACTATGTGAACCCGATCCGAACCACCGGTATGGTCTTCGCACGCCACGGGGGAGGAGCACGCGCCGACCTGGCGGCGATCGCCTCACAGGTCCATCCCGTGTTCATGCTGCCGCCGATCGCCGCCTCCTGGTTCGGCAGCATGCTGGCCGGGGAGTTCTCGCTACTGACGGGCGCGATCCACGCCACCGCGATCTTCGCGGCCGTCTACACCGCCCACGTCAAGGACGGCTACGTCGACTTCTACGGCCGCGGCGAGGACGACGATCACCCGCTCTCAGAGCGGGGCTGTGAGCGCGCGCTGGCGGGCGCGGCCGCCCTCTTCGTGCTCTGTCTGCTCGCGCTCGCCGGCAGGGTCGACGCGTGGGCCGCGCTGCTCACGCTTCCCTGCTGGCTCATCGGCTACCACCACGCCCCGCAGCTCGACACCAACCCCGTCACCACGACGACGGGCTATCCGGCGGGCATCGCGCTGGCCATCCTCGGTGGTTACTACGTCCAGGCGGGCACCGTCGGAACGAGCGCGCTCTCGTTCGCGCTCGTCTTCCTCGTGTTGCTCTCGGGCGTGAAGGTGATCGACGACGAGCAGGACTACGCGTACGATAAGTCGATCGAGAAGCGAACCGTCGCGGTCGCCGTCGGCCCCGAGCGCGCCCGGCAGAGCGCCTACGCGCTGATGGTGCTCTCATTACTACTGGTGGTGGGCCTCGCGCTGGTACGAGTGTTCCCGCCGAGTTCGGTGTTCGCGGCGGTCGCCTTCGGCGCGGTCGCCGCGGTCTCGCGCCGAGCGGACTCAGAGATCGCCACCATGCTGCTGGTGCGTGGCTCGTACGTCTTTCTCGCTCTGTTGCTCGCGGCGACCTGGTTCCGACCGCTTTCCTGATCGAATCGAGCGGCCGTCGCGGGTCGGGTGGTTTTAATTCGGTCGTTTCCCAACCTCGGGCCATGGCCGAAGACACGGCGCGGATCACGGCGATCGAGACGAGCATCGTATCGCGAACCGCCGACGACTTCGACGTCGACGAGGAGGAGCTGGCGGACGCCCTCGAGGTACTCGCGGGCGGCCTCAAGGGTCATCACTCTCGACTCGAACAGTACCCCTACGTCTCCGGCGATGAGCGTCGCGCGTACGCCGCCGCTCCCGACGAATGGGAAGAGTTACTCGAGTCCCACGAGTTCGACGGCGAGCTCGCCGACGCCGTACGGGCCGCGCACGATCACCAGGCCGAGGCGCTGTTCGTCGCGAACGAGGCCGATAGCGACGAACTCGAGGACGCCTCGGGAGTCGTCATCGGCGTCGATACCGCAGAACAGTTCGAGTGAGCCGACTCGCGACCGTCGGTCGTACGTGCTCATGGGGGACTCCCGTTCTAACCGAGTCCGGCCGGCGGAAACGCCGTTCGCGTTCTGCTCGCTGCGGTTCGTAGCCGACGTTCTGCAGGCCCGGTCGCACCCCTCATTCCTCGAACGAGAACAACCGTCCCGGTCCCCTGCTTCTCACGCCTGCGGCCCGGCAGGCGTCCCACAGCGTCGCCGCGTTGCTCGTCACTACCGGAAGGCCGAGGTCGTCCTCGAGCGGTCCGATCGCCGCCAGGGAGGGGTAGTTCGTACAGGAGACGAAGACGGCGTCCGCACCTACGTCGGCGGGTTCGCTCGTCTCGCGGACCTGCCGGTAGGCGTCCTCCGGAGTGAGCGCGCCGATCACGACGTTGTCCTCGATCCCCCGCCCCTCGATCGAGACCACCTCGTAGCCGGCGGCCTCGAAGTACTCCCGTTCGCGCTCGTTCAACTCCTCGTTGTAGGGCGTTCGGACGGCGATCCGTTCGATCCCGAGGGATTCGAACGCCCGGTCGACCGAGAGAGCCGTGGCGACCGCGGGTCCGCCGATCGTCGCTGCGAGCCCCTCCTCCAACTCCCGGTCGAACCCCGGTCCGTGCAGCAGGCTTCCCGTCGTACAGGCGTAGGCGATCGCGTCCACGTCGGCGTCGGCCAACAGTTCGGCACACTCGAGGGCGCGATCGCTCATCGCGTCGAGGGCCTCCACGGTAACCGATTCGAGGGGCATACGGCTGATGTGAACCGAGACGCCCTCGGGAACGTACTCCTCGAACTCGACCTCGGCGGCGGTGTTCGAGGAGGGGACGATCAGCCCCAGTTTCGCGCGCCAGCCCGTCATTCGGTTACCTCCGTTACCTTCCCGTCGGCGCGGTCGCGCTCCTCGAGGTCGAAATCGCGCTCCGCGGGGTCGCCGTGGCCGCCGCCGCCGGGCGTGCGAAGGGTGATCGTCGTACCCGGGGAGACGTCGCGGGTGGTCTTCGCGGGGACGGGCTCTCCATCCACGAGGTTCTCGCCGACGCTGCCGTCATCGCCGCCCGCGACGCCGCGGGGGGCGTGGCGCCGACGTTCGGTCAGCAGCGAGACCGTCGCGCTTTCCTCGACCGTGACCGATCGCACCAGGCCGAGGCCGCCACGGTGGCGTCCGCGCCCGCCGCTGTCCGCTCTGAAGGAGTACTCCTCGACGCGCATCGGGTACTCGGTCTCGAGCGACTCGACCGGCGTGTTCAGCGTGTTGGTCATCCCGACCTGGACGCCGTCCATGCCGTCCTTTTCGGCGCGCGCGCCGAACCCGCCGGCGATCGTCTCGTAGTAGGTGAACCCGCCCGTCCGCCCGCCGATCGTGAGGTTGTTCATCGTCCCCTGGCCCTGGGCTGGAACGCGCTCGGGGGCGGCCTTCGCCAAGGCGAGGAAGACGACGTCGGTGACCCGCTGGCTGGTCTCGACGTTCCCGCCCACGACGGCCGCCGGCACCCGCGGGTTGAGCAGCGATCCCGCGGGCGCGACGACGGAGACGGGGTCGTAACAGCCGTCGTTCGGCGGGATCTCGGGATCGGTCACGCAGCGCACGACGAAGTAGACCGCGCTCTTCGCGACCGCCAGCGGGGCGTTCAGGTTGCCCGCGACCTGGTCGGCGGTGCCCGAGAAGTCGACGCCGATCGAGTCGCCCTCGATCGTCACCGTCGCCTCGATCGGGATCTCCTCCTCGGTGACGCCGTCGCCCTCGAGGACGTCGCTCGCCCCGTAGGTGCCGTCCGGGAGCTCACGGATCTCGCTCTCGATGCGTTCGCGCGAGTACTCGATCACGGCGTCGAACCCCTCCTTCACTACGTCCTCGCCGTGTTCGGAGAACAGGTCGTCGAGGCGTTCCTCCGCGCGGTCGTTCGCCGCGAGCTGGGCGCGCAGGTCCGCGCGGCGCTCCGTCGGATTGCGGACGTTCGCTAACAGGAGGTCCATCACGTCGTCGTTGACCTCGCCGTCGCGGACGAGCCGAACCGCGGGGATGCGAAGCCCCTCCTCGTAGATCTCGCGGGCGCCCGCGGGCATACTCCCCGGTACTGAACCGCCGACGTCGGCGTGGTGCGCCCGGGAGACGGCGTAGCCGACGACCTCCCCCCGCGGCGCGAGCGGCGAGACCATCGTGACGTCGGGCAGGTGGGTGCCGCCCGCGAAGGGGTCGTTCAGCACGAACGTCTCGCCGGGTTCGGGATCGCGCTCCCGGACGGCGGAGACGGCCTCCGGCATCGCTCCCAGGTGAACGGGGATGTGTTCCGCCTGCGCGACCATCCGCCCCTCGGCGTCGAACAGCGCGGTCGAACAGTCCCGGCGTTCCTTGATGTTCGGCGAGTACGCCCCCGTGATCAGCACCTGTCCCATCTCCTCGGCGACGCTCTCGAGCTGGTTGCGGAGGATCTCGAGGGTGACCGAATCCATGCTCATCGTCGTTCCTCCTTCCTGCAGACCAGCGTTCCATCACCGCCGATCCGCCCGCCCCACTCGGGGGGGACGACGGCGGTGCTCTCGGACTGTTCGAGCACCGCGGGGCCCTCGATTCGCTCGCCGGGCGCCAGCCGTTCGCGGTCGTAAACGCTCGTCTCGCGGTGGCCCGTGCCGGGGAAGTACGCCTCGCGCTCGCCCTTCAGCGGGTCGCCATCGGCCTCGTAGGCGACCGCGGGCGCCTCGCGGGCGACGCTCGCGCTCGTTCGCAGGTTGACGAGTTCGACCGCTTCGTCCATCCGGTAGCCGTAGGTCCGTTCGTGAGCGGCGTGGAAGTCCGTCGCCGCGCTTTCGGCGTCGAACCCTCCGCTCACGGGCACTGTCAGCTCGAAGCTCTGGCCGACGTACCTGAGGTCGGCCGCCCGCTCGATCTCGGGTTCGCCGGTCGCGCTCTCCTCGCGAACCCGTTCTTGGAGGTCGGCGTAGATCGATTCGATCGATTCGGGATCGACCTCCGAGAGCGCGACACGGTGGGTTCGGACGGCGTCGTGTTTCTCGTCGGCCGCCAGAAGTCCAAAGGCCGAGAGCACGCCGCCCGGAAGCGGCACGACGACCGTCTCGACGTCGAGCGCGTCGGCGAGCGCGGCCGCGTGCATCGGCCCCGCGCCGCCGAACGCCACCAGCCCGAATCCCCGCGGATCGTAGCCGCGTTCGACGGTGACCGCCCGGACCGCGCGGGTCATGTTGGCGTTGGCGACGCGATAGACCCCGCGGGCCGCCTCGAGCGCCCCCTCCAGGCCGGCCTCGGCGGCGAGGTCATCGAGAACCGCGTGGGCGGCCTCCACGTCGAGGCTGAGTTCGCCGCCCAGCGCCGTCCCCGAGCCGATGTAGCCCAGTACGACGTTCGCGTCGGTGACCGTCGCGCGCTCGCCGCCCTTGCCGTAGCAGGCGGGGCCGGGATCGGCGCCCGCGGATCGTGGGCCGACCCGGAGCGCGCCGCCCGCGTCGACCCACGCGATCGAGCCGCCGCCCGCGCCGACGGTGTTGACGTCGACCATCGGCGTTCCGATCGGAAGGCCGTCGATCTCCGCGCTCGTGGTCCGCTCGATCTCTCCCTCACGAACGAGGCTCACGTCGCTCGAGGTCCCGCCCATGTCGAAGGTGACGAGCCCGTCGAGGTCGTTCTCGCCGCCGTCGGTATCGTCGCTCGAGACGACGGCGTCGGCGCCGACGACGCCCGCGGCCGGCCCCGAGAGCACGGTCGTCACCGCGTGCTCCCGCACCGTTTCCGCCTCGGCGGTGCCGCCGTTCGACTGCATGATTCGCGGGGTCGGAACCCCGGCCGCTGCCGTCCGTTCGGCGAGCCGGCCGACGTAGCGGTCGATCGCCGGCGTGACGTAGGCGTCGACCGCCGTCGTCGAGGCCCGTTCGAACTCGCGGAACTCCGCGAGCACCTCGCTCGAGACCGATATTGGGACCGAGAGCTCCTCGCGAAGCACCTCCGCCACGGCGCGTTCGTTCTCGTCGTTCGCGTAGGCGTGAAGCAGGCAGACTGCGACGCTCTCGGCGCCGTCCGCCTCGATCTCCCGGGCGAGTTCGCGGACCTCGCGCTCGTCGACGGCGGTCTCGATCCCGTCGGGGGTGGCCCGCTCGTCTAACTCGTATCGGCGCCGACGCGGCACCAACGGATCGGGCTTCTCGGCGTTCAGGTCGTAGAGGTCGGGCCGGGCCTGGCGGCCGATCTCGAGGACGTCCCGGAACCCGGCAGTGGTAACCAGCGCGGTCCTCGCGCCGCCGCGTTCGAGCAGCGCGTTCACCGAGACGGTCATCGCGTGGCTGAAGGCGTCGATCTCATCAGGGGGGATCCCCGCCGTCTCACACGCCTTCTCGATGCCGTCCATCACGCCGACGCTTTGATCCGTGGTGCTCGGCACCTTCGCCGTCACGAGGTCGCCGCCGACGTACAGCGCCACGTCGGTGAACGTGCCGCCGACGTCGACGCCGATGCGCGTCTCGTCGGCCACTCAGAGCACCCCCAGATCGAGCGCGATGGTGTAGAGCGTCCTGATTCCCAGCCCGATCACGACGAGCGTGACGAGCCCGCCCAGCACGTTCTGGGGCGTGGTGTTGACGTACTCGTCGAGGATCGATCGGTCGTTCATCACGTAGATGAGGAACACCGCGAGCACGGGCAGGAGGATGCCGTTCGCGACCTGCGCGAAGACGATCGCCTGGACGGGGCTGTAGCCCTGCGCGGAGAAGAAAACGCCGACGGCGATGATCGTCCCCCAGATCGCCCGAAACCGTGCCGACGTGAGGTCGCGCTCCCAGCCCAGCGCGCCGGCGGTGGCGTACGCGCCCGCGAGCGGTGCGGTCGTCGCGCTCGTAAAGCCCGCCGCGAACAGCCCGATACTGAAGAACACCTTCGCGTACGTGCCGACGAGCGGCTCAAGCTGGTCGGCCATCCTCGCGACGTTCTCGATCTCGGTGCCGACGGGGAACACCGCCGCCGCGGTGATCATGATCCCGAGCGTGATGATCCCCCCGAGGACGATCGAGGCGACCGTGTCGGTCCGGCACTCGGCGAGGTCGGCGGGGCCGGCCCATCGCTCCTGGACGCTGCTCGCGTGCAGGAAGAGGTTGTAGCCGACGACCGTCGTCCCGATCAGGCCGGTGATGAGGAAGATCGAGCCCTCGGGGATCGCCGGGACGAACCCCAGCGCGATCGCGGCGGGGTCGGGCCGGATGAGGATCGCGGTCAGCAGGAACGAAACGCCCATGACCGCGACGAGGCCGATGAGTACCCGTTCGATCAGCTCATACCGCCCGCTCCACAGCAGCAGGGCCGCGACGACTCCCAGAAGCGGCCCCCAGATCTGCGCGCTCACCGGCGTCAGCGCGGCCAGCCCGGCGGCGCCGCCGAGGATGTTGCCCGCCTCGAAGGCGGCGGTGCCGACGCCGATCGCGCTCACCACGAGCAGGACGCTCGCCCCCGAGAGAACGGGGTTGTCGAACTGTGTGCGGAGCGCCTCGCCCAACCCCTCACGGGAGACGAGCCCGAGGCGGGCGCTCATCTCCTGGAGGACGATCGTCGCGAACACCGAGAAGGCGAGCGTCCAGATGAGCGCGTAGCCGAACTGCGCGCCGGTCACGCTCGCGGTCGTCACCGTCCCCGGGCCGATGAAGGCGGCGGCGACGAGCGCGCCGGGGCCGATCGCTTCGAGCCGATCTCTGAGGGTCATGCTGCCTCCATGTGTCTCGTTCACAACGGCCGCGCACTACACAAAAAGGTTGTTGAGCCGACTGCATCGGGCGTGTTCGAGCGTACGACTACGATATGAACCCGTATGAACGCCGGCCCCGCTCGGGCTCACTCGTCGCTCGGCAGCTCCGTTAGCAACACCTTCGAGACGCCGGACTCGATACGCAGATCGAACGGAAGCGAGACGGTACTTCGCTCGATGAATCGGGTCATGAACCACTTCATCGACTCCGAGGGGAAGACGACGTGGTAGGTCCCGTCGTCCGTCCGGCGTACCGTCAGGAACCCACAAAAGGAGAGCCAGTCGAGCAGCTCGCCCAGATCCGAGAAGCGACTCTCGTACTCGCGAGCGTGGTAGTCGGAGACGCGGTCGGTCTCCTCGAGGAAGTCGGGGTCGGGATCGCCCTCGGCGTCGGTGACGTACTCGAGAAAGCAGTGCAGGAAGTCGACGTCGAGCAACACGTGCTCGCCGCTCGAGAGCATCTGGTGGTACTCCTCCAGATTGGCGCTGGCGTCGGCGGTCGCCGCCTCGAAGTTCGCGGCGTAGAACGCCAGTGCCCGTCGGACGACCTCGCTTTGGCCCTTCCCGGTCTCGCGGACGAGCGAGTCGAGCGCTGCGCGCGCGTCCTCGTCGAGCGATACCGTGACGCGGTCGGTCATACCCGTCGTAAGGAACGTGTATACTTATACCTCCATCCGCCTCAGAACGATCCGCGCCGGTAGAGCCAGACGTCGATCCCCGTCAAAAGGAGCGCGACCGCCAGGATGACTCCGCCGGCGAACGGCTCGCCCAGCGAGAACGCGTAGAGCCCCGTCCCGACCAGGAGCAGGTCCAGCGTCGCGATCGAGAGGATCATCCCGGCCGGCCCGCCCTCGTCGCCGTCGTTCTCGCCGTCGGAATCGGCGTCCTCGCTCATTGGTCGATCCTTCGGTGCGACGTTACTAACCGTTGTGTTCCGCCACTTCGGTGCTCCGAGTCGGAACTCGTTTCGGGCTCCGTGAAATCCTCGGCAGTTGATGGAGCTGTCGTGCTGAAGACGGAGGGTGTACTCCTCACTCCCCCTTCGGTCGTCGTCGTGAGAAAAAAGGATTCGAACGTGGCTCGCATGAGTGACGAAGAAGTGACATACGACGCCGGGCCGACGGGTGATGAGGAAAAGATACCCGAATATGAGGGGAAATCGCTGTACGAGCGACTCGGTGGTGTCTATGGCATCGCTGGCGCGGTGGACGTCCTGGTCGACCGGCTGTACGAGAACGACGCAGCCAACGAGAATCCGGCAGTACAGGAGTTTCACGAGAACTACGGGAGAGCCGGCTTCAAGTACCTCGTGACGGCGTGGGCCATCGAGTACTCCGGTGGACCGGAGGTCTATCCGGGTCGGGGCATGGAAAAGGCCCACGAGGACCTCGAGGTGACGGAACGCGGCTTCGATGTCGTGCGCACCGAGATCAAGAGCACTCTCTACTACGTGGGCGTCCCCCATCAGGAGATGAAGGAGTTCATGGACATCATCGATGTGTTTCGGGACCGAGTGGTCGCCGACGAACACCGCGACGAGAGTTGGGAAGCACCGTAGCGACGACCAGCCGGAGAGACGGCCGTTCCCGAGGGGGTGTACCCATCTACGAGCAGTCCTCTTGCGAGATATGCACCTTCCGTTCAGCACGGTCGCCGAAACCCATCGATGATCGAGGATTTCTACGGGACGTCGTTTCGGAACGTGTCCATTCTCGGCAAACGGAGGGACGTACCGGACCGATCCCGCTCGGTCTCATCGAAAGGGCGGCCGAACGAGACGGATGGGATGCGGACCACCGCTGCCAAACGAGAACGCGGTCAAACCGATGGAGTGGAACGTCTGGTTCGGACTCCTGATCACCGGGTGGTTTCCCCACACCTGGTTTCGTTTCGAGACCCCTTCCTGTGATCGTACCGTTCACACGACGTGGGGATCAGTTGGTACTCACGATCCTGATCACGTCGCCCTCCTCTAGCTCGTGGTCCTCGCCGATCCGGCGTTTCGAACGGGCGTCGACGGCGTGGAGGTAGCCCTCGCCGATGTCGCTGTGGACGGCGTACGCCAGGTCGTGCGGGGTCGACCCCCGGGGGAGCAGAAAGGCGTCAGGCAGTACGTTCCCCTGGCCGTCGGTCCACTTCGTCTCGTTCTGGACGGGATACGCCGTGAAGCGATCGAGGAGGTCATAGACGGCGGCGTCGAGCGTCGCCTGCACGCCGGTGTCGCCCCACTCGCTCATCACCCCGCGGAGTCCGTCGAGCCCGCGGCGCTGGCCCTCGCCCAACTCGCCGACGATCTCGAAGTCGGGATCGCCGGGGTCGTACTCGATCAGACCGGCCTCCGCGCCCTTCCTAAGCGCGAGTTCGCCCTCCGCAGTCGTCGGGACGATCGGCTTGTCGATTTCGCGGAGCCGTTCGAGGTTCTCCTCGGGTGCGATATCGGCTTTGTTCGCGGCGACGATGATCGGTTTCGTCAGCTCCCGGACCCGCCGCGCGAGCGCCTCGCGATCCCCGTCGGTCCACTGCCGCGGATCGGAGGGGTACTCCAGGTTTCGAAGGACGGTCGCTACGTCGGCTTCGGTCGCGCCGAAGCCCGTCAGTACCTCCGTGACGGCCTCGTCGATGTCGAACCCCGGCGAGCGCGACTGGCGCTCGACGCCCTCCCAGTTGCGATCGACGATCCCCGCGAGCCAGAGGTCCATCTCCTCCTCGATGAAGTCGACGTCCTCGAGCGGGTCGTGGCTGCCGACGTCGACCGGCTCTCCCTCGGCGTTCGTCCCGCCGGAGGCATCGACGACGTTGATGATCGCGTCGGCGTTCGTCAACGCGTCGAGGAACTGGTTGCCGAGCCCCTTTCCCTCGTGGGCGCCCGGCACCAGCCCCGCGACGTCGATCAGCTCGACCGGGACGTAGCGCTTGCCGTCCCGGCAGTTCTCGTTGTCACAGCGCTCCTCGAGGTCGAGACACGGACACTCCGTGCGGACGTAGCTCACCCCGCGGTTGGGATCGATCGTCGTGAACGGGTAGTTCGCGACGTCGACCTCCGCGCGGGTCGCCGCGGTGTAGAAGGTGGACTTGCCGGCGTTGGGCTTGCCCGCGAGCGCGAGCGATAGCATGGGTCAGCTACCGCCGAGCGAGGGAACTGCCTTTCGGTTCCTTCGGTTCGGTCAGTCGTCGGCCGGCGAGTCGCGCTCGCGAGCGGCGAACGGCGACGCCGAGACGTTCTTGCGGCGCGAATCCAGCTCGGAGAGCGCGTAGACGACCGTGATGAGCACCACCAGCCCGACCGGAATGAGGACGATCTGTGAGAGGCCGGTCAGCCCGTACAGCAGGTAGCCCAGTGTGGCGACCGCGGCCGCGGTCAGCGCGTAGTAGATCTGGGTGCGGACGTGGTCGATGTGGTCCGCGCCGGCGAACGTCGAGGAGAGGACGGTGGTGTCGGAGATCGGCGAGCAGTGGTCGCCGAAGATCGCTCCCGAGAACACGGCGCCGGTGGCGACCGCGAGCATCTCCGAGGAGCCGCCGGAGATCTCCCAGGCCACCGGGATCGCGATCGGGGTGACGATCGCCATCGTCCCCCAGGAGGTGCCGATCGAGAAGGAGATGAACCCCGCGGTGAACAGGATCACGATCGGCAGCAGCGTCGGCGTGATGAGACCCTGGGCGATGCCGGTCACGTACTCGCCGGTGCCGAGCGCCTCCGCGACCGCGCCGATCGACCACGCGAGCACGAGGATGGCGATCGCGTGGAGCATGATCCCGAACCCGTCGAGGACGGTCTCCATCCCCTCAGCCAGGTCGAGGATGCCCAGTCCGATCGCCAGGACGAGTGCGGTCGCGGCCATCCCGAACGAGCCCCAGACGAGCGCGCCGATGAAGTCCGCGTTCTCGGCTACCTCCAGCGCGGAGGCGCCCGGCGAGTAGCCGGTCTGGATCGCCCCGACCACGACGATGACCACCAGCACGGCCAACGGCACCAGGAACGTCAACAGGGTCGGCGACTCCGTCTCGACGGAGCCCAGATCGTCCTTCATGCTCTGGAGCGGGTTCGCCCCGTCGCGATTGACCTTGCCGGTGGTCTGAGCGCGGTGTTCGGCGTCGAGCATCTCCCCGAAGTCGCGCCGCGAGATGACGACCACCCCGACCAGCAACAGCGCGAAGAGACAGTAGAGGTTGTACGGGATGCTCCGCAGGAAGGTGAGGAACGCCGAGGGGGCGACGTCGGTGATTCCCGCCGCCTCATAGCCCGTCTGGATCATGCTGATCTGGAAGGCGACCCAGCTCGAGATGCCGAACGTCGCGACGGGTGCGGCGGTCGAGTCAAGCAGGTAGGCGAGCTTCTCGCGGGACATGTTCACCTCGTCGGCGATGTCCTTCATCGAGGAGCCGACGATGGCGGTGTTGGCGTAGTCGTCGAAGAACCAGAGCATACCCAGGAGCCACGTCGCGATTCCGACCTTCCGATGGGAGTCGAGACGGCTCGTCGCGTAGTTCGCGACCGCGATCGACCCGCCCATCCGCCAGATGAGCGCGATCCCAGCGCCCAGCAGCGAGACGAAGACGATGATCTGGGCGTGAAAGACGTCGTCGCCGATCGCCTCGACGATCCACTGAAACGCCTGGGCGATGCCGAGGCTGCCCGAGGCGATGATTCCGCCCGACCAGACGCCGATGAACAGCGATAGCAACGCACGCCGGGTGATGATCGCGAGCGCGATCGCGACCAGCGGCGGTACGAGCGACAGTGCCCCGAACTCGGATGCCATACCCCTCCCTTGACAAGGCACCTGTTAACACTTTCGGGAAATTGATGTTTTATCGCTCTATATCATATAAATTTAATACTCTGAAATGAATCTCCACGTATATGTTCCCTCCCCATCCGATGCTAGAACCGATGACCCGATATAGAACGGGTAATCCACGAGACGATGATCGGACGACCTGAGGAAGACGGATCCTCAGAACGTACAGCGGGAATCGAGGACGTTTTGCGGATCGAGCGAAACCGTTCTAATTCCCCTTCGGTTATGAGATACTACTCCGGGTACTTTTCAGTCATCTATTCTGAAAACCCGTTCAGGGACGTATCACTACGGGGATATGAAGCGGCTACCGACGACTGATTCAAACGGCGGCCTTGCGTCAGTGATCCGTCATCTAGCTACTGACGTAATCTGCTCCGTCTACTCTGGCGGCGACGCCCTCGACCGGTCGATTTTTGCGATCTACGACCCAACCGGGAGCATGGCCGATCGATTTCTGGAGTTCGACGAACTCCTCGACCGGGTGGAGGAGCACTCGTTCGTCCGCGCGCCGGCGATCGTCTGTAACGCTCACATCACCGGCCTGGGCGTCTCTCGGGCGCTCGCGCGCCACGACGTTCCCGTGATCGCGCTCGACCGTACCGGCGACGGGGTCGCGCCGTCCTCCTCGGCGGTCACGTTCGCCGGGCGGGTGACGTACCCGCTCGATAACCTCGAGGGATTTCGAGCCGACGTCGAGGCGATCGCCGACGCGATCGATCACGAGCCGGTCGCCTTCGGCTGTATGGACGAGTGGGTCCACGCGTTCGCCGACGCCGAGCCGGCGGGCGTTCGCCTGCCCTTCGCCGAGCGGGAGGTCGTCGACGCGGTCCTCGACAAGGAGTCGCTCTACGGCCTCGCGGCCGAACTCGAGGTCCCCTTCCCCGAGACCTACCGCCTCGCGGGGATCGGCGGCGAGTCGCCCGCGGCCGCCGAGGCGCTCGGCGATCCGATCGAGCCCGAGGAGGCCCTCGACCGCCTCGAGTTCCCGTTCGTCCTCAAGCCCGCACGGAAACGGGAGTTCGAGGAGGCGGTCGGGACGAACGTCATCGAGGTCGAGGATGAGGAGGAGTACGCGGAGGTGATCGCGACCGCCCGCGAGGCCGATATCCGCGTGATGGCCCAGGAGGCGGTCCCGATCGCGCAGGGCGAGGACTGCTCGCTCGCCTCCTACGTCCCGCCGACCGACGAGGGCGAGCCGCTGGCGTTCGTCGGCAATCCGCTCGTGCGCTATCCGCGCGCGTTCGGCACCTCGTGTGTCGTCGAGCGTGTCGACCGTCCCGAGATCGAGGAACGCGCGGTCTCGGTGCTCTCCGAGACTGGCTACCACGGCATCAGCGAGTCGGAGTTCGTCTACGATAGCGACCGGAAGGAGTACGTCCTGCTCGACGTCAACACCCGCCCCTGGAAGTGGATCGGCCTGCCCGTGACGGCGGGCGCGAACCTGCCGATGGCCGCCTACGCCGACGCGACCGGAGCGGAGTACGAACCTGCTGAACCGAACGACAGCGCCCGCTGGGTCTACCTGCCCGACTACCTCGAACTGCTCGCGACCGACGAGACCTTCGGCGACGTGCTCTCGGAGGCCGAGTGGACCGCGCTCGTCTCCGGCGCGTTCGAGGAGGACGACGGGCTCGCGACCGGCGTCTACTCGCCGTCGGATCCCGGTCCCACCTACGACGTGATCAGAACGGAGTTCGGCGGGATCGAGTACTACTGCTCCTGCTAACGGACCTTTTTACTCTGAGGGGCTGTTCCCTCAGAGTGAAAATCTCCACCAAAAAAACCGCGTAACGAGTTCTCGACCATCGTATTTGTGGAGAGCTCATGCACTCACGCCCCGTCGATCCCGGTCCGCTCAGCACGGTGCCGATCCCCCGGCGTCCTACCTCGCGATCCGCTCGCCCTCCGACGACCGATCGTCCAGGATCTCCCGACCCAGTTCCGTCTCCTGCTTGAACGCGACGCGTATCGCGTCCTCCAGCGATCGACCGTCGGTCGGCATCCCCTTGACGACGGCCCCGGCGACGTCCTCGGCGAATCGATCGGTCATCGTCTCGAACTCCACGTCCGCCGTCCGGCGGTCCAGGCGATAGTGGAGGACGCCGTCGAGCATCACCCTTCCTACGCCGAGGGCGGCCGGTCGTGAGATCGACTGCCGGATCCACCGCGTATATGGACGTACGTCGGCAAGCCACCGCTATGACCGACGATCGGATGGGGCTGAACCTCTTCACGATGAACTCGGTCGAGCACGTCAGCGTCGGCTCCTGGCGGTATCCGGGCGACCAGTCCTCCCGATATACGGACCTGGAGTACTGGACGGAGCTGGCTCGAACCGCTGAGCGGGGCGGGTTCGACGCGGTCTTCTTCGCCGACGTTAGAGGGGTCTACGACGTCTACGGCGGGGAACGAGAGACGGCGATCGAACGGGCGGTCCAGACGCCCTCGAACCACCCCCAGGCGCTGGTGTCCGCGATGGCCCACGTGACGGATCACCTCGGCTTCGCGATCACGCGCTCGACGACCTACACCCATCCCTACCAGCTCGCCCGCGAGCTCTCGACGCTCGATCACCTCACCGACGGCCGGGTCGCGTTCAACGTCGTCACCTCGTATCTCGAGAGCGCCGCCCGAAACCTGGGTCTCGACGAGCGGATGGACCACGACGAGCGCTACGACCGCGCGGCGGAGTTCATGCAGGTCTGCTACCGGCTCTGGGAGGGGAGCTGGGACGACGACGCCATCGTCCGAGATCGCGAGGCGGGCGTCTACACCGATCCCGAGGGGGTCCACGAGATCGGCTTCGAGGGCGAGTACTTCTCGGTGCCTGGACCCCACGGCTGTGAGCCCTCGCCCCAGCGCACGCCCGTGATCTACCAAGCCGGCTCCTCCGAACGGGGCCGGGAGTTCGCGGCGAGGAACGCCGAGGCCGTCTTCACCAGCCAGCCCACCGAGGAAGGGGTGAGGAGATACATGGACGACATGCGCGAACGCGCCGCTGAGCACGGCCGCGACCCCGACTCGCTGGACGTCGTCATGGGGCTCGTTCCGATCGTCGGCGAGTCGAGCGCGATCGCCGAGGCGAAACGCGAGAGCTACGAGGAGGCGATCGACGTCGAGGCGACGCTCGCCCTCCTCAGCGGATTCATGGACATGGACCTCTCGGAGCTCGACCCCGATCGGAAGCTCGAACACATCGAGACCGAGGCGATCCAGGGTGCGGTAAACGCCTTCACGAAGGCGGATCCCGACCGCGAGTGGACCGTCGGCGAGATGGCCCGGTTCGCGGGACTGGGCTCGACCTCCCCCGTGGTCGTCGGCACGCCCGAGGAGGTCGCCGACGCGTTCGAGTACTGGTTCCGCGAGGTGGGCGTCGACGGCTTCAACGTCAAGGAGGTGGTACGGCCGGCGACGCTTCGGGACTTCGTCGACCTCGTCGTCCCCGAGCTACGCGAGCGAGGGTTGGTTCGCGAGTCCTACGAGGACGGGACGCTTCGCGAGCGCCTGAGCGGTCGCTCCCGCCTCGCCGACGATCATCCCGGCAGGCGCGAGGCGTTAGAGGAGATGTCCGAGTAGGTGACTCGGTCGTCGAGTTCGGTGCGGTGAAGCGAGTCGACCTACAGCCTGGCCGCCATCATCACTTCGTCGACGTACTCGCCGTCGATCTTGTAGTGGCCCTCGCGGACGGCCTCGACCTCCCAGTCGTGCCCCTCGAGGAACTCGATGGCCGCCTCGTTGGTCGAGGGGATGCTCTGGTAGACCCGTTCGTAGCCCTGCGAGGCCGCCCACTCCAGGCCGCGCTCGAGCAGGTGGCCGCCGAGGCCGTGGCCGCGGTACTCCTCGAGGACGCCCGTCGTCAGCTCCGCGGTGTGCGAGAGCTTCTCGATCTCCGGCGACTGGAGGTGCGTCCAGCCGACGACCTCGTCGTTGACCGTCGCGACGAAGAACACCCGCGACTCGACGTCGTCCCGCCGGAGCAGTTCGCCCTCGTGATCGAGCTCCTGGGCGACCGACTCCGCGACGATGTAGGTGCGCTTCTCCGCGACCTGTCGAAGGACGCCGAGGATCCCCGAGAGGTCGGCCTGGCGGGCGGGCCGGACGTGGAACTCGATGCCATCGCGGGTGAACTCCTCCTCCTCGCCTTCGAGCTCGGGAACGACCTGGAGCCCGCCGCCGAGCGCCTCCTCGAGCAGGCCGTTTCGCTTCATGATCGCGACGTGGTGGCGGAAACCGCCGGGATCCTGCGGGAACACCGCCTGCTGGGTTTCCTCGTAGCCGGCGGGTCCGTGTTCCTTGACGTACTCGTAGATGCGTTCGCGGTCGCTGTGGTCGAGGTCCGGCTGCTGTTGGGCGTTCATGGTACCGTGATACCACACCACGCATCAATAATCTTGCGTCGCGACCTATCGCCGCGCCGGCACGTGCGTGAGCAGCTGTGCCGTGTCGCGGACGTTGTGGGTGTCGACGAACAGCTCGGCGGCCTCGCGGACGGCGAACGCCGCCTTGATCTCGACGCCGTAACACCGGGCGTAGAGCTCGAGCCAGGCGTTGAGCGCGCGTTCGAGCGCGTCGTGCTCCGCCTGCGAGAGACGCTCGCCGTTCGAGCGAACCTCGATGTAGCGCTCGAGCACCGGCCACAGCCCCTCGCGGAGGTACGCTAGCGCTCGATCGTCGGGATCGGCGGGCGCCTCGAACGTCCGCCGTTCCTCGCGGGCGCGTTCGAGGAGCGCGTCGACGTCGCCCCTGTCAGGATCCGTACCCGGACTGCTCATCCCTTGCGGAACTCGACGCCCTTGCCGCCCCGTGGATGTTCCCACTTCGTGTCGGCGACGATCGCACAGGTACCGCATTCGACACAGGGCTGGGTGTCGAGGCTGACCAGGCGTTCCTCGTTGCCGTTGGTCTGCACGACCTCGTCGCGGTAGCAACCGCCGCCGAAGTCCCGCGCGCTGACCGGACACGCCGTCACCGCGGCGCCGCTGGCCTCGTAGGACTCGTCGAGCAGCTCGATGTGTGGGTTGCCGACGTCGGTGTCGTAGGTGAGCTCGCCGATCCGGTCGGCGAGGCTCGGCGGCTCGATCTCGTTCGTTCCCTCGACCGGTTCGCCGAGCTCCTCGGCGATCGCGCCCGGCAGCGTCACGTACGGTGTCGCGGTGTCGGGCACCATCATCGAGAGATACGGCGAGCTGTAGAGCCGTTCGAGTCCGTTCGCCCGCGAGAGCGCGCGGATGCCCAGGCGACCGACCGAGGACTCGACGAGGCGGTCGGTGAGCCTCGAGGCCGGCCCGCTCCCGCCGAGCGCGTTCGCGGCGTCGTAGCGCCTGGGCCGGAGCTTCGCCATCACGCCCTCGTCGTCCAGGCGTGCGGCGTAGCGCTCGCCCGCCGTGTGGGGCTCGCCGCGGAGCTTCGCCTCGACGAACGCCTCGGCGGCGAGCGCGCCCGCCGTCACGGCGTGGTTCATCCCCTTGATGATCGGCCCCTGAGCCTGCATCTGGCCGGCTGCGTCGCCGACGAGGACGAGTCGGTCCTCATGCGGCGCGCGGTGGGCGACCTTCTTCGAGTCGGGCACCAGCTTCGCGCTGTACTCGCGCTCGTGGTACTCCTCGTCGAGCCACTGACCCAGCAGCGGGTGGGTGAGCAGCGCGTCGAGCAGCTCGTGGGGTTCGGCCTCCTCGGCCACCAGCGAGTCGAGGTGGAAGACCGTCCCGATCGACAGCGAGTCCTCGTTCGTGTAGAGGAAGCCCCCGCCGCGGACGTCCGAGAAGAGGTCGCCCGAGAACAGGTGGGCCTCGCCCTCCTCGGGGCTGATATCGAAGCGCTCGTCGACGTCGGGCAGGTCGACGACGGCCTTCACTCCCTGGAACCACTGTTCGGGCTCCTCCCAGTCCATCAGTCCGGCGTCGCGCGCGAGTTCGCTGTTGACGCCGTCGGCCGCGACGATCAGATCCGCACGAATGGGATCGAGTTCGTCGCAGGTGACGCCGACGATCTCCCCGTCTGCTCGCGGGCTCTGCCCGCTCGCACGGTCCGAGGGACGCACGATGCGCCCCTCGCTATCCTCCCGGAGCAGGCCGTTGACCCGGACCTCGGTCAGCAGGCCGCCGCCGGTTTCCCGGGTCATCTCGTGGACGCGCCGCGCGAGCCACGAGTCCATCCTCCGGCGGAGCACGGCGTCGGACCACTCGGTGTCGTGCTCGTGAAGGTCGGTGATGTCGAACGTCTTCACCTTCTCGCCCGCGACGTTGTGGAGGTAGTAGTCGGTTATCGGGCGTTCGGCGGCCTCCTCGCGAAAGTCGGGGAACAGCCCGTCGATCGTGTACGGTGCGGACTCCTCGGCGTAGAGCAGCCCGCCCGAGACGTTCTTCGAGCCGGCATCGACGCCGCGTTCGAGCACCAGCGTCTCGACGCCGTTTCTCGCGAGCGTCGCCGCCGCGGCCGCGCCGCCGGGCCCGCAACCGACGACGACCGCCTCGTAGTGTTCGTACTCCTCGGCGTCCTCACTCACGTCGGTCGCCTCGCCGCGGTCGAGCGCCTCGGCCGGCGCGTCCTCGGTCTTGTCCTGCGGGCCGGTATCGCTCACGTCGTTCGCGTTCGTCATCAGTTCTCACCTCCTCGTCCGTCCGCGACCGCCTGGAGCTCGAGTTCGCCGCGTTCTACCGCCTCGGTCAGCTTCGGCAGCACCTCGAAGAGGTCGCCTTCGATGAAGTAGTCGGAGAAGTCACGGATGTCGGCCTCGGGGTCGGTGTTGATCGAGACGATGGTGTCGGACTCGTCCATCCCGACCTTGTGCTGGATCGCGCCGCTGATCCCGGCGGCGATGTAGACGTCGGGTTCGACGACCTGCCCGGTCTCGCCGATCTGGCGCTCCTCCTTCGTGTACTGCTCGACGTGGCCCTCGAACTGATACGAGGAGGTGACGATCCCGCGGGTGATGCCGAGGTCGGCGTCGTCGAACGCGTCGACCAGGTCGAGGCCGAGTTCGACCCCCTGCGTGGGATCGTCGCCGATGCCGCGTCCCAGTGCGACGATCACCTCCCGTCCGGTGAGGTCGACGCCGCCCTCGAGGCGGTCGTGATCCTCGACCGTCACGCGGAACCAGTCCGAGGAGAGCGTCGCGTCGAACTCGACCACCTCGCCCTCGCGCTCGGGGTCGGGTTCGGGCATCTCGAAGCTGCCCGGGATCACCGATGCCCCCTGCGGGTGGAACTCCCGGTCGGGCGCGTCGAGACAGAGGATGGTGGAGTACTCGAACCCCGAGAAGTCGGGTCGTTTCATGTGGAGGACGCGCTCGAACTCCTTCTTGTCGCCCGCTTCGCCGGTCTTCGCCGGATTGGAGATCACGGTCTTCTCGATGTAGAGACCGGAGCAGTCGCTCGCGAGCCCGGAGTCGAGTTCTCCCTGTACCTGCGCCGAGAGGTCGCGACCGTTGTTCGTCGCCGGGAAGAGCGCGTAGCGGGGCTCGTCGTACGGCTGCTCGTCGGCGTCCTCGTCGCCCTCGATCGTCTTCCAGTCGGCGTCCGCGTCGTCCCCGTGGTTCGGCGATCCGGCGCGCGCCATCTCGCAGAACACCTCGGTGTAGGGCTTGTGGTAGAAGCGCTCCAGCCGGGGGTCCTCGGTATAGACCGCGACGTCCGCGCCGTAGGCGATCGTCTCCTCCGCGATCCCCTCGGCCTCGTCGCCGATCACGACCGCGACGACGCGTTCGGCCTCGTCGTACTCGTCGTTGTACTCGTCCATCAGCTCGCGGGCCTTCCCGAGCATCTCCCGCGAGACGTCGATCAGCTCGCCGCGCTGGGTCTCACAGTAGACCCACATGTCGCGGTAGACGCCGTCCGTGAGCGCGGAGACGTACTGCTTGTCCGCGGTAGGGTGGTCGAGGTCGGGGTGTTTCTCCTCGGGCGAGAGCCGTTCTCGCTCCTCGCCCTCCTCGCTGCCCCGGACCGAGTCGAGCTGCTGTTCGATAAGCCGTTTGGCGGTCTTTCGGTCCTGGCCCTTCTTCTCCTCCTCGAGCAGCACCTCCAGTTCGTCGACGTCGTCGACCTTCCGGATCAGATTGCCCAGCTCCGCGACGGTGTGCGCCGAGGGGTCGACCTCGCCGGCGTCCTCCTCCTCGTCCTCGGCCTCGACCCTCTCGATCCGGCTGACCAGCAGCGTCTTCACGTCCTCGCGGTTGGGTCCGCCCTCCTCGAGTTCGAGCATCTCCTCGAGCTCGTCGAGCTCCTCTACTTCCCGCACCTTTGGGCCGAGCTCCGCGATCTCGTACTCTCGCGGATCGAGATCGACCACGTTCAGTCACCCCCCGCGGCCGCCCGGCCGCCCTCGGCGTACGGAAGCAGCTCGTCGAGCACCTCCCCCATCCTCGACTCGTCGTCCGGCTCGACCATCGTCGCCTCGCGCTCGGAGGGGGGTTTCGGGATCGGGTCGACGCCCGAGACGATCGTCGGCGAGCCGTCGAGCCCGATGTAGTCGGGATCGAGGTTCAGGTCCGCGTGGTCCCAGGTCGTGAGGTGGTCCTCGTGGGACTTCGCGCGCTCGGTCGTCTCCTCGCGGAGGTCCTTGTGGGTGAGACGGTGCTCGGCTCGACGGTAGACGGGCTCGAACTCGGGGTCGGTGACGATCACCGCCGGAAGCGGCGCCTCGACGGTCTCGATCTCCTCGATGTCCCCCTCGACGAGCCGTTTCGCCCGGACGGTGCGTTCCTCCTCGTCGACGTCATCAGAACTCCGCGAGTTCTGATTGCCAGTCGAGGTTCCCTCGACGACGTCGAGCGCGATGACGTGCGTGAGGATCGGCCAGTCGAGACACCAGCAGGCCTGCGGCCCGGTGTGGCCGGTCTCGCCGTCGGCGGTCTTGAACCCCGCGAAGACGAGGTCGGGCTGCTCGCGCTGCTCGGCGACCTTCTCGATCCCGGTCGCGAGCGTGATCGCCGTCGCCCAGGTGTCCGCGGCGGCCATCTCCCGGTCGGAGAGGAGGTAGAGCTCGTCGGCGTAGACCGAGCGCATCGCCTCCTGGAGGATCTCGCCGTAGCCCGGCGGGCCCATGCTCATCACCGCCGCGGTACCGCCGTGTCTGACCTTCGTCTGGAGGGCCGCCCGCAGCGCGAACTCGTCGTTCGGGTTCATCACCGTCGGCGTCTTCCCGCGCTCGAGGTGGCCGTCCTCGTCGAACGAGACCGCGCCCTCGCTGAAGTCCGGTACGCCCTTCGTTAGCGTGATCGTGTACATCGATGTCGTGTTTTGGTGGTGTTGGTGTTCTGGCGTGCTGTCGTGGGGCGGTTCGTCCTCAGCTGCGTCCCGCGCGGCCGGCGTCGACGTCGATGGCGTCGACCGGGCAGACGTCGACGCAGAGCATGCAGTCGATGCACTGGGCCTCGTTCGTCGGATCCGCCTTGATCTCGCTCTCGGAGTGGTCCGGCGTGTCGACCCACTCGAAGACGTCGACCGGGCAGTCCTCCAGACACGCACCGTCGGCGATGCAGATGTCGAAGTCCACGGCGACGTGCGTACCGTGGATTCCTAGCTGCTCTGGCTCGTCGACCGGGCCCCAGACGTCGTGGCCTCGATGGGTGTCTACCTTCTCTCGGTTCTGTTCGAACGAGGAGTCAATGGGCATTGCTATCTGTTTCCATAATCGGGGCCGACTTAAATCGCTCGCCGAACCTCATCATTCATCGTCAGATACGGTCCCGTCGTCGACTTCTCGCTCGGTCGGACGGCCGTCGCGGCGACGCACTCCTCGGCGATCGTCGGCCGACCTACTGGGGCGAGCCGTCGGGATCGGGCTCGGAGGGCATGACTCCGGTCTGGACCTCACCGCGGGCACGGATCGTCCCGTCGACCACGGCATCGCGGGCGAGTTCGAGGTGCTCACAGGAGATGTCGCCCCAGACCCGGGCGCCGTCGGCGACGGTGACGGTGCCGCTCCGGGTGGTCACGTCGCCGTGGACGACGGTCCCCGCCGCGACGTCGATGTCGCCCCTGGCGCGGAGGCTGCCGAAGATCTCCGTCTCCTCGTCGACCGTGACCGACTCCGCGCGGATGTTGCCGTGGAGCCGGCAGTCCCGCCCGATGCGGGCGGGCGCCGACACTCGCCAGGCGTCGTCGGAGACGGTCGCCCCCTGCGGAACGGTGAGCGGGTCGGACTCGTCGTCCTCGTCGAACAGCTCCTCGACGAGCTCGCCGGCGGCGTCGTCCTCGCCGATCCGGAGCAGGTGCGTGAGGTACATGAAGAGGAAGACGATCGTCGGCATCGGGTTGCGGATGACGATCCAGCCGCTGGCCTCGAACCCCTCGGCGATCTGGACGTCGTCGCCGATGTCGAGGTCGCCGCCGACGACCAGCCGTCCGTCGATCTCGACGCGCTCGCCGAGGTAGGCGTCGCCGCCGACGAGTACGTCGTCCGCGACGGTACACCAGGTGTCCAGCCGGCAGTCGCCCTCCGCCTCGATGTGGCCGCCGAAGCGGGTGCGCTCGCCGGCGACCACGTTCCGTCCACGAACGCCGAACTCGAT
The DNA here is from genome assembly GCF_037081715.1 of Halalkalicoccus sp. CG83. NCBI lineage: Archaea > Methanobacteriati > Methanobacteriota > Halobacteria > Halobacteriales > Halalkalicoccaceae > Halalkalicoccus > Halalkalicoccus ordinarius. The sequence continues at coordinate 665,728 of NZ_JAZDDH010000002.1, forward strand.
CGTACTCTGGCCGCCGACGAGGACGTCGCCGTCGACCACCAGGTCGTGTTCCTCGACGACGGTTCCGGCGGGGATCGCGAGCTCCGAGAGAGGGTCCGGTCGGAGTGACACGATCACCTCTGAGCGACCCTCCTGCATAAACTTCCCGTGCTCGTCCGCCGCGCGTCGGACGATACCGTCTTGTTCCGGGAGGTCCTCGCCCGAACCATGACGACGCTATCGATCGACGGTGAGGGCGTCGACGTAGTCTACGAGGGAACCGAGTTCCGTCTCGAACGCGAACTGATCGAGGAGGCCACACAGAAGCGTTACTGGGACGTCACCGACCACGAGATCCTGCAGATGGTCGAGAAGGACCCTGCCCTGCGCGGCGAGCCTCGACGGGTCGGCGACATCGTCCAGTAGAGTTTAACCGATCCCTCACGACCGTCGACTATGGACCTCGCGACGTTCGACCACCCCGTCTGGCGCACCGTCGGCGGCACCCTGCTCGGCTACGGTATCGTCCTGCTCGTGATGACGCTGGTGCTGTTCCTCCTTCCCTACGCCGTCTTCGCGCTCTGAGCTGCGGCTCGGCGAACGATCGACACGGAGAACGGCAGAACGAGGCGTGGCCGGGAGGTTACGCGAACGTCTTCGAGACGTCCTCGTCCTCGTCCTCGGCCTGGATCTTCTCCCAGGCGGCCTCGAAGTCGGCCATCCGGACCTCGGTGCGGTCGTCGCGGATCGCGAACATGCCGGCCTCGGTGCAGATCGCCTTGATGTCCGCGCCGCTGGCCTCCTCGGCCTCGTCGGCGAGCGACTCGAAGTCGACGTCGTCGGCGACGTTCATGTTGCGGGTGTGGATCTCGAAGATGAGCTTGCGACCCTCCTCGTCGGGCTTGGGCACCTCGATGAGTCGGTCGAACCGACCCGGCCGGAGGATCGCACGATCGAGCATGTCGAAGCGGTTGGTGGCGGCGATGATGCGGATCTCGCCGCGGTCCTCGAAGCCGTCCATCTCCGAGAGGAGCTGCATCATGGTACGCTGGACCTCGGCGTCGCCCGAGGTCTTCGACTCCGTTCGCTTCGAGGCGATCGCGTCGATCTCGTCGATGAACAGCACCGCGGGTTCGTGGGCACGGGCGACCTCGAAGAGGTCACGAACCAGCTTCGCGCCCTCGCCGATGAACTTGTGGACGAGCTCGGAGCCGGCCATCTTGATGAAGGTGGCGTCGGTCTCGTTGGCGACGGCCTTCGCGAGCATCGTCTTGCCGGTGCCCGGCGGGCCGTGCAGCAGGACGCCGCTCGGCGGGTCGATCCCGACCTTCTCGAAGGCGTCGGGCTTGAGAAGCGGCATCTCGACGGTCTCGCGCACCTCGTTCATCTGTTCGTCGAGCCCGCCGATGTCGGCGTAGGTGACGTCGGGGCTCTCCTCGACCTGCATCACGCGGGCGCGCACGTCGGTCTCGCTGTCGAGGGTCTTGACGATCGACAGCGAGTTGTTGACCGCGACCCGGCTGTCGGGCTCGATCTCGGCGCGCATCTCCTCGGTGACCTCGGTGAGCGCCTCCTGGTTGTTGCCGTGCTGTTTGATGATGACGCCCTCGTCGGTGAGCTCCTGGACGGTGGCGACGAACAGCGGAGACTGCTTGAGCTTCTTGTTCTCGTGGGTCAGCCGCTCGAGCTTCTGCTGGTACTTGTTGTTCTCGGCGTTCGCGTCGAGCAGCTTGTCGCGCATCTCCTCGTTCTGGTCCTCGAGGACCGTGAGGCGCTCGCGCAACGACTCGATCTTCTCCTGCTTGGAGGTGTCCTCCTCGTATGGCAGGTCGATGTCCTCTACCGTGTCGGTCATTGCGACGTTGTAGGTCGCTGGTTCATAAGAGGTTTCGGGTCGACCCAACCGGACGGCCCATTCCTAAGGGTAATAATCACAAACAGGAAATATTATCACGCTGTATTCGCTATCGATCGGTAATGAGTGCACCAGAGGCGGTGTCGACGGAGCGGACGGACGAGACGGGCTGGGAGGCGGTCCGGGAGCTGCCCCCGAGCGCGAAGCTCGTCGCGAAGGTGCTCGAGTACAACGAGACGCTGACCCAGAGCCAGCTCGCCGAGGAGACGCTGCTTCCTCCACGAACCGTTCGCTACGCGCTGAACCGGCTCGAGGAGGTCGACGTCGTCGAGTCGCGGTTCTCCTTCTCCGACGCCCGCAAACGGCTCTATACGCTCTCGATCGACTCGCGCTGAGCCCCCGGTTCGTGCCCCTCGCTTCGCGGCTCGTCCGCCGAGTTTCGTTCGGACGACGCCTCCACTGAGCTTATACGCGCCCCGCGCGAACGGCGGGACATGACGCGGGTCATCCACACGGGCGACACCCATATCGGGTATCGCCAGTACCACTCGGCCGAGCGACGGGCCGACTTCCTCTCCGCCTTCGAACGCGTGATCGAGGACGCGATCGACGCCGAGGTCGACGCCGTCGTTCACGCGGGCGACCTCTTTCACGACCGTCGTCCCGACCTCGGAGACCTGCTGGGCACGCTCGACGCCCTCCGGACGCTCGATGACGCCGGGATCCCCTTCCTGGCGGTCGTCGGCAACCACGAGGGAACCCGGGAGGGCCAGTGGCTCGACCTGTTCGAACGTCTCGGGCTCGCCACCCGGCTCGACGACTCGGGCACCGAGATCGGCGAGACCACGTTCTACGGGCTGGATCACGTCCCGCAGTCCCGGCGCGAGGAGCTCGAGTACGCGTTCGAGCCGCCGAACACCGAACACGCCGCGCTGGTCACCCACGGGCTGTTCGAACCCTTCGCCTACGCCGACTGGGACACCGAGGAGCTGCTCGAACGCTCCTCCGTGGCGTTCGACGCGATGCTGCTCGGCGACAACCACCACCCCGACCGCGCGCAGGTCGGGGAGACGTGGGTCACCTACTGCGGTTCGACCGAACGAACGAGCGCCGCGGAACGCGACGACCGGGGCTACAACCTCGTCACCTTCGGTTCCGAGGACGGATCGACGGGCGACGACGTCCACATCACCCGTCGCGGCCTCCCCACCCGCGAGTTCGTCTTCGTCGACGTCGAACTCGGCGAGGGCAAGGGCGCAGAACGCGTCCTCGAGCGGGTCGGTCAGCACGACCTCGCGGACCGGGTCGTCGTCGTCACCGTCGAGGGCGAGGGGAACGCGATCACGCCCGCCGACGTCGAGTCGTTCGCTCGCGACCGCGGCGCGCTGATCGCTCGGGTGAACGACGCCCGCGAGATCGAGGCCGAGGGCGACGTGACCGTGAGCTTCGCGGACCCAGACGCGGCGGTCCGGGAGTCGATCCGCGATCTGGGGTTGAGCGAGGCCGCGAGCGACATCGACGAGACCGTCCGCGCGAGCAAGGTCGCCGACTCGAACGTCCGCGAGACGGTCGAGGAGCGGGTCCGGACCCTGCTCGAGGAGGATCCCGACGCCTTCGACGGTGGAGAGATCGGACCGTCCGAGGACGAGACGGCGGCCGACGAGCCGGCCGATCCCGACGGGACCGGAACCGACGTCGCCGAAACCACCGAGGTCGCGGAGGACGCCGCCACCGACGGCATCGAGAACGCGAACGTCGGGACCGTCGACGCCGAAACCGCGGAGAACGCCGACGACGACGGCGTCCACGACGTCGAGGCGGCGGAGGTCGCGGAGGGGCCCGGCGGCACGGGCGACGGCCAGTCCTCGATGGAGGAGTACCTGTGAGGTTCGAGCGCCTCCGCCTCGAGAACTTCAAGCCCTACGGCGAGACCGACCTACACCTGGATCGGGGCGTGACGGTGATTCACGGGATCAACGGCAGCGGGAAGTCCTCGCTGCTCGAGGCGTGTTTCTTCGCGCTCTACGGCGCCTCGGCGCTGGAGGGCACGCTAGAGGACGCCATCCGAAACGGCGCCGAGGACGCCGAGATCGAGCTATGGTTCGCCCACGACGGCGAGTCCTACCGGATCGAGCGGCGCCTGCGGCTGTCGGGCGAGCGTGCCCAGACCGCGAAATGCGTCCTCGAGACGCCCGACGGGACCGTCGACGGCGCCCGCGACGTCGAGGCGTTCGTCGAGGATCTCCTGCGAATGGACGCCGACGCGTTCGTCAACTGCGCCTACGTTCGCCAGGGCGAGGTGAACAAGCTGATCCACGCGACGCCGGGCGAGCGCCAGGACATGATCGACGACCTGCTCCAACTCGGCCGTCTCGAGGAGTACCGCGAGCGCGTCAGCGAGGCCCGGCTGGGCGTCAGCGACGTCCGCTCGGACGTCCAGGGGCGGCTCCACGAGCTCGACTCCCAGATCGAGGAGAAGGAGGAGCGCGACCTCCCGGCCACGCTCAACGAGCTCGAGAGCGCGCTCAACGAGGTTCGAGCGGAGATCGAACGCTTCGAGACGAACGAGGAGAACGCCGAACGCGCTCGCGAGGAGGCGATCGAGACCCTCGAGGAGAGCGAGGAGACCCGCGAGGAGCTCTCGGAACTCGAGGAGTCGATCGAGGAGCTCCGCGGGACGATCTCCGGGACCGAGGACGACCGCGAGCGACTGGGCGAGCGCCTTCGAGAGCTACGCGAGCGGATCTCGGAGCTCGAGTCGACCCGCGACGAACGGCGAGCGGAGACCTCCCTCGAGCCGGGCGCCGACGCCGCCGCGGTCGATGAGCGCCTCGACGCGCTCGAGGACGACCACGAGGAGCTTCGCGAGTCGATCCGCGAGCGAAGCGTCGAGAAACAGCGCGCGTCGACGGAGGCGGACTCGCGGGCCGAACGGGCCGAGGAGCTCGACTCGCGGGCCGAACGGACCCGCGAGGAGCGCGAGGCGCTCGAGGAGGAGATCGAGGAAGGGAAGGACGCGCTCGAGGAACGCCGCGAGGCGCTCGAGGAACTGGACGAGGAGATCGAGCGTCGGCGCGAACGATTCTCCGAGGCACCGGTCGAGCCCGGCGGGGCCGACGACTGGTTGGCCGAGCTCCGCGAGGAGCGCGAGACGCTCCGCGAACGCGAGACGGAGCTGCGGGCCTCCCTCGAGAGCGCCCGCGAGGCGGTCTCCGAGGGCGAACGACTGCGGGAGGCGGGCAAGTGTCCCGAGTGCGGCCAGTCGGTCGAGGGCTCGCCACACGTCGACGCGCTCGAGGACCGGCGCGAGCGCGTCGAGGAGCTCGAGTGCGACCTCGAAGCGCTCCGCGAGGAACGCGAGGCGATCGAGGACCGGATCGATCGAGCCGAGTCGCTCGCCGAGGCCGAGACCGGGATCGAGCGCCGACGCGAGCGCCGCGAGAGCGTCGAGGAGCTCCTCTCGGATCGTCGCTCGGCGTTGGCGGAGAAGCGCGACCGGATCGAGGAGTTCGAAGAACGGGCCGCGGAGCTCGAGGAGGAGGCCGAGGAGGCCCGCGGGGAGGCGGTCGACGCCGACGAGCGAGCGACGACCCATCAGGAGCGGATCTCGGAGCTCGACGAGGAGCGAACGGCCCTGACCGAGCGGATCGAGCGCCTCGAGGCGCTCTCGGAGACGATCGAGGAGCTCGAGGACGCCCGCGACGAGCTCGAGTCGGTGCGTGAGCGTCGCGAGAGCCTCGCGACGCTCAACGACGAACGACGCGAACGCCTCGCGGAGAAATGCGACCGGAAGCGAGCGCTCGAGGTGGAGTACGACCCCGATCGAATCGAGGAGGCCGAGGCGAACAAACGAGAGGCCGAGGAGTACCTCGAGAAGGTCCGCGAGAAGCTCGCGGAGCTCGCCGAGCGGGAAAGCGAGCTGCGCGACCGGATCGGCGGCGTCAGAAACGAGCTCGACGCGCTCGACGCGCTCCGTGAGCGCCGCGAGACCGTCGCCGAACGACTCGACGCGCTCGACTCGCTCTACGGCGAGGCCGAACAGCTCCAGGGGATGTACGCGCGTCTGCGTGCGGAGCTCCGCCAGCGAAACGTCGAGCATCTCGAGCGGATGCTGAACGAGACGTTCGACCTCGTCTACCAGAACGACGCTTACGCCCACATCGAGCTCACCGGCGAGTACGAGCTCACGGTCTACCAGAAGGACGGCTCGCCGCTCGATCCCGACCAGCTTTCCGGGGGGGAGCGCGCGCTGTTCAACCTCTCGCTGCGGTGTGCGATCTACCGGCTGCTCGCGGAGGGGATCGAAGGGGCGGCGCCGATGCCGCCGCTGATCCTCGACGAGCCGACGGTCTTTCTCGACTCGGGGCACGTCTCGAAGCTGGTCGACCTGGTCGAGTCGATGCGCGACATCGGCGTCGAGCAGATCGTCGTCGTCAGCCACGACGACGAGCTCGTGGGGGCGGCCGACGAGCTCGTGACGGTGAGGAAGGACCCGACGACGAACCGCTCGACGGTCGAGCGCGGCGACGAGCCGCTACTCGCCGCGGAGTGAGGAGAGGGCCTCGGTCGTGAGGTCGGTCGTTCCGTAGCCGCGTTCGCCGCCCACGTCTCGTTCCTCGATCAAGCCGGCGGCGCGCAGTTCGGCGAGCGTGCCGTGGAGGTCGCTCTCGCAGAGGGCGTCGATCCCGAGCAGTTCGCGGGCCGACAGCGGACCGCCCGACTCGAGGACGAGCAGGAGCCCCAGGGTGCGGTCGTCGTGGACGGCGCTCACCAGCCGTCTGATCGGCTCGTCGACCTCCGCGGCGGCCGTCTCGAGCACGGATTCGCCCTCCGCCGGGGAGAGCTCGCCGTTGTCGAGATACCGCTCCTCGCCGGAGTCGGGATCGCGAACCAGGCTCGACTCGCCCGAGCGTTTGAGCAGGAGATATCGCGTGCCGCTCTCGTCGGTGACCGTTCGCATGTCCCCACGTAGCGTCGCGGGCCGGTTAGCCGTTGTCGTCCTCGTCCTCGCCGAGCGATCGGGGATCGATCCGACGATATCGGTAGACCCCGCGCCCGAGCGCGAGCAGACCGGCGGCGAGCAGGCCGCCCCCTAACCGGAGTCGTCCCTCGAAGACCAGCAGCATCGCGCCCAGGCTCGCGGCGAGCAGTCCGACGTTGAACAGGAGGACGAGCTTCCAGAACGTGCCCAGAAGCTCCTTCGAGGTCCCCTCGGGCCCGAGGAGCCCCCCGCTCGAGGTAGCGTCGGGGACGTCGGGACCCAGGTCGGGCTCGTCGGGTTCGTGTTTCGATCGCTCGTCGAGCTCGTCGGGAAGCACGCTCGAACGGTCGATCGGCGCGAGCAAAAGCGGTTCGACATCGAGGGCGGGACGGGATCCGCGGGTCGGGCGTTCAGACCTGGTCGGGCAGCGAGACGCTGTGGTTCGCCTTCACCCACGCGAGCGGGTTCCGGACGTCGTAGAAGACGATGCCCTCGGTTGTCTCGTACGTCTCGACGGACTCGACCGCGTCGAGCTCCGTGCGTTCGTCGTCGGCGTCACCGTGCTGGCCGTGATCGGCGCTTGACATCGTCGTCACCGATACCTGGTATGTGTTAGCACGATATATGTCTTGTTGCTCCGTCGGTCGTTGCCAGCATCGACGAGCGAAGCGGAGAATCGGCCGACGAACGCTCGAAGCCGGCGGTTCGCGGGGGACGAACCACGAAGGGTTTTAGCCCCCGATGTCCAACTCACGCGATATGAATCAGTCGGAGCAGTCGGGTCTCTCCGCGTACGCGGGCGCCTCCGAGGACGAGGAGCGGCCGGCCGCCGAGGCACGGGCCGTCGCAGGCAACGGCGGCCAGCAGGGGGAGGTCGTCGACCTCGACGAACGACGGTTTCCCCCGACCGAGGAGACCGTCGAGATCGGCATCACGCAGGTGAACTACACCGTCGAGGAGACCACCGACGGCGAGCGCCCGATCATCCACGTCTTCGGACGTACCGACGAGGGCGAGGCCGAACACGTCCGCGTCTACGACTTTCGCCCCTACTTCTACGCGCCGACGGCGACGCTCGACGACGGGAAGCTCGAGGACGGACGGATCACCGGCAGCGAGGAGGGTTACGAGTCGATCCGGGGCGAGGCGCTGACGAAGATCTTCGGCCGGACGCCGCGGGACGTGGGGGCGATCCGCGACCGGTTCGACCACTACGAGGCGGACATCCTCTTCCCCAACCGGTTCCTGATCGACACGGGGATCAAGAGCGGCATCCGGGTTCCGGAGCGTCGCGAGAACGACGGAGACGGCCCGCTCCGCGTCCACCACGAGGAGGTCGAGGTCGCCGACCTCCAGGTCGACCCGTGCGTCCACACGTTCGACCTCGAGGTCGACGACCGCTCGGGATTCCCCGAGGAGGGCGAGGAACCGATCGTCTGTCTCACGAGCCACGACTCTCACCGGGACGAGTACGTCGGCTGGCTCTACGTCGCGCCCGAGGGGGCTGGGGCGTCGCCCGCGGAGCTTCCGGACTACGCGCCGATCACCGACGACGCCGAGATCGAGATCCGGGCGTTCGACCGCGAGGAGGCGATGCTCGACGCCTATCTGTCCTACATCGAGGAGACGGACCCCGACGTGCTCACCGGCTGGAACGTCGACGACTTCGACGCGCCGTATCTGATCGACCGGCTGGATCGCCTCGACGGCGGTGCGGAGGAGGACCTCTCGATGGAGCGCCTCTCGCGCGTGAACGAGGTGTGGCGAAGCGACTGGCAGGGACCCAACGTCAAGGGCCGCGTCGTCTTCGACCTGCTCTACGCCTACAAGCGCACGCAGTTCACCGAGCTCGACTCCTACCGGTTGGACGCGGTGGCGGAGACCGAACTCGGCGTCGGCAAGGAGCGCTACGCGGGCGACATCGGCGACCTCTGGGAGCAGAACCCCGAGCGCCTGCTCGAGTACAACGTCCGTGACGTGGAGCTCTGCGTGGAGATCGATCGCCGCCAGGACATCGTTGCCTTCTGGGACGAGGTGCGCACGTTCGTCGGCTGCAAGCTCGAGGACGCCCCGACGCCCGGCGACACCGTCGACATGTACGTCCTGCACAAGGTCCACGGCGAGTTCGCGCTTCCCTCGAAGGGCCGGGTCGACGCCGAGGAGTACGAGGGCGGCGCCGTCTTCGACCCCATCACCGGCGTGAAGGAGAACGTCACGGTGCTCGACCTGAAGTCGCTGTACCCGATGTGCATGGTGACGATCAACGCCTCGCCCGAGACCAAGGCGGGCCCCGACTACGAGGGCGAGACCTACCGCGCGCCCAACGGCATGGAGTTCAAGCGCGAACCCGACGGGATCATCCGGTCGATGGTCGACGAACTGCTCTCCGAGCGCGACGACAAGAAGGCGCTCCGTGACGAGCACGCCCCCGGCGACGCCGAGTTCGAGATCTACGACCGCCAGCAGGGCGCGGTGAAGGTGATCATGAACTCGCTGTACGGGGTGCTCGGCTGGGAACGCTTCCGACTCTACGACAAGGACGTCGCGGGTGCGGTGACGGCGACGGGCCGGGAGGTCATCGAGTTCACGGAGCGGTCGGCAAACGAGATCGACTACGAGGTGACCTACGGCGACACCGACTCGATCATGCTCGAACTCGGCGCCGACGTCGGAAAGGAGAGCGCGATCGAACAGTCGTTCGAGATCGAGGAGCACATCAACGCCTCGTACGACGAGTTCGCCCGCGAGACGCTGGACGCCGACGAGCACCGTTTCGAGATCGAGTTCGAGAAGCTCTACCGGCGGTTCTTCCAGGCCGGCCGGAAGAAGCGCTACGCGGGCCACATCGTCTGGAAGGAGGGCCAAGACGTCGACGACATCGACATCACCGGCTTCGAGTACAAGCGCTCGGACATCGCGCCGATCACCAAGCGGGTCCAGAAGGACGTGATCGAGATGATCGTCCTCGGGGAGGACCTCGAGAACGTCAAGACGTACGTCCACGACGAGATCTCCGACTTCCTCGAGGAGGAGATCTCACTCGACGAGATCGGCATCCCCGGCGGGATCGGAAAGCGCCTCGACGCCTACGACACCGACACCGCCCACGTCCGCGGCGCGAAGTACGCGAACCTGCTTCTGGGGACGAACTTCACCCGCGGGAGCAAGCCCAAACGGCTCTACCTGAAGAAGGTCCATCCCGCCTTCTTCAGGCGCATGGAGGAAGAGCAGGGGCTCGACCCACAGCGCGATCAGCTCTACCGGGAGTTCAAGCGGAGCCCCGACGTGATCTGTTTCGAGTACGCAGACCAGATCCCCGAGGAGTTCAAGGTCGATTACGACAAGATGCTCGAGAAGACGCTCAAGGGCCCGATCGCTCGCGTGCTCGAGGCGCTCGACATCTCGTGGGACGAGGTGAAGTCGGGCCAGCAGCAGACCGGCCTGAGCAGTTTCACGTAGTCACGTGTTCACGCGTAGCGAACTAATCTTCCCGATTCGAAAATCGATTGGTGCGGGATACGAAAGCATTATGGGCGCCACAGCCGTCCCTCTAGCCGACTGAGGAAGCCACCATGGCAACACTTGAACTCAAAAACCTACACGCGGAAGTCGCAACCGACGAGGAGGCCGAGAAGATCCTCAACGGGGTGAACCTGGAGGTAGAATCCGGTCAGATACACGCGCTGATGGGCCCCAACGGCAGCGGGAAGTCCACCACCGCGAAGGTGATCGCCGGCCACCCCGCCTACGAGGTCACCGAGGGCGAGGTGCTGATCCACCTCCGGGAGGACGAGTTCGGCGAGGACTTCGAGATCCCCGAGGACAAACGCACGTGGAACCTGCTCGAACTCGAACCCAACGAGCGTGCCGCGCTGGGCGTGTTCCTCGGGTTCCAGTACCCCGCGGAGATCGAGGGCGTGACGATGTCGAACTTCCTCCGAACGGCGGTCAACGCCAAGCTCGACGAGCGCGAGGAGCTGTTCGAGGACGACGACGAGGAGGAAGCGGAGGAGCGAACCGAGTCCGAGGACACCGGCTTCGACACCAGCCCGATGGAGGGCGAGGCCGACGAGGGCGAGCTGGGCGTCGCGGAGTTCCAGCAGCTCCTCTCGGAGAAGATGGAGATGCTCGACATGGACGAGAAGTTCGCCCGTCGCTACCTCAACGCCGGTTTCTCGGGCGGCGAGAAGAAGCAGAACGAGGTTCTGCAGGCGGCTCTCCTGGAGCCCTCGATCGCGGTGCTCGACGAGATCGACTCCGGGCTCGACATCGACCGTCTGCAGGACGTCTCGAAGGGGATCAACGCGCTGCGCGACGAGCAGGGCACCGGGATCCTCCAGATCACCCACTACCAGCGGATCCTCGACTACGTCAAGCCCGACCGCGTCCACGTCATGCTCGACGGCGAGATCGCCATGAGCGGCGACGCCGAACTCGCCGAGAAGCTCGAGGACAAGGGCTACGACTGGGTCCGCGAGGAAGTCTACCAGACGGCCTGAACAGCGCGCCAATCATCCCATACATACAACAATGAGCTCAGAAGAACTCACCAAGAACCAGGAGCGCTTCGACCACAAGAACGAGGAACGCAGCGCCCTGCGCAGCGAGAAGGGCCTCACCGAGGAGGTCGTCCGACTCATCAGTGAGGACAAGGACGA